>NZ_JAYROT010000040.1:0-33602 GCF_041911495.1 Acinetobacter sp. | reverse complement strand
GCTGTACTTGCTCGACTTCACCAAACAAATCCATCATGCCTGATTCACGGTTGTTGCGTGCTTGTTCCGCTGCTTGCACCGCTTCGGGTAAATTTTCCATCAAAATCGCACGTTCTTCACCCAAACAATCGAGCGCACCTGCACGAATTAAGGCTTCTAAAGTCCGTTTATTGATTTTCTTGAGATCAATACGATGACAAAAATCGAATAAGTCTTGATATTCACCTTGCTCAACTCGGGAATCAATCACCGACTGCATCGCCTGCTCACCAACGCCTTTGATCGCACCCAATCCATAGACAATAGTTTTTGGGTCACTGGCTTTAAAGCGGTAGTCCGACATGTTGATTGACGGCGGTAAAACGGTCAGATCATTGCTACGACAGTCATCAATCAAAAACACCACATTATCAGTATTTTGCATTTCAGAAGACATCACCGCCGCCATAAACTCCGCTGGATAATGCGCTTTCAGCCATGCGGTATGATAAGCGACGAGGGCATAAGCCGCTGCGTGCGATTTGTTAAAACCATAGCCTGCGAACTTTTCCATATAATCGAAAATTTCATTGGCTTTGACCTCATCAATATCTTTGGTGGCTGCACCTTTGAGGAAGATTTGCCGTTGTTTGACCATTTCCTCAGGCTTCTTTTTCCCCATGGCACGACGTAGCAAATCCGCACCACCGAGGGTATAGCCTGCACAGACCTGCGCTGCCTGCATCACCTGCTCTTGATAGACCATGATGCCGTAAGTTGGTTTCAAAATATCTTCAAGCAGTGGATGCAGATACTCAAAACTGCCACCGTGCATACGATGGATAAAGTCGGGAATCAGATCCATTGGACCGGGACGGTACAGCGACACGAATGCGATAATTTCTTCAAACTGGCTTGGGCGTGCTTCTTTGAGCATGCGTTTCATACCGACGGATTCAAACTGGAATACCGCTGTGGTATTGCCATCAGCGAACACCTCATAGGCTGCTTTATCATCTAAAGCGATCTGTTCGAGGATAATTCGTTCAGACTCAGGCAAGCGTGCATTGATATGCGTCATTGCATCTTCAATCACGGTGAGATTTCGCAGTCCCAAAAAGTCAAACTTGACCAAGCCGACCGCTTCGACGTCGTCTTTATCAAACTGACTGACTCGTCCTGTACCATCGGCTTCACAGCTAATCGCAGAGAAATCGGTGATTTTCCCGGGAGAGATCAGTACGCCACCTGCGTGTTTGCCTGTGTTACGGGTAATACCTTCGAGCTTGAGTGCCATGTCCCAAATTTCCGACGCATCATCATATTCGGGATTGGCAGGATTGGTGACCATGTCTTTTAGCTCTGGTTCCATTTCCAAAGCAGTTTTTAGATCGACACCGAGTGGCTTGGTCGGCACAAGTTTGGAAATGCGATCTGCTAAGCCATAAGACTTACCCAATACTCGTGCTACATCACGAATCGCACCTTTTGCTGCCATTGTTCCGAAGGTGGCAATTTGTGCCACTGCTTCACGACCATAATGTTGTGACACATACTCAATCACACGGTCACGCCCTGCGATACAGAAGTCAATATCGAAATCGGGCATCGACACTCGTTCAGGATTGAGGAATCGCTCGAAAAGTAACTCATAACGCAGTGGATCAAGATCGGTAATTTTTAAACTATAAGCAACCAACGAGCCTGCACCCGAACCACGACCTGGTCCAACAGGCACACCGTTATTTTTCGCCCAGCCAATAAAATCCATGACGATAAGGAAATAACCTGGGAAACCCATTTTAAGAATAATATCAATCTCATAGGTCAGTCGGTCGTGATACTTTTTGTCAATCTCAGCCCATGATTCATCACGTTCAGCTTCAGGATAAAGTAAGGCAAGCCGTTCGATTAAGCCTTGCTCTGAGACATGACGGAAAAATGAATCAATGGTGTGCTCAGGCGGTATTGGATAATCAGGCAGATAGTTTTTACCCAAAGTCAGATTGACCGTACAACGCAGTGCGATTAGATAGCTGTTCGTCAGCGCATTAGGTAAATCGGCAAACAGCGTTTGCATTTCAGCATTGGATTTGAAATATTGCTGATCGGTATAATTTTGCGGACGACGATCATCACCGAGTACATAGCCTTCGGCGATACAGACTCGAGCTTCGTGCGCTTCAAAATCACTTTGTTTCACAAAACGTAAATCATTGTGCGCAACCACACCGATTTGATATTTTTGTGCAAGTTGCAATGCTTGCTGAATAAACAGTTCTTCATTCGGCAAGCCAACTCGACTAATCGCCAAATACACCCGATCACCAAAAGCATATTTCCATGCGTCAATCAGTGGCTCGGCTTTATCAGGATTGGATGAGCAAAGTGCTTGACCGACATCGCTATGGATTCCCAAGAGGGCAATCAGTCCATCAGATTGCTGACAAATCCATTCAGACTGAACCGTAGGAATGTCGAGTTTCAGTCCATGGGTAAAACCTTTGGATACTAATTCGGTGAGATTGAGCCAGCCCGCTTGGTTCATCGCAAGCAGTTGCACCCGTTGATGCTCTTCACCAAGACGTAGATCACTGCCAAAAATTGGCTTAATGCCATGCTTAAGACAGGCGTTATAAAACTTCACCGCAGCGTGCATATTCGACAGGTCGGTCAGTGCTAAAGCAGGCATCTTGTCGTCGGCGGCAGCTTTCACCAAATCAGGGATTCTGATAATCGAATCCGTAATCGAATATTCGCTGTGAATGCCTAAATGGACAAATTGCATCATTGAAACCGTCTAACCTAATTATGAAAATTGGAAAACCAATATGAACATCAAATCTTAGCACGAGTGTTTAGCTTTGACTGATCTGATTTGAAGAAAATAAAAAACCAAATACGAGATTTGGTTTTTTATATAAGAAAATGAATCGGTTTTTACACCAATCTATTAGTTTTCGGTGCTTGAATCTGTACTTGGCTCAGTCGTCGTTTGCGTTGAGCTCGCTTGCGCATCCGAATCTTTTGAACTGGAGTCTTTTAAGCTTGGATCTTTGATATCCACATAAGCTTCTGCACGGACTTCACGTAACCAACCATCAAGCTCTGCATCAAACTGACGCTCACTCAAAAGTTGTTTTGCCATACGCCGTTGATATTCTTCAGTCATATCTTTCTGACGTTGATCTTCAACGGTCAAGATATGCCAACCGTATTGTGTTTGAAATGGTTTGCTGACTTGACCAACTGAGGTAGAAGTCATCACTTTTTCAAACTCAGGCACCATCACACCAGGAGAAACCCAGTCCAAACTACCGCCATTACGTGCTGATCCAGTATCACTAGAATAGGTCGCTGCCATTTCTTGAAAATCTGCGCCTTGTTGTAGACGGTTATAGATTTGATCAATTTGCTGTTTTGCATCAGCAGGGCTAACGACTTCTGAAGGTTGAATCAAAATATGACGTGTAAAATATTGAGGAATTAAAGCTTTTTTTCCATCAGCTGTTCGTTCAAGTAGTTTTAAAATATGAATACCATCTTTGGCATTGATTAATTCTGTCGTTTTACCCACTTCAAGACCACTGATTCGAGCGGCAAGATCGGCAGGAATATCAGATAAAGCACGTGTGCCCATGTCTGCGCCTTGCACCACGACTTGATCATTGCTGTTCTGCTCAGCAATCTCTTTGATATTGTCACTCGTTGCCAATGCATTGCGTACAGCATTTGCAGTTTCAGTGACCGCATTTGCTTCGGTCGCTTCCGATTTTGGAGCAACACGTAAGTGAAGTACATGAAATTGGCTACCAAGTGCTGCTTGACCTTGTGGAGAATTTAGGAAGTTATCAATATCTCGCTCAGATACTTTGATACGTGACATGACTTGTTGTTGACGTAGGCGATTGACACTTAAATCTTCTGAAACCTGCTTGCGAAGTAGCTCATAGTTACCTGCACGTTGGCTGTCAAGACCACGTTGGAATTCTTCTAAGCTCTCCGCACCTTGTTGCTTTGCAATAGACAATACAGCTTGATTGAGTTCAGTTTCGCTCGGTTTCACACCTAGACGACGCACTTGTTCAATTTGAGCTTGACGTAAGATGAGTTGTTCTAATACTTGTTTACGCAGAATAGATGCAGGGGGAACTTGTTGTCCCTTGCTTTGCATTTGCTCTTGAATAACGGCACTCGCTTGATCTAGATCACTTTGCAAAATTGCGCTTTCACCAACGACTGCAACCACTTGATCAATATTCGCTGCATAAATTGACGCTGATGCAGATAACGCAACCACTAGCGCAGTAGTGCGGGCAATTTTCATCATGTTTTGACGTAATTTAGATGTAAGTACAGTAGGGTTATTCATTAACGTTGAGTCCAAGTTTGGTTAACATGATCAAATCCAATGACACGATCTTCTAATAATGAGGCTAATTTGCCTGATAATCCGCCTAAACCTTTAAGGCTAAACTCTGCCATGATGGCTTTCTTCGCTGAAATGTTTTCATCAGTCGGGTCGTCGAGATCATTATAGTATCGACGTGCATAGACTGAAACACCCCAACAGCAAGATTCATAATTTAAACCGAGTAGAATTTCACGTGTCAAGTCATTATCAATGTCGTATTGTACGTGACCCATGAGGCGCCAATTGTTGTGAATCGGTTGCACAAATGAGCCAACCACTTGTTGATAAGCTTGCTGACGCAGTTCGGCAAGGTCGTTACGATAGACATAGCCAAGATGGTAAAGCTGTCCAACATCATCGGCATAATTCAACGATAGATTGCTAAACGTATTCTCACCGTCTGCATCAAACGCTGTGTTCGATGTCACATGAATATTATTGCTAAGCTGACTAGAGAAGGTCATTACAGGACCTGAGTAGTCATCGGTTGCGATCGGATCATTCTCAGCATCAAGACGGACTTTGCGATCAGCAAAATAAAAGCTCTGTCCGATACTTGCACGTAAGCGCTCTAAGCCAATGGTGTCGTATAAGCGATAGGTTAAACCAAGCGAAGCAAAATGATTATCTTCTAAGCGATCATGTCCATAAAAACGATATGGACTAAATAAACGATCGTAACTGACAGAGGCTTGGGTACTGTCAAAGTTTGGATAGCCATCTTGAGCCTGATAAGGCGAATAAGCATAAAATAGGCGAGGGCTTAAGCTTTGCAAATATTTGCCTTGCTTTTCAAAAACTAAGCCTGTATCTAAAGTGAACTGTGGTACAGCAACAGATTTTTCAACAGATTCATTTTCATCAAAACCGAGGTCAACTTTGCTGTCCCGATCAAAGAAAGTGTTGATGCTACGCACTGAAATTTCAGGAATGACAAAGGCGCTTGGTGTTCTAAAGTTGTAACGGCTATACAGCTGATTATAAATCCGTGTACCGCTACTTTCTAAAGCTGAGCCGTCGTCGATAGACTTTTTAAAGTATGCCGTATCGTTATAAAAGCCATACTCTAAGCCATTATATTCTCCACCTGCATAGTGAAAAATAAACTGTGGCAATCGTGCATAAGGACGGTCTACATCGGCAATAGACTCATCTAAAGTTTGAAAGTCTTGCACTTTAAGCTGAGCGGTAATGCCAGGAATACCATTGGCATAATTCAATACCCAAGTACGCTCTTGATGGACTAAATCTTCACTATTTGGAGAGTTTCCTAAGTCTGTGAAATAGTCTTCGTCGGATACATAGTTATAATCAATGGCGCTGTTCCATTGATCATTAATTTTCCAAAAATGTTCCCAGTGCAAATCTTTACGATCTTGATCATCGTAGCCCTGATCTTGAGGCAGATAACCACCCCAAATTTTACCAAAACCATAATCTTCGGTGAGATAATTGAAATCACCTTCTGCCATAAAGCCACGACCATTGAGGTAACGTGGAGTCACCGTCATATCATAGTTTGGCGCAAGGTTCAGATAATACGGTACGCCGAGCTGTAAACCACCATCATTGGTATAACCAAAGCTAGGTACTAAGAAACCTGTGGTGCGTCGATCATCAATTGGAAAATTAAAATATGGCACAGGAAGAACTGGGGTGTTTTTGATATAAAGTCGAGCATCTTTGGTGACGCCACGTCCAGTCGTTTGATTCAGCTCAATGGTTTTGGCTTGCAGATGCCATGCAGGGCTTGTACTTGGTGGGCAGGTCGAATAGCTTGCTTGATTGAGTACGACAACATCAGGTGCAGTGCGACGAATCTCTGAGGCGTAGCCATGTGCTTGCTGTGCTTCGCTAATAAAATAGCTATCGTTAAGATCGCCTTGTTGCGTTTTTAGGTTGTAATTGATTTCATCGCTTTGTGAAAATAATCCACCTTGAGCGAGTTGGACTTTGCCTTGCGCTTTTGCATATGTTTGCGTTTCATCAAGCTCTAAACGCTCAGCACGAATGCTTCGCCCTTGTTGGTCGATTTGAACATCACCTTCGAGTACAGAGGTGCCATTAGGGTTGTAATAAGCACTTTCTGCGCTAATCGTTGCAGTCGCTTGAGTTGGATCGCTCGGTGCTTGCTCATTGGTACCAATCGGTGTCACCCACATTCCTGAACAGAGTTGATCTTTGTATGTATCTTTTGGGTTTGATTCGGCGATTTCTGATGGCGTTAAATAATATTGTTGATAGAAGTCTTGCGCTTCTTCGCTATTGGCAGGTGTTAAACCACCATTTTTACTTTGGGTTTTATCTAAATGAATCTCTTTGCTGACGACTTTTGAGTCTGCTGTTGTGGCTTGCGATGATTCTAGGCTGTCAACATTTGCGTTGCTGTTTTCCGCATAAGCGATTTGAAACGCACCAAGACTCATCAGTCCGATGACGGCTTTGAATAAGGTGTTTTTTTTAAATTGATGGGTCATCATATAGGTTCAAGATCAGTCATCAGAATTTGGGAATAAATCAAAGTGCAAAGAAATATTTTCATTGCATGATAGAGAAAAAAAGCGGAAACGACTACACTTAGTTCGCTAAATAATGCACGCTTATTGCAATTAGGGATTCGCTTTACATGCAACGAGAACAGTTAATTGATACTTGGTTAAACCAAGTTTTGCCACAACAAGATTACAAAATCAACTACTTAGCTGGAGATGCAAGTTTTCGTCGCTATGCAAGGATTACGCTTTCATCTCAGCGCTACATGCTGATGGATGCACCACCAGAACAAGAAGATTGTGCGCCATTTGTACAAATTGCAAGCTATTTATCAAGCTACGGTGCACGTGTGCCACAGATCGTCGCACAAGATTTAACACAAGGGTTTTTATTACTTGAAGATTTTGGCGATCAGCTTCTATCTACCGAGTTAAATCAAAGCACAGTCGATCAATATTATTTACAAGCTTTTGCGCAAATTATCCAATTGCAAAGTATTGCTGTCGATTCCCAGATTTTTCCACAATATAGTGCGGAAAAATTGACAGATGAAATGCGTTTGTTTGATCACTGGATGTTGCCTGCGCTTGATATTACATTGAGCGAAGCGCAACAAAGCATGTTGAGCAACAGTTATGCGTGGATTTTGGACAATCTGAAAAATCAACCGCAAGTCATCGTGCATCGTGATTATCACAGCCGTAACTTGATGGTTTTAGATGGCGAGTCTGTGCTTGGCGTGATTGACTTCCAAGATGCGGTAGTTGGTCCTGATACTTACGATTTGATCTCGATCGTACGTGATGCTTATGTGCAATGGTTGCCTGAGCAAGTTGCAAAATGGATTGATCAGTTCTATGGACTGTTGCCTGAGTCTGCAAAAGTAGGGCGTAGTCTGGAACAGTTTCGCCTTGATGCAGAAGTCATGTCGATTCAACGTCATTTGAAAATCTTAGGGATTTTTGTGCGTTTATTCGTGCGTGATGGTAAGTCGGGTTATTTGAAAGATTTACCACGTGTGATGTGGTATTTGCGTCAGGAATTGAAAAATTGTCCTGAATTAGCTGAATTGCAATCATTTGTCGAAAATGAGGTGATGCCAAAATTTGAACAGAAATATGGCACTTATCAAGAAGTGACCATTAAAATGCTTAGTGAAGAGGCAAGCCAATGAAAGCGATGATCTTAGCGGCAGGCTTGGGGAATCGCATGCGACCGCTGACTTTATATAAGCCAAAACCATTGTTAGAAGTAGGCGGTAAGCCACTGATCGTTTGGCATATCGAAGCACTGGCTAAAATTGGCGTGACAGAAATCATCATCAATGCCGCATGGCTCAAAGATCAATTGGTCAATACCTTGGGTGATGGCTCGCAGTTTGGTGTAAAAATTCTTTGGTCGTTAGAAGATGAAGGTTTAGAAACCGCAGGCGGTTTAATCAAAGCTTTATTTCATTTTGAAGATCAACCTTTTCTCGTGGTGAATGGTGATGTGTGGACACGCTATGACTTTTCTGCATTAAAAAATGTTGAGCTTGGCGATCGCTTGGCGCATTTGGTCTTGGTGGATAACCCACCGCAACATCCAAATGGTGATTTTACTTTAAGTGATGATTTATCGAATGGCACTGCAAATCATGGTGTGATCAGCACATTTGAGCAAAAGAAAGCGGGTGAGGCATTAACTTTTTCAGGGATTAGCATTTTATCTCCAAAGCTGTTTGCAGATTTACCGCAAGGCAAACGCCCACTTGCTCCATTGCTCAAAGATGCGATGCAACATGGTTTAGTCAGTGGTGAAAAAATGTCTACAGCATGGGTCGATGTAGGGACACCAGAGCGTTTGATGCAGTTGGATGAGCAGATTCGAAAACGACAGATCTAATTCTCTACAATTAAACGTGTCAAATCGGGTGATTTCAGTGAAACCAGTTTGCGTTTTACAAGATGTTCCACGCATAATAGGTGCGTTTCGAATTATGCTTTAAGCACTAAGTAGAAGTCATTTATTTACGATGACAAATACATTCTTTTGAGGATTTATGCACCCGTACTATCAAGCTTTGACCGATGGTGTGTCTGCACTGAATTTGGACTTGTCCGAACAGGTGCTGAACAACTTGCTGAAATATCAAGATGCCTTAGTGCTTTGGAATAAAGCATACAACCTCACTGCGATCCGTGAACCAAAGGAAATGTTGATCAAGCATCTACTGGATAGTTTGAGTATTTTAAATCATTTTCCAAAAGGTCGAATGCTCGATGTGGGTACAGGTGGTGGCATGCCAGGCATGATTGTGGCATTGTGTCAGCCTGAGCGTGAGTGCGTATTGCTTGATTCAAATGGTAAAAAGATTCGTTTTTTGAAGCAATTTATTGCAGATATGAAACTCACCAATGTCAAAGCGGTGCAGACTCGGGTAGAAGATCCGCAGAGTATCAACGATCTTGGTCATTTCGATGTCATTACTAGTCGTGCTTTTGCCTCACTGCTTGATTTTGTTGATGCAGCAAAGCCGTATATGCATGAGCAGTCAGTCATTGCTGCGATGAAAGGTGTTGTGCCACATGATGAGCTATCAAGCTTATCGAATTGGTCACAGCAGATCATTGCACTCAAAGTCCCAAAGCTTGATGAGCAACGGCACTTAATTGTTTTAAATAAATCATCATGACTTTGTATTGCAAAGCAAGTGATGTATAACCCATAGGATTAAAAAAAGATTTTGTTAGAATGGATCGCCACTATCGTGGTGATGCTTCTGATTGAAGTTTTGAAATAAGTATTGTAACAAGTATTGATCGAATAGACGAAGATAGCTTTAATGGCGAAAAAGGTTTTATGGTTAAAATAATTGCAATTGCAAATCAAAAAGGTGGTGTCGCAAAAACCACCACCGCAGTCAATCTTGCTGCATCTTTAGCAGTGCTAAAAAAACGAGTCTTGCTTGTGGATTTAGATGCGCAAGGCAATGCCACGATGGGCTCTGGCGTACATAAAAATGAATTGAACTATAGCATTGCTGATGTGATGTTGGGTGATGCGCCGATCGAAGCTGCGATTAATAAAGTCGAATCAAACTATAAAGTGCTTGGCTCAAATCGTGAGCTTGCAGGTGCAGAGCTCGTGATCGCTGAGCAAGAACAGCGTGAGTTTATTCTCCGTGATGCCTTGAAGCAGATCGAAAGCAATTTTGACTTTATCCTGATTGATTGTGCGCCAAGTCTGAATTTGATTACGGTGAATGCCTTTTGTGCAGCGGATAGCGTATTGATCCCAATGCAGTGTGAATATTATGCCTTAGAGGGTTTAGCCGATTTGTGTCAAACCATTGAGCGAATCAATCAAACATTGAATCCTAATTTAGAAATTCTAGGCGTCTTGCGTACCATGTATGATGGACGTAGCGCATTGACCAAAGACGTATCTGAAGAATTGGCACAATATTTTGGCGATAAATTATTCCAGACCGTGATTCCACGCAATGTACGTTTGGCGGAAGCGCCTGCACATGGCGTCCCTGTGATGTATTTTGAGAAAAGCTCAAAAGGTGCAGTGTCGTACCTCACATTCGCAGCGGAACTCGTCAAAAAAATGAAAAAGATTGAACAGAAGCAAGCTGAACAGAAACAGGCTGAACAAAAGCAGGGAGCAAAATCATGACTTTAAAGAAACGTGGCTTAGCCAAAGGTCGTGGTTTAGATGCACTACTTGGTTCAGTGAAAAAAGAGAAACAACATCTTTCTGTGAATACCGCAGACCTTGAAGATGGTCAACTCGAGCAAATCTCGGTAGATATATTGCAGCGTGGTCAATACCAACCACGTCAACATATTGCCGATGAAGCCTTAAAAGAGCTGAGCGATTCGATCAAGCAACACGGCGTGATGCAACCGATCGTGATTCGTAAAGTCAGTAGCGACGGTGAAGATGCACAATATGAAATCATCGCGGGTGAGCGTCGTTGGCGTGCAGCCAAACTTGCAGGGTTAACACATGTCCCTGCGATCGTGCGTGACATGTCGGATCAGGTGGCGATCGCTTTGGCGTTGATTGAAAATATTCAACGTCAAGATTTGAATCCAATGGAGCAAGCTTTGGCATTGCAACGCTTCCATGAAGAATTTGGCTTAAGTCATCAAGAGATTGCAGAAACTGTTGGTAAAGCTCGTGCTTCAGTAAGTAATTTATTGCGCTTACTCAGTTTAGAAGAAAGCGTCAAAGTCTTATTGGATGAGCAAAAGATTGACATGGGTCATGCCCGTGCATTATTGCCATTGAAGAAGACTGAACAAGCTAAGATTGCACAACAAGTCGTGGCAAAAGGCTTGTCTGTACGTCAGACAGAGCAGCTCGTGCGTGAGTTGCAAAAGCCTGTATTATCGAGTGAGAAAGCGAAGCCTTCATCGGATATCAATCAGTTGATTGAGAAGTTGACTGAGAAGCTCGGTGCGGAAGTACAGATTGATCATAATGCCAAAGGAAAAGGCAAAATCGTCATCAAATATCATTCACTCGATGAGTTGGATGGTATTTTGAAAGTGTTTGAATAATCAAAATAAGTCGTCGTTATTTGTTAAAGTATAGAGGGGTCTATGTGGGAATTTATTAAAGCAGGTGGGTGGTTGATGATCCCACTGATCTTGTGTTCAATCATTGCATTAGCGATTTGTATTGAACGCATGATGCGATTGAAAAAATCACAAGTGATTCCAAAAAATTTGGCGAATGAAGTTTTAGCTCGTGCGCAAAGTGGCACATTGAATCTGCAAGATCAGAAGTCATTATTTGCATCGTCTTTGGGTAAAGTTTTGCAAAAAGGCTATATGTTTAAAAGCAAAGGTGCGGATTTTGCACAAAAGCAAATGCAGACAGAAGCCAGTGTACAAATTGCCTCACTTGAAAAAAATATTAATTTCTTAGGCACCATTGGCTCGATTGCACCACTGTTAGGTTTGCTCGGTACTGTGTTGGGGATTATCCAAGCCTTTCTTGCTGTAAATACTGGTGGTGTCACCGATCCTGCACTGCTTGCGCAAGGTGTATCCAAGGCATTGATTACCACGGCAGCAGGTATGATTATTGCCATTCCAGTGTTGATGGCTTATCGCTATTTTCAGCGTGTGATTGTGGAATATGTGGTGGAAATGGAACAACAAGCAACCATATTTCATGCCGCATTGTTTTATGATACAAATTTTAAAATTGTAGAAAATGATGAACCTGCTTATGACGATTCAGCATTGATCGAAGCGCAGGTGGCGGATGAAGTTTAATCGTCCTCGTGTCAATGAGATCGAAGTCAATCTGACTCCGATGATTGATTGTTTATTATTTTTATTGGTTTTTCTCTTGGTATCGACCACTTTTAATCAGCATAGTCGTTTGAATCTGACTTTGCCTGATGCGCAAGGTGTGCCACCGACGTCGATAGATGAGCGTGTGGAAGTCGTCGTTCAAGCCTCTGGAAAATACACCGTGAATGGTCAAGCGCTGGCGGGGAATGATGAAACGCAATTGACTACGGCAATACAGCAAGCAACAGCTGATCGACGTGATATGCCTGTGATCATTGCAGCTGATGCCAAAGCAGCACATCAAGATGTAGTACGTGTCATGGATGTTGCGGGTAAGCTCGGCTTTATCAATATCAATATCAGTACCAAAGTTCCTGCGAGAGGTTATTAATCGGTGAATAAGGCGAAAGATGCAAGTCAACCGAATGCCAGTCAATCAGATGCAAAAAGTGATTTGCAGGTTTATTTTCGCCTATTGAGTTACCTCAAAGTCTATTGGAAAGCAGGCATTTTGGTATTGATTGGTTTTGCGATCAATGCGGCAACCGAAGTGTCGATCGCACAATTGATCAAATACATCATTGATGCGATCAATACCGCCGATCAGTCTGCGAAAAATTTATTTCCAGTCTTAGTGATTTTTCTGTTCTTTTGCCGTGGTTTAGGCTCATTCCTCGGGAATTATTTCTCTGCGGTAATTTCACGCAATTTGGTATTTACTTTGCGTCAGCAGATTTTCGATAAACTGTTAAAATTACCAACAGCTTATTATTTAAATAACTCCAGTGGCCATATAACTGCGAAGATTATTTATAACGTCGAACAAGTCACCGCTGCGTCGACTGAATCATTAAAAACTATTGTACGAGATGGTTTGACGGTGATTTTGCTCCTTGGTTATTTATTTTATATGAATTGGCGGTTGTCACTAACCATTCTCATCATTGCACCTTTAATTGCTTTGGTCATTCGTAAAGCGGCTAAGCGTATGCGTCGCCTGTCAACACAACTGCAAAATAGTATGGGTGATGTTAGCCATGTGGTGCAAGAAGCGGTCAATGGCTACTCCGTAGTGAAAAGCTTTGGTGGGCAAGAATATGAAAAACAACGCTTCCATCGTTATTCATTCGAAAATCTAAAAAAAGGTTTAAAGCTCGTCGTTGTGGTCAGTATCAATACACCATTGGTACAGCTTTTTATGGCGATCGCAATGAGTATTGTGATTTGGATTGCACTGCGTCCGCAAATCATTGGCGATACCAGTGCAGGTGAGTTTGTTGCATATATCACCGCAGCAGGATTATTGAGTAAACCTGTAAAAGCTTTGACGGATATCAATGAAAAAATCCAACGTGGTCTTGCAGCGACCAAATCAATTTTTGATGTGATTGATCAAGCGGATGAGCCAAATCTAGGACAGTTTAAACCGCCGATGTCAGGGCAGATTCAGTTTAACCAAGTTGGCGTCACCTATCCTGATGGCACAAAAGCACTGGATCAAATCAACTTGCACATTGAGTCGGGCGAAACCATTGCATTGGTAGGTCGTTCTGGCGCAGGTAAATCAACTTTGGTCAATACACTACTTCGCTATCAGACGCATCAAGAAGGACAGCTCATTGTCGATGGTCATGAAATCGAAGATATTGAGCTGAATTATTTGCGTCATCATATTGCGATGGTCAATCAACAAGTTATTTTATTTGATCGTACCGTGCGTGAAAATATTGCCTATGGTGAGCTTGCTGATGCAACAGAAGAACAAATCATCGCTGCGTCAAAAGCGGCTTATGCGCATGATTTCATCATGGAGTTACCAAAAGGCTATGACACCAATCTCGGTGCCAATGGTTTAAATCTGTCAGGTGGTCAACGTCAGCGTTTGGCGATTGCACGTGCGATGCTAAAAAATGCACCAATTCTCATCTTAGATGAAGCGACCAGTGCACTAGACAACCAATCTGAGCATTATATTCAACAAGCGCTTGACCAAGCGATGCAAGGGCGTACAACCATTGTCATTGCACATCGACTATCTACCATTGAAAATGCGGATCGCATCGTGGTGATGGATCATGGGCAGATCATCGAAGTGGGTAATCATCAAGAATTACTCGACAAACAAGGTGAATATGCAAAGCTCTATCAGCGGCAATTCCATCTTGATGATGAGCCTTAAATCACATGCGTTTGGCAGAGCAGATACAAAAAGCATGGCATGATCAAGCCAAATGGTTGATTGTACTTCGTCCTTTGTCTTGGCTGTATCGTGCTGTTTTTCTGTGGCAAAAAAATAGTAAATCAAAAGACGCCTATCGTGCGCCAGTACCTGTGATGATCATTGGCAATATTACTGTCGGTGGTAGTGGTAAAACCCCACTAATCATTGCCTTAGTTGAATATTTGCAATCCAAAAATATAAAAGTCGGCGTGATTAGTCGAGGCTATGGAGCAAAAGGCGGGGGTGGTAAAGGTGTAGATGGAAAAGGCGAGTTTCCGTTACTCGTGACTTCGGATTCTACTCCTGATCAGGTGGGCGATGAGCCGACTTTGATCGTACAACGTACTCATGTGCCGATGGCAGTTGGTCCAAATCGTAAAGATGCGATTGAATTGTTATTACAACATCATCACGTGGATTTAATTTTGAGTGATGATGGTTTACAACATTTTGCGCTTGCTCGTGACTTGGAATGGGTAGTTGTTGATGCCAATCGTGGTTTTGGCAATGAAAAGCTTTTACCTGAAGGTTATTTACGAGAGCCATTAAGCCGTTTAGACGAAGTAACGGTGATTGAACATTCGGCACAACCTAAAACTAATTTTAATATGCATCTTGCGCCGAGTACGCCGTATAATTTGGCAGATTGCAACCAGCCTTTCGATGCGAGTTTGCACTATGAGGCGGTGGTGGGTATTGGCTTTCCGCAACGCTTTTTTAAAACCCTCGATGATTTAAACATCTCGTATCAAAAACATGCTTTTGCAGACCATCATGCTTATCAAGCAATTGATTTTGCTGAAATGAATCAGAAGGCAATCATCACCACGGAAAAAGATGCGGTCAAGTTAAAGCAACTTTGGCACAATGATCCTGAGATGTTGGCACGTGTCTGGGTGGTGCCTGTACAAGCGGTATTATCAGAAAACGTCTATCAGTTGTTTAATGATCAGTTGCTCGGTTTAAATCCGAATTTTAAAATCAATCTATCACATCGTCCGAATAGCTAACACGCCAAATAGATGAAGGAAGTTTTATGCGTAAACACATTGTCATCCCTGCACGTTTTGCCAGTTCACGCTTACCGGGTAAACCTCTGCTTAAGATTCATGGTCGAGCGATGATTTTGCGTGTGGTCGATCAAGCCAAAAAAGTCGATGGTTTTGATGATTATTGTGTGGCAACAGATGATCAACGCATCGCTGATGTTTGTTTGGCAGAAGGCATTGATGTGGTGATGACAGATGTTAATCATCCATCAGGCACAGACCGTTTAAGCCAAGTGGCACAGATCAAAGGCTGGTCGGCTGAGGATATTATTGTCAATGTACAAGGTGATGAACCTTTGCTTCCTGCACAGTTGGTCAAGCAGGTGGCACAGCTTTTAGAAGATCAAGCGCAATGTGCGATGGCAACGCTGTGTGAACCGATTCATTCATTGGAAGAATTTGAGCGTGATAGCATTGTCAAAGTGGTGATGAGCAAAACCAAAGAAGCATTGTATTTTAGCCGTGCTACAATTCCGTATGATCGTGATGGCGTAAAACTTGCCGAGCGCACACTACACAACAAAGCCTATCGTCATCTCGGTTTGTATGCCTATCGTGTGCAGTTACTTCAAGATTATGTGACATGGTCGCAAGGTGATTTGGAACAGTTGGAAAGCCTTGAACAGCTTCGTGTTTTAGAAAATGGTCATCGTATTGCCATTGATGTGGCACAGGCGAATTTGCCACCGGGTGTCGATACCCAAGCCGATTTAGACCTTTTAAATGCCATGCCAGTCAGTGCATTTGAATAAATTCTTTTTGCATAGATACAGATCATGTCCATGAACGAAGATCATCATCCGTCTGAATTGCACGATCCTAGTTCGAAGGAACAGGGTATCTATACTTGGCATCATCCGATTTGGCAAAAGCTCACGACACGGTATCCAGAGCTTGGTCATGCGATGTTGTTTTATGGCAAGCAGGGTTGTGGGAAACAGCAGTTTAGTCTGCAATTTGCCAAATGGTTGCTTTGCTTGAATAAATCTGAATTAACAACGACACTTCAAACAGCCTGTGGACAGTGTAAAAGTTGTCACTGGTTTGATGCCGATACGCACCCTCAGCTCAAGCAAATTTCCGCAGATTTTGATGAAAAGAAACAAAGTTATTCAGCGATTAAAATTGATCAAATCCGTGAACTGAATGATTTTATTCAGCAAACCGTTGACGGTTGGCGTGTGGTGCTGATTCATCAAGCGGATAAAATGAATGTCGCTTCGAGTAATGCCTTACTGAAAACTTTGGAAGAACCGGGTGATCGGGTGTTGATGATTTTAGTCAGCGATGCCATGTTGCAACTTTCGGCAACCATTCGTAGCCGTGTACAACAATATGCTTTAGATCGAATCGGCATTTCGCAAGCGCAACTGTATTTATCTCAAAATGCTTTAACGACATCTGAAAATCACAATGAATTCACCGCAGATGAGAAACAGATTGCTTTAGCTTTAGCACATCACATGCCGTTAAAGGCACAAGACATTTTAAATAGTCCGTGGTTTGCAAAACGACAAAGTTTTGCTCAAGCGTGGACAAACTTGGTGAAATACAAACAGCAACCGATTAAATTTGCCAATGACTGGCTCAAGGAATTGGACTTTAAAGCACTGATGATGATGCTTCGTTTTAACCTGCAGGATATGACGGCATATAAATTACAGCAAGCAATCAAACAGTCCGATCTCGACATTGCTGATTTACAACAGTATTATAGTTTGCAGCAGCTATTTGATTTAGATAAAACGTTCAATCAAGTGCCAATACAGCTTGGACAGAATGTGCAAAGTGCATTGATATTTGAGCAGCTTTGTATGCAGTTGATGAACGTTGAAGGGGTAAGTGTTTAATTTTGTCGCTTTCACGATGATAGGAACGACGATTAAACACTCTAAATGATACAGCATAAAAAATAACACAGGGAGTATGTTGATGATTCCACCACGTGGCGGTGCCATTATTCAAACCAATATGCCAGATCAGGCAAGCTTACAAGCTTGCTATATGCCTTTCGTGCTGGGTGGTGGGTTATTTGTGCCATCTAAGCAAGAGGTGACGCTAGGGCAAGAGCTTCTCGTCATTGCGTCATTGCCTGAACAATCACAAAAATATCCAGTCACAGGCAAAGTGATTTGGATTTCACCTCGTCAACAAGGTTCAAAGCCACAAGGTTTTGCGATTCAGTTGGATGGTGAAAAAGGCATGGCATTTAAAAATGAAGCGGAAAAAATGTTGGCAGGGCACCTTACCTCGGATAAGCCAAGCTATACCCTATAAAACCGATCGTCGTGAATCAATACTTTTGGGCTGAAATCACACATCAGTGAATGGGCAGATGTGATAAAATGACCAAGCTAAATTTATATGTTGTAAAAGTTTTATGATGCAGTTTGTGGATTCTCATTGTCACCTGACGATGCTTGAGCTAAAGCCGTATGACGGAGATGTGCATGCCGCCATTGATGCGGCAATGCAGGCGGGTGTCAGTCGGATGATGGGCATATCTGTGGCATTGGATGATCATATTGCGCTGTCCAAGATCGCATCAGCGCATGAACATGTCGGTTATAGCGTTGGTGTGCACCCGTGTGAAGATCCAGAGATGATGGCTCGGGCAACAGTTGAAGAGCTTGTTTCGTTAGCGCAGTCTGATAAAGTCTGGGCGATCGGTGAAACAGGCTTGGATTATTACCACAGTACCGATTTCATTCAAGAGCAAAAAGATTGTTTTGCACGGCATATCCAAGCTTCGCAACAAGTTGGCAAACCTTTGGTGGTACATACCCGCAGTGCCAAGACAGATACCATTGATGTGCTCAAAGCAGAAAATGCGACACATGGTATTTTGCATTGTTTTACCGAAGATTGGGATACTGCAAAAGCGGTGCTAGATTTGGGATTTTATATTTCTTTCTCAGGAATTATTTCCTTTAAGAATGCGCAAGATTTGCGTGATGTCGCCAAGCAAGTGCCGTTAGATCGGGTGTTGATTGAAACAGATAGCCCTTATCTTGCGCCTATGCCATATCGGGGTAAGCCGAATGAGCCGAAATATGTGCCTTTTGTAGCACAGGCTTTGGCAGATATTTATGGTGTATCGGTAGAGAAAATAGCCGAGCAGACCACAGATAACTTTTTACGAATTACAGGTTTGAGTGCATAATCTAGGTTTAATGCGGTTTGAAAATGTTATAGTGATCCAAAGCATGTGATGCGACATAGAATATCAAAATACAGTTGTCATGAATTGATGTGAGAATTTCAACATGAAGAATTTAGACCAGCAGATGGAACGACAAGCGCAGTTTAAGGCGCGCGAAGAACTTATCTTTTCGACTGCGGAAAATTTATTGTTGGAATATGGCGAATCTGGCATGACATTGGACACTTTAGCTGCCGATCTTGATATTGCTAAAGGTACGCTGTATAAGCATTTTCAAAGTAAAGATGAGTTGTATATTTTATTGATCATACGCAATGAGCAAAAGCTGTTAGATATGATCTATGACACGGAAAAAGAATTCCCCGAGCATCTTGCTTTTTTTATGTTGCATCAGTTGCACCATCCTGAGCGTACTGTGCTATATCATCAGATCGAAGAACGCCTAGCCAACACAGGGCAAGGGTTACAAAGTTTATTTCAAGATCTTTATCAAATCCGTAAAAAACGCTTACGGATTATCATTCGCCTGACAGAACATTATTTAAAATACATTCAAAGCGCCATGCCTGTACGTGATTATTTAGCCTCTATTTGGTCGATTACCCAAGGTGCGGCGGCGATTCTCAACTCGACCTATTATCAGCGTTATTTGGGTGAGCGTGACAGTCTGCGAGTGTCATATATTGAGCAAGTTTTGGCTTTGCCGAAGAATGCTCGTGAAGAAGCCTTCGATGAGCAAGAGTCACAAGCCATGCAAAATGCCGATCAGCAAAAATAGTTGATGATTGGATTGAGTGAAAATTAAAGCATCGAGCGTATCGTGAACAATAAAAATAAAGTCAAACAAATCACCAAATCTCAACAAGGTTTTACCTTGATCGAAGTCATGCTCGTCATCGTGATCATGGCGGTGATGGCAAGTCTTATCGTGATGAATGTCCAAGGCGTCGATCAACGCAAAGTGATGCAAGCTCGTGAATTATTGGTTTTAAATTTAAAGAAAATCCGTTTGGAATCAGCTGATCAAGGGCGAATTTTGGGTTTGCTCATTCAGCCTGCGACAGATATTGCGCCTGCACAATATGAAGTGGTGGAATATCGTCCGCAAGCCAATCCTGACAATTCAAATCAAAGCCAGCCAAATCTAAACCAGTCCACTCAAAGTCAATCCACTCAAAGTCAATTTACTCAAAATCAGCCGATGCGTGAGCGTGATCAATACCGCTGGCAATTGGCAACCGATTTCGACAGTCAGACTTTACCTGAGCAAAGTAGCTTACAGATTCAAAGTCTTGATCATCAGTTGAATTTGGCTGTACTCAAACAAAATGATGCCTTACCACAGATTATTTGGCTTGGTAATGGTGAGGCAGTCCCAGTACGCATTCAGCTATATTTGCAACAACAACAAGTCGGCGATGCCATTGTGCTCAATCGACTCGGCTCGGTGAGTGATGAAGAAGACTTGTAGGCAGAACTTTCAGCATCGACGATTCATTGCATTTGGCTCTACTTTGCGTGGCTTTACCTTGCTTGAGGTGATGGTGGCATTGGCAATCTTTGCGACCACAGCATTGGCATTGATGAAAATTGCCATGAACTATACCCAGTCAATTCAGCAAAATGAGCTACGAACTTTAGCGCATTTCGTTGCGATGAATCAGGCGGCGGAGCTTCGGATTGAAAAGGAGTGGCTCACAGGCAGTCAAAGTGAAGACATTACTGAGCAAGGCGAGCAATGGCGTATTCAAAAGCAGTCTTATGAAACCATTAGTCCAGATGTGCAACGTATTGAAATCCAAGTGTTGCATCTTGACCCTGATAATGCTGAAAAAGTACAAGGTGTAACCACGTTATCGGTATTTAATTATCGGCAATCGCAAGAGGGAAGCGCACAATGAATGCGATCACTCAAAAGCACGCAGTACGGCTAAAATCTACTTCTGGATTTACTCTCGTTGAAGTGTTGGTAGCGATAGCGATCTTTGCGGTACTTAGTGCAGCAGGGTGGATGGTGTTCGACCAACTGATCAAGACTCGTGAGCGCAATACAACGCATCTTGAGCATCTGCAACAATTACAATTTGCATATATGCAAATACAGCGTGATTTGAGTCAGATTGTACCGTTGTCAGGGCGAGAGGGTGAAGAAAGCTACCCTGCATTACAACTGGAAAATCAGCAATTAAAGTTTAATAAAGCAGGCGTGATTGATCCTTTGCAACAGGGTTTGGATCGCTTTGAATTTGTTGAATATCGTTTTGATCCCGACAAACAAGCCTTGATGCGTTATGACAATGCCTATATTTACCGTAAGCAAAGCCAAGATATGCAAGGTGATGTGCTGATTGCACCGATTGAAAATCTACAAATTCAAGCCCTTGATCCTGCTGTACAAACACAGTGGCCTGCACAAAGCGTAACCGATACCGATTCAACAGAATATTTGATGTCACAGCTTCCACAGGGTGTAGTTTTAAGTTTTGATTATCAAGGGCGAGCCATTCGCTGGGTGTTCAGTACAGCTAAAAATATGCCTACAACTGAAACTGAATCGGGCACCAATGGCAACAGTTCAAATAACGGTTCAAACAATAATTCAGATAGCGATTCGAACAATAGTGCTGAAAATGGGAGCACGAGCTAATGACCAAGCCGAACCATTTTTCAGTGAATCATCACTTTTCAAAATCATCGCAAAGCGGTGTGGCGTTACTGACCATTTTAATTATGGTAGTGCTTGCCACCATTCTTGCGGTGAGTATTTTGCGCTATCAAAATGCCAATTTGGAAGAAACTAAGTTGCTATTACGTCAAGATCAGGCGTTGCAATATGCGTGGTCTGCAGAATATTTTTTCTCAGAATTGCTCATTCAAGATGCCAAAGACAATAGCACCGACAGCTTAAATGAAAATTGGGCGCAACCTTTTCCGCCGTTTCCTGTGGAGGACGGTGTGGTCACAGGTCAGCTCCATGATGAGCAAGGGCGTTTTAATCTCAATAGCTTATTGAATGAAAATGGCGAAAAGAACGAAACTGCGGTGCTGTTTTTCCAAGCGATGTTAGAGCGACTAAATCTTGATCCAAATCTAGTTGAGGCAGTGATTGATTGGCAAGATGCCGATAATGAAACCGTTGGCGCGATGGGCGCTGAGAATAGCTATTATCAAGGTGTGCAAGCAGGCTATCTTGCACCAAATCAGATGTTTAGCAGTGCCAAACAGTTGCAATGGGTACGTGGCTTTGAAGGGGAGAATTATCACCGGATTGCGCCTTACATTTCTGCTTTGCCATCTCGAAGTACTAAGATCAATATTAATACGGCCGATCCTTTTGTCTTGGCATGCTTGAACCCACGACTTGACCCGATGGCTGTGGCGAATACCATGAAAGCACAGCGTCAGAATTTGGAAACTTTAAGCAGTTTTTCTGACCTTTGGAATTTGGATGGATTTAGTGCGGTGACTGAAGATCGTGAGAATTATTCGGCATTATTTGATGTGTCTTCATCGTTTTTTGTTGCGGAGATACAGGTGATGTTATCCGAGCGCAAGCGCAGTATTCAAAGCCATTTGTATCGAAATAAAGAAATCGTACAAAGCTATCGACATGATTGGCATGGTGCGGATTTTTAGTCAAACCTAAATAAATCTGTGTAGCTTCATTCGTTGGAATAATCCATTTCTATATTTTGCATATTAGCTTGTGATAACAATAAATGCGTGCCTTGAATCATATAAGACATTGATCGAATTAAAGTTTGTTTATCCGTTTGATAATGGCTGAGATACCACAGGCTTGTGGTTTGACTGATTGCACCGATCACACCAATGGCAATGGTCGTCACTTCCGCTTTGGGAATCTTTAAATCAGGATAAATATTCATACTGAGTTGCGCAAATAAATTGGCAAAATTTTGAATCGTCGAAATATATAGCTGATCAATCGTTTCACTCACACCAAGCACTTCGAACCATACGATTTTTGCCGTTTTGGGTTTTTCTGCAACAGCAAAAAATACTTCTAAAGTTTGCTCAATCAATGTTTTGATGGAAGCGTGATTGATATTTTGTGAAATGGAGGTCAAAACCGCTGTTTCAATATGTCGAATTTCACGCTGATATACTTCAGCCAAGAGTTGTTCAATACTCTGAAATGATTCATAAAAATAACGATCAGTCAGACCTGCTTGTTTGCACAAGTTGCGCACAGTAGTCTGCCGAAAACCAATCGTCCCAAACAATTCATGAGCAGCCTCAATGAATTGTAATTTCCGCTTTGCTTGTCGATCTTCAAGACTCTCACCTGCGTAGGTGCGACCTTGTATGGCGTGTGATGAATTTTTCATAGCTTAAGTTGTACGTGTATAAAATATTTGACAACTCATGTTGTCAGATGTAGATTATCAACATTCTGAAGAGAAGTGTAGTCACATTTAAATCTGATGACAAGTATCTTCAAATAGGTATTTTTAAAAAAATTGCTGACATGATCAGACACAAAGTGCATGGAATCAGCAGAAATAAAGGTGATACAGATGACATCGGTACAGGTTTTGATTATCGGTAGTGGTTTTGGTGGGCAGTGTACTGCGATCAATTTACTTAAGCGTGGACTGCAAGATTTCTTGATCATTGAGCGCCGTGACTTCATGGGTGGGACGTGGTGTCAAAATAGCTATCCCGGTGCGTCTGTGGATGTGCAGTCACCACTGTATTCGATCTCACACGAACCGTATGCGTGGAGTCAGATGTTTGTCGAGCAAGCAGAGCTTGAGCAGTACACTAATCATGTGATTGATAAATATGATCTTCGAAGTAAAACCAAGACCAATGCCAATGTTGTAAGAGTCGAATGGGATAAAGCAACCAGTCGCTGGTTGGCGCATATTGAAAATGGCGAAGTGATCTCAGCACAGTTTGTCGTCAATGCCTCAGGGCCACTCAGTACACCAGTGATTCCAAACTTTAAAGGTCGTGATACCTTCAAAGGTGAATCGTTCCATACCAATAATTGGAATCATGATTATGACTATCGTGGCAAACGTGTAGCGATCATTGGTAGTGGCGCAAGTGCTGCACAGGTGATTCCTGCGATTGCTGAAGATGTGGCTCACCTCCATGTTTTCCAACGCTCTCCGCATTGGGTGATGCCTCGACCAGATTACAAATTTAGCCAAACACAGCAAAAATTAGTCGGCAATAAGCTGATACACAAAGGTGTTCGAACGGCGATTTATTGGCAGTTGGAAACCCGTATGATCGGTTTTAAATATTCCAAAGCGATGCTCAATGTCGTTGCGCAACGTGCTGCACTGAAACATATCAAAAATCAAATTAAAGACCCAAAAATGCGTAAAGCAGTGACGCCAGATTACACCATCGGTTGTAAGCGCATTATCTTGTCCAATACGCTTTATCCTGCACTGAGTCGGGACAATGTGACCTTGCATACCAAAGATTCAGGCATTCAGTCGATTGATGAAAAGGGTATTCACACATCTACAGGAAAGCATCTTGATGTCGATTTGATCATTTACTCCACAGGTTATGATGCGACCGATGGCGTGATTTCTTATCCTGTGGTGGGTAAGCAAGGCAATCAGTTATCTGCATTTTGGGAAGAATATCCACGTGCGTATATGGGTACGACGATTCCAGATTTTCCAAACTTCTTTGTGGTGACAGGACCAAATACAGGAATTGGGCATACCTCAGCAATATTCGTGATTGAAGCGCAAATGAACTACATCATGAAAGCCATTGAGGCGACCAAGTTGCGTGGTAAGTCTGTCATTGAAGTGACGAAGCAAGCAGAAAGTGACTATACCCAAATGATTCATCATGAGATGAAAAGTACAGTGTGGCAATCGGGTGGTTGTAATAGTTGGTACAAGAGCAAAAGTGGACATGTGATTGCAATGTTCCCGGGTTTTAGCTTTACCTAATACCAACTCGCAAATAAGTTTCAATCAAATCATCATGAGTTTTCATAAGCTTCTTTCAAAGTATTAATGAACCAATAAGATCATGACGTCTGCGGTAAAGTTAAGAAGTGTAAAATAGTCAACAGACCTTAAATTTACACATAAAAAATGCCAGTCGAAACTGGCATTTTTTTATTCAATACATGAATTATTTTTTGTTATTTTCCAATTGCGGTACAGCAGAACCCTGTCCGAGTGACAATAAACCTGTATCCGTATAGATACCGAGTTTTGCACGGGTATCGGTAATATCCAGATTACGCATGGTGAGCTGACCGATACGATCCATCGGCGTAAACATTGAATCGCCTTTTTCCATCGTCAAGCGTTCTGCTTCATAAGTGAGGTTCGGTGATTCAGTATTTAAAATACTAAAGTCATTACCACGACGGAGCTCAAGGGTTACAGTGCCCGTAATTGCTTTTGCCACCCAACGCTGCGCAGTTTCACGAAGCATCAATGCTTGAGAATCGAACCAACGACCTTGATAGAGTAAGCGACCAAGACGCAGACCATTGATACGGTATTGCTCGATGGTATCTTCATTGTGAATACCTGTGATCAAACGCTCATAAGCAATGTGCAATAACGCCATACCTGGAGCTTCGTAGATACCACGAGATTTCGCTTCGATGATACGGTTTTCGATCTGATCTGACATGCCTAGACCGTGACGACCACCGATACGATTGGCTTCAAGAATCAATTCAACTGGATCGTTAATGCGTTTGCCATTGAGTGCAACTGGCATGCCTTCTTCAAAGGTGATTGACACTTCTTCCGCTTTGATTTCAACGTCATCTTTCCAGAACGCCACGCCCATGATCGGCTCAACGATTTTTACGCCAGCATTTAAGAATTCTAAATCTTTGGCTTCATGTGTTGCACCAAGCATGTTTGAGTCAGTCGAGTAGGCTTTTTCTTTCGACATTTTGTAGTCGAAGCCATTGTCGATCAAGAATTGTGACATCTCAGCACGACCGCCAAGCTCGTCGATAAACACTTGATCGAGCCACGGTTTGTAGATTTTCAACTCTGGATTGGTCAGCAAACCATAGCGGTAGAAACGCTCAATGTCGTTCCCTTTGTATGTTGAACCATCACCCCAAATGTTGACATCATCTTCTTTCATTGCAGTAACGAGCATTGTACCTGTCACAGCACGACCAAGTGGTGTCGTGTTGAAATATGGAATACCGCCAGTCGAGATATGGAATGCACCACATTGAATCGCTGCAATCCCTTCTAAGGCAAGTTGCAAACGACAATCGACCAATCGTGCTTTGGTTGCACCATATTCTTCAGCTTTCTTCGGAATGGCATCATAGTCATCTTCGTCAGGTTGACCTAAGTTTGCAGTATAGGCAAAAGGCGATGCGCCTTTTTGCTTCATCCAAAGCAGTGCTGCAGAAGTATCCAAACCACCAGAGAATGCGATACCTACTTTTTTGCCTACAGGTACATTTTGCAAGATCGTTGCATTATCAGTCATGAGCCATCCTAATTCGTCTATCTAGTATCTAACTAACGATTTCTATAAGTGACTTTGCCTACAATACGTTTAAAGAAACGGATCGAAGCCAGTCGAATCAAAAAAATTGGCAGTATTGTAGCACTTTTCAGCGTCATTGTTTTTGGGAAATTTGGAATATCTGCAAATAATCAAATGGCGAAAAATATAAAAGCATTTGCAAAAAACCGTTTTAGCTTTCTATCTAAGTTAGAAGTTCAATTCGGGAGGGCGTAAATGAATGAGTCGTACTATTGAGCATGGTAGCTAAAAAGTACAATTAAAATAACCTTGAAAAAAGTCAAATTAAACACCATTAATAAAACTGACTTTTATCTAAAATTTAGACATAAAATTTTGAAAAATATCAATAAATAATACTTGAAATTATGCGAGTTGCACTTATCTATGAGTCATGTCAATATTTTTAGGATAATAACAAATGCGTTTTGAAAAATTCTCTGATCGACTTCAACAAAGTCTCTCTGATGCACAGTCTTTAGCCACAGGCAAAGATCATACTGCAATCAGTACCTTACATATTCTTGCCACCTTGTTGGAAGAATCATCCAATCAAAGTCTACTGCAACAGGCAGGTGTTAAACTCACTGAGCTGAAAGATAAACTGAATCAAGCGCTCCAAGATGCGCCAACCATTGCCAATCCAACAGGCGATGTCAATCTCAATCCAGAAGCGGCGAAAGTGCTGAATCTGGCAGATAGCTATGCGCAAAAGGCTGGGGATGAATTTCTCACCACAGATTGGGTGCTTTTGGCTTTGGCGGAGCAGGGTGAAACCCACAAATTGTTCACTGCCGCAGGTGGTGATGGCAAAAAATTGCGTAGTGTGATCGAAAAAATTCGAGGAAATGAAAAAGTGACCACCAGTAACCATGAAGAAAATCGTGATGCGCTTGGCAAATACACCATTGATTTAACCGATCGTGCGCTCGCAGGCAAGCTCGATCCTGTGATTGGTCGTGACGATGAGATTCGTCGTACCATTCAAGTGCTATCACGCCGTACCAAAAACAATCCTGTACTGATCGGTGAGCCAGGTGTCGGTAAAACTGCAATTGTCGAAGGTTTAGCACAGCGCATCGTCAATGGTGAAGTGCCTGAAAGTCTGAAAGGCAAACGAGTATTATCCTTAGATTTAGGTTCACTATTGGCAGGTGCAAAATATCGTGGTGAGTTTGAAGAGCGCCTCAAAGCCGTGCTGAAAGAACTGGCAAAGCTAGAAGGTCAAGTGATCTTATTTATCGATGAGATTCATACCCTTGTAGGCGCAGGTAAAACTGACGGTGCGATGGATGCAGGCAATATGCTGAAACCTGCATTGGCACGTGGCGAATTACGATGTGTCGGTGCGACCACCTTAGACGAATATCGCCAGTATATCGAAAAAGACCCTGCGCTTGAACGTCGCTTCCAAAAAGTCTTGGTGGATGAGCCAAGTGTGGAAGATACAATTGCCATCTTGCGTGGTCTTAAAGAGAAATATGCCACCCATCATGGCGTACAAATTTTAGATTCGGCGATTATTGCTGCGGCGAAAATGTCACAGCGCTATATCACCGATCGTCAATTGCCAGATAAAGCCATTGATTTGATTGATGAAGCCGCTTCACGTATCAAGATGGAATTGGACTCAAAACCTGAGGCTTTGGATAAACTCGATCGCCGTTTGATTCAGCTGAAAATGCAGTTTGAACAGGTAAAAAAAGAGGAAGACGCAGGCTCGAAATCTCAAGCATCGTTACTTGAGCGTCAAATTAACGAAACGCAAAAAGAGTATAATGACCTTGAGGAAGTGTGGCGTGCCGATAAAGCCTTGGTCGAGGGCAATAAAGATGTGCAAGTGAAATTAGACCAAGCCAAAATAGCACTTGAGAAAGCACAACGTGAAGGTGATTTGGCAGAAGCAGGGCGGTTGCAATATGGCGTGATTCCAGAGCTACAAAAGCAATTGGAAAAAGCCGAAGTCGCAGATGAAAATGAAGCACCAAAATTACTGCGAAACAAAGTCACCGATAATGAAATCGCTGAAGTGGTCAGTGCCGCAACAGGGATTCCTGTGTCGAAAATGCTACAAGGTGAACGTGACAAGCTTCTGAATATGGAGAGCTTCTTGCACAATCGTGTGGTCGGACAAGATGAAGCGGTGAAAGCGGTATCCAATGCGGTGCGTCGTTCACGTGCAGGGCTGTCTGATCCGAATCGTCCAAGTGGTTCATTCTTGTTCCTTGGACCAACAGGTGTCGGTAAAACAGAGCTGACCAAGGCATTGGCGAATTTCTTATTCGATAGTGATGACGCCATGATCCGTATCGATATGAGCGAATTTATGGAGAAACACAGTGTCAGCCGATTGGTGGGTGCGCCTCCAGGTTATGTCGGTTATGAAGAGGGTGGTGTACTCACTGAAGCGGTACGCCGTAAACCATATAGCGTGATTTTGTTCGATGAGGTGGAAAAAGCTCATCCTGATGTGTTCAATATTTTATTGCAAGTGTTAGATGATGGGCGCTTGACTGATTCGCAAGGTCGAGTGGTGGACTTTAAAAATACCGTGATCGTGATGACCTCGAATCTTGGCTCGCAAGATGTGCGTGAGCTGGGTGAAGGGGCAAGTGATGACGATGTCCGTGCGGTGGTAATGGCGGCGATCGGTCAGCATTTCCGTCCAGAATTCATCAACCGTATCGATGAAGTAGTGGTATTCCACGGTCTACAAAAATCACAAATGCGTGATATCGCAGATATTCAGCTTGATCGCTTGCGTGATCGTCTTGCCGAGCGTGAGATTGGTTTACGTATCGAAGATGATGCCTTTGGTTTGTTGATTGATGCGGGCTATGATCCTATGTTTGGTGCAAGACCGCTGAAACGTGCGATTCAATCCAAAGTGGAAAATGAACTGGCAAATGATATTTTGTCAGGGAAATTTAGCGCAGGCGATACCATCGTAGTGTCCAAAGACGGCGATCACTTGGCTTTTGAGAAACTCAAGTTGAGCTAACTGTTAAGTCTCATATTGAAATCCTTCGATTGAATCAGTCGAAGGATTTTGATTGTTTAATATCTATCCGGGCGGATTTAAACATTATGTTTGAAGTTAAGAAATATGTGAAGATTCCAATTTAGTGCAAAATACACGGTAAAATTTTAGTGCAAAATAAAGTATAAATTAGTGCAGAATGAGGTGAAAACTTACATTTACAAAAATTATTTGGTTTGTTTGAAAATATATAAATAACAATATCTTATGGGCATTATCTAAATTTTAGGCATAAAAAACTAGCCATTACGCTAGTCATTTTACATCAAACTTTATTTTTTAAATCTGATGTCACCATAAAATGGTGCCCGGGGCCGGACTCGAACCGGCACGCTTTGAGGGCGGGGGATTTTAAATCCCCTGTGTCTACCTATTTCACCACCCGGGCGTACATTCTAATGTTAGCAATTTATTTAAAGTCTTATGCTTAGACTCACCAATTTTGGAGGCGGAGGTCGGAATCGAACCGGCGTACACGGAGTTGCAGTCCGCTGCATGACCACTCTGCCACCCCGCCTTATTGGTGAAGCACATATTAGCAACCTTTGAGAAAAAAACAATACTATCGGCTGAGAATATGCGCAGAAAAACAACATCTAAGCGCAATTTTCAGGGTTTTTCATGTATGATTTGCACAATAAAATTTTTGTTGAATCGTGGAGACAGGCTGTGGCAGTGGTATTGGATGGTCGTGCGTTAGCAAATAAAATTGAAGCAGATTTATTGACTCGTGTAGAGGCATTAAAAACCAATACTGGTCGTACACCAATTTTGGCGACCATCTTAGTCGGTGATGATGGTGCATCTGCAACGTATGTACGTATGAAGGGCAATGCTTGTCGTCGTGTGGGCATGGATTCTTTAAAAATTGAATTGCCACAAAGCACCACCACCGAACAGCTTTTAGCAGAAATTGAAAAACTTAATGCCAATCCCGACGTACATGGTATTTTGCTTCAACATCCAGTGCCTGAACAGATTGATGAACGTGCGTGTTTTGATGCAATCAGCCTTGAAAAAGATGTCGATGGCGTGACTTGTCTTGGCTTCGGTCGTATGGCGATGGGCGAGCCTGCTTATGGCTCTGCAACGCCACAAGGCATCATGACCATTCTTAAAGAATATGGCATCGAAATCGCTGGTAAACATGCAGTAGTTGTTGGTCGTTCAGCGATCTTAGGTAAGCCAATGGCAATGATGTTGCTTCAAGCTAATGCGACTGTGACGATTTGCCATTCACGTACACAAAACCTTGCAGAGTTGGTGAAGCAAGCTGATATCGTCGTCGGCGCAGTGGGTAAAGCAGAGCTGATCAAGAAAGACTGGATTAAACAAGATGCTGTCGTGGTTGATGCAGGTTTCCACCCACGTGACGGTGGTGGTGTCGGTGATATCGAATTACAAGGCATTGAAGCAGTTGCTTCTGCTTATACACCTGTACCTGGTGGCGTTGGGCCAATGACCATTACCACATTAATTCGCCAAACAGTAGAAGCTGCTGAAAAAGCATTTGGTTAATTGCTTGGTGAATACACTCTCAAATCATTCGAGCGCACCACAGCAACTGTTGGATGCGCTTCATCTGGTTATTCCAAACTGTGAATTAACAGCACAATATTTGCCTGATACGCCAATCCAGTTGTGGTTGATTCCGCCTGTATTTTCTAATGATCGCTTAGATGATGAAGTCATTCGCAAGATTTGGAATAAAACGCCATATTGGATTTTCTGCTGGGCATCTGGTTTGGCGATGGCGCAGTGGCTGTTCGCAGAGCCACATCATGTCAAAGATAAAGTGGTTTTGGATTTTGGTGCAGGCTCTGGTGTAGTAGCAATCGCTGCGAAGATGGCGGGTGCAAAGCGAGTGATTTGTTGTGATATTGATTTAATCAGTCTTGAGTCATGTCGTGAGAATGCCAAACTGAATCAAGTTGAATTAGAATATTTAGATGATTTGTATCAAGCCGAACAGGTCGATGTACTTTTAGCCGCAGATGTTTTATACGACCAATGCAATCGCTTCTTTCTCGATGAATTTTTAAAATTTGCACCAGAAGTGTGGGTTGCAGATAGCCGTGTGAAAAATTTTAGTCATCCAAACTATATAAAAACTGATGAACGAAGTGCGACGACTTGGCCAGACCTTGATGAAGCCAAAGAGTTTCGCAATGTCAGTTTTTATAAGACGCTATAATTTTTATCAATAGCGTCTTTTTTATGTTTTAGTCGTGATTTTATGGTTTATGCACTACAGGTATAGAGAATAACATTGAGCGTTCTTGGTTGAGTTTCCAAACCTTGACGAGAAGCATAGTCATCAGTGCCTGATAGACTTGGTGTATTAGATAATCCGAATGTTGCACGCGTTTGACCGATATTCACGCCTTGAGCGCTTGGATTGTTCGTTTGAGTATTGACTTCACTACTTCCCAAAATATTGATCATATAGGTTTTATCAGAACCAAGCACTTGTTGGCATGCGCTTTGGAGTTTGGCTTGAACCTTCGCTTGGTCAGCATCTGCAGAGAGCGTGTATTTGAGAGTTGTAGTTTGCTTACTTTGAGAAACAATTTCATAGCCTGATTTGCCGTTGAATTGTTGCGCTGTGGTTTGACAGCCAAGAAAGAGTACAGGGCTGATAAATGTGAAAAGATATGCTAATTTATTCATGTCGATTGATCCCTGCTTCATAATATTTCGTTTTGAGTATGACATATCTTGGACGATGATAAAATAATGCTTCTAGGGAAATAATTTTTAAAATAAACATAATTTTTAAGGAGAATCATAATGCACCCGATTGCTTCAATACACGACAATATTTGCAAATTATATGATGGAGTATTTTGGGTACGTGGCAGTGCACAGTTAATGCCTTTGATGCAGATCAATCGAAATATGATCATTATTTCAGTTGAGAATGAGCTGACCTTGATCAATCCTGTACGACTTGATTCGCATGGTTTATCACAACTTGATGCGCTAGGGCGAGTTGTGCGAGTGATACGATTGGGCGACTTTCATGGCATAGATGATGCGTTTTATGTGGATCGTTATCAATGTGAATTTTGGGCGCAAGCGGGACAATCGACTTATAAAACACCTAAAATCACACATTTGATCGAAACAGAAACGCTAACCCCTTTGCCTAATACAGAATTTTTTATATTTGAGTCGGCACGTTATCCTGAAGCTGCGCTACTGCTTAAAGCACATCAATTGTTAATCACAACGGACAGTGTGCAATATTATAGTGATCAGCATTTATTCTCATTTTTAGCACGTAAAACATTTTCATTGGTGTTTAAGCAAGGCATGAATATTGGCCCTTTTTGGCTAAAACGGGTCACACCCAAAAGTCGTTCATTGCACGGAGATTTCCAAAAGTTACTTCAGCTTGATTTTGATGCATTGATCGCTGCGCATGGTAATTTAAAGCGTTCTGGAGCAAAGCAAGCGGTGAGGGAAGTCGTTGAAAAAATATTTAAGACGGTTTCGACTATAGATTAAGCATTTAGTTATTTAGAGTCTTGACGAAGTGCTTTGAAAATATAATAATGCGCCCACAGTTTACGGCTATGTAGCTCAGTTGGTTAGAGCACCGCACTCATAATGCGGGGGTCACAAGTTCAAGTCTCGTCATAGCCACCATTTTTATAGGTCATACTCCCATGTATGACCTTTTTTTTTGCTTAAAATTTTATAAGATCGTTTGAGGTTATTTTGCAGACGAATTTAGTGCTCAGTGATTTGCTTTTAGGATTTGTTGTTTAAAACCTGATTGATTTCATTAATCGTCTGTTCAGCTTGGAAAAATGGTTGAATCATTTGATCAATAAAAGCATCTAACAGATTTAATTCATCTAAACGCTTGAGAATACTTGGTGCAAAGCGTTCTGCTTCAAGTTGTATGTCTTCAATCTTCAAGCCTGTTGAGAGGAAAAGCTCATAAATTGATTCTTCTGCGAATGTGTCGTAGAAGTAATGAATGCCCTCTTTAATGATCTGCTGAAAGGTGTCGTTATGACGGAAGACTTTCCAAAACTCATAACTTAGAATAAATAACGGGGCTGTAGTAGATAAGGTCAAATACCCGTCCAATCCAACAATATTTCGAGCTGTTGTTTTGGACTCCCATAGTTAAATCTAAACTCACATTCTTTAATAAACAATGGAAAGGCATTTCGGTCAATCCCATTGTACTTCCTTAGGATGCGTTTAGCTTGATTCCAGAAATTTTCTACTCCATTAATATGATTTCGACCTTTTGCAAAATCTTTAGAATGATTAATTCGCTCATGATAAAAACAATTAACATCAAGCACATTGTAGCTTCGATAGCTATCAGTATAAACCACACTATCAGGCGCTACTTTACGTGTAATAACAGGCATTAATGTATCAGACTTGGTATCAGGGACAACCTTG
>NZ_JAYROT010000039.1:0-10900 GCF_041911495.1 Acinetobacter sp. | reverse complement strand
CTATTTGTCCGTCCTGCGTTGCAAGCAGCCAAGCAATTTCAATATCAACCACGTAAAGTCAATGGGCAAGCAGTCGCAGTACAGCACGTGAAAAATACCTTTCAGTTTAGGATTGCAGGTGCATCATAATCTACGTTGATTGATGAATTAAACTCATAAGCACAAGTGATGTGCCCACCTTAATCCTAACGTAAAAATTCCTTATGATAGAGCTCAACACAGACCAATCCGTAACCTATGGTGCTTACGGATACAGGGCTGAAGCAAATAGATCAGGAATAGACCAATGAAAAAACAAGTTAATGTGGTGATTGGTGCAGGTGCAATCGGTATTGCCATTGCACGTCGGATGAGTGCAGGAAAAACGATTTTAATTGCTGATTTAAACCTTGAAAATGCTGAACGTGCTGCCAAAACATTACGTGAAGCAGGATTTCAAGTCGAAACGACAACGGTCGATATTTCATCAAAAGGTGCAATACAATCCTTGGTTAAACGAGCTTGTGAGTTGGGTGAGGTACATGGCTTAATTCACGCCGCAGGCGTCTCTCCATCGCAAGCAACCCCAGAGGTGATCTTGAAAGTTGATCTTTACGGCACAGCAGTGATTTTGGAGGAGTTTGGACAAGTTATCGCAGAAGGCGGTTCTGGTGTGGTGATTTCATCGCAATCTGGACATCGTTTACCCGCTCTGAGCGCAGAAAAGAACAAAATCCTTGCCACCACACCAAGTGATGAATTATTGGCACAAGATTTTTTATCTACAAATGTTGTTACAGATACCCTGAATGCCTATCAAATCTCAAAACGTGGCAACGCCTTACGTGTCATGGCGGAAGCGGTGAAGTGGAAAGATCGTGGCGGACGTATCAATACCATCAGCCCAGGGATTGTGATCACGCCACTTGCCCTTGATGAGCTGAATGGACCACGAGGCGAAAGCTATCGCAACATGTTAGATCGTTCGCCAGCTGGACGTGCGGGTACAGCTGATGAGATTGCCAATGTTGCAGAGTTACTCATGACTGATGCGGGTGCATTTATTACGGGTTCTGATTTTCTGATTGATGGCGGGGTGACGGCATCTTACTGGTTTGGTGAGCTGGATTATTTACAGCCTACTTCAAATACATAAATTCTCCTAAAATAAGCAAGAATATAAAAGCAGGGTATTATGAAAATGCACTGCTTTTTTGTGCGCCATCGTTTAAATTTTTAATGCATCGACAATTAGACGGAAAATCGGTGAGGAATCACGGCGGTTTGGATAATACAAATGATAGCCTGGATAGCTCATTTGATACTCCTCAAGCACGCAGATCAGTTCTCCACTTTTAATGTCTTCTTTGACCAAATCTTTAGGCAACCAAGCCAAACCGAGATGTTCCTTTGCGGCTTTGATAATGTGTGGGGTCTGATTAAAGATAAATTGCCCCTCGACATGCTTCTCAACCACGTGCTGATCTGACATGCGAAATTCCCACGGCATCAGTCCGCCTTTGGTGGGTAGTCGCATATTGAGACAATTATGTTCAGCCAAATCGTCAATAGTTTGTGGTTTCGGATATTTTTCAAAATAAGCAGGACTTGCCACAACAGCGAGCTCCAAATCCTCACAGATACGCACAGCAATCATGTCTTTGTTGACATGGCTACCAAGGCGAATGCCCATATCATAGCGCTCAGCGACAATATCAGTGAATCGATATTCCGTTGCCACTTCGAGCTGGATTTCAGGATGTTGCTGCAATAGCGGAAACAGCCGATCCCAGATCATGCGAATCGAATGATCCGTCGCATGGATGCGTATCGTACCCGATAGACTGTTACGAAACTCAGTCAAGCGATGCATCTCTGAACCAATTTGAGTGAGCAAAGGCTCGACGGACTGTAATAATTGTTCACCAGCATCGGTGGTCGATACACTGCGTGTGGTGCGATGTAACAATCGGATATTGAGTGATGTTTCAAGCGTTTTAATGGTGTGGCTCAGTGCAGATTGCGAGACGCCAAGTTGTGCTGCGGCTTTGGTAAAACTTTGACACTGCGCAACGGTAATAAATGCTTTGAGTTCGTTGAGATTGTCGAGCATGTGGTTTTGTTGTTGTTAAGATCAGGTTAGTTTAGTGAAATATCACGTGATCGAACATCATTTTTTTAGCATATTGAAATAATTCATATAATGTTAATCCTTTGAAAATATTTAATTATTTGACTGAGTTTCGCAAGTTTTTAATTAATTATCCTGATTCATGAACAAAATGGATAAGTGTTTACGAAATGTCTGACTTAATCCAGCAAAAAATTTTATTTAAAATAAGCTCAACACACTTTAATACGATGAAACTTAATAACGTGGTTTGAATTTTGATCAATTAAGGAAATATCATGTCCAATATTCTCATCCTCGGTGCAACAGGTCAGATTGCACAACTGGTCACAGCACAACGATTAAATGCGCAATTGTTAAACCAGCACTTAGTGAATGATCAAACACATCATTTGTTCTTATATTGTCGTCAGCCACAGCGGTTAAACTGTCAACATGCCGTCGAGCACCATCACGTCGATGTGATTCAGGCGGATGTTAATGATATAGCTCAGCTTGAACAGGCGATGATTGATATTGATGTGGTGTATGCCAATCTCAGTGGTCATGACTTGGGACAACAAGCACAAAATATCGTCAATGCCATGCAAAAAGAAGGCGTAAAACGGCTAATTTTCATTACATCGATGGGCATATATAATGAAGTGACCACACCAGCACAAAATCTGCAAAATAATCCCGCGCTGAAACCGTATCGTGCTTTGGCGGATGTGGTGGAGTCTTCAGGATTAGATTACACCTTGGTGCGACCGGGTTGGTTTGTTCATGCGCCAAATTCTAAGGTAGTATTGAGCCAAAAAGGTGAAGCCTTTACAGGTATGGAAACTTCAAAACAGGCATTGGTAGATTTTATTTGTGATTTGATAGATCAGCCGACGCAACATATTCAGCAAAGTGTTGGTATCTATAATGCCGCTTGAGTCACATTGATAAAGGGTGCGAGTCCAAGCAATGCAAGGAGCGAACAACATGTCTTATCAGTACGATGCACGTCATACACGGCAAATCATGATGACCTTGTGCACACTATTATTGGTCATGGGGTGTAGCAAGCAAGGCAATAGCGAACAACCTTCTACGCAGTCCACAGCACAAGTCAAGCAGGATCAAGCCTTGGAGGCAGAACAATCGGTGCAAGCGCTGAGTTCATCACAGCAGGACGGATCACAGCAAGTGATTGCCAACCAAGACTTTGTACTGATCAAGGCGGGCAGTTTTCAGATGGGCGAAGCTGATAGCCCACAGCAACAGGTCAATATAACTGATGACTTTTATCTGTCGAAATATGAAGTGACTCAAGCACAGTGGCAAGCTGTCATGGGCAGTAGTTCATTTGATCTTGATCGATCAAATTCTTTTTACAACTTGCCTGGGATGAAAGAACGGATCACCAAGCCTGATCATCCTGCGACGGTGTCATGGAATGATGCCCAGCGATTTATCGAAAAGTTGAATAAACTCGATCCGCAACATAGCTATCGACTGCCAACAGAGGCGGAATGGGAATACGCTGCCAAAGCAGGCACCAACACACCCTATTCATTTGGCAATGATCAAGATCAACTCAAGCACTATGCGTGGTACGGCGAGGATTTTCGCACGGGAGGCTCACATCCTGTCGGTCAAAAACGACCAAATCCTTGGGGCTTGTACGATATGCATGGCAATGTTTGGGAATGGGTTGCCGATGGATTCGTATCTGTTGAGGAACGCTTCTCAGGGAGTCCGTCAACAGCGGTATTAGACAATCCGCAAGTTCTTAAAGGCACAGAAAAAGTGGTCAAAGGTGGCAGTTGGCATATCACCGCAGATGGTTGGACTAGTGCCTTCCGCAAATCCTATCCTGCAGACTATCGGGGGATCAGTATTGGCTTTCGTCTAGTCAAAACACTGAAAACTACCGCCAAATAAGGCAATATGCCAGTTGCAAAATACATTGCACAAATCTTTTAGCTGAAATGTGCAATACGCCATTCCGATGGTGTCATGCCAAACCATGATTTGAATTTTCGGCTAAAAATAGACAATTCTGCATAGCCCAATTGCAATGCCAGATCGGTCAGATGAATATCTTGATGATGATTCATGATGCGTAAGGTTTCTGCTTTGCGTACCGCTTCGAGCACATTCCGATAAGAGGTGCCTTGATCTTTCAAAATCCGCTGTAATTTTTTAGGATGTATGCCCATACACAGCGCTGTATTTTCGATACTACAGTCGCCAGTGGCAAGCAGCATTTTGATGGTACTTTCGATCAATTGCACCTCGGTATCTTGTTTTTTCAAACGCTGCGTTTCGAGCTGTTGTACGATCAAGCGATCGACCAATTCCTCTTGAAAATGATATGGACGAGCCTTGAGCAGTTTTGCAGGAAAGTACAGCGCATCTCGATCTGCTTCAAACTCAACCTGACAGTTAAACGTGTTCCGAAATATTTGTGTGGTCGTCACATCAGGTTGTTTTTGTTTGAGTTTAATTTGTTTGGCTTGCCAAGTTGGACCGATCAAGTCCTTAAAAATATTAAAAATCAATCCGATAGATAGCTGTGCTTTTTGAGGCAGTATCGTGTCATTCTCATTTAAGCGAATAAAATTCAGCTCACACAGTTGATCATCCAGCTGTGTCACCTGAAACATAATGCCATCTGCATGCAAGTAGACATATTTCTGCGCCACATTTAATGCCTGCAATACCGTGTCTTGTCGAGACATATAGACGCCGATCAAGCCAATGGTTTGAATATTTTGTTTAGCAGCCAAATTCAAACCAAAACATGGCGCATCACAATGCTTAGCCGCCACTTCGAGTAAATCAAGATAATGCTCATAATTAATAAATGAGTCTGGATTACGGAGCAATGCAGGCAATATACCGACTTCACGCATCACATCCATTGGGTTGATCCCATAACTGCGCACTAAGTCTTCAAAACCACCAAGACTTGCTGCTCGGATATAGCTTGCCATCTCAACCATCCATTTGTCCTAAAATATCAACCTAGTGTCCTAAAATATCAAGCAACTTTCAAGTGATTTGTTAAAGTTAACTCAGGAAAAGGTCTTGAAATACCCATTTTAGAGACTGTTATTTAAGACAGGTTAAGGACAGCCCAGTCGGGATAAGGTGAAATCATGCAAGCTATTTTTGAACCAACCACGATCGAACAAGAATTACAGCATTGTCTGCATCTTCAAAAAGCCAGCGCACACACTGATGGTATCGAAACCTATGCGATACGCAAACAGCATTTGCTCAATCTCAAGGCGATGATTAATAACCATCGAGAAGAGCTGATTGAAGCGATCAACCAAGACTATGGCAATCGCTCACGTCACGAAACGCTCCTAGCAGAAATTATTACATCCACAGATGATATTAATGGCAGCTTAAAGCACTTGAAAAAATGGATGAAAGTGCAAAAGCGTAAAGTCGATCAAAGCATGTATTTTGGTGCCAAAAATCGTGTCATTCCACAGCCACTTGGCGTGATTGGCTTAATTGTACCGTGGAATTTTCCTGTCAATCTGATGTTCTCACAACTGTCCGCAGTGTTTGCCGCTGGCAACCGTGCCATGGTCAAGTTGTCTGAAAATTCACGTCATCTTGCAAAATTACTGATAGAAATTACACCGAAATATTTTAGTGCTGAAAAATTAAAAATCTTTGATGAAACAGGTGAAGTCGGCATCGCATTTTCCAAGTTGCCCTTTGATCATTTGATGTTTACAGGCTCTGGTGCAACAGGTCGTAAGGTGATGGCAGCGGCGGCACCAAATCTCACCCCAGTCACGCTTGAGCTTGGCGGGAAGTCACCTGCGGTGATCGATCCTGAATATCCGCTGGAAAAAGCCGTGGAACGCATCATGTTCGTCAAGCAGTTTAATGCTGGGCAAATCTGTACCAATGTCGACTATGTCTTTGTGCATGAATCTCAGCGTCAAGCCTTTATCGATGCTGCACATCGCTGGGTGAAACAACACGTGCCTGATATTGATAGTGTAGATTACACCTCGATTATTGATGCACGCTCCTTCGATCGACTTGTGCAGTGTGTTGCACAGGCCAAAGCACAAGGTGCCATGGTGGTCAATCTGAATCAGCAAGAAGCAGATGTGACAACTCGCAAATTTCCATTGACCATGATCTTAAATAGTAATGACAACATGGACATTGATACCCGTGAGACCTTTGGTCCGATCTTGATGGTGAAAACCTACGACGATCCGAAGCACGTGGTCGACTATATTGCCAAGCGTGATCGCCCATTGGCGTTCTATCCATTTAGTAATAATCAATCGTTGATTGACTATTATCTCAATCGTGTCATGTCTGGTGGGGTCTGTGTCAACGATGCATTATTCCATGTCGGTCAACATGATCTGCCATTTGGCGGGGTCGGTGCTAGTGGTATGGGGCATTATCATGGTTATGAAGGCTTTTTAACCTTTTCAAAAATGCGCCCAGTCTTCTATCAAGCAGGTTTTTCGAGCATGAAATTCCTAGCGCCACCGTATGGTAATTTTGCCACACGAATGCTGAATTTCCTGACCAAAATGAAATCATAAATATTCAAATCACAAGCTTTCAACTCACAATGTAAAGCAAGTTTTAAAAACGCCAGTCGGCGTCACGATTGGCAAGTTGTTAATGATTAAGGGATGAAAAAGTAATGACAATGAATGTGCTTTGTCATTATATTTAATGGAGTAAATACAATGAATACAACACAGTTTGATTTTGATCAAATCATTATTGGTTCAGGTTTTGGTGGTTCAGTCAGTGCATTACGCTTGAGTGAAAAAGGCAATAAAGTCCTCGTCTTGGAAAAAGGTTTAAGACGTAAAGATGAGGATTTCCCAAAAACCAACCTCGATACCAAAAACTATCTTTGGGCGCCTGAGCTTGGTCTCAAAGGCACTTTACAGATGAGCTTTACCAATAAAGTGACGGTGGTACACGGCGTGGGTGTCGGTGGCGGTTCGCAGATTTATGCCAATGTGCATTTCATACCAGATGATGAAGTATTTCAATCACCTGCGTGGTCGAAGATTCGTACCGACTGGAAAGATGCATTATTGCCTTATTACTCACTGGCGCAGCGTATGCTCGGTACCACCAAAAACACCTATACCAACATCGCCGATGAGACCTTAAAGCAGGTCGCCGAAGAAATGGGACATGGCAGTAGCTATAAAACAGTAGCGACGGGTGTGTTCTTTCCGCAGGCGGATGGTGCACGTGCCAAAACGGTGAAAGATCCATATTTCAACGGCGATGGTCCCGACCGTCAAACTTGCCAATATTGTGGTAACTGCATCATTGGCTGTCGTTACAATTCTAAAAATACCTTAATGAAAAATTATTTGTATTTTGCTGAGCGTAACGGTGTGGAGATTCGCCCAAGTTCTGAAGTGTTAAAAATTGTCCCGCTCAATGCCGATGGTAGCGCTGGCTATGAAGTACATGTCAAAGAAACCACCGCATCTGGCACTCGAACATACACTGTAAAAAGCCGTGGCGTGGTGGTTTCTGCTGGCGTGATGGGTACTGTGCCATTATTACTGAAAATGCGTGATCAAGCCAAGACTTTACCCAATATGTCTAAACTGCTCGGTCAACAGATTCGCACCAACTCTGAAACGTTGACCACGGCAAATGATACCCGTGAAAAAGTCGATGATGGTGTGGCGATCAGTTCGTTCATCTCGGTCGATGCCAACACCAATATGGAAGTCAACCGCTTCCGTGAAGGCTCGGACGGCACGTGGCTCTATGTGCCTTATGTACCAATGGTTACAGGGCAAGGTGCTGTGCGAATCATGAAGTTTATTTTCAATACCTTATTGCATCCGCTAAAAACCTTCAAAATGCTGCGTCCCAAAGGCAAAGCACGCAATTCAATTTTATTCTTGGTGATGCAAAAGTCAGAGGCTTTTATTCATCTTGAATGGCGCCGTAAATGGTATCGACTGTTCCGCAACGGCATTACAGCGGTACAAAAAGCCGATGACACGCCACTGACTGTATCGTTTCCATCAGCAGAAAAAGCAACCCGATCTTTTGCTGATAAATTGGGCGGTGAAGCAGGTTCGGCACTCACGGAAATTCTTTTAGGCACACCGATGACCGCACACATTATGAGTGGTGTGGCGATTGGTACAGACAAATCAAATGGCGTCATTGATCAAACGGGCGAAGTATTTGGTTATCAGAACTTACGTGTCTTAGATGGTTCAATTATTCCTGGGAATTTGGGTGTCAATCCATCACTGACCATTACTGCATTGTCCGAATTTGCCATGAGCCAAATCCCTGTATTTTCTGAAGAACGTGCAGCGCAGATCAAGCGGATTGAGTTTAGTGCACCGTTAGAGGGTCAAGTGTCGGCACTCACAGGAACGGGTGATTTGGCACGAGAATTAAGCCAAGTTTAAATTTTATAGTCAAAACTGGAAAACAGTTAAAACGTCAATTGAGAAAAGGATTTTAAAGATGATCAAAACACGATTAGGCATCGTCATGTCTGCGATTTTAGCAATGCAAGTGGCTATCGCTGATACAACGTTGGAAAGCAAACCAGCGACGAAATACACCATAGCACACAATCAGGCATTGCTTAGTGAATTACCATTTAGCGATCGTCAGGATTTTGAATTTGCCAGTAAAGGTTTGATTGCCAAACCGAAAAGCAAGCAAATTAAAAATGCCAAAGGCGAAGTGATTTGGGATCTTAGCCAGTTTGATTTTTTAGAGAAAAATCAATTTACCCCAACCATCAATCCGAGTTTATATCGCCAAGCACAACTGAATATGAACTATGGTTTGTTCAAAGTCACCGATCGTATTTATCAAGTGCGTGGGTTTGATTTGACCAATATCACCTATATTCAAGGCGATACAGGTTGGATTGTCTTTGACCCGATGACCGTGCCAGAAACTGCAAAAGCTGCACATCAGTTGGTCACTGAGCAGTTGGGTGAGCGTCCAATCAAGGCGGTGGTGTTTAGCCATGCCCATGTCGATCATTTTGGTGGAATTAAAGGCATTGTCAGCGAAGAGCAAGTGAGAAGTGGAGAGGTTAAACTCATTGCCCCACGTGACTTTATGGAACATGTGGTCAAAGAAAGTGTCCTTGCGGGCAATGCCATGCAACGCCGTGCCTCGTATCAATACGGCATTTTGATTCCAAAAGGTGAACGTGGTGTTGTCGATGGTGCCTTGGGTAAAGGCGTAGCATATGGTTTAGTTGGACTGATCGCACCGAATTATATCGTTGAAAAAGATGAAGAAACACTGACCATTGATGGTGTAGAAATGGTGTTCCAAAACACGCCAAATACTGAATCACCATCAGAAATGAATACGTGGTTCCCACAATTCAAAACGCTATGGATGGCAGAAAATACCGTTGCTGGCTTGCATAATATCTATACCATCCGTGGCGCAGAAGCCCGTGATGCATCGATATGGAGTAAGAGTATTAACCAAGCCTTACAGCAATTTGGGGTAAAAGCCGAAGTGTTGATGGCATCGCATCATTGGCCACGTTGGGGCAATCAAAACATCGTTGATTTCATGGAAAAACAACGAGATATGTATGGCTATTTGCATGATCAAAGTCTACATCTTGCCAATAGCGGTGTGACCATCAATGAAATACACAACGAAATTACCGTGCCAGAAGTGTTATCTCAAGAATGGTATAACCGTGGCTATCATGGCTCTGTGAGCCACAATGTGCGTGGTGTGGTGAATAAATACATCGGCTTCTTCGATATGAATCCTGCAACGCTGAATAAGCTCAGTCCAGATGATGCAGGCAAACGCTATGTGGCGTTGGCTGGCGGTAGTGAGGCATTACTGAGTAAAGCACAAACGGCGTATGATCGAGGTGAATATCGTTGGGTTGCTGAGCTCGTCAATCATTTAGTCTTTGCTGATCCAAACAATGTTAAAGCCAAAGCACTGCAAGCCGATGCACTCGAACAACTTGGCTATCAGTCTGAAACCGCAGGGTGGCGTAATGCTTATCTTTCGGCGGCGCATGAGTTACGCCACGGTTTGCAAAATACAGCGCAAAATACCAAAGCAGGTCCAGATTTGCTCCGAGCGATGGATACCGAGCTATTATTCGACTACATGGGAGTACGCTTAGATGCAGAACGTGCCAAAGGTAAGCAATTCAAAATCAATCTCGATTTGCCAGATCGCAAAGAAAAAGTTGCCATTGAGCTGAAAAATTCACACCTCAATGTCACCGCAGATCGTCAAGAAGCAGATGCTGATTTAACATTGACCATGAATCGCAGTGATTTGAATATGATTTTGATGAAACAAAAAACCTTTGCTGAACTGATGCAAGAGGGGAAAATCAAACATCAAGGTGATTTGAAACAGGTGTCAGCATTATTTGGCATGCTGGATGAGTTTGAATATTTATTCAATATCGTGACGCCATAATCTAGATAAATAACATTGCAAATTAAAAAAAGCTGAACCATCGGGTTCAGCTTTTTTGTGAAATTTAAAAAATGAATCAGTTGATGATTACTTCATTTTTTTCAATTTCTTTTTCAGCTTTTTGACTTTACCTTCTTGCTTGTCAATTTTGTTCAAGCGTTGCTTGATTTCACGTTTTACTGATTTCAATTTTTGCTTTACTGCGACTTTTTTACTGACTTTCTTCGCCATTATCATACTCCTAAGATTTGCTGATGCTACGCCGATTGGTTGTTCACCAAGCTAGAATAAATACAACAAATTCAATCATTAAAATTTGACTTGATCTAT
>NZ_JAYROT010000038.1:0-133368 GCF_041911495.1 Acinetobacter sp. | reverse complement strand
GCAAAGACATGACTTGTCGTGCGCATTTCGATAACACTTGCCGAAATAGACATTGCGCTTTAGCATAGCGAAACATTGATAAAATAATTTCACTAGGAATACATCCATCACATGAGTAGCCTTGTCCATCACGCCACTGAAAACCGCTCTGTTGCTGAGTTTACCGAACAAGCCTATTTGAACTACGCCATGTACGTGATCATGGATCGTGCATTGCCACATATCAGTGATGGTCTGAAGCCTGTACAGCGTCGTATCGTCTATGCGATGAGTGAGCTTGGATTAAAGAATTCAGGTAAACCAAAGAAGTCAGCACGTACCGTCGGTGATGTGCTCGGTAAATATCATCCACATGGTGATAGCGCATGTTATGAAGCGATGGTGTTGATGGCACAGCCGTTTAGTTATCGTTATCCATTTATCGAAGGTCAAGGCAACTGGGGCTCACCTGACGATCCCAAATCATTCGCAGCAATGCGTTATACCGAAGCCAAGTTGTCCAATTATAGTGAATTGTTGCTGAGCGAACTCGGTCAAGGCACCTGTGAATGGCAGGATAACTTTGATGGCAGTCTAAAAGAACCTGTCACCATGCCTGCACGAGTACCGAATATTTTACTCAATGGTACGACTGGTATTGCGGTGGGTATGGCAACCGATATTCCGCCACACAATCTCCGTGAAGTGGTCAAAGGCACCATTGCCCTAATTAAAAATGCCAACCTGACCGATGAAAAATTACAAACCATTATCCCCGGTCCTGATTTACCGACCCATGCAGAGATCATTACTCGCCCTGAAGAACTCTTAAAAATCCAAACCACTGGACGTGGTAGCTACCGCATGCGTGCCGTTTATACGGTTGATAAGCAAGCGGATAAACACGAAATTGTGATTCAGCATCTACCATATCAAGTGTCAGGCTCGAAGGTGCTGACGCAGATCGCTGATCAAATGCAGGCGAAGAAATTACCATTTGTTACCGATCTACGTGATGAATCTGACCATAAAAACCCAACGCGATTGGTGATCGTACTGCGTTCCAATCGGGTCGATGTCGAAGCGATTATGAGTCATTTATTTGCTACGACCGATTTGGAAAGTAGCTATCGGGTCAATCTAAATATGATTGGTGCGGACGGTCGCCCACAGGTCAAGTCGATTCGTCAGATTCTGCTGGAATGGATTGAGATTCGTACCGAAACCATTACCAACCGACTGCGTTATCACCTGAATAAAATCGAAAAACGCCTACATATCTTGGCAGGCTTACTCATTGCCTATCTCGACATAGATACCGTCATTAAAATTATCCGTGAAGAAGATAAGCCAAAGCCTGTATTGATGGCGCATTTTGGCATTGATGATATTCAAGCCGAAGCGATTTTAGAACTCAAGTTACGTCATTTAGCACGTCTTGAAGAAATGGAAATTCGCAGAGAGCAAGATGAGTTGGCGGAACGTGCAGCGGTAATTCGGGAACAATTGGAAAATCCTGAATCACTGAAAAAACTGATGATCGAAGAACTGACAGAAGATGCTAAAAAGTTTGGCGATGATCGTCGCTCTGAAATCGTCTTGCGTGAAGATGCAGTGCAAATAAAAGAATCTGACCTTGCACCTGCGGAAACAGTCACCGTCGTAATATCTGAGGCAGGTTGGATTCGCATGGCAAAAGGCGAAGTCGATGCCACGCAGCTCAACTATCGTGCTGGGGATAAATATTTAGACTCCACCACAGGCAAGTCCAATCAAAAAGTCTATCTGCTTGACCATACTGGACGCAGTTATGCATTGACTGCAAATGGTTTACCGTCGGCACGAGGGCAAGGTGAGCCACTGACTTCAAAATTGAATCCTGCGACTGGTGCACAGTTTATCCAAGTGATCATGGGTGCAGATGACGCTGCGACTGTGACTTTGAGCTCGCAGGGTTATGGATTCTTATCTGAGTTAAAGCAACTCGATACTTCTGCCAAAGCGGGTAAAAATTATTTATCTGTAACAAAAGGTTTCAAAACTATGCCGATTGCGTTTGCTCAGGGCAAATCACATTTGGCATTGCTCAGTCAGCAAGGTCGATTGCTCATTATAGATCTTGAATCTTTACCAAAGCTCAATAAAGGCAAAGGAAACAAGATGATGCAACTGGACAAAGAAGATGAACTACTCGGTCATATTGCTCTGAATTTGACAGAAGATGTGTTAAAAATACAGGTGGGTAGTCGATTCTTGAGCTTAAAAGGAGAAGACTTGAAAGCCTACTATGGTAAAAAAGCGACAAAAGGCAAACTTTTACCTCGAGGCTATCAAAAAGCACAGCGATTATTACTTGATATCTGACTCGGTATCAACGTATAGTCAAGGTGTGCGGTAGATGTTTTTAAACATTTAAACAATAGCCATGGACAAGGTGAAATACTAATCTCTTGATCAAAATCTCCTCCATCAAAACATTTAGGCGGTTTGGTGACGTGTGGTTTGATCAAGCCAAAATTATTAACACAACTTTGTCCATTGCAAAGCAAGTAATCATATCTAGACAGATTGACTGGAAATCACAGTCTGACTTGATGCAAGAAAATATTTTTGGGAGTAGTGGGTACTATGGACAAAGTTTGGTTAAAAACGCATGAGAAATTTGGAATTCCGTCAGATATTTCTATGCCAGCAGAAAATACATCGTTGATTGATATTTTCGAACAAAATTTTAAGAAGTATGGTTCACGTGATGCGTTTATTTTCATGGACAAAACCATGTCTTTCGCTGAACTTGAAGATCATAGCCGTCGATTTGCAGCATATTTACAAAGTTTGAATTTGCCAAAAGGCTCTCGCGTTGCGGTGATGATGCCGAACGTCTTCCAATACCCGATCGTTCAAATCGGCGTATTCCTTGCAGGTTTGGTCTTGGTCAATGTCAACCCACTGTATACAACTCGTGAGCTTGAGCATCAATTGAATGACTCAGGTGCGCAGGTTTTGGTTGTTGTTGAAAACTTTGCCAGTGTCTATCAACCAATCCACGGTAAAACAACGGTCAAACATGTTGTTGTGACTGGTGTAGGTGACATGCTTGGTATGCTCAAAGGTACATTGGTGAACTTCGTACTGCGTAAAGTACGTAAGCAAGTGCCAGAGTGGAGCATTCCAGGTCACGAATCATTCAAATCTGCATTGTCAAAAGTGTCAGCAAGCAAATATCAACGCCCAACGGTGAGCTTAAGCGACACAGCGGTACTTCAATACACTGGTGGTACTACGGGTGTGTCTAAAGGTGCAGAGCTTACGCATCGCAACCTCGTTGCAAACTTGCTTCAATGTGAAGGCATTTTCTCTTCAAAATTTGGTGAAGGTGATGCAGCAGAAGGCGATAAGATCGTTTGTGCGCTTCCGCTTTATCACATCTTTGCATTCATGGTGTGTGCTTTATACGGTATGTATAAAGGTCAAACTAACATCTTGATTCCAAACCCACGTGACCTACCTGCGGTGGTTGGCGAGCTTCGTAAATACAAGCCATCATTCTTCCCTGCGGTCAACACATTGTTCAATGCTTTGGTCAACAATGAAGAGTTTAAACAACTCGATCATAGCAACCTCAAAATGGCAATGGGCGGTGGTATGGCTGTATTGCCATCGACTGCGGATGCTTGGAAAAAAGTAACAGGGACAACGATCATCGAAGGTTATGGTCTATCTGAAACTTCTCCAGTTGCGACTGCGAACCCACCGATTAACGAAGACTTCACAGGTACGATTGGTGTGCCATTACCTGCAACTGAAGTGGCGATCTTGGATGACGAAGGTAATCCGATTGCACTTGGTGCGCTTGATGATGAAGGCAATCCACAATCAGGTGAAATCTCAATCCGTGGTCCACAGGTCATGAAAGGCTATTGGAACCGCCCTGAAGAAACTGCAAAAGTCATGACTAATGATGGTTACTTCCGTACTGGTGACATCGGTATCATGAACGATGAAGGTTACTTCAAAATCGTCGATCGTAAAAAAGACATGATCTTGGTATCAGGCTTCAACGTCTACCCAAGTGAGATCGAAGAAGTTGTGACGCAACATCCAAAAGTATTGGAAGCGGCTGCGATCGGTGTACCTGACGAAAAATCAGGCGAAGTACCAAAACTGTTCGTTGTGAAAAAAGATGAAAGCTTAACAGCGGAAGAAGTCTTGGCATTCACCAAGCAAAACTTAACGGGTTATAAGCAACCACGCTATGTTGAGTTCTTACAAGAATTGCCAAAATCGAACGTCGGTAAAATCCTCCGTAAAGATTTGCGTAAGTAATTCGCTTAAGCAAAATCAAGACAATAAAAAAAGCAGCTTCGGCTGCTTTTTTACGTTCCCAATTTGATACGAAATGATTCATGGTTTAGACATGAATAATGGAAAAATTATTTCTGATGACGGTTCATCATTGCACGTTCAAACATTGGACGAGAGAGTCCAATGAGTGAGATAAATAAAACCATTGAAAGGAGCTGACGCTTCAATCCACCGACATTAAACTGCATCCCATAACTCAAATAATTATCAACCAAGCAATAAAGCAAAACGATAGCTAAAGTGAGCGTGAGCGACTTCTTCTTAATCCCCACCATGACAAAGCTGATACAGAGCACAAACGCCGTGCCAATCGTTGACCAAATATTCCAATTGGCAAAGACCACACTGAGCAAGATCGCCAAGACAGGTAGAACGTACCAAAGAATACGGTCAAGTTGCTGACTGTACTTTTGCTGCGCAGCAAGTGCCTGTTCAAGCGCTTCTTGATGACTTTGTTGGTCTGTTTGTTTTGAGTGCTTTTGTTGCGCATGCTGTTGAGGGTTGTGTTTAGTCATAGAGTTGAGCCATTCAAGATGCAAAAAAGTATGCGAAGAAATGCGAATACAGAAAATAAATATCGAAAAATCGAGATCATGGTATCATGCCTCGATTGAATCGGTCACTGATTCACATCGAAATTCAAAACACATTCTCGAGGATAGACATGCATAGCTTAAATATCGTGATATTGATCATTTTAGTTGCATGTTTATTGCCTTATGTTTTTGCATTTATTGCACGATCTACATCGAGCTATGATCCAAAAATTCACGATAGTCACCGCCAAGTGGTTGAGCAGTCGCAAGGCATTACCAAGCGTGCCGATGCCGTTCAGAAAAATAGCTATGAAGGTTTGCCATTATTTATTGCTGCGATGTTGATCGCAGATTATTTGGTTGTGCCTGATATTTTTGTCGTGACTTTGGGGATTGCTTATCTAATTTTGCGCATTATTTATGGTTTGTGTTATTTGGCGAATTTTAATCGTTTGCGCTCAGTATTTTGGTTGCTGGCGACTTTGTGTCCAGTTTGTCTTTTGATTATTTGCATACGACTTTAAAGACATTTTCGATGCAATAAAACATGACAATTCTTCGATCAATTCACAGCGCAATAGATTGAGATTTAAGTATAATAGGGCAACTAAAAATTTTAGGTGATAATGTTCTGCAATTCTCAAAATCTGATGATTGCAATGTATTATCGCAAATTTAATTCACCACAGACAAAGAGTGAGCTATGAGTTACAACAATATCCCACCAGGTAAAGACGCACCAAACGACATCTATGTGATCGTTGAAATCCCTGCCAATGCTGCACCGATCAAATATGAAATCGATAAAGATTCTGATGCATTGTTTGTAGACCGTTTCATGGGTACAGCGATGTTCTATCCTGCGAACTACGGCTATGTGCCAAATACTTTGTCAGAAGATGGCGATCCTCTAGACGTGTTGGTGGTTACACCGCATCCTGTGGCAGCAGGCTCCGTGATTCGTTGCCGTCCAGTGGGCAAATTGAACATGGAAGATGACGGTGGTATTGATGCGAAATTGATCGCTGTACCACACGAGAAACTTTCTCCACTGTACAAAGACGTGCAAGAATATACTGATCTTCCGCCATTATTGATCAGTCAAATCGAACACTTCTTCTCACACTATAAAGATTTAGAGCATGGTAAATGGGTTAAAATCAGTGGTTGGGAAAATGCTGACGTGGCAAAAGCTGAAATCTTAAAATCAATTGAAGCTGCGAAAAAATAAGCAAATTGATTGTAGTAAAAAGACCGCTAAATGCGGTCTTTTTGTTATACAGATTAGACTTTTTCTATTTCGGTTACATGTCTTTGATTTTCCTCAGGTGTATTCAACTCTTGATGCTCAAGTTGGATATTTTGAAAGTCTGCACCCGATGGCGCTTGATAAGCACGCAATCCAAACTCACTAATAATCGCAAAAAGATGATCGAAAATATCAGATTGAATATCTTCATAAATATTCCAGTTAATGGTATTGGTGAAGCAATATAGCTCGAGTGGTAAGCCTTGTGCCGTCGGTTGAAGTTGGCGCACTAAGAGCGTTTGATCTTCAGCGATGCCTTCATGCTTTTGCAAATAGAGCAGCATATACGCTCGGAAAGTCCCAAGATTGGTCATACGGCGTTGATTAAATAACTCTTTGACACTGCTATTCCATTCTGCCAGCTCATGGCTCTTTATATCGATATAGTTTTCAAGCAATAAAAAATTTTTTAAACGAGCGATGTCATCATTAGACAAAAAGTGCACACTACTTTGATCGACATAGAAGGCACGCTTAATGCGACGGCGACCAAGATCGGTCATACCACGCCAGTTTTTAAACGTATCTGTAACCAGTTTGTTGGTTGGAATCACGGTATAGGTTTTATCAAAGTTTTGTACTGTGACGGTGTGCAGTGCAATATCAATCACCGTACCGTCTGCGCCGAGACTTGGCATCTCAATCCAGTCACCAATACGAATCATGTCATAAGAAGAGATTTGTACACTTGCGACCAGTGACAAAATGGTATTTTGAAAAACCAACATCAATACCGCAGCCATCGCACCGAAGCCAGCAAGTAAGGTGAATACATCTTTTTTCAAAAATGTACCGATAATCATCAAGCCACATACAATATAGATGATCAGTTTGATCAATTGCAGATAGCCTTTAATCGGCTTATTGGCTGACTTTGGATTGTGTTGATAAGACAAATTAAAAATATTTAAAAAGTCGCAAATTGCTAAGGCAATCGTTAAGAAAATCCAAGCTTGAGAAAGCATTTGTACCAATTGTACGACTTTCTCTGAAAGATGAGGTACAGCGGCTATGCCGTTGATGATGACAATGGCAGGGACGATATTGGCAACACGTCGAATCACGCTATGTTTTTGGAATGCTTCACTATTTTTGGCAAAAGAAAATTTGGAAATCAGCTTGCGCAAACCAACCACGACCACTTTTTTACTGATCAAATACGCAACCGTAGCGATCAAAATCAAAATCGCCAAAGAGTTCAACATCTCTAACCACGGATATTGATCAATCCAATCTTGTAACTTCAGCCAAATCTCTTGCACAGCACACTCCACATTGCGAATCTTTAAGGCAGTGATTATTTTTAATGATTACCATAAAAAATCATGTCATCAACAAGTGGCATAGCTTAAACTATGTCTGCTTAAGTCCGATGATATTTGTCAAAAAAGAACATAAAAAAACAATATTTAAAAGTTAAGCTAATAAACAATAAAGCCTACAACCAGTATGAGTGATCGTTGTCATTCAAGAAGTTACAATTTTTCTATACCTCAGGGATTGGTTGAGGCACAATCAAGATCAATCAAATTCATGTTTTTATTTATTTTTTTGGCGCTCTAAATGAATGCGCAATTTGTCATTTTCCCACTACCGTCGGATCATGCACGTTTTATCGTGATTCGCTTGGGACAATTAACTGTAGAGCAACTCAAACAGCAACTCACTGATCTGATCAACACCAGAGATCGTCTGATTACCAACATGCCACTGCTGAAATTTAAACTGCGATCGCATTCTCTCCAACGCTTTGGCAACAACTTCATGATCAAACTCCTGTAAATTTTCATCAACTTGAGCCTTTACAAGGTGCATTTGAGATGCCTGTCGATGAAGGTGATGTATTGATTCACTTGGCGAGTAGCAAGGCAGATATTTGCTTTGTACTGAGCCAAGCCTTCTTTCACGGTATTCGTGAGCAAGTGGAAGTGCTTGAAGAGCGTACCTGCTTTAAATATTTGGATAGCCGTGATTTGACGGGCTTTATTGATGGCACGGAAAATCCGCAATTTAAAGATGACCGTGAAGAAGTGGCACTACTGGGTAAAGACGCGGGTATTTTTGCCGACGGTAGTTTTGTTTTTGCACAGCGTTACGTGCACGATTTGGATAAATTTAATCGGCTAAAAGTCGATGCTCAGGAAAATGTTTTTGGACGATCAAAACTTGAAAGCATCGAGATGGAAGACGATGTGAAACCTGATAATGCGCATATCGCTCGTGTGGTGATCGAAGATGATGCGGGCGAAGAGCTTGAAATCGTGCGTCACAGTTTGCCCTATGGCGATGGTCATGGTGAGCAAGGTTTATTCTTTATCGCCTACACCAAAGATTTAAATATTATTGATCAAATGCTTGAGCATATGTTTGGTACGACAGGGGATCATATTCACGATCGTTTGTTGCATTTCACCACAGCAGTCAATGGTGGCTATTATTTTGCACCATCAGATGAATTATTGGCTGTAGTGATTGAAGAAGATTGATTTTGTGATTCGTTGTTAAAATCTAAAAAAGAAAAGCCTTTTTAGACAAGGTCTTGCTTATATACTCCTATATCAGAATTAACCTTCGGTTCGACCTACTTTCCTTTCGGGGAAAGTAGGCAAAGCCATTTTGTCAGTCGCAAACTCGGTCATATACCAAAATTAATCCAATTCCTTGAGAAACGTCACTTTGCTAAAGCTATTCTGACCTCGAACAATGCGACTGACGTTCCCACGAATCAGTTAATTTCTACTCATCTTATGTCGAGCTTAGATTATTTAAATTTTAGAGCAATCAACCAAACGTGCGGTAATACGACGCACAATCGGTAATAAAATCAAGACCGCAGGAAAAGCCACACACCAAGAAAAGAACCATGCAGAAACCCAAACTGTCGCAAAATGCTCTACAAAACCAATATTGTGAATAATATTGATCAATGAAATCAGCCCACTCATCAAAAATGACAAGATAAATGGAATCACCACCGCAGCATATTTTGCAGAAAGTTTTGGCACGGTGCCAAAGATATAAGGAGAATTAGCCATCACAATCATTCAATTGGAAAAAGCCTATTTTAACTAAAAAAGGACTTTGAAAAAATATCAACAATGTCATCCATAACGGACAATGCACTCCCTTTGTACGGCAAAATTTGCTATATTTGCTTTCTTTTTTGGCAATATTCCGAGCGGTTATGAACACGGCAATCCAAAATGCACTGGCGCAAGCAGTGACAGCACTTCAATCAGAAAATATTCTCCCACAAGATTGGCAAAATAACAGTGTGTTGACCCGTACCAAAGACCGTAGTCATGGCGATTTTGCCTCGAATATTGCCATGGTAGCGTCCAAAGTCGCAGGTATGAAGCCACGTGATTTGGCAGAAAAAATTCTAGCAAATCTACCAACTGTTGCTGACATCAGCAAAGCTGAAATTGCAGGGCCTGGCTTTATCAATTTCTTTTTAAATGCAGATCAACGCTTTGTGGTGCTAGACACCATTGCAACGCAAAAAGATCAATACGGTCGTAGCCAAGTCAATCAAGCTGAAAAAATCCAAGTCGAGTTTGTATCTGCCAATCCGACATCAAGCTTGCATGTCGGGCATGGTCGTGGCGCAGCTTATGGGATGACGGTTGCGAATTTGCTGGAAGCCACAGGAGCGACTGTTGACCGTGAATATTATGTCAATGATGCAGGTCGTCAGATGGACATTTTGGCAACTTCGACCTATTTGCGTTATTTAGAATTATGCGGTCAAACGCTAGTTTTTCCAAAAAATGCTTATCAAGGCGACTACGTCAAAGACATCGCACAGAGCATTATTGATACTGATCAAGATAAGCACGTTCGTGCCGTTGTCGATGTCTATGCAGAAGTGCCTGAAGATGTGCAATATGCTGAAGAGCTTGATGCAGACGGCAATAAAGTCGTGCTCTCTGGTGATAAAGAAAAGCATATCGACGGTTTAATTGCCAATAGCCAAAAGTTGCTTGGCGCAGATTATGCCGTGTTCCACCAAGCAGCCTTAAAAGCCATTTTGGATGATATTCAAGATGATTTAGCAGATTTCGGCGTGACTTTTGCCAAATGGTTTAGCGAAGCCTCACTGATCGAGAAAATTGATGAAGCCTTAGCGGTGCTCGATCAACGTGGTTTTCTCTATGAAAAAGAAGGCAATATTTGGTTTAAATCGACTGAATTCGGCGATGAAAAAGACCGTGTGGTAAAACGTCGTAATGGTCAAACCACCTATTTTGCCTCAGATATTGCTTATCACTTGGATAAGCTACAACGTGGTTATACCCATATCGTCGATATTTGGGGATCAGACCATCACGGCTATATCGCTCGGGTGAAAGCAGCGATTGATGCACTCGGCTATGATTCATCAAAATTGACTGTGCTTTTGGTACAGTTCGTCAGCCTATGGCGTGGCGGTGAAATGGTGCAAATGTCCTCGCGTTCAGGGCAATTTGTGACTTTGCGTGAGCTTCGTCAGGAAGTTGGCAATGATGCGGCACGTTTCTACTATGTAATGCGCAAATCTGAGCAACACATTGATTTCGATTTGGATTTAGCTGTTTCGCAAAGCAAAGATAATGCAGTGTATTACATCCAATATGCCCATGCTCGGGTCAATAGTATTTTAAGTAAAGCGCCTGAGAAAAATATCAGCTTTGATCAAGCTACAGCTCGTGAACATTGTGAATTACTGACTTTACCAATTGAAGAAGAGATTTTGGCGAAATTGGCAGCTTATCCTGAGATTGTGATTCGTGCGGCCAATGCCTATGAACCGCACCAGATTGGTAATTATCTCAAAGACTTGGCGGCATCATTCCACGGTTGGTATGCGCAAGACGGCGTAAAATTCTTGGATGAAAGCCATATTGAGCTGTCACAAGCACGTTTATTATTATCTGTGAATGTACAACAAGTCTTAAGAAATGGCTTAACCGTATTAGGTGTCAGTGCGCCTGAGGCAATGTAACAAAATATTTTACTTTGCACGAAATGTCCGTGACTTCTATAATATAGGCGATAAGTCCAATTCGATTAGACTTCTGTGAATAATGTAATAGCTAGATTTTGCACAGGTTTAATTTTTGAATTGTATTAATGGGGTTGTGACTACTCGATTTGAGTAGATACATGTTTTGATAAGCAAGTAAAAAATAGAGGATAGTCAGTGTTTGGTAAAGCCCCTCGTGGAGTATCGCAACGCCCGAAAGCACGTGAAAACACCCAAGCGATTCCATCGTGGCTATGGCTTGTGGTTTTGGTTTTGGCGGGTATTTGTGTTGCCATTTTCTTATCGTTATGGAGTCCGTGGAAGCCTGTTGAACGTAAAGGTGCAACGCAAGGACCAATGGCGGTCAATGATCAAGAAACCAATAAAGACTACCGCTTCTATGACGTGTTGCCACAGCAACAAGTTACACCGATCCCAGATCAAGCTGTACCTGAGCATCAAATCGAACAGCCTGTAGTCGTCGTAGAGGCGCCAACACCATCACGTTCAGAAGATGCGAGTGAATCGGTCAGTGATCCTTTTGATGAAAATTATCAAACAGCAACCATCACTGCAGCACCTCGTTTTATCTTGCAAGTGCGAAGCTATGAAGATCCTGATAGTGCTGATGCACGCCGTGCGGAGATTGTCCTCAATGGTTTATCTGCCGAAGTAGTAATGACCAATGAAGGCGATCAAGTGTGGTATAGAGTAATCTCAGGACCATATGAGTCGAAAGAGTCTGCGCATATTGCACAGCAAACTTTACAACATGCGGGCATTGATTCAATCATTGTGAAGCAACCGATTCGAGCGAGTCATTAAAAATTCTACTTTATCTAAATAAAAAGAACCCTGCCGAGGCAGGGTTTGCGAAAACGGTTATCGTATTTTTAATTCCATCATTCTTTTTAATCTATTCAAATCATCTTTATTCGATATAAATATCAAGCATTTAACATGCCAAGACGTATTTAGGACCAATTCTCCATTAAAAAATCCTGCCTTGAAGTAAGACAGGATTTTAAATACAAAGGCTAAGTTTTTGGCCTAGAGTATTTATAACTTAGAATGCTTTAGTAATTGTAAATACAGCACCAGTTTCTACACCACGTTTAAATGCATCTGTTTGACCGTCTGTATCAATATTCGTACCAACAGCTGCAAGCTCAGCAGTTAAACCTTCTACAGATTTGAAACCATAAGTTGCACCAACTTTCCAGTCGATATAATCATCTTCAACTTCGGCTGTAGCATCATTAAAATCGGTTTCAGAAGTTGTCGTATAGCCTAGGCTTACTACACCACCAAATCCTGTATCAGCGATTGGGAAAGAATATACAGCATTCAGGTACCATTGGTCACCTTCAGATAAATCACCTAAAAAGTCATTTGCGTAGTTGATGTTGGTATACAAGCTATCATCAGCCATAAATACTGAACCAAATGTCAAACGTGCATAGTATTCTGCCCAGTTCAAGTCAGATGAACTTGGGTAACCGTAGTACCATACACCAACATCTAATGTAGGCTTAGATGCAAGAGAAGAAAGCTCAGTGCTATAACCTAAATATGGGTCTAATTCTAAAGAGTTTGCAAAACCAACATTAGAGCCCCAAACACCACCGTAAACACCAGAAGCATGTGCTAAAGCGAAGCCTACTTGTACAGCAGGATCATTTTCAGTTTGTGAAATACCACGATAGCGGTAATCAGTTGTCATCGCAGCTGTACCAGAGAATGATACATCGCTTTCAGCTGCCATAGTCAAGCCACTTGAGCAAGTGAGTAAAGATGCAGCCACTAATGTAGAAAGTTTAAAGTTCATGTTGGTATTCCCCCAAGCTGTTTATTACAAATGTTCAAATCGAAATGATTTGACTCTGAACTTGTTATGGAAATAGCAAAGGGCGTGCCAACTTTATTAAGTTACTGTTTTATCTTATTTCTTTGCAATAAAACTGCAATAACTTACAAAACCAACTTTGAAGCATTATTGTATTGCACAAATATTGGGCAATTTATTGATTTCGCACCAAAACAAATCAAACTGTATCAAATTGTTTGTAAATATGAATTATTCTTGTACAGGGTATATTCTGTATGATGCAATAAAAAACCAACCGCATTGGGTTGGTTTTGTTAAGTATTTCTTCTGATCAAAGCATGAAAGTTATTTTTCCATATTTGATAGGATTGATGTTCTGACATCATCCAATGTGGCATTGATGGTGAGCATCACGGCATCGGCACATTGTTTGATCGCAGTGTCAGGATCTTTTAGACCATTACCCGTCACTGTGCAAACGATCAACGAACCTTCAGCGATTTTACCTGCTTTAATATCACGGATTGCACCGCCGATTGAAGCCGCCGATGCAGGCTCAACGAATACTCCTTCGTACATCGATAGCATGCGCTGTGCATCTAAGATTTCTGCATCAGTTAATTCATCGAACCAACCATTTGAGTCACGTACCACAGCTTTGGCATGATTCCAACTTTGTGGATTACCAATACGGATCGCCGTTGCGACTGTTTCAGGTTGTTCCACTGGCGCACCACGTAAGAACGGCGCAGCACCTGCAGCCTGATAGCCAACCATGGTTGGACGACCTTCAGGTTTTGGTCCTGTGAATTGATCAGTAGCTGCATCATAGACCACTTGTTCAAATTGATCAGCAGATTGATTGGCAACTGCTTCGGTATAACCCATCCAATGCGCCGTGATATTTCCTGCGTTACCCACCGGTAAGCAGTGATAATCTGGTGCACGACCGAGTTCATCAACGATCTCATAAGCAATGGTTTTTTGACCTTGCAAACGATACGGGTTAATTGAATTCACGATGGTTACAGGAGCTTGATCTGCAACTTCTTTCACCAAGCGCATACCATCGTCAAAGTTGCCACGGATTTGCATGGTGATCGCACCGTACATCATTGACTGTGCCATTTTACCCATAGCAATTTTGCCTTCAGGAATCAACACATAGGCTTTTATACCAGCACGTGCCGCATAAGCTGCAGCCGCAGCAGAGGTATTACCAGTCGATGCACAGATAATCGCTTTTGAACCTTCTTCAACTGCTTTGGTCACCGCCATGGTCATACCACGGTCTTTAAATGAACCTGTTGGATTCAGACCTTCGTATTTGACATAAATCTCGACATTTTTGCCAATCAAACGTGGAATATTCTCCAGTTTGATCAAAGGTGTGTTGCCTTCACCGAGGGAGATCGCACGAGTAGTAGCAGATACAGGCAAACGATCACGATAGCGATCAACAAGACCAGTATAACGATTGGCATTCGACATGATGATGTTCCAATGAGTTGCTTTTAGTCATTGAGGCGAGTTTTCTTGAGTTAATGAAAAGCAATCGCCTCGACTTGGTATGTAATAAACGAATAAATTAACTTTCTAAAGATTCTAAACGAATTCGAACGATTTCGCCATGAATCGCAGGGAGCGCTTGGATTTTTGCCAAAGCTTCATCCATGATCGATTCTTGGATTGGATCAGTCAAAATCACGATAGGAATTAAATCTTTTAAGCGAGTTTGTTGCATGATCGCATCAATACTAATCCCTGCACGGCTCAAGATCGTGGTGACATCTGCAAGTACACCTGTTTCATCCTCAGCATTGACACGCAGGTAATAGCCCGTCGTCATTTCTTCACGGCTAAGGATAGGCAAATCTGACAAATCTTCAAAGGCAAAATGTGGAATCGTACCTGAGCCATCTTCAGTATAGCTAATGTCACGCACGATATCGATAATATCGGCAACTACAGCAGAAGCAGTCGGACCAGCGCCAGCGCCAGCGCCATAATACAGTGTTGGACCAACGGCATTCGACTGAACCAAAACAGCATTTTTCACGCCATTCACATTTGCCAAAAGTTCTTCTTCTGGAATCAGCGTTGGATGAACACGAAGCTCAATTCCTGTTTCAGCGCGGCGTGCTATACCTAAATGTTTGATACGATAGCCAAATTCTTCGGCATATTTGACATCTTGAGCAGTGATTTTGCTAATGCCTTCGGTATAGACTTTGCTAAATTGTAGAGGCATACCAAATGCAATCGACGCCAGCATGGCAAGTTTGTGCGCTGCATCAATGCCTTCCACATCAAAAGTCGGATCAGCTTCTGCATAGCCAAGCTCTTGTGCTTCTTTGAGCACATCGGCAAAAGCACGACCTTTTTCACGCATTTCTGTCAGGATAAAGTTACCTGTACCGTTGATAATGCCTGCAACCCAATCAATGCGGTTTGCAGCCAAACCTTCACGGATCACTTTGATGATGGGAATACCACCTGCAACCGCCGCTTCATAGGCGATTTGCACGTTGTTGTCATCAGCAGCTTTAAACAGTTCATTACCATGTTCTGCAAGTAATGCTTTATTTGCAGTGACAATATGCTTACCGTTTTTAATCGCTTCCAATAGCACTTCTTTGGCAGGATGAATACCGCCCATAACTTCGATCACGACATCCACATCAGACTGACGTGCGATATGAAGTAAATCTTCAGATTGTTGAATGCTTGGATCAAGGTTTAAATCTGGACGAGGACGACGTGTGCCGACATGGGTAATTTGAATTTCTCGACCTGTGCGGCGTTTAATCTCTGCGGCGTTGATTTGTAATAATTCAAGAACGCCACCACCGACGGTACCCAAACCAAGTATAGCCAGACGAACTGGTTTCACGTCATACTCCAAAAAATTATTTAAAAATTGTTGAAATAATAGCGAAAAAGCGACCTAGACTCTAGCTTTAGATCGCTTTAGTTGCATTATTTTTTTGAAAGCTGATTTTAAAAATCAGCTTAGGAAAATTAGCGCTTTTCATTCAAGCGCTGTAACAGAGCATCAGGCTCAATGTAGCCTGCCAAATAACGGCCATCTTCACCGTAGATCGCAGGCGTACCATTGACCCCGATCTTCGTACCGAGCTGATACTGCGCCATCACAGGGTTTTGACACTCATTCGCCACCACAGGAAGTCCTGCAATTGCAGCGTTAAAGGCTGATTTTCGATCTTCGCTACACCAAATACTTTGCATGGTCGGGAAGAACTGCTCACCACGAGGCCAAGCGATATAGCGTACCTCGATGCCTTTGCTGTTAAATTCATCCATATGCTCATGCAACTTATGGCAATACGGACAGCTTGCATCGGTAAAGACATAGATCACATGCTTGGTATTGCCTTTGGCAGGGTAGACGATGAGGTCTTCTTTTTTCAGTTTGGCAAATTCAGCTTTGTTATCACCTGCTTGCAAATCTTCACTGACATTATGAATTGCACTTTCACCAAGTCGAATCATGTCACCTTGAAAGATATATTTGCCATCGCTACTTGCCAATACCGCAGGGAAACCTTCTAAGGTTACCCAAAACCAGTTTGGAATCTCAGTGGATTTGACATTGATGATTTTTGCGATCAGTCCTGCTTTATCAAAGTTGGCTTGTAGGTTTTTGATGAAACGTTGCTGTGCATTACGCTCAGTCAAAGTTGATGCTTCGCCAGAAACAGGCATCGTTGCAGTGATTTCATTGCTATCAGTGGGCTCTTGATCGTTCTTCGAACAAGCAGTTGTCGCAAGCAAACCACCCATCAATACTGCGCTGAGCGCAAATTTCAACAATTGCATAAAATGCCTATGAATCAAATTCAAATTGGAATGAGCGCATAATATAGCAAAAAGCAGGAACACTGCCTAGAGAATGTACTTTTTAAATCGTCAAAGCATGTCCTAAAGAGATACCTTTAAAATATCCTCTTAAGATTTAGTCAAAATGTTGAAATTCCCAAAAGCGATACGTTGATGATCGCTCAAAAGTGCTGGGAATTCCCATTTTTTGATGCCTGATTGAAAATAACGCTACTCTAGAATACCTATGATATATCCTCCCCAAATAGAATAATCTTTGCAAGCAGGTGATGGGTTTGAAATTCGTTTGGGATCAAATCCACCATGACCACCTAAGTCCAAGCGTTGACCAAGTTGATATCTTTGACCATCAAAGATCAGCGTTTGGTTTTTGCTATCCCACTGTGTCTGCCATTGACTTTTATCCTCACTAATAGGTAAGGCTAAAGCCATTGATGTTGTAGAGTCTTTATCTAATTTAATGACGAGACAATTATTTTCCACACTTAAATATCCAAAGTTTCTCGCAGTAGTTAAAACGGGATCAACAACTGGTACATTATATCGCAGAATAATTGGGCTATTATTGTGTTCCTTCGCCTCATTTTGCTTGATATTTTCAGTCATAGATGGACTTGAAGGTTGGCAGGCAGCGATAAACACAATACTTAGAATTATAGTGTCTTTAATTTTTAACAATTGTCGCCCCCACTAAACCTGCATAGTCTAAGCTAGTATATACGACAATCTTGGTTTGTTTTTTAGCATTATCAAACCATGCGCACCCAGATTGAATACCGTAAGCAGTCGTATACGCAAACCATGGACCACCACTATCACCACCTACACATCTTAATGTTCCAATACCATCAGTAGAGGGATTGTAGGTTGTTCCTCCGCCACTTTTTGTGTTTTTAACAATAACATAAGTATTTCCACCAACACCATCACTACCTTGCCCATTGATACTACTTACCTCACCACAACTTTGCATTAAAGTTTGGTCTGTTGGTGAAGTTTGTCCTAGGTGACAGATATAGGATCCTGTGACTGTTCCACTAGCAACGCGCGTCCCTGATCTACTTTGTACTGCTGATACTGTGCGAGGATTTGCGGTATTATCTGCATAAAACTGCCCTGTTGAAGTGGCATGTGATGCTGTAATAAAACCTAAATCTCCTCGGCTATCGAAAATAGAAGAAACAGTAGTCACTGGATATTTAGATCCATCCTTATCTGTATATGACAATGGAGTATTATCTTTTAGGCAATGTCCTGCTGTAAGTACGCCTTGTTGCCCTGATGAGTGTTTTGCAACAAACCCTGTCATACAATGCAGATTGCCATTATCGGTCTTAACAAGTTTTGAACCACCTCTAGTATGTGTTGCAACAATACCTGATGGAATTACCTCAACCGTAATAGGCATATTGAGGATGCTTTCAGCTATTTTTTGTACACTTCCATTATCCGCTTTAACATATAAAGTAGCCCCACCAGTCACTTCGTTGTCAGCAATCATTTCAAAGGAAGGTATTTTTGAAAGAAGATTTTGCTTTGCTTGCTCTAATATTTTTAATCTCTCGTCTTTATTGTGTTTGGCATTACCACTAAACGAAACTTTGGCTGAAATATTTTGACCTATCTTGGCTTGTGCCTTGTTAAGACTTTCTGTAGCAATACCTAGTTTTTTAAGATTACTATTTAAATTGTGAGTTAATATGTTTTTAACAGATGTTGATGCTTTTCGAATGAGCTCTACATCACTTGGTACATCATTTCCAGTTAAATTAACCTTTAGACCAAAATCTTTACCTTGATCAAAGTATATTCCAGATATTTTTGTCCCATATTCTTGTTGTAGTTGTTTAATTTGATCTGAACTATCATGCATGATCAGTATTCTTCTCATTGCCTCATCTTCTGAGACACCATATGATTCTGCGTAATATTTAGCATCAATGGCAAGCGCTTCTGCTGCACTTAATGGGGTTGAATTTTGATCACTAGCATATGTAGTGACTGGCGAACATATAGCTAGGAATAAACATATTCTTATATTGAAAGAAGTCACAAGAAACTCCATAATTTTAATAATCTGTGTAGAAAAACTCTATCTTAACCTGCACCCTTAATTTGTTAGTTTTGTGTTAATTTGTATTAATTTTTTTGAATCAATATTGTTAGGCTGAAAACTACAAATAAGATTGTAGTAGTCAATAAATTAGCCCCGAGGGTGATGTTGTTTGTGCAGTTGTTGCATACGTGCTTGCGCAACGTGGGTATAAATCTGCGTGGTGGATAAATTGGCATGACCGAGTAGCATCTGCACCACACGTAAATCTGCACCATGATTGAGCAAGTGCGTCGCAAAAGCATGGCGTAAAACGTGCGGTGAAATGTCCTGTTGGATATTGGCTTGCAGAGCGTAGCGTTTGATCGCATACCAAAAGTTTTGGCGTGACATCACACCGCCATGTTGGGTGAGAAAGAGTGCATCGGTTGAATGTTTGTAGAGTTCAGGTCGTGCACTTTGTAGATATTTTTTGATCCAATCTATGGCAATTTCGCCAAGTGGTACAAGGCGCTCTTTGTTGCCTTTGCCTTTGATACGGACAAAGCCTTGCTCGAGATTGAGCATTTGTGTTTGTAAGCCAATCAGTTCGCTGACCCGAAGCCCACAGGCATACAACACTTCAAGCATGGTACGATCACGCAGTCCTAAAGCCATTGAAGTGTCAGGTGCATCAATGAGCTGTTCGACCTCAATATTAGATAAATTTTTTGGTAATGGTCGCCCTTGACGTGGTGTTTTTTGCTCAGCCAAAGGATCGTCTTGGCGAATACCAGTTTCACGTAAAAATTTAAAAAACTGTCGTAATGCGGACATGGCACGTGCAATCGAACGAGGGTTTTTGGCTTGTTCGGTCAATTTTAATAAAACGGCTTGAACGTGTTCTGCGCTCCAATCAGGAATTGCCACGTCACTACATTTTGCACAGAGAATCAGATCAGATAAATAAGCATTACGAGTATGTACACTACTGCTATGGCTGATCAAATAATCACGAAAACCCTGTAAATAGCTAAACTCTGACGGAATGCTGACAGGTGTAGGTGTGCGGACTTTTTTGGCATTCAGCATAAATGATTCAGCATAAAATAGTGTTCAATCGGAAAAATGAAGCGTATGAAGAATTGAGCGATGTAAAAAGTGTTCACTCAAAAAAACAGGTTAAGAGAAAGTCAGAGTTAGCGCAATTCAAAATTTAAAAATCGCTTTTCACATTGAATAAAAACAAAGTGCATCAAAATTGTGCAAAAAAGCAAGCATTCTTCCTTAAGCTGTAATGGAAAAAATTCTCATTTATATTTATACTGTGTGATTAACATTTTACATTCATCCAAAAGGCTGTGCCGTGCGTTTATCTCAACTCAAATCCAATCAAATTGCTCGAATTACCCAAGTGCATCATCACTTGGTTGAAGAGGTTGCTGAAAAAAAAGATGCGATCGCAATACGTTTAACCAGTTTGGGCTTTGTTACAGGCGAAAAAGTTGAGGTGCTGGCTCGAGGTATTTTTGGTGGAGAACCATTGCTGATCAAAATCGGGTTTACTCGATTTGCACTGCGCAGTAATGAAGCAGAACGTATCGAAGTGGAATTAGTTTAAGGAACACGAGCATGAGCGAACAAACCATGAATGACATGCTACGTGTCGCCTTAGTCGGCAACCCAAACTGTGGCAAAACCTCACTCTTTAACCAACTGACAGGCACACGTCAGAAAGTCGCCAACTACGCAGGTGTGACCGTTGAACGTAAAGAAGGGCATTTTAGTCTACCGTCGGGTCGTAATGTGCGGGTTTTGGATTTGCCGGGTGCGTATAGCTTGGAAGCGACCAGTCCAGATGAGGCGATCACTCGTGATGTTTGTCAAGGTGTGCTGAAAAGTGAAGCTGAGCAAGATGCATTGTTAGTCGTCATTGATGTGACCAACTTAAAGCTTCATTTGAATCTACTCTTAGAAGTCGTGGCATTACAACGCCCAATGTTGATCGTCTTGAATATGATGGATGAAGCTCGTCGTCGTGGCATGCAGATTAACGCTCAAGCACTGTCTGAAAAGCTTGGTGTCAGTGTGGTTGAAACGGTTGCTGTACGCACAGGTGGCGTACAAAACTTGTTAAATTCTTTAGATAAAAGTGACTTTGAAGTCCCGACCTATCAAGTACAGTCGAGCATTCACGATTCGATTGATGAGCTACTTGGCGTGACCGTGACTTCTGCTGTACAAGAAGATAGTCGTACCACATTCTTAGATAAATTGTTTTTACATCCTGTGTTGGGTTTGCTCAGTCTTGCAGTGCTGATGTTTGTGGTTTTCCAAGCGGTTTTTGCTTGGGCAGCTCCATTTATGGATGCCATTGAAACCTTCTTTGGTTGGCTTGGCGAAGTGATTGGTGCAAATATTTCGCATCCATTATTACAAAGTTTGGTGGTTGATGGGATTATCGGCGGTGCAGGTGGCGTGGTCGTATTCTTGCCACAGATTTTGATTTTGTTCTTCTTTATTTTGATTTTAGAAGAATCGGGTTATTTGCCACGTGCTGCATTTCTGCTAGACAAGTTGATGTTTAAAGCAGGTTTAAGCGGTCGTGCCTTTATTCCATTGTTATCAAGCTTTGCTTGTGCGATTCCTGGGATTATGGCGACACGTACCATTAGTGATCCACGAGATCGTTTTACCACGATTTTGGTGGCGCCACTGATGACCTGTTCGGCACGTTTGCCTGTCTATGCCTTGTTGATCGCTGCATTTATTCCACAGCAGATGGTGGCAGGGATTTTCAATTTACAAGGTTTAGTGCTGTTTGGTCTGTATATGGCAGGTATTGTCAGTGCGTTGATTGTCAGTTATATCGTCAAGTTGTTCCGCCGAGATAAGTCTGAGCATGCCTTAATGCTTGAGCTACCGAGCTATCGTATTCCTGATTGGAAAAATATCCTAATCGGTGTCTATGAGCGCGGCATGATTTTCTTAAAGCGTGTTGGTGGGATCATTTTTGCCTTGTCGATTTTGCTGTGGTTTTTGTGTACTTTCCCACAACCGCCTGCCGATGCGACCATGTCTGCGATTGATTATAGTTTTGCAGGGATGCTTGGACATTGGATGCAACCGTTCTTTGCGCCGATTGGTTTTAATTGGCAGATTTGTATTGCCTTGATTCCTGCGATGGCGGCACGTGAGGTTGCAGTGGCGGCACTCGGTACGGTGTATGCACTTTCAGGTGATGAAGATGCACAGGCGGAGAGTTTGGCACAGTTGATTAGTGCGGATGGCTCAGGCTGGTCGTTGGCAACGGGATTGGCGTTGCTAGCGTGGTTCGTCTATGCACCACATTGTCTAGCGACCTTAGCAACGGTACGTCGTGAAACAGGCTCATGGCGCAATGTGGCGATCATGACCGTGTATTTATTCGGCTTGGCATATTTGATGTCGTTCTTTGTTTATCAAATCGCCGTGCGTGTTTTTAATTTAGGTTAATTGTAAGTGAAAACTTTCACAGTACGATTTACCTTAACTCTGTTTGGAGAATGGTCATGGGAGAAAAATCATGATTGAGATGCTGATTATTACGCTACTGGTATTGTGGAGTGTGTTGGTCGTATTTAAGAAAGTTTTTTCAAATACGGCAAAGAAAACATTTTCGACATTGTCCAATATGTGTCAAAAACAAGGTTGGTCTACCTTGGCAAAATGGCTTGCACCCAAAGCGCCCGTTGGCTGTGGTGGCGGGTGTGGTTGTGATACCGAGAACGATCCAAGTGATGGGAAATCAGCCCAAAAAATTGAAATCCAAACGGTAAAATGGAAGTAGTTTTTGCAAATCAGTGAAAAAAGCACAGATTAGTTTTGCACATTTCCTAATCTTGTTTACAATCTAGGCAGTATACTTTTTTCACATATTGCGAATCTTTGCGCTGAATTTCACCGACGATATGAAAAATTTGACATGAAAAAACTGCCACTGATCTTGATCATGATGAGTTTGTTCATATTCCAAAGTGCTTGGAATGTGGCGGCAGCGTTTTGTCAGCATGAAAGTGTCGATTTGTCACAAGTTCATAAAACGCATTTTGGGCATCATCAAGTCTTAGAGAAATGTCTAAGTCATACAGATCAAAGCCATTCGCATGATCAAGTCAAGCAGAGCAATGATACGCAAAACAAGTTCAGTGAAAATCAGCTCAGCGAAAATCAGCTGAACCTTTCCCAAGATCATCATGATCATTTGCCATCTATGGGTCATCTGTTGATCCAAGACACACTTGCAGAGATTGTGCAGTCGAATGCGTTTCAGATGAGCCGTACACCACAGTTTGTTTGGAACAATCTATATCAATCTCCAGATCTAGGTTCGATCACGCTACCACCGCTTTCATCCCCGCTATAGGTGGGGTAGCCTCAACATTCCCACCACGACGTTTTTAACCAAGTTAAAAGCAGTTTCGTATTAAAAAATTGTGGGAATACATATGAAAGTTTTCAAAGATCAAAGTCGAACCTATGCTTTCAAGGCATTGTGCATGGCTATGGCTGTAATCTGTGCATCAAATACTTATGCAGACAATACAGAGATGCCAAGCGATTCGACGAAGAATCAATCCATTCAGGCTTCAATTTCAAATCAAAATGCACAGACTCATAGTCTGAGTCAGGCAATAGATCAAACACTACAATATCAGTTGCAAACAGGGTTATGGCAAACACAGCAACAGATTGGTCAAGCCAATCTTGCACAGAGCCAACTGTGGCAAAATCCAAGTTTAAGCATTGAACAAACGGGTTTTGCTAATGATCAAGAACGTGAACTGAGTATTGGTATTGCACAGCCTTTAGATATATTTGGCGTGCGTCAGGCAAGGCGTGATCTTGCCAAACTGTCCAATGCGCAAATCGAACTGAATGAAAAGATCTATCGTGCCAAACTGGAATTGATCGTCAGTCATCTCTGGTCAGAAACGGTGATTGCCGAATTAGAACATCAGCTGACCGAGCAACAACTTTCAACGAGTCAGCAAATCTTAGATGCCACACAAAAACGCTACCAAGCAGGTGCAATTGCACAAGTCGATGTCGATCGCATCAAAATGAATGTGCTGTCTGATGCACGTCTAGCGGTGCAAGTCACACAGCAGTTGCAGGCAGCCAAGCAGAATTTATCGGCACTTTGGGGTGAGCGATCTTTAACTCAAAATACCATGAATGCTTCTGCATTAGCCGTGGAAAATATCTTCCCAAAATGGTCGAAAGATCAAGTCTTAGCACAGTCGAAAAACAATTGGCTGATGCAAAATCTGCAACTACAAAGCAAGCAAAGCTATGCCGAGCTTGCAATGCTCAAATCTGAAGCTCGTCCTCAGCCGACTTTGCTATTGGGTATGACCCAAAACAAATCGCCTGAGCAAGAGAGCAATACTCGACTCAACGTCGGCGTGGAAATTCCGCTGAATATATTTAATCGTAATCAGTATAAGTCAGCGATGGTGCAGGCAAAGCAAACTAGTCTTGAACAGCAGCAACGTTATCAGATCGAGCAAACTGAGTTGAAACTCCAGACCTTGCTTGATCAACTCAATGGACTTTACAAACAGTTTCAGCAGGTCGATCAAGTACAAGTGCCTTTGGCAGAGCAAGTGCAACAGAAAGTCATGCTTGGATTTCGAGCAGGAAAATTCTCCGTCACTGACGTACAGCAAGCCACGCAACAGTTGCAACAAACACGTTTGCAAAAAATCGAGCTACTGCGTCAAGCATGGCAGCGCTTTATCGAGCTACAAAGTATCAGTCAGGGCTTTGAAGCCGATGAGGTGACACAAGCGGATGCGATGTACACGATGAATCAAACCTTTTGGCAAGCGATTCAAAATAATGAAGGCATTGGGGCGGGAGAATAACAATGGATATTCAAATGAAAAATTTAAACATGACAGCAAAAACATCGCAGTTTGGCAAAGCCTCTCAAGCGCTACTCATTGTATTGGTGATCGGCTTAACCGTGGCTGCGATTAGCGCATTCTTGTTATTTTCAAAACCTGACACCGCCTCAGAAGACAGTCACGGTCAAGGTGCAGAAGAGGCGCATGCTGAGGAATCAGCTACAGGAGCAGGACATACCGAAGGTGCGATTGAGCTCACGACGGAACAACTGAAACAGCAAGGCGTAAGCATTGCAAAAACAAGTCTAGGTATGGTAAGTCAAACCACAGCAGTGCCTGCAATGCTCGTTGCCAATACCGATCAGCAAGCACATGTATCCTCGATGTTTTCAGGGCGTGTCGAGTCGGTGTCTGCCAATCTTGGACAACGTGTGGCCAGAGGTCAGCGTTTAGCCACCATTGTGTCACCTGATTTGGTTGGACAACAGTCCAATGTGCAACTGGCACAAAGCAATCTGCAACTCGCTCAGCAGGAATATAACCGTGAAAAACAACTGTGGTCGCAAGGTGTATCGGCAAAGCAAGACTATCAACGTGCCGAAAATGCTTATCGTAAAGCGCAGATCGAACTTAAAGTCGCACAAAATCAGATACAGGCGTTGGGCGGTGCAAAAAGCTCGAATGGTCGCTATACCTTGACCGCACCAATGTCTGGGGTGATCTCGAATAAAGACATTATGGTTGGTGAGTATGTGCAACTTGCAGATCAACTCTTCGTGATTGATGAGCTGAGTCAGCTTTGGCTTGAGTTTGTTTTACCATCACAGCAGAATATTCAACTTGCGCCAAATCAGCAGATTGAATTTACCGTATTACAAAATGGTCAGACGTATCAAGCACGAGTGCAGACACTTGCCAGTCAAGCTGATCAAGCCACAGGTCGCCTACAGGTTCGTGCGGTGGTGTTGTCCAAAGATATGGCACTGCGTCCAAATCTGAAAGTCAGTGTGAATCTGCCGACGTCATCGAGCAAACAAGTGCTACGTGTACAGAAGCAAGCGGTGCAACAGATTGATGGTAAAAATGTGGTGTTTGTAGCGACACAGCATGGGGATAATGTGGAATTTTATCCACAAGAGATAGACTTAGGGAGCTTATCTACAGTACAGCAGTCAAGCGATCAACAATGGGTTGAAGTCCGTAAAGGATTAACAGCAAATCAAAGCTATGCCAGTCAAGGTAGCTTCTTGCTGAAATCTGAATTGGAAAAAGGAGAGGCGGCACATGGACACTAATCCTAATTCCGAAAATAAAACTGCCAATGACGATCATTTACCTGTAGACGGTTGGTTTGATCGGCTGATTCAATTTTCCATCAATAATGCCATTTGGGTAATGCTCTTTATCGTAGTGTGGATCGTGGTCGGGGTATGGAGCTATCAAAAACTCCCGATCGATGCTGTACCTGACATTACCAATACCCAAGTGCAGGTTAATAGCCAAGCCAATGGCTTTACGGCATTGGAGATGGAGCAACGGGTCACCTATCCGATCGAAACCGCAATGGCAGGTATGCCAAAGCTGGAATATACCCGCTCGATTTCACGTTATGGTTTGTCGCAAGTCACCATTGTCTTTGAAGACGGTACGGATATTTATTGGGCAAGACAGCAGATCAACCAACGGCTACAAGAGGCGCAAGGCGATTTGCCTGAGCAAGTCGAAACCAAAATGTCACCGATCTCCACAGGATTGGGTGAGATTTATCAATGGGTGTTACTCGCAGAGCCTAATGCGAAAAAAGAGGATGGCACACCTTACACGGCGATGGATTTACGAGAGTTGCAAGATTGGGTAGTACGTCCACAGCTACAACGTGTTGAAGGTGTGGCGGAGATCAACAGCATCGGTGGTTTTAATAAGACCTACGTAGTGTCGCCAGATTTTAATACCATGCAACAACTGCAAATCAGTCTTGACGATTTGCAAACTGCGTTGTCAGACAATAATGAAAATCGTGGTGCAGGCTTTATCGAGGAAAATGGTCAGCAAATTACCGTGCGTGTACCGGGTGTATTAGGTTCGGTCGAGGATATTGCCAATGTGGTCGTGAGTGAGCGTTCGGGTGTGCCGATTCGAGTAGCTGACATCGCCTCGGTGTCGATCGGTCATGATCTGCGTACAGGTGCTGCAACCTACAACGGTGAAGAAACCGTGTTGGGTGTGGCAATGATGATGATGGGTGAAAATAGTCGTAGCGTCGCCATTGATCTCGATCAAAAAGTCAAAGAAATACAGCAGTCTTTACCCAAAGGCGTGAAGATCGAAACGGTCTATAACCGTACCACACTGGTGGAAAAAGCCATTAAAACCGTGCAGAAAAACCTTGTCGAAGGGGCGATCTTAGTTATCGTGATTCTGTTTGTTTTTCTTGGGAACGTCCGTGCGGCATTGATCACTGCTTGTGTGATTCCACTGTCGATGCTATTTACCTTAACAGGCATGGCAGAGCAAAAAGTCAGTGCCAACTTAATGAGTTTGGGCGCACTGGATTTCGGGATTATCGTCGATGGTGCGGTGGTGATCGTGGAAAACTGTATCCGACGACTCGCAGAACAGCAAAAGCATCTTGGCAGAATCCTGACACGACAAGAACGCTTTAAAGAAGTCTTCCTCGCTGCCAAGCAAGCTCGTCGTCCGCTCATTTTTGGACAGACCATTATCATGGTGGTGTACTTGCCGATCTTCGCTTTGACAGGTGTGGAAGCCAAACTGTTCCACCCGATGGCATTTACCGTGGTGCTTGCGCTACTTGGTGCGATGATTTTGTCGGTGACTTTTGTTCCTGCGGCGGTGGCGTTATTCGTCAAAGGTGAAGTCAAGGAAAAAGAAAGTCGTTGGATGGCGTGGTTGAAACAGCGTTATCTCGCTGTTTTGGACTGGGCGTATCAATTTAAATATTTCGTCGTGGCGACCGTGAGCTGTGTACTGGTTTTTACCGCAGTGCTGTTTAGCCAAATGGGCAGTGAATTTGCACCGCAGTTGCAAGAGGGCGACTTTGCAGTTCAACAACTGCGTGCGCCAAGTACAGGTTTAGATCAGTCCTTGATCATGCAGGAAAATACTGAAAAGTTGCTCCTGAAAGAATTCCCTGAAATCAAAGCGGTATTCTCTCGCACAGGGACGGCAGAAGTCGCCACCGATGTCATGCCACCGAATATTTCCGATGGTTTTATTATCCTCAAGCCAAAATCAGAATGGGAAAATCCTAAACAAAGCCTCGATGATTTGCGTAATCGCATGCAGGCTTTCTTGGCGACTTTACCTGGGAATAACAGTGAATTTTCACAGCCAATTGAGCTACGCTTTAACGAGTTAATCTCAGGTGTGCGTAGCGATATTGGGGTCAAACTATTTGGCGATGACATGGAAGTGCTTGGTGCAGAGGCAGAAAAAATCGCTGAAAAAATCAAGCAAATCTCAGGCGCATCAGCAGTCAATGTCGAGCAAACATCAGGCTTACCACTGCTCAATGTGGCAGTGAATCGTGATCTCGCAGGGCAATATGGACTGTCCAGTCGTGATATTCAAGACATCGTATCGGCAAGTATTGGCGGTGAAAATGTCGGGCAAATGCTGCAAGGCGATCGCCGTTTTGACCTCGTGGTGCGTCTTGATGATGCACAGCGTACTGTGGCGCAATTGGCACAACTCCCAATTGCATTGCCAAATGGTGGTTTGATCCAACTGCAAGATGTGGCAGAGGTTGAAAACATCATGGGTATCAATCAAGTCAGCCGTGAAAATGGTAAACGTCGCATCGTGGTGACTGCCAATGTTGAAGGGCGTGATCTCGGTTCATTCGTGGCAGAGATTCAAAGTACGCTATCCAAGCAAGAGTTGCCGTCAGGCTATTGGCTTGAGTACGGCGGTCAGTTTGAAAATCTCGCTTCGGCAAAAGCTCGAATGCAGATCGTGATTCCATTGGCATTGATCTTGATCTTTGTTTTGCTCATGGCGGTATTCTCCAATGTCAAACAAAGCCTATTGGTCTTTATGGGCGTACCGTTTGCCTTGACTGGTGGCGTTGTGGCGCTGTGGCTTCGTGATATTCCGCTGTCTATGTCGGCAGGTGTTGGCTTTATCGCCTTGTCAGGTGTGGCAGTGCTCAACGGTTTGGTGATGCTCAGCTTTATGCGGGAGCTTCGAGAGCAAGGCATGTCGATCGTTGAGGCGACGTGGCAAGGGGCAATCCTGCGCTTACGTCCTGTATTGATGACGGCATGTGTGGCGTCGTTTGGCTTTATTCCGATGGCGATTGCCACTGGTACAGGTGCTGAAGTACAGCGACCATTGGCAACGGTGGTGATCGGTGGAATTATTTCCTCGACATTACTGACTTTGGTGGTGTTGCCAGTGTTCTATCGGTGGATGAATAGCAAATCAGAGCAGGCTTTAGCCTCTAAAACCTAAGCAATTTTAAGCAAAATAAACCTCACAGATTCGGATTGGGTCTGTGGGGTTTTTCTTTGGGAAATGAATGGTTTAAATTTGAAAAATTTAAGGATATAGTAGAAAAATCAATGATGTTAATGCACTGCTTGGACTAAAAAGGATAATGACTTGAGTCAGATTTGTAGTTTTGAAGATTGTGAAAGAGTTGTTTTTAAGAATCGGCAAGAGTGCGTTTTGCATTGTGAAAAGAAAGATTACTCTTCTGATTGGAAGGATGGAGTGTTATCAAATTTTTATAAGGAATTGATTGACTATATTATTAATTTTATATTTGAAAATATATATAAAAAACAATCGCTTGATTTGGATGCGGTTACGGCAAAAAATTATTTAGAAAATCATGTTCAACGGGGGGCTGGATTTTTTAAATCAGAAATAATTGTTTTTACACACATCTTTTTCCCATGTAGAGACGATAGAGACCATTTTGACTATTTGAAATTATTAAGAAAATTTCAGGGGATTCATTTTAATTACTGTAAATTTTCTGGACATTCGATTGATACGCCACAGGTAGAGTTGTTTTTTCAAGATTGCGAATTTTTTAAATATTGGGATATTACACCAACTAAATTACTTGGAAATATAAATAGTGTTCTCTATCAAGCTTGTGTATTTAATGAAGATGTGGATGCTTTATTTGAGCCTGATGAAGACAGAGTTTTACAAAACTCTTTATTTCATGATTGTTTGTTTAAAAAAAAGCTCACACTAAGTAATCTTAGTATTATGAAATCAGTATTTAAAAATACAGAAAATATAGTTGTTGAAATACCTGAACTACAAATACTGAGATGCAATTTTGAAAGTGAATTTTTGTTAAGTGATTTAAAAACGAATTTATTACATATTGAAAAATCTATATTTTTATTTAAAGTGGAAATGCAGAAATGTAATATTGCGGAAGCCAAGTTTATTGATTCTGAGTTTAAATCATCATTTGATGTCTATGGAACGAGCTTTGGAAAGTTTTTTGCTGCCACAACCATTTTTAGTGATTTTGCAGGATTTGAACGATGTGAATTTGGCAAAGTAGGAGATGAGAATGGTGTAGCTCAATTCGAATACGTCACTTTTTTAAGCTTTGCGAATATTCGAAATACGATATTTCATCAAGGCTTAAATTTAGAAGATACCAATCTCAAAGAAGCACCGAACTTTTTAAATATTCAACTTTTATCTGACAATACCAACCGTGAAACCTACCGCATCATCAAACATTCTTTCGATAAAATTGGTAATCACATCGAAGCCAACCGTTTCTATGAAAAAGAAATGGATAAGTATCAACAGAGCTTAAAAGACAAACCGATTAGCCAAGAAAAAATCATTTTTTGGCTCAATAAGTATTCTTCAAATTTTGGGCAAAGCTACTTGTTACCTATTTTTTGGCTTTTTGTGTCATGGGCAGTGTATGCGCTCATTACAGCACAATGGGCTACAAATTTACTCATTGAACATTTTCCAAAGGTTCATGGCTTGATTGCTTGGATTAATGACTTTTTCAATGATTTCTTTAAAAATGCGATTCCATTTAACAAACTTTTAGTAAAGGATTTAGAGTTTATTAGCCTGATTTTTTATGTGATCTGTGCAAGTTTGCTATGGCAAACCATCGTCGCATTGAAGCGACACACGCAACGATAAATAATACTTTGAGCAAGCCTTACCATACCAAGCAATGTAAATAATTGTAGGTAGAACTAGCGGAAACAATTCTTTTTATTGTATTTTATGGTGAACGACAAATACCCTTTTGTCGTCAGCTCTTTGGATGGAACCAAATTTTTCTATGAACATTCTCATTGTTGATGATCATCCCTTATTTCGACATGCTTTGATCCAAGCGGTTCGATATAGTCTGCCACAAGCTTCGATTAGTGAAACGGCATCGGTTGCCGAGTTGTACCAACGCCTAGAAACAGGCGCAGAGCCTGATTTGATGTTGCTCGATTTACATTTGCCGGGTGCATCTGGGTTTTCTGCTTTGGTGCATGTGCGTTCGCAGTTTCCTACGATTCCGATCATCGTCGTATCGGCACATGAAGAAGCCAATATTATTCAGCGTTCGATTGCGCATGGGGCGATGGGTTATATCCCAAAATCTGCGCCACCTGCCAATATTGGCGAAGCGATCAAAGCAGTTTTAGAAGGTGATATTTGGTTGCCACCAAACTTGGCGCATCATCCGAATGACCCACGTGCTGCCAGTGAAACAGAGCTCGCTGACAAGATTCAGTCGCTGACGCCACAGCAGTTCCGTGTTTTGATGATGGTGGCGGAAGGTTTGTTGAATAAGCAAATTGCTTATGAGCTAGATGTATCAGAAGCGACGATTAAGGCGCATGTCACGGCGATCTTCCGTAAGCTTGGCGTACAAAATCGTACGCAAGCGGTTTTAGCGATTGGGGCATTGACCATCGAAGAGCCGAAGTTCTAAAAATATTCTTCGTATTTTTTTACTGTCACGACTAACTGATGAATTTAAGTTAGCAAATTCAGTTGTTTATAAGCTTTATTCCCGTATTAAAAAACGAGGCTGTCTCAAAATCCAATTGTCAACCCCACCTAACCTCCCCTTAAAAGGGGAGGAATTCTAACCATTTTATTTTATTAAGTGGTCTTCCCCCTGTGAAGGGGGATGAGGAGTACAGTCCGCAAGGGGTTATATAATTTTGAGACAGCTTCGTTTTTATGAGGTTGGTGACTTCGTCCGCAATCCCCGCAACGAATTTTAATGAAATGGCTTTTACACAAGATAGTCTTGTTTTGCACGTTGATCAGCACAGTTTAGCGGATTCATTGCACATTCCAGTTCGTCGATTTGCGCTTCAGTCACCAAGCCTTTTTCAATAAAGAATTGTGCCACTTGCTCATCTTGCATGCTCAGGAACACAGGATCATAGACACCAAGCTGACTAAATAGCAGAGCCGTTTCTAAGCAGTTGAAGCGATCCAAATACACGCTGTCTTCATAGATCAAGAATAAATGTTCATTCTTAGACTCGCTATCGACACGCAGTGCTTTGGCAAGGGTATCAGGTTTGGTTTTGATCCAAAGCAAGTCAGATAGCTCATCGAACTGTACAAGGTCGATGCCAAGCTGACCAGTTTTGACCAACCCTAGCCATACTTTAAACACAAGCACCGCACCACCACGAAGCAACATGCTCCAAATCTGATGACGTGTATCGTGATCAAGGTCTTCTGCAGCGTTGTTAAGAATGTCGATAAAGCGTTCTTCTTGTTTTGCCAACTGATCAAATAAGCCCAAACCTTGTGGATGAAACGCAGCAGGCGCAAACACATCAAAATTCAGCCGTTTAAAGACGGTGAGTGCAAGTGGAATCGCACTTTGATAAATCGTGTCTAATGCCGTGATCTGCGCAGGCGTAAGCTGTTGCTGTGCAGATAGGCTTTGCCAGTCGATCGACGGCAAGATTGCATTTTCTGCATATTGGCGTTGTAGGCTTTGCATTGCTTCTGGACGGTGATTCGATTGGATATACATGATATTGTTCCTTTTGGCAGGAGAATCTTGTTGCATTAATTGTTGTATTTGCAAAAAGTCAATAATATTGGACTAAAGTATGAACTACGTATTTTCGAGTATTTTAATATATTGAAATCATGAACTTAGTGTAATTGTAAGAAAGTGTACAATTGTTCACTTAAGTAAAGAAGCACTTTTGCCATATCTAAGCTTAAAAAATTGCTCAAATCACTGATTTGTTGATTGGATCGACAGAAGTGCTGAGCAAAAATGTCATTATTCAGCACTTTTATCTATGATTTATGGATTTTGCAGTTTAATACTTGATAAGAACGCTCGAAGTGCAGCAGGTTTTAGTGGCTTTTTCAGTAAGGCAATGTTCATTGCTTTAAGTTTTTCAGGTAGATCAGGGTCACTATCTGCGGTGATCAGTGCCGTTGGGATATGCTTTTGCTGATGGTTTTGGATAAAGTCGAGTCCATATTGTTCATCATTGAGGTGTTGATCAATTAGCCATACATGGATTTCATGGGTGTTGAGCACGTCTAAAGCTTGGGTGGTATCTAATGCGGTATAGACTTGATAGCCCCATTTTTGCAGTAAGTTTTGCATACCGTCTAAGATGGTTGGATCATTGTCCAAGCATAAGATATTTAAAGATTTTTGTGGTGCGGTGAAGTTGTTAGGCGTTGCTTGTTGTATCGCAGGTGCCACCACCGTCGGTACTTCTAAAATAAAGCTTGAGCCTTTACCGACTTGAGAGTTGACTTGTACTAGATAGCGCAGTTGATTGGTCATACGCTCGACGATGGCAAGTCCTAGCCCCAAGCCTTGCTCACCCCACGGTGACTCGTGTCCACCACGTTCGAATTCTTTAAACAATTTGTGTTGTTGTGCTTCAGGAATCCCAAGTCCTGTATCCCAAACCCCGATTCGAATATGACCATCTTGATTGGCACTGCGTAATACACCGACCACTATACGCCCTGAAGCGGTATAGCGCAAAGCATTGCTGACAAAGTTCTGCAATATACGACGTATCCACTGCGGATCGGTATCAATCCAAAAGTGCGTATCATGAATGTGAAGCTCAATCTGACGTTGTTCTGCGATCGCACTGAACTGTAATCGCAAATCGCTGAGTAAATCTTGCAGATTATAAGCACGTCGATTTGGTTTGATTGAACCCCCTTCGAGTTTAGCAATATCAAGTAATGCAGAGAGCATACTTTCTGCACCAAACAAGGCACGATCGAGTTGCTCTAAGGTTTTTTGATCATCGGTGTGAAAAGCACTTTGTTCTAATGAGGCACTAAATAGTCGTGCGGCGTGCATCGGTTGCAAGAGGTCGTGACTTGCCGCTGCGAGGAAGCGACTTTTTGATTTATTGGCTTGGTCGGCTTGTTGTAGCGCGAGATGTTGTTCATCTAAGGCGTGTTCAAGCTGTGCAGTACGTTCACTGACACGTGCTTCAAGGATGGCTTCATTTTCACGGAAAGCGGTAATGTCTGCATAGGTGGTGACAAAGCCACCGCCTTCGATCGGATTACCTCGCATCTGAATCACACGACCATCTTCACGAATCCGTTCAAATTCGTGGGCACTGCCTTGTTTCATCCAGTTGATCCGTTTATTGACGTGTTCTTCAACTTCTCCTGGACCACATTCGCCACGTTCTGCATTGTATCGAATCAGATCGGCAACAGGGCAACCGACGTAGACCAGCTCTTTAGGATAATCAAACAACGTCAGATATTGGCTATTCCATGCCACGAGGCACATATTGGCATCGACCACGCTCACCCCTTGCGTCATATGGTCGATCATGGTCATGATCAGATTTTGGTTAAAGCGTTGCCATTGTGAAGCTTGGTCAAGAATATTCGCCACTTGTCCAAGTGCTAAGCCATTATCCACCAGTGCTGTGGTCAACAGGGTGCGTGCTGATGCTGCGCCAATCGCACTGGCTAAAAACTGCTCGCTAAATCGCCACCATATGCCATTGGCAAGTTGTTGTGGATCGAGGTAAAGCATTTGCTGACGTGCGAATTGCTTAAAGGCATCCTTAGTGCTTCGCTCTCCTGCGATACGAGAGCAGAGTGCGATTAAGTCGGCGATTTTTAAGCGTGACACTTGTTCATTGGCGAGGTATTTGAGGTTCGATACGGTTTCTACCGCTGTGCTTTGCGTAAGTGCTGTGGGTACAGCTGGTAAGGGTTTGGCATCATAAAAGAAAAAACTTTCCGCTTGGATTTGCTCTGCCACACTTGGACGATAACGCCTTGAGAATCTATAGTAGCAAAACATATTTGCACCCAAAGACCACAGCACGCCATGCGTAAGCGGCGCAAGTGAGCTAAAACCAAATAATGCCTCAGGTCGTAGCCACGCTTGATGATAAGGACCATGATCAAGAATATGCTGTCCCCAAGCAAGGTATTCGGTCGGTAAACTGCGTAACACGGTTGGCAAGAGGAGGGTATAGACCCAAACACTAAAGCCAACGAGTAAACCGATATATACACCTTGCTTACTACCACTGCGCCAATATAAACCACCGATCAACGCAGGAGCGAATTGCGCCACCGCACTAAAGGCAAGCAAGCCAAACACAGAGAGTTGATTGATATCTGCAAAGAAATGATAAAAAGAAAAACCGAGTAGCATCACAGCGAGAATGGAAATTCGACGCACCAATTTCAACATCTGTGGCATACGTGGATCATGACGAGAGATGATGTTAAAACGCCATAACACAGGCATGATCAAGTCGTTACTGAGCATGATCGATAAGGCAACAGAAGATACCAGTAGCATGCCTGTCGATGCAGAAAATCCACCTAAGAATGCAAGTAAAGTGAGCCAATCATTACCATAGCTCATCGGGAGCATTAACACAGCAGCATCAGCAACAGTAAGTACATTGCTCGGTGCATGAATCGCCCAACTGGCAAGTGGAATAATCGCCAAAATGGTGAGAATTAAATACGCACCAAACCAACGTCGTGCGCCATTAATATAGTTTTCATCTTTCAGCTCAACCACAGCGACGTGGAACTGACGAGGTAGACAAATCATTGCCAATGCAGCAAGTAGCGTCTGAATCCAAAAAGTATCAGGCACACCGACTTGTTGTACAAGATTGACCGTTTCAGCAACGTCACGACTGACTTGATGCAGATTGTCTTTTGATGCAAATAAAAAGAACACTGCCACAGCGATCAACGCAAATAGTTTGACAAAAGACTCGAACGCCACAGCAAGCATTAAACCGCCGTGTTGTTCGGTATTGGCGATGCGCCTTGTCCCAAACAACATGGCGAGAATGGCAAGCAGACCAGTCAACAGCAAGACGCTATTGGTCACAGCAAATGGGCTACTGTGTTGCTCAAGAATGATATTGGTACTCATGGCGATAGCACGCAGTTGCAATGCCAAATAAGGCAAAATTGCCAAGACCGCAAGTAAAGTCACCAATGTCGCAAGCGAGCCCATCTTGCCATAACGTGCGGCAATAAAGTCTGCAATCGAGGTCACGGTATGATGCTGGCGTACACGCCCTAAACGTCGCCAAATATCATAACCAAAAATCAAAAAGAGTAGCGGACCGAGATAGATTGGCAGATAGATAATACCATCACGTGCCGCCGCACCAGTTGCACCATAAAAGGTCCAAGATGAACAATAGACGCCGAGTGTTAGACTAAAGAGAATCATCCTGCCACGAGGACTCAATCGACTGGCATGGCGTTCACCATAAAAAGCACACGCAAATAAAATAAGTACGTAAATAGCTAATATGCCTAGAATTAATCCTGCATTCATCCGTGCTTCGCCGAGTTTGATTCCACTACATCATACCTGAAATTTGCACAAAATCGTGCCTGTAGATTGTTGAAATCTCGACCAAAGTCTAAGTGAACAGTTGCTAAGCAGTTGCTAACGTGGCTTACATCAAAAAAAGCAATGGCATTTGCCGTGAAGGAAAATTGACTAAGTTTTAGTCATACACGTTAGGAGAAATGAGATATGGATGATGCTCATGTACAGGAAATTTTAAGGAACCCGAAGTTCCAAGAGTTGGTGCAAAAACAGCGCAAGTTGAGTTGGGCGCTGACCATCTTAATGCTAGTGATTTATTTCGGTTTTATCTTATTGGTCGCTTATAACCCAGAGTTTTTGCATAGCTCATTCAGCGGTGTGATCACGTGGGGGATTCCGCTCGGTATCGGTGTGATCGTCGCATCGTTTGTACTGTGCTGGGTGTATTCCGTGATCTGTAATAAAGCATTTGATCGTTTGAACAGCGAAGCCATTCGTGAAGTGAATGAAATTTTGCATACGCAGAAAAATGCAGCTTCACAAAACAGCGCAAACAAAGGAGCTGAATAATGATCAAGGTCAATAATACTTTGAAAATGATGCTCACCACAGCATCAGCAAGCATGATCAGCTTGAGCGCATTTGCAGCGCCAACGGTCGGTGAAACTGAAAAACAGGCGACCAACTGGATTGCCATTATCATGTTTGTGCTGTTCGTCGGTCTGACACTATTTATCACCAAATGGGCGGCAAAACGTACTCAATCGACCAAAGATTTCTATACCGCAGGTGGTGGGATTACAGGTTTCCAAAACGGTCTGGCGATCGCAGGGGACTTTATGTCGGCGGCATCCTTCCTCGGGATTTCGGCGATGGTGTTTAGCTCGGGCTATGATGGCTTGCTCTATTCACTCGGCTTTATGGTCGGTTGGCCAATCGTCCTATTCTTGATTGCGGAGCGTCTGCGTAACCTCGGGAAATATAACTTCTCCGATGTCGCATCATTCCGTTTGGAAGAGCGACCAGTACGTGCGATGGCAGCGGTGAACTCATTAGTTGTTGTCGCATTCTATTTGATTGCACAGATGGTTGGTGCAGGTCAGTTGATCAAATTACTATTCGGTCTAGACTATAACATCGCCGTGGTCATCGTTGGCTTGCTGATGATGGCGTACGTGATGTTCGGCGGTATGCTTGCAACGACTTGGGTACAAATTATCAAAGCGGTAATGTTACTTTCAGGTGCGACATTCATGGCATTCATGGTGATGAAGCATGTTGGCTTTAGCTTTGCGGAAATGTTTAACCAAGCCATTAATGTGTTTGGTGAAGTGCATAACAAAACCACAGAAGAAGCCACTCAAATCATGGGGCCTGGTGGTCTAGTCAAAGGACCACTTGATGCGATCTCACTTGGTTTAGCATTGATGTTTGGTACTGCAGGTTTGCCACATATTTTGATGCGTTTCTTTACTGTAAAAGATGCGAAGGAAGCTCGTAAATCTGTGGTATTTGCCACTGGGTTTATCGGTTATTTCTACCTATTGACCTTTATCATTGGTTTCGGTGCGATCTTACTTGTTGCGAATAACCCTGCATATATTGATCAAGCAAAAACTGCTGTCACAGGTAGCTTGCAGTTGATCGGTGGTAGTAACATGGCTGCGGTACATTTGGGTCATGCAGTCGGCGGTAATATCTTCTTAGGCTTTATCTCTGCGGTTGCTTTTGCAACGATCCTTGCGGTGGTTGCAGGTTTGACTTTGGCAGGTGCGTCTGCGGTATCGCATGACTTGTATGCTAATGTTTTCAAACGTGGTCAAGTGACAGAGCAACAAGAGCTCAAAGTATCTAAAATGGCAACGCTTGGCTTGGCGATCTTCGCTATGCTACTTGGTATCATGTTTGAGAAACAAAACGTGGCATTTATGGTTGGCTTAGCATTCGCAGTTGCTGCATCTGCAAACTTCCCAGTATTGATCTTGTCCATGTTCTGGCGTGGTTTAACGACTCGTGGTGCGGTCATTGGTGGTTGGGCTGGTTTGATCAGTGCTTTGATTTTGATCTTCCTGACCAAAGCGGTTTGGGTGGATACTTTGAAGCTTGGCGAGCAAGCACCAATTGATATGAGTAATCCTGCATTGTTCTCGATGTTGATCTCATTCTTTGCATGTTGGTTCTTCTCGATCACGGATAAGTCTGCTCGTGCACAACAAGAACAAGCGAAATATGATGCGCAGTTCGTGCGTTCAATGACAGGTATCGGTGCATCAGGTGCGTCAGATCACTAAGTTTGATCAACGAACAGTGTAAAATTATTCAAATCATTAAGAAGCCGATCCATTGTGATCGGCTTTTTTGTGCTTAAAATATGGGAATAATTCGAATATTCAGCGTGGAACAACGATGTCGAAACTCGAACAAAACCTTAAAAAAATTGCCAAAGATCCTTTAGCGATTCGATCGCTATATTTTGAAAATTATGATGATGAAATTCCAAAGCAAGTTGCACAATGCTTAAATCTTGAAAAGCTGAGTATTGCTTATTCGGATATTTTAAAGATTCCTCAGTTTGTCAGTGAATTGCCAAAACTCAAATCGTTTGATTTTTGCGGATGTCGAGATTTAGATTGGGTCACAAATCTAGCTGAATATTCTGAATTAAAAACTTTGGGTGCACATTGCAAAACCATTGGACAAGTCGAGCAGATCGCTGAATTAACACAGTTAGAACATTTGACGATCACAGGGAATGTCCGTCAGCTTCCTCAGAATTTTAGTCAACTCAAAAATTTGCAGTCATTAGAATTGTTTGCGTTGCCGTTAAAGACATTGCCAAATGTATTGTCTGAATTAGCCGATCTAAAGACTTTATCTGTGAATACGGGCGATAGCAGTCTTGATTTTGATGAAGTGGTCGCTGTGTTAAAGCAATGTCAAAAATTAGCGAGCTTAAAATTAGTCACGTCAAATTTAAAACTGAATGAGAAAATATCAGCATTACAACAACTGAAAAAGTTAGATTTGTCAGGTAATGGATTACAAAAAATTCCTACGGAACTGTATCAACTGCATGAATTAACTGAATTGGATTTAGGGTTGAATCAGTTGCACAATGTGCCTAAAGGTATTGGGCAATTATCTAATTTAAAAGTTTTAAAGCTGAATTCAAATTGGCAAAATAAAATTGATTTAATCAATTTGATGAATGAGTTGCATCAATTCACAAAGTTAAAAACATTACACCTTTGGTCATGTCAAAGCTTAAAACAATTACCTAGCAACATTTCGGCATGTACACAGCTTCAAGAGTTGGATGTAGACAATAATCTGCTGATCGATGTCCCTGATTCGCTTTATGAGATGTATTGGTTAAAAAAGCTAAGGCTTACAACCAATCCGATTCAAGATGATACAAAGCTAAAGTTACGAGAATGGGCGGAACAAAATGCTGTGCGGTTAAGCGTAGATTAAAGTTGAGCATAGATTGAAAATAAAGGGGCAAAAAAATACCGCTAAATAGCGGTATTTCGTGAATCGCACAATTAAGATTTCAATTAAATATCTGCTAAATCAATCCCAATACGAGTTGCAACTTCTTCATAAGCTTCAACTACACCGCCTAAACCTTGACGGAAGCGATCTTTATCAAGCTTCTTCTTGGTGTCTTTGTCCCATAGACGGCAACCATCTGGAGAGAACTCATCACCAAGCACGATGCGATCGTGGAATACACCAAATTCAAGTTTGAAATCCACCAAGATCATATTGCCTTGATCAAAGATTTTAGTTAGCACATCATTCACTTGATAAGTGAGTTCTTTCATTTTTGCCAATTGGTCTTCAGTCGCCCAACCAAGTGCAATCGCTTGTGATTCATTGACCATTGGATCGCCCAACGCATCATCTTTAAAGAACAACTCAAAAGTTGGCGGTGTAAGCTGTTTGCCTTCTTCAACACCAAGACGACGGCAGAGTGAGCCTGCAGCATAGTTACGAATCACACACTCTACAGGGATCATGTCGAGCTTTTTCACCAAAACTTCGTTCGGGCTGAGCAATTCTTCAAAGTGAGTTTCGATGCCTGCATCAGCCAATTTTTGCATGATGAATGCGTTGAAACGGTTGTTGACTTTACCCTTACGGTCAAGCTGTTCGATCTTTTCGCCATTGAATGCCGATGCGTCATCACGGAACACCAAAATCAGGTGGTCAGGATTGTCGGTTTCATAGACTGATTTTGCTTTTCCAGTATAGAGCAAGGCTTGTTTAGACATGGGTTAACCTTAATGTAGTGAGGCGTCAGTGGCGTACAGTTTAAGCTGGCCAGTTTTGATAGATCAGCGCAAGGATTTCACTCGCAACATCACTATCTGCAAAATTATTGTCCGTATTATATACGCCTACGGTATTACTTGCACCTGATGGGGTCAAACGAAGCTGATAATTTTTATCTTGATAGCGAATCTGTGCGACGTTACTGGTTTCGCCATTTTTACCATTGAGGTTAGAGGCGCTGACTGCAGCAGTGACATATTGCCAAACTTCATTGGCACCACCATCGACTTTGAGTAATGGAATGCCATTACCATCTTGTACCAGTTGTGGGCGTGATGGTGCTGCACCAGTACTTGTTGCAGTCGCCGCTGCGACTGGCTCAGGACGAGGCAGGTCAAAGCGATTGCCTTTTTTATTGCTGAAGTTTGGTGCTTGCTCAAGCGCGCGTGGATCAACCTCAGGCGCAGGATATAGTGCATGTTGTGGACGCATTTGCAGGCTTTCAGGGACTTTTAAAGGTGGCACTGTTTTTGCCGATTTATAGTCCAAAGAACTGTTGTCCATCGCAAGACGAGAACAACCCAACAAACTCATCGATACCAGTCCAAGTACGACCACAACACGTAACTGCATAATTTTTCGCTCTATTTATTTCGATTTACGTCGATTCAATTGCCATTAACTCAATTGTCATCATCAGCTTAACATGACATGAATCATGTAGATTCAATGATGTACGTTGCCTGTAATGCTTCACGAATTGGCGTGCGATATTGCTCTGCCAAAGGCGTTAACGGAAGGCGAATACCTGTACCCATTTTGCCCATTTCATGTAGCGCCCATTTTACAGGGATTGGGTTGGATTCACAGAATAAAATGTCATGCAATTGTGCGACTTGTGTATTGAGGCGATGTGCTTCAGCTTTGTTATCACTGAGTGCAGCTTCACACATTTGGCTCATGGCATATGGTGCGACGTTTGCGGTCACAGAGATGTTGCCTTTTGCACCTGCAAGGATTAGCTCCCATGCAGTTGGGTCGTCGCCTGAATAGACCACCATGTCAGCGACATCTAAGTGGTGCATCAATTGAATGCCACGAGGGATATCACCTGTAGCATCTTTGACACCAATGATATTAGGGATTTTTGACAAACGCACCACGGTATCATTGTCCATATCGACACCTGTACGACCTGGAACATTATAAAGAATCTGTGGTAAATCAACTGCTTCAGCGATGGCTTTATAGTGCTGATACAAGCCTTCTTGAGTTGGTTTGTTATAATACGGCGTGACCAAAAGCGCCGCATCAGCGCCAACATCTTTTGCCGCCTGTGTCAGTTCGATCGCTTCACTGGTCGAATTTGCACCTGTGCCTGCGATAATAGGAATGCGTTTGTCTGCAACACGAACGATCTCAGCGATGACTTTGATGTGTTCATCCATACTTAAAGTCGATGCTTCACCAGTCGTACCAACAGCAACGATGCTGTGCGTACCTTGTTCGATATGCCATTCTACAAGCTGCTTTAGCCCAGCCCAATCCACGTTGCCATCTTCTAACATTGGGGTGACAATTGCGACGATTGAACCATGAATGGTTGTTGCTAGCTGAGTCATTTTAAAACACGATCCTATAATGACATCCGAAACGAAGCTATTTAATCACAGCCGAAGTGTGCTGACGACGAGCCCAAAGTAATAACCAGTAATAGAGTGCTCGTGCGCTAAGAAGCGGATGCTTTTCATTTAAAAATTTTTATGTAGATCAATACGCAGTGATAAAGTTTGAATAAATCAAAGCGAGTGTTGATTGATCACAATGACCTTGAATTATGAACTATGCCGAGTTGAAGAACAATAGTGTTTTTGCATGTGCAGTGTTATCAAATATGGTGATCAACAGGATGATAAAGGTGAAATCTAATAGATAAAACCGTATTCAAAATTGACAAAGGGCTTTTCGATAAAAGCCCTTTGTATGTCATGAACAGATCAGTTTAAAGCATAAACAGAATTTGCATTTCACCGACCAAGAAGCCAAGCACAGCACCAACGATGATCAGTGACCATTCATCTTCTTTGAATGCAGGACGCAGCATGCCCTCAAACTCTTCTGGTGTCAGGCGCTGCATACGTGTGATTAATGTATTACGGATATCCATCGCATCTTCTGCATAAGATTCCATCGACTTCATCGTTTCAGGCAGACGCTCCATGATACGCTCAGAAACTTTGGTTTTGAGCACTTGGTACTTTGCACCACCAATGGCATATACCACGAGCGGACGAATGATCCCTGCCTCAATGTCGATCTCTTGACGGACATGACGATTGACCAAGTTGATCACGCTGTCTGAGCGAGGTCCTGTGAATAGCTCTTCGATCAAATGACGAGAAGTTAATAATTGCTTAGAAATCAATGCAGCATAGTCTGCGGCAACTTCATTTTGACGCTTTAAGAACAAACCCTGCCACGTATAGCCTAAGACTTTCTTAGGTTTCAATGGGCGAAACATCATCTGCAAAGCAAGCCAATCACTAAAGAAACCAACAAAGCCACCAAACATTGGGAGCATCCACGGATATTTACCCTGTGTCACAATCCAGCAGGTCATCTGAACCAAACCGATGGCAAAGCCAAAAACAAAACCGACGTTCATAAAGAATTTAAATTCTTCTTTACCGACTTTTTTGAAAATTTCATTTAACAGGCGTTTGTCTTTGAGTAAGTTGCTGACCACCATATGTTTGATGTCGAAATATTGCACAACATCTTTTTGAATCTCTGCCATCACTTGTTGCACGATATCAGGCGCTCGTGATTTTACACGGTTAATCAGCTTTGCACGTGCGAACTCTGGCATACCTTCCCAAAGTCCAGGATGTTGCTCCTGCGCAACCTCTCGGGTGATATCTTCAGCGGCCGCCATAAGAGGGGCTTCGATTTCTTTTGCGATGCGTTTTGGATCAAGTCGAGCAAAAATTTCCTCAGGTTTGATCAACTTTGAGGTCATGAGTTCGACAGCAACGGTTGCCATTTTTTCGGCTTTGCGTGGCACGATGCCTTGCCAACCAAAAATCGGTTTGATGCCTTTAAACTCCAGTGGAGAAAACATCATATGAATCGCCACCACTTTCGTCACATAGCCAATGATGCCACTGATAAATGGGATGGAGATGTACAGCCAAAAATGTTGCTGAAAGTCAGCCCACATGGATTCCAACATTTTATTTTCCTTAATACACTGGGCGTAGATACAACATATGCACAAGTGATCGAGTAATAGAGCCAATGTTCACAATCAAATAATCGAGCTAAGCGATGTGAACTAAATATCTTGCATGATCAAATTGGTGATTTTAACAGCAAATTTGCCTAAAGAAACTAACGTAATTAAATATAGTTCTACGATTTTTGGTCAATACATTGCAACAGCACGAGCAGGATTGATCATTGTGCAGCTCTATAAGACAATGCCTCGCTGATGTGCATGGTATTAATTTGTTCAGACTGTGCAAGATCGGCAATAGTGCGTGCGACACGTAAAATACGATGATAGCCACGTGCAGAAAGCTGTAAGCGTTGTTGTGCCATCGCAAGAATATTCTGACTTTGTGCATCGAGTTGGACGTATTGGTCGATTTGTTGTGGTGTGAGTCCTGCGTTCAGATAGCCTTGACGTTGGAGCTGTTGTTGATTGGCTGATAAAACACGTTCACGTACCGATGCAGAGTTTTCACCTGCTTGTTGCTGTTGAAGCTCTTGTGCAGACAGTGGAGGGACTTCGATATGCAAATCAATCCGATCAAGTAAAGGTCCTGAAATACGATTTTTGTAGCGTTTGATTGCTTCGCTTGAACATTGGCAACGACTATCTTGATGGAAGGCGTAGCCACATGGGCATGGATTCATCGCTGCAATGAGTTGAAAATTGGCAGGATAGCAAATCTGTCTTGACGCTCTCGAAATTACGACTTCTTTTGATTCCAAAGGTTGGCGCAAAACTTCTAATACTTTGCGATCAAATTCAGGCAACTCATCCAAAAACAATACACCTAAGTGCGATAAGGTGATTTCCCCCGGTTTTGGATTGGAGCCACCGCCAACCAATGCCACCGCCGAAGCCGTATGATGTGGCGCTCGGAATGGGCGCACGCCAAAAGCATGATTTTGATTGGAAATCGAGTAAATACTCGCAACTTCTAAACTTTCGCTATCGGTGAGTGGTGGCAAGATACTTGGTAGCCTAGACGCAAGCAGGGTTTTTCCTGTCCCTGGTGGTCCTGTAAATAGTAACGAGTGTCCCCCTGCAGCGGCAATTTCTAAAGCTCGGCGAGCTTTGAGTTGTCCTTTGACATCTGCAAGGTCAGGCAAATTATCAAGTAAAGTGTGATTCGGCTGATAATGGTGCGCAGGCTGTTGTACTGTTCCCGTCAAAATATCGCAAACGGTTTTTAAGTTACTGGTCGCATAGACCGTTAAATCTCGGATACAGCAGGCATCATCGGCATTTTGTTCAGGGAGTAACAATTGTCGTCCTGAGCTTTTGCACGCATGGGCAATGCTGAGAATTCCTGAGATTGGACGAAGTTGTCCATCTAGGGCAAGCTCACCAAGTAACTCAAACTGACTTATACGATCATCAGCGATTTGTCCTGATGCAATCAAAATCCCAACCGCAATCGCCAAATCTAAACGTGAACCATCTTTGGGTAAATCGGCAGGTGCAAGGTTGATGGTCAGACGTTTATTGGGAAATTGAAAACCACTATTAATAATTGCAGATCGGACACGATCTTTACTTTCACGAACGGCAGCTTCTGGTAAACCAACAATGGTTAAAGCAGGTAAGCCTTGACTGGCGTGCACTTCAACTTCGATTAACGGTGCACTTAATCCGAGTACACTGCGTGAATAAACTTTGGCAAAACTCATTTATTGTTCCATTATTGTGCGTTTTTATAAAAAAGTGCTCTGTTTTTGATCGATGTTGGCGCAATTGTTACTTTTTGAGTTGATTTTGCAACGTGTCTAATTGCTGTTGCAGGGCATTCATACGTTGGTTGGCTTGTTCTAGTGCAATTTTTTGGCGTTCAAGCTCTTGTTTCGATACCAAGTCCATTTTTTCCACCATTTCTGCCAAAACTGCACGAATATTGTGCTCAAGGTCTGCCTTTGGTGCAGCAAGTTGTTCTTTTAAAGCCTGAACGAAGGTATCTAATGTAGGAGTCATGGTTTTTCATCAAGGATTTATCAATTCAAAATCAAGATACAATAAATGTAACTGAGAAGATAGGTGTAAGATGGATAATTCAAAGAATACTGGTAAACTGTAGGGATAACATAGCTTTAAATTGTGCGAACTTTGGAATTTCCCCAACCTTTCTTAAGTTTGGCACGAAAATTGATATGTAAAAACCACTATTGGTATGAGTAAACCCAAAGGAAGATAACATGAAGCTCGTAACAGCAATCGTTAAACCGTTTAAGCTTGATGATGTCCGTGAATCACTTTCAGAAATCGGTGTACAAGGTATCACTGTGACTGAAGTCAAAGGTTTCGGTCGTCAAAAAGGTCATACAGAACTTTATCGTGGTGCAGAGTATGTGGTTGATTTTTTACCTAAGGTAAAAATCGAAATCGCAATCAAAGACGATATGGTTGATGGCGTCATTGAAGCAATCACTCGTGTGGCAAGCACTGGCAAAATCGGCGATGGTAAAATCTTTGTTTCTAACTTAGAGCAAGTGATTCGTATCCGTACTGGTGAAACTGGTCCAGACGCAGTCTAAATCAAAATGGCATGACATTTGCTAATTTGTATTTATGAATTTTTAGCTTAGCAAGTCAGCACAACTTAAATTGAAGGTTGGGGGATCTAATGAATAAATTGCTACTGGCGTTTGGTCTATCGACTGCGCTACTCGGTACATCTCCAGTATGGGCCGAATCCGAATCTACAACTGCGCCAACTGAAGAAACAGTTTTGGCAGTTGAAACAACAGAAGCTCCAGAAATGGCAGCTGTTGAAGCGACTCCAGTGGAAGCGGCTGTGGTTGAAGAAGCAGCACCAGCGGAAGAAGAGCCGACGCTTGACTCAGGTGATACAGCGTGGATTTTGACATCTACTGCACTTGTACTCTTGATGACTATTCCTGGTTTGGCGTTGTTCTACGCAGGTATGGTGCGTAAGAAAAATGCTTTGGGCACAATGGCACATAGCTTGACGGCTGCTGCTGTGGTGAGTATTGCATGGGTTGTGATCGGCTACAGCTTGGCATTCACCGAAGGCAACAGCTTTATCGGTGGCTTTGAGAAGATGATGCTCTCTGGTATCACGACAGATGCACTCAGTGGCACGATTCCTGAAATCCTATTCGTCATCTTCCAAATGACCTTTGCGATCATCACTGTGGCGATCATCAGTGGTTCAATTGCAGATCGTATGAAGTTTAGCGCATGGCTTGCTTTCATCACCATTTGGGTCATCGTTGTATATGCACCGATCACACACTGGGTATGGGGTGGCGGTTGGTTAGCGAATGACGGCGCACTCGACTTTGCTGGTGGTACTGTTGTACACATCAACTCAGGTGTAGCGGGTCTAGTTGCGGCATATATGCTTGGTAAGCGTATGGGCTACGGCAAAGAAGCAATGGCACCACACAACTTGACTTTAACTGTAGTCGGCGCAAGCTTACTTTGGGTGGGTTGGTTCGGTTTCAACGGTGGTTCTGCTTTGGGCGCAAATGGTTCTGCAAGCTATGCGATCATCGTAACGCAAGTTGCAGCGGCAGCGGCGGCACTATCATGGTTGCTTGTTGAACGAATGGTACGTGGTAAAGGTTCTGTACTTGGTGCAGCATCTGGTGCGGTGGCTGGTCTTGTGGTGATTACACCTGCGGCTGGTTTCGTCACAGTTGGTGGTGCATTAATCATGGGCTTGATCGGCGGTGTAGTGTGCTTCTGGGGTATCAGTGGTCTAAAACGCTTGTTGAAAGCAGACGACTCGCTTGACGCATTTGGTCTACACGGTGTGGGTGGTATCGTTGGTGCGATCTTAACCGCAGTATTTGCAAGTGAATTCATCATGGGTGAGAACGCACCTACTGATATGATGCATCAATTGTGGGTACAAACTGAGGGTGTATTGGCAACGATTGCATACAGCGCAGTATTGACCTTCATCATCTTGAAAGTAATCGACTTGATCATCGGTATCCGTGTGGAATCTGACGATGAACGTATGGGTCTTGATCTTAGTCAACATGGCGAACGTGTAGAGTAATTCTCACCACGTGCAAGATTCGAAACTAAGAAAACTCCGCTTCGGCGGAGTTTTTTTATGTCTGAGTTTTGATTGTTTTCATTCAGATGCCTTGAATGTTGCACCACAACACAGCATATAATGATTGATAAAATAAGCCATGATTCAATACTTGTGAACCCAAACGCCAAAACCCATATTGAAAATCTACTGAGCCACATGACCACTTTGCCAGGTATTTATAAAATGCTTGGTAAAGATGGTGAGCTGTTGTACGTGGGTAAAGCCAAAAATCTTAAAAATCGCATCTCTAGCTATTTTGTCAAAACCATTGAACATCCTAAGACACAGGCGCTGGTATCACGGATTTATGATATTGAAACTTTGGTGGTGCGCTCAGAAACTGAAGCCTTATTGCTCGAACAAAATCTGATTAAACAGCATCGTCCGCCGTATAACATCATTCTTCGTGACGATAAATCCTATATTTATATTTTTGTTTCAGCGGATAAGCCGTATCCACGCATTGCCAGTGGGCGAGGTAAGGGCAAGCATCAAGTCGGCAAATTTTTTGGACCATATCCGAGTGCATATAACGCCCGAGATATGCTGCTGAGTTTGCAGAAATTATTTAATGTACGCCAATGTGAAAATTCTTTCTTTGCACAGCGCAAGCGACCGTGCCTACAATATCAAATCAAACGCTGTTCGGCGCCTTGTGTCGGTCTGATTTCCCCCGAAGAGTATGCACAAGATGTGCAAAATTCGATTCGCTTTCTTAAGGGTGATACTAAAGAGCTGAATACCGAGCTGATTGCAAACATGGAGCAAGCCGCTGAAAAGCTGGAATTTGAAAAAGCCGTGTTTTACCGAGATCGTTTGGGACTGTTGCGTGAAGTGCAGTCACAGCAAGCGATCTATAAGCTTAAAGGCGAAGCAGATATTTTAGCGATTGCCTATCAGGCAGGCGTGGTCTGTGTGCAGATTATGCACGTGCGTAATGGACGAATGCTTGGCGGAAAAAGTTATTTCCCTGATATTCAAGGTGAGGATCAGGCAGAAATACTTAGTGAATTTATAGCCAATTTTTATTTTCAGGTGGCTGATGAAATTCCTAGCGAGTTAATCGTCAATGTGGCGTTACCCGATCAAAAACTATTAGAAGATGCGCTCAAACAGCATTTTGATAAAAAAATTCAGATTAAACATCAAGTCCGAGAAATTCGGGCGGAATGGCAACAGCTCGCTGAAATGAATGTGCAACATGCCATCAAAGGTAAACTTACTAATCATTTGGAACTCAATGAGCGCTTCCATCAACTAGAGCAAGTGCTTGATCGACCGATCGACCGCATTGAATGCTTTGATATTAGTCATACTATGGGCGAGTCGCCGATAGCGTCGTGTGTGGTGTTTGATCAAGGTGGGGCACGTAAGCGAGATTATCGCCAGTTTGCCATTCAAGACATTACAGGCGGTGATGACTATGCGGCGATGCGTCAGGCGTTGACTCGTCGCTATAAGAAAAATATGTTGCCTGATTTACTATTGATTGATGGCGGTAAGGGTCAGCTCCACATGGCAATTGAAGTCATGCAAGAACTTGGTTTAGAAGCCTTTATGGTCGGTGTGTCCAAAGGCGAAGGGCGCAAACCAGGTTTAGAAACTTTGCACTTTACCGATGGCACCAAAATCCAATTGGCAGAAGATCATAAAGCCTTGCATTTGATTCAACAGGTACGTGATGAAGCGCACCGTTTTGCCATCACCAAGCATCGTGCCAAACGAGATAAAAAACGTGCAGGTTCAGTACTTGAAGTCATCCCTGGTTTGGGGGAAAAGCGTCGTCGGGATGTGCTCACGCATTTTGGGGGGATACAAGGCGTACTGCGTGCCACTGAAAAAGAGCTGATGGCGGTGAATGGCATTGGTAGTGCGATGGCTCGGACGATTTATAAAGTGTTGCACGAGTGATGGGTTAATTTAACGCTGTGTATTGACCAAAATGTTCAATAGATCTAGACAAAATGATCATTCACAAATGGCAAGGTAATTGTCACTATCTATGCACTTTGTTGTATTTATTTTTAGCATCTTATGAATTTTGATCAAGCTGTAGCATACATTTCCCAAAATGAAGAATTTGACATGCCGACAGGCTGGGGACAGGGACGCACTGTATTTGGCGGTTTTGTTGCGGCGCTATTGATGGCGAGAGCACAGTCGGTACTTGGTGATACATCTCGTAAACCACTCAGCGCCAGTTTTACCTTTGTGGGTCCTGTGCAATATCAAATTTCAAAAATAACGGTAGAAACTTTACGCGTTGGTGGTTCTGTGACCACCTTAGAAGCTCGACTATGGCAGAACGGCCAAGTGCAGACCATCATGGTCGCAAGCTTTGGCAAAGCACGGAAATCTGCGGTAAGTATTGATGCTTTACCTTCAATACCGAACTTTCCGGAGCGCAGTACCTTAGCGAAAATGCCTTATATCCAAGGCATGATCCCAGAGTGTTTTCAGCATTATGATCTGTATTGGGCAGAAGGCAGCATGCCATTTCAAGCAGGCGATTCGGCGGACTTTGGCGGTTGGTTTCGCTTTAAACCTGAAGTCAGCCAAATGGATATGCAAGCACCGCATTTGATCGCTTTGGCGGATATTTGGCCACCCGGTGTCACAGCAGTGTGTCGTAAACCATCACCTGCCAATTCATTGACGTGGCATCTGACTTTTATTGGTGATTACAGCCTAGAGAGCAATGCTTGGCTACAATATCGGGAGCATACAGAGTTTGCACAACATGGCTATGCCACAGAGCAAGCGCAGATTTGGGATGACGCAGGAAATCTATTGTTGCTCAGTCGGCAAACCGTCACAGTATTTGCTTAACTTATGTGGTTGAATTGTTAAGCAGGCTTTTAAAAACGGAGCATTTCGAAAGCGTGCACAGCTCGACAGTTTTATCAATATGGTATAGAGTGCGTACAGCATGATAGAAAATGCATGCATCATTTTTTCTTGGGGAAGGCGTCGCAGGCGGTGTATATGACAGGTCGTATCCTGAATATTCCAAATATCTTAACTATTGCTCGAATCGTCCTTATTCCTGTTTTTCTATTAATCGCCTATTGGCCACCTGCACTCGAGATCAATGGTTACGAGGGAACGATGTTCCGTCATAGTTTATTGACAGGGATTTTTGTGCTTGCGGCGATCACAGATTGGTTTGATGGATATCTTGCTCGTGCTTTGAATCAAAGCTCGGCTTTTGGTCGCTTCCTTGATCCTGTAGCGGATAAGCTGATGGTCGCAGCGGCATTGATCGTCCTTGTGCAGTGGCAACCGACCATTATCATGGCATTTGCGGCGATCGTGATTATTTCGCGTGAAATCACCGTATCTGCTCTGCGTGAATGGATGGCAGAGCTTGGGGCACGCACCAATGTTGCTGTATCTACGGTGGGTAAATATAAAACCGCCTTTCAAATGATTGCGATTACTGCATTTTTGCTCAATTGGCAACCTATAGAATGGATTGCATATACGTTGCTGTATACAGCCGTGATTTTGACTTTGTGGTCGATGTTTATTTATCTTAAAGCGGCTTGGCCATATTTAAAACAGCCTTGAATTACAGCAAAGCTCTATAGTAATGATCTACAGCAATCTATGTGGCGTTGAATAATACTTCGCAACAGAAGTACGACCGCACGCTATACAGAATTCGCTAATATTATTTTAGAAAAAATAACTTAAATCCTTGAGAGGTTTTAATGTTTCCGATTTTTTATCTCAGTAAAAAAGCATTGAACTATCATTATGATCAAAAAGACATCGTGATTCCGTGTCAGGCGATCGACAAATATAAAAAGAATCTTCAAGAAATCAAACAGCGTAAATCGTGGAAGAATAGCGGTGCAGGTGCACAGTTTATGGGCGCATTTCAACAGCAAGAAAACAATGAGGCGATGATTTTTGCCACAGATGTGCTGATCGCATCGTCGGAACGAATTATTTATAGTGCTTGCCTGCAAGATGGTACGGCGATTTACTCCAAATCACTCACAGATTTTAATGAGCCTGAAGCACTGATTTTGCGTAAAAATGACTATCTCACTTTTGATATGGACATTGATCGGGTCAATCAACGACTGGTGCTGTCAGGTGCTGATTTGAATGGTTATGTGCAAAATTTAAGCATTCTAGCGATTGATGATAATCGCATTCAATATATTACCGAAGGTGAGTGCGTGGATGCGCATCCGTGCTTCGATCCGCAAAATTCGGATCTGATTTATTATGATTCGTGTGGTTTTGGTGTGGATGATCGAGGTTCGATGCGTCTAGGACCGAAAGAAATTTGCCGTCTAAACCTAAAAACTGGTGATCTCGAAACCATTTTGGCTTCGCCTGAGTTTGACTATTTCAAGCCACAAATTGATGCACAGGGTAATCTGTACGTGCTTCGCCGACCATATCAATATCGCAAAGCCAGTACGTGGAGTTTAAAAGATATTGCATTGATTCCCGTGAAAATTTTTAAAGCAGTTTTCAGTTGGTTGGACTTTTTTACCCAGCGCTACACAGGGGAATCGTTAAAAACCTCATCAGGTGCAAACCCTGCCAAAGCACAGCAAAAGTCGGAAGAAGATATTTTTATCGAAGGCAATCTGATCAAAGCACAGCAAACCACTGCACAAAATGCCAAGTCAGGTGAAAAATTCCCTGGATTGATTCCAAATAATTGGCAACTGTTAAAGATTTCTGCGGATGGGACACAAACGGTGTTGAAAAAAAGCGTGATGAGTTATGTCATTAAAGAGGATCACATCATCTATTCCAATGGTCGTTTTGTGGTGCAGATGAATCCTGATCAAAGCGAAGTCAAATTGGTTGAAGGGCATTTGATTGATAAGATTGTGTGCTAATTATTTGAGCTTTCGTACATTGACTTGGCATGAAGTTTTATCATTTATGGCGTAACACCGTGCGGCTCACGATACCAACTTTCTAATAATAATCCAGCCGCCAAACTGTCCGCCTGAATACGCTTTGCTTGACCTTGTGCGTGCAGATTTGCCAAGTCTTGCCGTGCATCTCGGGTGGTCAGGCGTTCATCAACCATCCATGTGTCGATATTGGTTTGATGGCGTAGACGACGAGCAAACTTCCGTGCTCGACGAGATAAATCTGATTCTGAATCATCCATATTGAGTGGTAAGCCGACTAAGAAAAGGTTGGGTTGCCATTGCTTGACGATTTTTAACAGCTCATCCCAGTTGGGAATGCCATCTTTCATGGGGAAGAGTGCCAGTGGATTGCTGTTTTGTATCAAGCTTTGACCCACAGCGATGCCCATTTTCTGCGTACCAAAGTCAAATGCCATAATGGTTTGTGCAGTTACGTTCATATCTAGCGTATCTGAATCAGGCATGACCAATCTCATCGGCAAGCCAAATTGGATTGACTCCGATTTTTTCATAAGCCGCATTCCAGCGCAGGTCATACGGTAGATTAAAAATCAAATCCATATCCGCAGCGCAGACTAACCAATCGCCACGAGCGATTTCTTCTTCAAGCTGTTGTTTGCCCCAACTGGCATAGCCCAGTGCGACTTGATATTGATCGACACCTTCATTGTGGGCGATGGCATCGAGAATATCCTTACTGGTAGTGATGCAGACATTTTCCCCAATCGCAATTGAGGAGTGCCACGTTGGTTGTCCTGTATGGAGTACAAAACCCGCCTCAGGACGGATAGGACCACCATGAAGTACCGCATGTGGATTGACATGATCGGCATCAATATCTAGATCGTTAAGAAGTTCACGAATTTGTAGCGAGGATGGGCGATTGAGGATAATACCTTGTGCGCCGTCGGCATCATGACGCGCTAAGTAAATCACACTGTGCGCAAAAAAATCATCTGCCAAATGTGGTGGTGCAATTAAACAACGATGTTTTAGGTATTGTTTGGAAAATTGTTTTGCCACCCATTCAATCTCCTTTTAAGAAATTTTTTATAGAATCAAAAAGTTTGTACTTCCAACATACTCGACGTGCGCGAGAAAGCCAATGCTTTTTGGTAATCTAAACCCTAGATTATGAAGAAAATTAGCGTAATGAATAAAAAATAAACGACGCTAAGAAATTGGTACTACTTCGAGGAAAATTTCAGCTCTCGAAGTTGTCTAGCATGTTGTAGCGTGGTGTCGTTGATCTCTACACCGCCTGACATGCGTGCCAATTCATGAATACGCTCAGCTTCATCCAAAACGAGAATGGTACTACTGGCAGGATCGGTTTGTTGTTTTTTGACGAGTAAATGTTGATCCGACTGTGCTGCGACCTGTGCCTGATGAGTAATACAGAGGATTTGTACATGATCGGCGAGATTTGCCAGAAGGCGACCGACGATCTCCGCTGTCCCACCACTAATCCCGACATCAATCTCATCAAATACCAACACCTCAGCATCGGCTTTGCTGGCATTCATCACTTGCATGACTAAGGCGATCCGAGACAGTTCACCACCCGACGCAACACGTGCTAGCGGTTGTGGTGGAATGCCTTTATTCGCACTAAACAATAATTGAATCGCACTCAGACCTTCTGCATTCGGGGTGTCAAAAAGTTGAAAATCAAATTTGAACAATGCTTCAGGCAGTGCCAAAGGTTTTACTTGTTCACTTAATTTCTGCGCAACATCATCTGCAACGGCTAAGCGTGCATCATTGAGTTGCTCTGCGTCATTTAAGAAAGTCTGTTCAAGCTCTGCGACATGTTCAGCCAATTTCTCAGGATTATCCAAAAAATTCAGTTGCTCGAGTTCAGCTTGCCAAATCGCTTGTTGTGCGATGAGTTCATCAGGTTGAATGCGATATTTACGTGCAAGGCGATGGAACTGTTCAAGCTGTTGATTCAGGGTTTCCATGCGTTCAGGATCGAAACTTTGCCGATCAACGAATTGACGTAGTGTTGCACTGGCATCTTCCAGTTCACTTTGTGCATTGACGATGCTGTTGTAGACCTGTTCAAGCTGTGGACTGCGAGATTGTTGCGCTTCGGCACGGCGTAAAACATTGCCAAGTTCTTGGAGTAAATTTTGCTCTGACTCATCCAGTGCATACATGATCGAAGCACAGTCTTGCATCATGGTTTCATGATGGCTCAAGCGATCGTATTCTTGCTCGATGTCTTGATAATTAATCTCTAATAATGGTTCAACATCTTCAAGCTGTTGTTCAAGCAGTGTAATCTGTGTGGCGCGCGTATGCTGTGCATCCAGTGCAGATTGATATTGTTTGGCGGCTTTTTGCCATGCTTGATGCGCCTGTTTGACTTGTGCCGCCTGTGCTTGCAGTCCGCTATAACGATCCAGCCAACGCTTCGGATAAGGTGGGTCGAGCAGTTGTTGCTGACTATGTTGGCTATATAGAAGTACCAATAGGCGACCTAAAGTTTTTAACTCTGTTAGGCTAGTTGGGCGACCATTAATCCATGCTTTGCTACGACCTGTAGAGAAGATCACTCGACGAATCACGATCTCGCCTGACTCATTTTCGAGTTCATGGTCTTCGAGCTCATGCTCTTTGAGCCAAGACTGTTCAGGACTGTTTGCTTGATAGCCAAATGTTGCAATGACTTCCGCTTTTTCTTTGCCATAACGTACTTGTGTGGCATCACTACGCTCACCTAAACATGCCGAAAGCGCATCAAGTAATAAAGATTTCCCTGCACCAGTTTCACCCGTTAGGACGTTGAAACCTTGATGAATTTCAAGTTCGAGATGGTCGGCAAGGGCAAAATCAATAAGTGTGATGTGGCTAAGCATAGGCGACTAATTTTCTAAATACGGATTGTGATTGTGTGAGTTTTTGGATCAGTTCTTTGGATGAGCAATCGTTCAGACTGCCTAAACCAACCACTTTATACTACTGTATTTTGTTGAAAAAATGATATGTCCAGCTGTGAAGATTTGAAAAAATCTCAGTAAAATTTACATTCGTTACTTTTATTTAATCATTCAAATGAAAAACTGCCCAGGTATCATTTTGATTATCCCAATAGAATAACTCTGCGGTGATTAAGTCTTGATGCGTGATCCACTGATCTTTACCCACTTTATCCGAATAGCCTGAGCTGATGAGTAGGGCTTCGTCAGTGATCTCCATCACCCAACCTTGAATGATTGAGCCATTTGCTAGTTGGATTTTTTGTTGATTGCCTGCTTCGGCAAATGCAATCAGACGCTCAACAAGCTGTTCAGTATTCATATCGTTTGATTTTTAACAATTGGAAAATTCAAAGTATTTTAGCGCAAATAAGGATATGGATTCACAGCATTACGCCCCTTACCCCCCAAATAAATCCCATAATGTAAATGTGGTGCGGTACGACTTGCATTGCCTGTGCTACCAACATAGCCGATCAAATCACCTTTGCTCACGCTATCACCGACTTCCAAGCCACGTTTGTGCTTTTGTAGGTGTGCATAATAATGCCATGAGCCCGCAGGTCCTCTAATCCAAATCACTTTGCCACCCAAGCGATTATCTTTCATATCCGCGATGATGCCTGATGTGGTGCTAAACACTTTGGTGCCATGTTCTGCCATGATATCGATGCCTTCATGAGTTCGACCACTACTGCGAGATGCGCCCCATGTGTCACGTAATGCCTTGCGAGATACACCATTCACAGGGACAGGAAGACGAGTTGCCAAGTTTTGGCGTTGCAGTTGTTGCACTTTGGATGGATCAAGTGGCGTGCGCTTCACTGGTTTTGAGGCACAACCAACGACCAATATGGCTAAAGTAAAAACTGTAAAAAGATGAATCAGTCGCTTTTGAATCTTGAAGTGATAAATTTGAAAAAATCGCAACATGATTTGAACATCCTTATTTCTAATTTGGCAGTATTTTGCCTAACTCTCTCTGAAATGATTAACGACTTTTTGCATCGCAGTAGGAATCGCTACACTTTCTAGGTCTTGTATAGCATAAAATTGCGCTGAAAACTGTTGCTGTAATTGTTTCGCTTGATCTGCTGCAACGATAAAACGATGACAATTTAAAAGCCAAGTAAAATGGGTAAATTGATGTTTAATCTGCACGGTATCAGATGCTTGTAAGTTATATTTTCCAATCAGAATTTTAAATTCATCTTCCTGCGCATTGGTTTTCTCACGGCTTTGCTCAATGATTGGTAAACAATGTAGTCCACCCCAAATGCCTTGCTCAGGGCGTTTGTACCATAACCATTGTTGCTCAAACTCGATGATCAGTACATCAGCGTGTTTAATCGGAACAGCTTTTTTCACTTTTTTCTGTGGAAAATCAAGAACCCGATCTTGTGCGAAAGCTTGGCAATCTGTCTGCATCGGACAGTACATACACAGCGGTTTTTTGGGTGTGCATAATGTTGCGCCAAGATCCATGATTGCTTGCGTATATTCTGCATGGTCGGTTTCTGGAACGAGTGCAGTGGCAAGTTGCCAAAGCAATTTCTCATTTTTTGAGCTACTCAAATCACCTGAAATGGCAAAGAAACGAGATAGCACACGCTTCACATTGCCATCTAGAATGACACCAAACTGTCCTAAACCGAGTGACATCAGTGCGCCTGCGGTTGACCGACCTACACCTGAAAGCGCCATCCAACCGTCTAGATCACGTGGCAAACTCCCTTGCGAAATCAATTGTTGAGCGGCTTTATGTAGATTGCGAGCACGTGCGTAATAGCCCAAACCTGCCCAATACGGTGCAACCTCGTCCCATTCTGCTTTTGCCAAATCTTGCACCGTCGGAAAACGCGCCATAAAACGATCAAAATAACGTAACACAGTTTTCACTTGAGTTTGCTGAAGCATGATCTCCGATACCCACACTTTGTAGGGATCATCTTTGACTTGCCACGGTAGATCGTGGCGACCATGCTGTGCAAACCATTTCAGTAAATTTTGGCTAAAAATCTGTTGATAATGCGCACTGTCTGTAGTCACGTTGGCAACAAGTTGTGCGAATTCATTGTTTGGATTTTCTGGCTGAATAAGGCGATTTGGCATGAATTAAAAGGAAATTGCATTGATCAAATGAAATATTGGTAAAATTTTATCATGCTTTAAATAGAGAAATTGAAATCATAAAAAATGAGCATAAAAGACCGCACACACAAAAACGGGCGCAAAAAACCGAGCATAGTGCTCGGCTTAGATTATCTGTGATTCTATAACATAAATCACGTACAACTTATTTTAAATCATCATCGCCATCAATCACAAAGCTAACGATCATCATCACATTGTAGCTTGTGATGGTGCCATCTTTGATACGGACTTTTTGCTCTTTGATCCACGCACCTTCGACATTTTTCACCGTCTTATTGACACGTGCAATACCTTGCTGAATAGCATCTTCAAAACTCTTGCTTGAGCTACTACTAATCTCAACATTCTTAGCAACTGACATGATACAACTCCTTGTTTTATGATCAAAAAATAAAAATCAGAGAATGAGTTAAAAATTGACTGTTTAGATATGTGTTGAAGTAATGCCAAGACATTTCATCTTGGGACAAAACAACGTGGTACAAAAATTAAACTAACAGGAATCGCAAAGTTTTAAAAAATATAAGATGTAAAGGGCGTAACAATGCACAATAGTTGTGCTGTGCTTTGGTAATTTTTTAACCTGAGTTCGAAAAGTTATGTCGTGCATGGTTTTAAAAAGCTGAGCATTTTAGGCAAGGTCTTGAGGTTTATACTCGTATTACGGGATTAACCTTCGGTTCGACCTACTTTCCTTTCGGGGAAAGTAGGCAAAGCCATTTGTCAGTCGCAAACTCGGTCATACACTAAAATTTATCCAATGCTTTGAAGAACGTCACTTTGCGAAATTTATCCTGTCCTCGAACAATGCGACTGACGTTACCACGAATCAGATAGATTTTACTCATCTCATGGAGAACTGAGACTACTCAAAAACGATCAATTTTAAAAAAATCAGGCGAAAAGCCTGATTTAATGAACTGCATTAGGTTTCGGCGATTCCTGCCATTTCATACATCGCTTTACTTTGTACGTGTTCATGCTCTGCTTGGGTAAGGTTTTCGATCCGATGTGATGATTCAGACAAATTCTCAGGATAAAACCAGCGTGTGATTTGTTCCGCAACCTGTGAGTGGTACTGAATTTCCATATGGTTTAAACCATAGAAAACCGCTTTGTGTGGCTCAGGCACATTTAGTTGATATTTTGGATTTGGATGTTCACCGAGTGCACTACTGACACTCACCAAATAGTCGCCAACCACTTCCAAAGCTTTGGATTGTTTTGGCTTGGTTTCAATAGTGCCAGCGACCAAGAAGCTATTAATACGGCTTGGTAAGGGTGCTGTTTTACGCACATCGGTCAGCGTACCTGTACGGACTTCAAGGTGTTCCCAATCGTCATCACGGACACTACCGTAGCGTAAGTCGAGAATACCGTCGCTTCGAATCTGCGTCAGGCGACCAATACGATTGAGAATCGGGAAACGCCCTAAACGATCTTGAAGCATAAAGCCAAGGCGCTCAAGCACAGCACCATGATGCGGTGAGCCGATACAGACCAAATTGCCAACTTTGTTGATCCAATGGTGTACGTTTTGTTTACCGTAGAACAGCGCACTGCGTGATACTAGACCGCCCATACTATGACCAATCAGATCGATACTGGTAATCTCAGGATTTCGTTGCAACAAGTCTTCGATCTGACGTGCTAAAGTTTTGCCATTGGCAGAAATGCGACGTCCAGTGTTGTAGTTCAGATAGATGATGGTGTTGTTATCACGCTGAGCAAGTAGGTGCTCACCAATGCCTGCGTGACTACCTTTCGCCCAAGTCAGGTGATTCATACATAGACCATGTACCAAAATGACCACACGACCTTTGAGGTCGCCACTTTGCAATTGCCCATAGTGATCATAAAACACCATCGGTAGGGCGATCGGGTTGTGATGACTACGCAGATAGTTACCCATCACACCATTAATTGCACCAACGACATAATGCATCGCAGGCGACATGGTTTTTTCTTGAAGCTTGGGGAAACGAAAATTGATATGGCGCAAAGCAGGCGCCAAGATGTGCGTCCCATAGTTTTGTGCAAAGCCATAACCATGACGAAACATCTGTTGTACTAATGGTTTTTCTAAAATTCGGTTGGATTGTTCTTGGGTAAAGCCCAAAGTCTTGAGAAACACTTCACGATGGATCATCTGCATAGTATCGTGAATACCAAGTAAGTTCACCGTTACCAACTGTGCCAAACCTTCAAGTACATCGGCTTGATGTGGTGGTGTAGAATCCCAACGGCAGTAGGTTTCTTGTAACGGTGTTAAGCTTGCCATAGTGTATCCTCGGCGGTTTGTGAGGCTTTTGCACGTCCTTTATGCAAAGTCACAAATCTTATTTTCGATCTGTCCAATTTCTTTTATATCGCATTCACTCCGATCATAAAGTGATTCTTGTTAGACAATATCTCTTGTCAAAATGACAAATTACATTGATCAACATCTATGCGATATGTTGCATATGCTTGAATATAACACGTTCTCGGCTTTCGGCAAGTTCGACTAAAGTGTTTATGTAAAAAGAGAAATTTGCCTGAACAATAATGAAAAATAACCGACAAAAAGCGCAATAAGCAGTCAAGATTTGTCGTGCTAAAACGAGCAAATCGTACAAACACTTTTAAAAGCTTAAAAATTACTGTAAAAATACGCACAGTATTGAAAAAACAGTTTCCGCCTTTTAAAGGAATAAGCATAACGTGTCATATACCGCCCAATCACTCGAAGTCTTATCTGGTCTTGATCCTGTACGTCGTCGTCCAGGCATGTATACCGATACCACTCGACCAAACCATTTGGCGCAGGAAGTGATTGATAATGCGGTTGATGAGGCACTTGCAGGACACGCTAATAAAATCAAAGTCGTGGTACATGCAGATGGTTCATTGTCCGTTGAAGATAATGGACGTGGTATGCCTGTCGATATTCACCCTGAATATGGGCAAAGTGGCATTGAAATTATCCTGACCAAACTGCACGCAGGTGGTAAGTTTAGCGATAAAAATTACGAATTCTCAGGTGGTTTGCACGGTGTTGGTATTTCAGTTGTCAATGCGCTCTCTACGCAAGTCAACGTCACGGTTCAGCGTGATGGCAATCTCTATAAAATGGACTTTGCTGATGGTGAGCCGACCCAGCCATTGCAAGTGTTCGAAGGCAAAGCGCCAAAACGTACCACAGGGACAACGGTTCATTTCTTACCGAATCCAAAATATTTTGATAGTCCGAAATTCGCCTTAAAAGCACTCAAACATAATCTCAAAGCCAAAGCGGTACTCGCTGCGGGCTTGCATATCGAATATTTCGATGAAATTAACAATGAAAAAATCGAATGGCAATTTGAAAATGGCTTGCTCGATTATCTTCGAGATGAAGTGCAAGACCGAGATATTCTTCCTGAAATTCCCTATGTATCGAGTGGTAAAGTCGATAAATCGAGTTGTGAATTTGCTATTTGCTGGAATGTCGAAGGTGGTGAAGCCATCCAAGAAAGCTATGTTAATTTGATTCCAACTGCGCAAGGCGGCACACATGTCAACGGCTTGCGTTCGGGCATTACCGATGCACTGCGTGAGTTTTGTGAATTGCGCAGTTTGCTCCCAAGAAATTTAAAAATTTCCCCTGAAGATGTTTGGGATGGCGTGAACTTTATTCTGTCGTTAAAATTCCAAGAGCCACAATTCTCTGGTCAAACCAAAGAACGTCTATCGAGCCGTGAAGCTGCAGGGATTGTACTGAACATTGCCAAAGATGCTTTTGCACTGTGGCTGAATCAATATCCTGACATCGCCACACAACTTGCCGAGCTTGCCATTGCCAAAGCAGGACGACGACTCAAAGCCGCAAAAAAAGTTGAACGTAAAAAAATCACTTCAGGACCTGCATTACCAGGGAAATTGGCAGATTGTGCAGGATTAACCCGTGAAGATTCAGAGCTGTTCATCGTCGAGGGTGATTCTGCGGGCGGAAGTGCCAAGCAAGCTCGTGATAAGAATTTCCAAGCGATCATGCCGATACGAGGTAAGATTTTGAATACTTGGGAAGTCGCTTCGGATGAGGTACTCGCTTCACAAGAGGTGCATGATATTGCGATTGCGATTGGTGTCGATCCGGGTAGTGATGATCTGTCCGAGCTACGCTATGGCAAAGTCTGTATTCTTGCTGATGCGGACTCGGATGGATTGCATATTGCGACCTTGCTCTGTGCTTTATTCGTGCGCCATTTTCCAAGTTTAGTGGAAGAAGGGCATCTGTATGTTGCCATGCCACCGCTATATCGGATTGATATTGGTAAAGATGTGCATTATGCGCTAGATGATGATGAGCTAGATGGCATCTTGAAAAATGTCAAAGGCAATAAAAATCCGCAAATTACCCGATTCAAAGGATTGGGTGAGATGAATGCGATTCAACTGCGTGAAACGACGATGGATCCCGATACACGTCGTTTGGTGCAACTGGATTTGGATGATATTCACTTTACCGCAAGTTTACTGGATAAGCTACTTGCCAAAAAGCGTGCACCAGATCGTAAGCAGTGGCTTGAGCAAAAAGGCAATTTGGCGGATATAGGGATTTGAGTTACAACAGGATTCTCTGTGTTTTAACGCATTATCACCAACAACACTGCAACAAGGAAAACCACCACAGCAATCATCATCCATTTATTGCTCGACGATTTGGTCATATCCTCTACATCTGCTTGCTGTTGCACAGGCTCAGAGTTCCCATGTTGTGCAGATTGAAGGCTAAAACTGCTACTTAGATGATGTGATGTAATCGTCTGACCTTCTTCGTGGTTTTTAGCATCATTAATTGCTTCTTTAACCCAATGATCTTGCTTGGCTTTATCTTGAAAAAATGCTTCAACATTGGCAAAACTTTTATGATAAAAATGCGCCATGATTTCATCCCATCTAGGATGTGTTTCATCAATCTGTTCTTTGCCAACATTTTCAAAAAGCACATAAAGCTGACGTGTGCCGTGTTTAATGCGCAAAGTTTTGAATTCACATGGCGCATGGGTTTCATACAGCTCCAGGGGTGAATTATCAGAGCGAGCAAGTTTTTTCTAGATATAGTGCAATCTCAGCAACTCAGCCTGCATTTGCTTTAGTGAACTTGATGGCGAGCTACCCGATCAATGAAAAATTGACCGTTTCTGCAAATGCTTATAATGTTTTAGATGAAAAATATTATTCGTATGTGACCGCAACATCGAATCGTTATGGTGAACCACGTAATTATGCGTTGACGCTACGTTATAAGTTCTAACATAGATTTGATTTAAGCTGAACATGCAAAATACCCAAACCACCGTGTTTGGGTATTTTGTTTCATTGTGATGAAGAAATAAAAGGACTGTTAAGTAAATTAGACTAAGCAGTTCTGTATAATTACTAGACATTTTTTCACAGTGACCTATCATTAAGGCATTGCTAACTCTTGTCAGGTAATTTGCCATGAAACTCCAACAAAACACGCTTCTCTCCCTTGCATTCTCATTCGTTGCAACTTTTGCGACAAGCCAAGCATTCGCAGGTGCTGCAGATGGTTATTGGGCTTTTGATAAAGTCGAAGATGGCATTGCCAATGTGACTGAGCTTCGTAATGGTAAAATCACCATGTATGCGTTCGACTGCGAAGATGACTCAAATGAAGCCATTGACCAAGAAGAATATGACTACACCGTAAACGGCAAAAATGTCGAAATCCGTGAAGATGGTGAAGTGACGCAAACCTTGACCATTAATACCTTGAGTGCGACAGATTTGATTCTTGAGCAGAGTTTACCAGAGGGTAAATCTGCACAGCTTAAATATAAGCGTATCGAAAAATTGGCACCTGTTTGCTCATAAGTTTTCAAAATATACGCTCCGCTTAATATCGTTGAGCATATAAAAAAACCACAGCCGAACCATCGTGCTGTGGTTTTTGATTTTTAGATCATCGATTCTTAAAAATTAAAAATCCTTAAATTCCATACTGCTTACGATATGCCTGCATATTTTCCAAAGATGCTGTTTCGCCTTTTTGATCCAAATAATCCATTAAATCCTTCATGGTAATCAAAGCATGAACTGGAATGTTCAGCTCTTTTTGCACTTCTTGAATCGCAGACAATTCACCTTGACCACGTTCTTGACGGTCTAAAGCCACTAATACGCCAGCGATTTCAGCACCTGCATTTTTCAAAATCGTCACCACTTCACGAATCGCTGTGCCTGCAGTGATCACATCATCAATGATCCAAACTTTTTTCCCTGCAACGCTTGCACCCACCAAGACGCCACCTTCGCCATGATCTTTGGCTTCTTTGCGGTTAAATCCCCACGGCACGCTTTTTTGATGATTCTGCGCCAATGCAACAGCGGTCGCTGCCACAAACGGAATGCCTTTGTACGCAGGTCCAAAGATCACTTCGACATCTTCACATTGCATCAGTTGATCGGCATAACCATTGGCAAGTAATGCCAAAGCCTCACCATCATTCAGTAAGCCCGCGTTGAAGAAATATGGGCTGACACGACCAGACTTTAAGGTAAATTCGCCGAACTTGAGCACACCACCGGATAATGCCAATTCGATAAATGCTTGGGCTTGAAAAGTATTGATCGTCGTCATGTGTTATGCTCCAATTTTTAACCATGTGAATCTGAAATAAGGATACTGCTCGGCATGATACCAAAGGATAGCTATCCAAGTGAGACAAAAATTTTACGTGTCGTTTCAATCAACGTGAATGGACTACGTTCGGCGCATAAAAAAGGCTTTTTTGAATGGCTCGAACAGTCCGAAGCCGATGTGGTCTGTATGCAAGAAACACGCATCAGCGAACATCAATGGACGGATGCCTTTAAACCTGAGGGTTGGCATGTGCACATGTTTGAAGCGCAAAAAGCAGGCTATGCAGGCACGGCGGTGTATAGTCGTCTGCCTTTTGTCAGCGTCACTAATGGTTTAGGTTTTGAGCTTGCCGATACACAAGGACGTTTTGTCAGTGCCGAGTTTGATTTAGGTCTACCTGAAAATGTTTTTATCTGCTCATTGTACTTGCCATCTGGCTCATCGGGTGATGAGGCGCAAGCTCGCAAAGATCATTTCCTTGAGCAATATCAACAAATATTAAGTGATTGGCGCAAACAAAATAAATCCATCATCGTCTGTGGTGATTACAACATCGTGCATAAGCGCATCGACATTAAAAACTGGTCAGGCAATCAAAAATCGTCAGGCTGTCTACCGCATGAGCGTGCGTGGCTTGATCATATTTATGATGATTTGGGTTATGTCGATACTTTCCGTGTGGTACGTGATGAAGCGGAGCTGTATTCGTGGTGGTCGAATCGAGGGCAGGCTCGTGCCAATAACGTCGGTTGGCGCATTGATTATCATGCTTGCTCTCCAGATTGGAAAGACCGCACCGTCAATGCTTGGGTGTATAAAGAGCAATGGTTTAGCGACCATGCACCTGTGATTATTGATTATAAAATTGATTAACACAGATTAGGGTCTGTTGACATTTCATAAAGGCAACCAAATATAGATACAAGCCAAAGCGACAGCACTTTTAAAGTTACGCTTTAGCTTATCAAATCGCGTAGAAATTCCTCTAAAATGCTTTAATCGACAAAACGCATTCTCTACTAAGTGTCTGATTTTATATAGATACCAGTCCATATGGTCATTGTTCGATTGCGTATTAGACTTTCTAGGAATATTTGCTTTGGTATTCGTATTTTGAATCTGTACTCTCAAATATTCAGAATCATATCCTTTATCTGCGCACATCGTTTCAGTTTCAGTAAGGTCTAATTGCTGAACTAAGATTGGCGCAACTTTCATATCATGAGTTGTCCCATCAGAAATTATAAACTCAATAGGATTACCATTAGAATCAACAGCCAAATGGATTTTTGAACTATTACCACCAATACTTTTTGAAATATCCTGATCTTTTATTCCTGAAGAATGTTGGTGTGCTCTCACGTGACTCCCATCAATGAATATCCATTCAATATCTGCATTATTAGCAAATAACTTAAATATTTTCATTAATTTATGATTATTAGACCAACGATTATATTTTTGAAATATTGAGTTTGAATTACCAAATTCTTGAGGTAAATCACGCCAAGGACAACCTGTTCTTATACGAAACAGTATAGCTTCTACAATATTTCTCAAATTTGGTTTGAGATAAATATTAAATTGAAGGAAAATGTTTTGTATCTTTGACCAATGTTGATCATTTAGCTTTGTGCGAGGCTTAGCGAGTGTAAACTTGGGTTTGGCGATTTAATTTTACTATCTCGCTATTTTTTTATACAACAAATGTCAACAGACCCTAGTTTTGTTGAAAACGATGGTTGAAATGTCACCAAATGCGAAACCATCGGTTTAATTTTACATTTTGGCATGGATTTTTTTGTAAAAATGCTTACACTAAGTCCATTCATATTTTATCCGAATATGAGTGATTGAGACTGATCCATCGCCTCGATCAATGCGTCCTGTAGTGTTGTGTTGTATCCCGTCATGATTTTACAGGGCACGGTTATCTCAAAAGCCGTATTGATTCTAAAAAATAATTTCTAAAAGAAAGATCACTTGTGAAAACCAGCCGTTTTACTTAATCTTAAAATCATTATTCCTCAAACAAATCTCTTATGACCACTGCCAAACAGATACTCTATGTCGAAGATGATGCTGCCATTGTCATGCCATTAAAATATGCGCTAGAGCGTGAAGGTTGGCAAGTGACTTGGGTCAGTCAAGGGCGGTTGGCATTGGCGGAAACACAATCTCGCACTTTTGATTTTATTATTCTCGATGTGGGTTTGCCTGATATTGATGGCTTCGAAGTCTGTAAACAACTGCGTCAATATTGCCATACGCCGTTACTATTTCTGACTGCTCGTGATGATGAGATTGATCGGATCGTTGGGCTAGAAATTGGTGCCGATGATTATTGTCATAAGCCATTTAGCGCAAGGGAAATTATTTCTCGGATTAAATCGGTTTGGCGACGCATGCAACTTTCGCACAATTCTGTATCAGTAAATTCACCCACAACAGCCTCCGTAGAGATTGTTCAAGAACAACAATCCGTTTGGCAATGTCATCCCGAGCGTTTGCAGATTTTATATTTTGGCGAAGCCTTGCAATTGACTCGTTATGAATATGGTTTACTGAAATTTTTGATTGATCATCCGAGTCAGGTGTTTAGTCGTCAGCAGTTGATGGATCAAGTTTGGGAGCATCCTGATCATAGTCTTGATCGGACAGTGGATACGCATATCAAAAGTCTACGTGCCAAGCTGAAAAAGGTCCGTAGCGAATTAGAGCCGATTCAAACGCATCGTGGCTTTGGCTATAGTTTAGAATTGCAATAAATTACAGCAATTAAAATTAGCCTGACTTCGATTAATTATGAGATGTATAGTATTGAAAAGCATAATATTTTAGACAAGGTTTTGCAGTTTATGCGCCTATTTTGGGATTAACCTTCGGTTCGAGTTACTTTTCTTTCGGGAAAAGTAACCAAAACCATTTGTCAGTCGCAAACTCGGTTATATGCTGAAATTTATCCAATACCTTGAAAAACAGGAATTTACCAATGCTATTCTGCCCTCGAACAGTGCGACTGACGCTCCCACGTAGCATACGGTTTTTAATCATCTGATGCCTAATTATTAAGGTTAAAATTATCAAAGTGATCGAACTAACAAAGTATTACGCTGAAGTCGAATAGCGGTTTAGATCGCATTCACGCATAATATCGGCTTCCTGCTCAGTATTTCATTTTTAATCATGTTTTTTCTTTCCACACATGCGATTTCTTTGTTGCTCCTTGTTTTTATTGCTTTGGGTGTGATTAGCCATAACTCCTCGATCACTATTGCTTCGGCAGTTTTACTGATCGTGTTGCATACGCCGTTGGTGCAGTATGCGCCGATGATGGAAAAGTATGGTTTGCATCTTGGCATTATCATTCTGACTATTGCCGTATTGTCACCTTTGGTCAGTGGCAAAATCCAAGCCGAAGACATGATGCAAGTCTTTACCCACTGGAAAACCATGGTTGTGGTGATCGTTGGGGTGTTGGTGGCTTGGCTTGGTGGACGAGGTGTGACCTTGATGGTTGATCAGCCGACGGTGGTGACAGGGCTATTGGTCGGGACGATTATTGGCGTGACCTTTTTTCGTGGAGTGCCTGTGGGTCCATTGATTGCGGCGGGAATTGTTTCAGTGCTATTGTGGACGAAATAATCAATTCAGCGTCGTCTATGATTTGACAATGCGATGGAGTAAAACATGAAAACCATCGGACTGATTGGCGGAATGAGTTGGGAATCGACACAGCTTTATTATCAATTCATCAACCGCAAACTGAAGCAACAGCTTGGTGGTTTAAACTCTGACAAAGTGATGATCAATCGTGTTTATTTCGCCGAAGTCGCTGAATACCAACAACAAAACCGTTGGCAGGATGCAGGCGAAGCATTGGCTGAAAATGCAAAACAACTGCAACGTGCCGATGCCGATATGGTGCTGATTTGCGCCAATACCATGCACAAAGTTTACGATCAGGTACAGTCTGCGCTAGACATTCCTGTGCTACATATGGCGGACTGTGTTGCAAAAGCCATTGTACAAAAAAATCTCAACACTGTGGCTTTGCTCGGCACCAAATATACCATGCAACTGCCGTTTTATCGGGAACGCTTGGCAATGCACGGCATTCATGCCATGACCCCTGATGAGGCAACCCAAGATCAGTTGCACCAGATCATTTATCAAGAGCTGTGTTTAGGGATTGTGAATGCAGAGTCTGCAAAAAAATTCCAAAGTATGATTGACGATTTAAGCGCTCAAGGTGCGCAAGGAATCATTTTGGGTTGCACCGAATTGGTCTTGTTGACTGAACAATTGGAGTTAAACACAGCCATTTTCGATTCAGCGCAGATTCATGCGGAAGCGGCAGTGGATTTGGCGTTGGGAAATGCAAAATTCAGTGATTTTTCGGTCACAGAAACGCTGACTTAGTACGAGAAAAATAGCATGTCGATCTTTGTGCGCATTTGGTTTTTCTTTAGCCTGATTTTGATCGTGGTGCTGTGGTTTATGCTTTACACCATCAATCAGCAGATTAAACCCAACGTGCGCCAAGTGGTTGAAGACACGCTTGCGGAAAATGCCAATATCGTGGCGCAACTGATCGCCGAAGACGTGCATTCGGGCTATGTCAACACGCCTGAGTTTAATGTAAAAATTCAACATGCCTTATCTCGTGATTTACATGCGCAGATTTGGCAACACAGCAAAAATCAAATTCATCAGCAGATTTATATTACCGATGCGAAAGGCATTGTGCTGTATGACTCGACAGGTGTGGGCACGGGACAGGATTATTCGCAGTGGAATGATGTCTATCTGACCCTGCGAGGGCGTTACGGCGCACGTTCGACTCGTACCAATGTCGATGATGAACAAAGTAGCACCATGTATATTGCGGCACCGATTATTTATGATAGTCAGCTCATTGGTGTGGTCAGTCTAGGCAAGCCCAATTTTTCCGTACAGCCGTATATTAGCCGTGCGCAAAAGCATTTCTTAGAAAAAGCCATTTGGGTGGCGATCATCAGTCTGCTGTTTGCTAGTATCGTGGCATGGTGGTTGAGACGTAGTATTGATCGGGTGCGCCGTTATGCGCAGGCACTTGCACCTGTCAATGAAGCACCGCATTTTTATTCCGCCAAAGAGCTGAATCAAGTCACCCAAGCTGTGACCGAAATGCGTGAAAAGCTCGAAGATCGTGCCTATGTCGAGCATTATGTCAATACGCTCACCCATGAGCTAAAAAGTCCACTGACGGCAATCCAAGCCAGCGCAGAGATTTTACAAGACCCATTACCATTCGATCATCAACAACATTTTGCCCGTAATATCGAAGAGCAAAGTAAGCGCCTGCGTGATTTGATTGATCGCATGTTACTCCTCACTCGTTTGGAAAAATCAGCGAAGAAATTTGAACGAGAACGGCTGAATCTTTCTGTGCTTATCGAAAATTTAATCGAGGCACAGGGTAGTCGGATTCAACAGAAAAAAATCCAGTTGATACAACAGATTCAGCCAAATTGTGAATTAAACAGCGACGCCTTTTGGCTCAAACAAGCGGTGAATAATGTCTTGGATAATGCCCTAGATTTTACGCCAAATGAAGGCGTAGTGATCGTGCAACTCACTGAGCAAGAGCATCATTTTCAGATCGTTCTGTTTAATCAAGGCACATTGATTCCTGACTTTGCCATGACGCATATTTTTGAGCATTATTATTCTTTGCCTCGCCCTGAGACCCAGCAACGTAGTTCGGGCATTGGCTTGACCATTGTTCAGCAAGTTTTGGATGGCTCGGGCGGAACGATTCAGATTAAAAATGTTGAATCCTTGCAAAATCATACCAATTCGCCTTTTGAAGCTAGTGTGCTTTCAGCCATTACTGAAAATAATGCTCATGTTAAAAATCTACAAGGCGTTCTGGTGGAGATTCAACTAAAAAAATCCTAAACTGAAATTGCATTAGCCAGAAGTTCACCAAAAAATCACCTTTTCCACATTAAGCACTCCTAAAAAACACATGTCATCTTCCGAAAATATAACTGTCAAATAACTACAGTGGGATGTGTCATGAAACAACGTCAACTCTTTTTAAAACTTTTTATCTTGGGTGCTTTGCTCGGTTTGTTTGCGCTAGGGCTGAGCTTTGTTAATTATATTGTTTATGAACGGGAGGGTTATCAAAATCAAGTGGTGCGGGAGATCGAGCGCAATCAAATCGACTCACAGCGATTGGTTAGTCCATTTATTACTGTGCCGTATACGCAGATGGTGGCATGTGATTATCGGGAAAATCCAGCGCTGAAAGATAAGCTCTGTGCTGAGTCAGGCGAACAACTGTTTTTCCCTGAACAGATCGACTGGGATGCTAAGTTTGATGTCAGTGATGAGAAGTATCGGCGCACGATTTATGCTGCTATCAGTTATATGGCGACTTTAAAAAGTCAGGGGAAATTTCGTCATGTGAATGAACAGGTGGTCACAGCAAATCAGCGCACACTGGATTGGCAGTCGGCTCGATTTGTATTACCGATTAAAGATTTACGTGGTGTGCATCAAAAGCCGATTTTGACCATCGGTGGGGAAAAGCGCCAACTTGATTTTTCTGAATATCAAAAGACAGGTTCTGGTGGTGGCATTTCTTATCTGAGTGTGGCTTTACCGAATCTTAGTCTGAATGATTTTGATTTTACGTTGGATATGAGTCTAGAGGGTTTGCAGGTGTTTAGCCTCGTGCCCACCACTGAAAAAACCACATTTAATGCCACAGGGAATTGGGCAGATGCCAAATACTTTGGCGATAGCCTGCCAACTCAGAACAGTTCATTTGATCAGCATTTTAGTGCCAAATGGCAGAGCATCACACTGGGCTATCAAAACCGCCAAGACTATATGCGCTGTTGGAATGCGATGAACTGTAGTCAATACAATCATCAGAGCAGTGACTACTATGAAGACAAGACGGGCGAAGTTTTGTCTGAAGCATCAGGTTTTGCGGTGGAATTTATCGAACCAGTGAATGTTTATAGTCAGACCGATCGTGCGATTAAATACGGCTGGATGATTACTTTAATCACCTTTGCCAGTTTTTTCTTGTTCGAAAGCCTGAAAGGCTTAGCGATTCACCCGATCCAATATCTGCTGGTCGGAATTGCACAGTCGGTATTTTTTCTGCTGTTACTTTCCTTTAGTGAGCAATATAGCTTCCTCAGCGCCTACAACATCGCCGCCATTGCCTGTATTGGCTTGATCGGTTGGTATCTGCGCTTTGTGATGGGCAAATGGCTTCATGCAATTTTGTTTAGTGTGCTGTTGGGCAGTCTGTATGTGGTGATGTATGTGCTCCTACAATCTGCGGAAAAAACCTTCTTTATGGGTTCGATCTTTGCCTTTGTACTGGTGGCTGCAGTGATGTTTATTACCCGAAATGTGGATTGGTATCAGATGCGTCTGAAACATCCCAAGTCGAACGGTTAAGCGAAAGTTACTCAACCAAAATCATTAAACCGAAATCATTAAACCAAAATCATCAATTCAAAATTAAAAAATGTGTGCTGTATGACCAATTCGACATACAGCACACCTCAGGATTGAATCAAAGGATAAAGTCATGAATCATATCGCCAATCATTTCATGCAAAGCAATTCACACAGCATCAGTTCATACTACGCTAATTCAAATCAGATCATGTCACTTTCACAGCGTCAATTGTCACAGCTTGGATTACACCAGCAACAACTCTTGCAAGTGTTGGCGTATGGCACAAGCAAAGCATTTTGTTTAAATATTTTACGAGTTAAACAGATTGATTTTTTAAACTTAGGTAGTGTGGTTTACTGCGCCAATTTAAACTTGCTCTTACAGTTTCGAGCACGGCGATTGGTGGGATTTCAGATTTTAAAATTCGATGTAAATTCAACATCCTAAGTGTAGATTCAAGGCAAATGATGGGTTAATTCATCACTCGCCAAATCGCCACCAATGCCGCCAAGATATAGAAAATAATACCAATAAATATCGGCGTAATCATGGCAAGGCTGAGTAGAAAAATAAAAACACTGCCAAAAATCCAATTACGTCGTTGTTGTTGCGCAACCTGTAATCGTAATGTTTGTAATTCACGGATTTGGCGATCGTGCCATACGGCTTGATTTTTCAGTCCATTGATGCTGTCGATCAACATACTTGGTAAGTCCTGCGCACCGAGTAACAGATCAGGAATTTGCTGTCCTAGCTCTTTGAGATTCTTGGCAGGATTCATTTGTTGTTTGACCCATTCGGTGAGAATCGGTTTTGCCAACTTCCAAATGTCGAGCTGTGGATAGAGGTCAGTGCCCAAGCCCTCGACATGCACTAAAGTTTTGAGCAATAGCATCAATTGCGGTGGAATTTCCAATCGGAAACGACGTGCAATATCCATGATTTGCAGCAGAATCCCCGCAAAATCAAGCTGATCCATCGGTTTGGATACCATTGGACCAACTGTGCGTCGCATCTCACGTGCCAAACCATCTTGATCGGTATCAGGCGGAATCCAACCTGCTTGATGCACGATCTGAATCAATTGCATAAAGTCGCTATTCATCACCGCAAGGAGCATCCGAGCAACAGTCATTTGATCGGCTTTGGACAGTTCGCCCATGATAGCGCAGTCGAGCGCAATATAGCGTGGGTTTTGCGGATTTAAGGTTTCAACAAAGACATTACCAGGGTGCATATCAGCATGGAAAAAGTTATCCCGAAAAACTTGGGTGAAAAAGATAGTTAAGCCTTTTTCCGCCAAATCTGCACGATCCATACCGAGTCGATCAAATGTTTCTGTGTCGGAAATCGGCACACCTGTGATGCGTTCAGCGACCATCACATCGGTACTATCCATATAGACTTCAGGCACATACATCATGCTTGAGCCAGTGAAGTAATGACGCATACGGCGAGTATTATCTGCCTCAATGGTCAGATCAAGCTCATTCAAAATCACCGCACGATATTCTTGAATAATCTCGCTAATATGCAAAGCACGAGCCGCTTCAAGGCGCTGCTCAAGCCAAGTACCAAGCCACGTCAAAATCTCAAAATCACGTAAAATCTGCTTGCGAATCTCAGGACGGGTGACCTTGACGATCACCTCTCGTCCATCATGAAACGCTGCGGTATGCACTTGCGCAATCGAGGCGGCAGCCAGTGGTTGCTCATCGAAGCGTTGAAATAAAGTATTTAGATCGGCTTTAAAGGCATCACTAATGCGAGTTTTAGCAACATCCACCGCAAAGGGTTTAACCTGATCTTGCAACAAAGTCAGTTGCGATAAAATCTCAGGCGGAATCAAATCACGGCGTGTCGAGAGCAATTGTCCCATCTTGATCGCCAATGGTCCCATGTCCTCTAAGGCTTGTTTTAACTTCAGTGGATTGCGCTTTTCACGAGATGACCACGCCGCAGGATTGGCACGAATCAACTTGACGATCTGGCGTGCTTTTGCAGGCAATTCATCGGCAGGAATCAGTGTATCCAAACGATAATGCGCCGCAATGCGCCATAGTTCTAAAAGTCGAGTCAGATGTGGCACCATACCGAGCAAATCCTAGTCTAATGTTTTTTCAATGGGGTTGATTATGTTCAGAGTCAGTTGAAAACCCTGCATTCAGTTCAGCCATTTTGGCTTCTAAGCGGTCTAAGGATTGATTGAGCTGACGGGTTTCTCGCTGTAAATCATCCATCTGCCATCGTGATGCAAATACGCCTGAATCTTCTCGAATACTGTCGCTAAACATAAACTCAGCGCTTTTCAATGTCTTGGCGAGATGGTTTGGCACATTCTGCACTTTGCCGAGCTCATGCGCAGCCGTTGCACCAATCCACGGACTTAAGCGTGAAGCCAGATCAATATCAAGCTGAGCAATGATTTCTTTTAAAGCAAAGAGCAAATGATAATCACCCTGCAATGGAACCGTACCGAGTTGATCACTATCTGTAGTAATGAGTTTGATCAATTCCACCACATTTTTCACATGCAAAGTGGCTGTGGCTTCCGTGACTTTTTCTGCATGATCAAATGGACGTTGCTCAAATATGCTCGGTTTAGAAAGATGCTTTTCTGCCTGTCCAAGCGCAGTTGGTTCAAGACGGATTTTACCTTGATCAAAAAACGTATCGACACTGAGCTGTGGCTGATCGATCACCACACGCAAGCATTGCCCGTGTAGTGCATCGAGCTTGAGTCGGGTGATGGCATCACTATTGATGATGCCATTGATGAGTTTTTCACATGCACCGAGCGCAAGGATTGACCACATGTCTTTATTTTTTCCCTTTTGAATGGAATGGCTTGTTGATTTATATAGTCTATGAAATTAATTTCTGATACAAGGCAACCGAGCGAAGGTGTACAGATAGTACTTCAAGCGAGGTTAACGCTGTAGCAGGATTTAAGTTCTCTGACTATAGTTTAAAGCCACGATGTACTGCCACTATACCACCGGTCAGATTGTGATAATCACACTGATCAAAGCCTGCATTTTGCATCATTTGTTTTAAGGTGTGCTGATCTGGGTGCATACGAATTGATTCAGCCAAATAGCGATAGCTTTCTGAATCATTGGCGACCAATTTCCCCATCACAGGCAAAGCGGTGAATGAATACAGATCATAGAGTTTTGATAATGGCTCAAAGATCGGTTTTGAAAATTCTAAAATCAACAAACGACCGCCTGGCTTGAGTACACGATACATCGCAGCCAGTGCCGCATCTTTATCCGTCACATTACGTAGACCAAAGCTGATGGTCAGGAGATCAAAACTATTATCAGCAAATGGCTCTAAAGTTTCGGCATTGGCAAGGACGAAATCGACATTGGTACAACCTGCATCAAGCAAACGATCACGACCGACATTGAGCATGGATTCGTTAATGTCTGAAAGCACCACATGACCAGTCTCACCGACTTCACGGCTAAATACTTTTGCCAAGTCGCCTGTACCGCCTGCGATATCGAGCACATGCTGACCACGACGTACACCTGACATTTGAATGGCAAAACGCTTCCAAAGACGATGAATACCAAAAGACATCAAGTCATTCATCAAGTCATATTTACTGGCAACGGAGTGAAAAACTTCTGCGACTTTTTGTTCTTTCTCTGTGCTATCGACAGTTTTGTAGCCAAAGTGCGTGGTTGCACCGACATTGCCTGTATTGGCACCACGAGGTAGGTTGTATTTTGGAATTGCGCCTGTATTGGTTTTACTTTCACCAACACCGCCAAGTAATTCTAAGCTTTGTTGCTGACCTTGTGGTGTGCCTTGTGGGAGTGTTTCAGTGAGAAATGGACTGGTCTTTTGCTGATTATTTTTATCATGGCTATCGCTGTTTTGATTGTCGCTAGACATATCGCACTCCTCAGGCGTTTTTAATACGGACATAAATAGATGTTGAAAAGATAACATAATCAAAGTCCATCAACATGCCTATATTTGCAAATTTGTGCAAGCAATCTACGCGCTGTTAGCAAGTTGTTGATGTAAACGACGATCATGACAAAATCAATCGCTGTGACCGTATCTCAATATTTTGATTAAAGCTGAAATGGCGTTGGATGTCCTGAATGTACGGCATCAATGATTTGCTTTTCTTTGTTAGTAAAAGTCGCAATGAAATCCTGAGCAGAACCGAGTGGTGCCATCGCCTTAAAGCCATCATCAATAAAGTCATAAATGGTATTTGCTTCATAGCGATAAGCAATGCCTTTAGACAGTTTAAATGCTGTTTTGACCATGGTTGAACGGACATATTTATCGAGTTTCGTGCCGAGTAGCTCTAATAGCTCCATTTGATGTAAGCGAGGTGCGTACTGATCGACTGCGAGATAGGCACGGCGCATCATTTCGTCATCAAGTGGGGTGTCGGTAGGATAATTTTCCAATAAATACTTCGCCACTTGTTCATCAAGCTGAATCGCCAAAATCGCAAGTTCAACACCTGCATCACCTGTTTGTAAGGCAGATTTAGGGATAATTTTTTCTACAGTGTGTGAGTTGCGAATAAAACGGTCAATTTGACGTGCTAATTCATTGAAGTCATCTGCACCATACAAACGATTGAGAAAATAATGAGCCATTGGCTGATGTTCAGGTATTGCAAAAAAATCAGCATGTGTGTGTTGCATGCGTGCTTTTTGCCATATTTGGACTTGTAATAATTTCGACGCTAAAGTTTGATCTTGGTGGCTTTGTAGGTTTTGATAATCGGTAAGTTGTTGTTGTAAAAAGTCAAACTTAGACATAGAAACCTCAAAAAAAAAGAATAAAAAAGTTTAAAGCGGTTGTGCGGAAGATTCGATGTGCTTACGACATATTTGCTGAGATGCAGCATCATAATATACATTGAGGTCAGTTGGTTTGACATTGACCAAATAATCTAAAAAGCATTGTTCTTGTTGTGCATAATGAATAAAAAAATCTTTGGCTTGGCGATTACTTCTCATCACTCGAAAACTATGATCGAGATACTGGTACATCGGTGCAAAGCCACGCTCTTTGAGTTTGGATTTTGCCAGTTTTAACGAAGTACGAAGCAATAACGATTGTGCATGTCGTGAGAGTTGGTGACTGACACTTTGAAAGAGTTTAAGCTGACGTAAGCGATTTGCTTTTTGATTGACTTCGAGCGAGATGAGAATGAGATTTTCATCGTTGAGTTCACGTTTTTGACGAATCAGATGTATTGCAAGTTGTTGATCAAGTTTGATGGTCAGCAGTGCCAATTGCATCGCTTCGACGAGAGATTCCAAAATTTCATTCGGAAGCCAGTGATCAAGTTTCACCTTTTGTTTCAACATGAGTGAAAGTTGCCCATCAAGCACATCTAAGGCATCGAAATTGTATAATTCTGTTTGGAAAAAATCGGCAAGTTCTTGATAAGCCACGTTTTGAAATAAGTTGCCATGCACGTTTTGCATGCGCTGTTTTTGCCACAGGGCAACCTGCCATGTCAATGACTTCAATTTTGGTGACTGGTGAAATCTGAGCTGTTTATATTGCTTTAGGTAGTGTGCAAGTTGTTCAGTTTTTAACATATTTTTAACATGACATGTGGCTGAAAAGAGTATAAAAGAAAGTGGTGGGATTTGAATAGTGTATTTTTAGCGCAAATATTTTCGCAGTCCTTTGATGATTTTTTAGAAGGGTTTAGATTCGGAGTAAATACAGCATGTCAACGTCAAAAAATAAACAAGCTGATCAGGCGGGGCAAGGGGAAATCGTAGAAAACTTGCCACGGTTGATGCCGTGTCTAAGCGCCGAGCAATTGGGAAAATTAGCAATCCGTGATGAAGATGAACTCTCCGCAGATTTGATCGAAGCACAGTTTCAACTGCGAGAAGGGCGAGGCAGTATCAAAGGCAAAAGTGTCTTGATTCTCATCAGCGGTATTGAGCTTGCGGGCAAAGGAGAAGCTGTGCAACAGCTTCGTGAATGGGTTGATCCACGCTATCTGATGGTGAAAGCCGAAGTACCTCATCCATTGACGCAATCGCAACCATTTTGGCAACCTTATGCAGGTTTTATTCCTGCCGAAGGTCAGATGAAGCTCTTATTTGGCAATTGGTATAGTGATCTGTTGGCGACGGCTATGCACGTATCCGAGCCGATCAATACCGAACAATTCAAAAATTATGTACAAAACATGCGTGAATTTGAGCTCGATCTGCAAGCCAATCATGTGCATGTGGTCAAGATTTGGTTTGATCTGTCTTGGAAAGCTTTGCAAAAACGCTTAGACAAACTTGATCCAAGCGTACAAAAATGGCAACAACTGCACGGTTTAGATTGGCGTAGTCAAAAGCAATATGACACCTTGCAAAAATTGCGCTCACATTTCACCGACGATTGGATTTGTATTGATGGTGAAGATGAAGAACGGCGTGATCAACAATTTGCCCAAGTCGTACTCTCTGCATTAAAGCAACCCTTATCTGAAATTATCCCTGACGCCATCACAGGACGTTGGAAAAAATCAAAAATTCCAGAAGAATTGACTCAATTTGACGAAGAAGTGCTCGCTGAAGATGACTATAAAGATCAGCTCAAAGCATTGAGTAAAAAAGTCGCCAAAGCCATGCGTCAAGATGAGCGCAATGTGGTGATCGTGTTTGAAGGCATGGATGCAGCAGGCAAGGGCGGTGCGATCAAGCGCATCATCAAAAAACTTGATCCACGTGAATATGATATTTATACCATCGGAGCGCCAGAAAAATACGAATTACGCCGTCCGTATCTTTGGCGGTTTTGGACGAAACTACCTAAAAACGGTGACATTACCATCTTTGACCGTTCTTGGTATGGGCGGGTCTTGGTTGAACGACTTGAAGGCTTTGCCAAGCCCTTTGAATGGAAGCGTGCTTATGCAGAAATTAACCGCTTTGAACAAGATTTGATGGACAACCAAACCGTGTTGATTAAGTTTTGGCTGGCGATCGACAAAGACGAGCAAGAGAAACGCTTTAAAGCCCGTGAAGTGACACCGCATAAACGCTTTAAAATTACCGATGAGGATTGGCGTAATCGAGAAAAATGGGATGAGTATCTACAAGCGGCGGCGGATATGATTGAGCATACCTCAACCGACTGCGCTCCGTGGCAGATCGTGGCGACTAATGATAAAAATAGTGCTCGGATTGCGGTACTTGAGCATATCCTTGAGCGATTAAAAGCCTCTAAGTAGAGGCTTTTTATTCATTTGAGATTTGCATATTCAAGAGAATTTTACTGCGTACCGACCACTTTACGATTACTTGAATCTTGCAATCGTTTTGCTGTTTCATAGCAATCTTCGATATGAGTTTCAGCGATCTTCTTCAGGATCATGTAGCCGAGCGTTCCTGCGACCAATGAACCACCAAACGGAATAAACTTAGTCACTTGTTTGGTCACAAATTTTCCAAGTAGACCATTGATGGATTGCTTCACTGCGGTGCGGGCGACGACAAAACTTGATAATTCAAAGCCACGTTTACGCAGTTCTTTCCAGTTCACCTCTTTGGTTTTAGGGTCGTAAACACTGACTTGTTCAGGCGCCAGTCCAAACTTGGCATTGATCTCGGGTAATAATGTACTCAGCACACCGAGATCGACCACCAAATCAAATAATGGAATCGGTACCATCGCAGCACCTGCGGACACATAAGCACGCTTATTAATTAGCTCTAAACTGTCTTGGCGTGCTTTTTCAAGGTCAAGATTTGGGTCGATAGCATTCGGTGTGTTTTTAATTTTCACGAAGTCTGTCCTTGTGCTGTAGATTTAAAATGTAAGCGTTGAATTTAGCTGAAAATTACTTTGCCATGAAATTGCAAAAATGTGTAGTACTTCTCTATTTTCAATATGTATCTGAGAGGATTATGAGAAAAAATGCTTCAACTTTATGACGACAATACGTGTCGTTTATTTAATGAATTTCAACCTGAAATGATGGTCAGTTGCCATAAATTTGGTTAGGATGAATACCGTTCATTTTCCAATAAATTTATAAATTTTAGAGCTAAATATGGGCATTGATATTCTGCAAAGTCAGCGACCTGAAGTGTTACTCCACACTTTGATGCAGGATGCATTTCAGCCGAAAACTTCTGCGCAAAGTCTTTTGCAAAGTACCCAAATTGTGGTGCCAAATCACGGCATTGGACAATGGCTCCAACAACGATTCGCCGAGCAACAAGGCATCAGCGCCAATATCGAATTTAGTCAATTGCGTACTTTGCAATGGCAACTTTATCAAGCGGTACTTGGACAAGAGCCGATTTTAAAAGCCCCGCAAATGCTCAATATGAAATGGCGTATTTATCTATTTTTAAATCGTTATTTTGAAAAAAAAGTACCAAGCGATCATGCCTTATATGGATTATTTCAACGGGTACGACAGCATAGTGATGCCATCGAAAATGCCTTACAACGCAGTTTAAAACAACAAAATCTGCTGTATTGGATTGCTGATCAGACTTCACGCTTATTTGCCAATTACATCGTCTATCGTGGGCAGTGCGTACAGAGCTGTGAACAGCTTTACGGCTTGAGCAAATCGGGCGCAGCGCAATGCCGTTGTCGACAGAATTGGCTACATCGTTGGGGAAATGATCAAGAAATTCTAGTGCAGAAATGGCTACGCAATCCTGAAAAAGTTGGGCAAAAAGACTCGGAAAAAGTCCAACCCGAAGCAGTGAATTATCAAGTCCAACAAGCCCAGCAACTGGAACAGTGGCAACGCTTTATTTGGCATGAGGAATTTGCCGAAGATTTCCAGCAGATCGAAAGCATTGATCAGGCATTTTGGCAGACCTTATCAGGTGAATTTGCCGAGCAAGCGGTTCGCCGTTTACCAGCGCAGATTTATATTTTTACTTTGTTGGAATTGCCACCGTCACAACTGAATTTTTTAAGACGATTGGCGCAGTACACCCAAATTAAAATTTACCATTATGCACCGTCGCAAGAGTATTGGGCGGACAGCGTCGATCCCTACTGGAAAGCCAAGTATGAGCTGAAATATCCCGATGCGGCGGTCTATTACGAATCTCGTCATCCGCTACTGACGAGGCTCGGTAAGCAAGCCCGTGATATTGGCGCATTGCTGAGTCAGCTTGCAGGCGGTGAAGAGGGTGATTGGCAAGATCACTTTGTCGAGATTGAACCACAGCATTTACTCTCGAAAATTCAATCCGATATATTGCATTTACGTGAGCCTGTAGCGGACAGCTATGTTTTAACGGATGATGATCGTTCGATTCAGATTCACGTCTGCCATTCGACCATGCGTCAGCTTGAAGTGCTGAAAGATCAACTCACCCAATGGCTCAGTGCCGATACAGCGCAGATGCGTCAGCCGAGTGATATTGTGGTACTTGTACCGAATCTATCTGAAATCGAAACGCAAATTCGCACCGTATTTCATTCAACGCATCAAACGACGCATCATGCAAATTTATCCGTCAATTCAGCAGTTAAAAATGATGCGTTAATTCCTGCGCCGATGCTTCCAGTAAAAATCGCAGGTGTGCCGATTCAAGATGCTTTGCAACTGTGGCAATCCATTACTTTGCGCTACAAACTGTTGCATCAGCGTTTTAGCCTCGAATATTTTGCTGATTGGTTGAGTTTACCTGCGACTTTACAACGCTTTTCCCTGACCTTTGAACAAGTACAACGCATGTTGGAACTGCTTGAATTGGCAGGATTTAAACGTGGTTTTGATCAGGTGCATCTTGCACAAAGTCTTGCGTCAGATGATCAAGATTTTCGCTTTAGTTTTCGCTATGCGCTAGATCGACTAGCATTGGCGATTGCCATGCCTGAACATGCCTTGTTTGATGAGATTTTGAGTTTAGAGGCCGTGCAAACTGCTGATTTTGAATTGATCGGCAAACTGATTGAAATCCATCATGATTTAGACAGTCACCGTGATTGGCTCACACCGCAAGCGATTGATCAGCAACAGACTTTGTCAGAATCAGTTGCTTTACTAGATACGGATATTAGCGATTTTGAAATTTGTACAGGCTGGCGTTATGTGCAAGATGCTTTGCATCAGTTTAAGCGCATTATTGAAGTTACGGATTCGCAGTCAGTGCGGTTGCCTCTGTCTTTCGTCTTAGACGAGATTGAATCCACGCTATCGCACAAAGTCTCGCAAACTGAGCCAACAGGGCATATTACCTTTGCGCAGATTGGACAGCTACGTCCACTACCGTATCAACTCGTCGTTTGTCTGAATATGGATACAGGCACGTTCCCGAATCGTGATGCACATATTCCGTTTGATTTGATGGAACTATTGCAAGCGGAACTTGGTGATCGCTCACGGCTTGAAGATGATCAGGGTGCGTTTTTGGATGCCTTATTGCAGGCGCAGGATCAATTTTGGCTGTTTTATAATGGCTTCGATGTGCAAGATGCCGAGGTGCGTGACCCGTCGAGTATCGTGCAAGAGTTGGTACAACATCTAGATTTGATCGTGGCAAAATCATCAGATCAACATGTTGAGCAAAAACCATTTATCGAAGAATCAGGCTTAGTGATTCCACGTCATTTATCATCGATCTATAAAGTGCATCCATTACAACCTTTTGATCCAAAAGGCTTTACCGATGCCAAAGTTCAACGTTATCGCTCGCAGTGGTGGCAAGTGGCACAGCAGATTCAACAGCCGTCTGATACGCAATTCTTTTGGTTGGATCAGCCACCTGTAGAAACAAGCACAGCCGTACAAATCATGGATGCGTCGCAATGGATCAAAGACTTGTCGCATCCTGCACAGCATTTCTTGCGTCACGCAGGCATTGCCAATGTGGGTAGTGTTGATGCTTTTGAAAGTTTTGAGCCATTACAATTGGGCGGTTTGCAAAAATATGCAGTGCGAGATTATTTACAGCAGTGCTTTTTAGAAAATAACACACTAGAGAGTGATGCAGTTTTATCGACTGAATCCACCGATTTACTGTTATTACAAGACAAAATGCCGATTGGCAAAATGCAAAATGCCACATGGCAACAGGCGCAGAGTGAACTCGATCAAGTGCTGGAACGGCTCAGTAATTTTGGTGGTCAAGTCACGCCATTAACCACCAAAACCATGCCTTTGGACGAACAGCTACAACTCAATATTCAAATTCCAAGTGATGAATCCGCCACGAATTGGGTTAGCCTGACCGCATCAAGCTGTCATGGTGCACGTGCGCTGTCGATTTGGTTGCAATATCTTTTATGGCGTGCTTATGCCGATCAAGCTGATGATTTGCAGCGCATTGCGCTATTTAAAAATATGACATTAATTTTCTCAGGACTTAGCCAAGAAAAAGCGCAGGAACATCTACAGGATTGGCTTGAAGTCTGGACTATGCAACAAAATCAAGCCTTTGCCTTGCCACCTGCGATTTTTGCCCAAGTCGGTGACAAGCAGTTGAAGTTTGACGTTGATGATGATGGTGTGGAATATGTGGCTAAGTTTAAAGACATCGAAAAACGCTGGTTAGGACAAAACTATTATCACGCTGATTTTGAAAATGCCTATAGTGATCAAGGCTCATCATTATCGCCTGATTGGGCTTTAGTAATTGCACCTGACGAGGCGGCAAAACTGCTCAATCAACATACCGAGCAGTATGCGGTACGCTTATATAAACCGATGCTAAACCATCTTAAATTGATTACGGCATAGGAGCGAATACGTATGACTTCCAATATGAAAGCCTCTGTGCACTATCAAGATCAACCGCTGAAGCATTTAACACTCAGTGGTCTGCATCTGATCGAAGCCTCAGCAGGGACAGGCAAAACGTGGACGCTATCCAGTCTGATGGTGCGTATCTTGGTGGAGAAGTATTTGCCTCGCCAAGTGATCGCCACAACCTTTACCCGTGCAGCGGCGGCGGAACTAAAATCTCGGATTCGTAAGCGTCTACAGGAAATTTACAGCCATGCGAAAGTGTGGCAGTCGTTTCATCGCGAGGAGCAAATCACACAGGCGGAAGCGTCGCTTAATGATCCTTTGGCGCAGATTATTTTTAAGCAGTTTAAACTGGAAAATTCCAATCAAAATAATCCGCAAGAGGATGAAAATTCAACACACAATTTTGTCTATTTAGCCAATCGTTTAAAACTGGTGATTGACAGTTTAGATGAGCTGTTTGTTGGTACGATTGATAGTTTTATTCAAAAGACGTTGCGTGAATTTGCCTTTGATAGTGGCGAGGTGCAAATACGGCAAATCGCTGAAAATGAAAAACAATATCCCTATCAACTGGTGCATGACGAGCTACGTGCATGGCTACAACAGCAGCCTCAAGAGTTGGTCGATGTGCTACTGATGAGCCGTCATCTCGGATCGGTAGATCATTATCTCAGCACCATTCAGAACACCTTGAATTTTAACCAAGCCAAGTTGCAAGCAGTCGATGAACCAAAGGTTAATTTGGCAGATTTTCAACCTTATGTCGCTGATGTGATTAAACATTATAATGAAAATAATTTGTTTGAACTTGCGCCATATTTTGATTTAAAAGGTGAGTATTATGCCTTTGTCAGCAAGCAGTCTTTTCGCAATGATAAATTTCATCATATTTTTGCTGATGTCGTGCCCAAAGCCATTCAGCAACTCGATAAAAATCATCCATTAAGCTATTTTCAAGCCTCAGTACAAAGTGCTTTTCAACAGATTTATCAAATCTTTTTAGACTCTAAAGGACAAGTCCGAGAAACGATTTTTTCAAAAAAATGTCCTGAAGATGTCTTACAAAAATTTTATCAAAATCCATTGATTCAAGCCTTATTTGCGCTCTGTCAACAGAGCCAAAAAATCCATCAGGAATTAACACAGCTTGATGTATATCTGCATTATTACCTGACTGTTCAGGTTAAACAAAAGCTCCCACATTTGTTGTATCAGTCAGGTGAAACCACCTTTAGCCAACAGACTCGTAGCCTGAGCGATGCATTGACAGGCGAGCGTGGTAAAGTCTTGGCAGAGGCGATTCAGCAACGCTATCCGATTATTTTGGTGGATGAATTTCAAGATACCAACCAAGAACAAGACAATATGTTGCAAGCGGTGTGGCGTGATGCGACACGTTATACGCAAGGTTGTTTTATTGCGGTCGGCGATCCGAAACAGGCGATTTACGGCTTCCGTGGCGGTGATGTCTTGACCTATCTCAATGCCTTTAATGATATTACCTCGAAGCAGGGTAGTTTCTACCGCTTACAGCATAATTTTCGTTCTACACCTCGCTTGGTTGAAGCGGTCGATGCGCTGTTTCAACGGCAAATGCAATTTGGCGAGGAAATTGATTATTATCCTGCACACGCAGGTAAAGATGGCTCAAGCTATTTGGTAGAACATGGCAAACCTGATTTGCAACCATTACGCTTTGTCGAGCTAGAAAAAGATGCCAATGAAGCCTATCTGATTGCGCATAAAATCCGTGAATTGTTGATTTATGCGCAACAAGACAAACTGTTTCTACAAGATGATGATGAAAAAATAAAGATTGAAGCCAGTGATATTGCCGTACTTGCCAATAGTCATCATCAACTCAGCGAAGTACAAAAACAGTTAGAAAAACTTGGCATTGATGTCAATCGCACGGCACAGCGCAGTGTCTTTGAAAGTGCGGCTGCGAAAGATGTGGCAGCGATATTGGTGGCGATCGAACGCCCTGAACGAGATGCGGTGCTCAAGCGTGCATTACTGACGCCATTGATCGGCGTAAAAGCATCGGATTTTCTGCGATTTTCCAATGATGCCGATGCTTTAAGTCAACATATGCAACAGTTCCGCCAAGCAAGACAACTGTGGCTCAGCAAAGGCTTTTTGGTGGCATGGCAATATTTGGCGACGCAGTATCAATTTTGGCAAAACCTTGCGCAGAATATGGGGATGGATGCCGAGCGAAGTATCGTCAATACACGACATATTGTTGAGCTCATCAGTCAGCAATCGGGGCAACAGTCGCATGGTTTACAGCATGTGTTGCATTGGTATCAACTGCAACTCGGTTCGCCTGCACAGCGGGAATGGGAACTTGAGCGCAAGCTGAGCAGTGAGTCAGGTGTGCATTTGATGACTATTCACAAGTCGAAAGGTTTGGAGTTTAAAATTGTTTTTCTGATGAAAGCCAGTCAAACCATCGACTTGTCCAAACAAAAGCTCGCCTTTTATCAATCGGATAAAGATGGTGTCGGCACTGAAAAAGACAACAAAGCGCAAGAGCGGATTATTGCCATTTCCCAAGCAGCGATTGCGGATAATGACGAAGCGCAACAAGCCAATATTGAGAAGTTTTGTGCGGAAAATCATCGGCTGTGGTATGTGGCGATCACCCGTGCCAGTTATCGGCTCTATGCCTATTTCCCTGTCGTTTCCAAGCCGAAAAAATATAAAGGTGGGATCAAGTTTTGGCTCGATGCTCAGGCGGATGCGTTTGAGCACGAGAGTTTAAAAGCGGAAAATTTCCAGATTCCACAAGCCATCATGGATCAGCGCTATGTGCCAAGCAAGCACCAAGTACAGACCTTAAATGCGATGGATTATCCAACACAGCGTTTTTATCCGAAGACTCGCACCAGTTTTAGTGCGATTGCCGTGCATCAGCAGGGCGGTCATGGACAATTACTTGATCAAATTGCAGATAACACCTTACAAATAATGCCTGCCGAAGATGAAATTGCACTCGAAAGTTCAATTATTTTTACGGAAGAAGTTTCGACGATTGCACCGATGCAAGCAAGTGACTTGACCCAACTCGATTGGATTCGTAGGCATTTTCCCAAAGGCACTAATGCAGGAAATTACTTACATGAATTGTTTGAAGTCATTGATTTTCAAAACGATCAATACTGGACGAAGCAATTGCAATCCAAGATGAATCAATACGGTTTATGGTCAACTTTGTGCGATGCCTATGCCAAAGATTTCCCAGAATCTGATGCAGAAGAAATGAATACGTGGCTAAAAAGCGCACTACATCTGTGGATAACACAAGTGTTGTCCACACCATTGCATGATGGTCTGACACTGGCGCAATTACAGCGTGGCAATCGTAGCCATGAGTTTCCATTTTATCTCGCATTGGCAGATCGGCGTTTTGACACGGATCGCATTCATCAGCTGTTTGCAAAGCATGGTTTAGATTTGCCTGAGTTTGATCATGCCGATACTGCACGCTATCTGAATGGCTCAATCGATTTGGTCTATTTTGATGGTATGAAATACCACATCGCTGATTTTAAAAGTAATTTTCTAGGCGAATATGTGCAAGATTATGATCATGCACAGATCAGTGAAAATATGCGTCATTCGAGTTATTGGCTTCAAGCATCGCTTTATCTTATTGCATTACATCGCTATTTATCGACACGTCTAGCGGATTATCAGCCTGACAATCATCTTGGCTCGGCGAATTACTTATATCTTCGAGGGATGCAACCCACGGAATTATCAAGTCATCCACAAAAAAGCTATGGTGTACTGCATTGGCAAGCGGATTTAGATTTAATTCTTGAGTTAGATCAATTGCTTGGTGGCAATGTTGTAAATAATGGTGCTGTGGATAACTTTGTGTAAAAGTATGTGCAAAACCATGTGTATAGTGCGCTAATATCGGTGAAAAGTACTGTAATTGTCATCATATTATAAATTTCCAAAAAAAACAGTGGATAACTTTGTTTATAAGGGTGTTGACAGTCTTGTAGATAACTATGTCGATAAGTGTGTGGGTAACTCAGTGGATAAGTATGCGGATAACGATATATTGAAAGAGGATAAATGAGTGATTAATCAAAAGTTAACATCAACTCAAAACGATTCTGAAACACCAACATGGGCGACTTTGTGGAGTGGCTATTTATCTCAAATCAATACACAAAATCATCATTTAAACAAAGAAAATCAATCGCTTGTGAAAAATTATTTACTTGCTTTAAGTGAAGCATTAGAACGTGGTGATAGCTGTATTGCACTGACTGAAAAACCGCAAAATATCAACGACTTTTTATTAGATGTCAGTGAATATCAAGCGCAAGAATTATTTACTATAAAGCAATTAAAACCGATGTTTTGGGGTCATGGGCGATTGTATTTACAGCGTTATTGGGCGTATGAGCAGACTTTGGCACAGCGCATTGCAAGCTTATTGTCAGAGCAAGTGGAGCAAGTGGATTTAAATGATTATCGCAGTTTATTTGAAGATCCTTATCAACAGCAGGCACTTGCTCAGGGTGTTAATTCTGCATTCAGTTTAATCACAGGTGGACCGGGGACAGGTAAAACATTTGTGTTGACGCATATCGTTGCGGTGTTGAAAAAAATCTATCCAGACATGCGCATCGCCATGGTTGCCCCGACAGGAAAAGCGGCACAGCGTATGCAAGAGGCTTTGCAAAAGGCTTTTCAAAATCCGAAACTGCTAGATGCGGGTTTATACCATCCTGACTTTGCCCACCAAAAGACACAGACCATTCACCGCTTACTTGGTATTGGCGAACGTGGTGTATCACGCTTTGATGCGTCACGACCATTGGGCTTCGATGTGATCGTGGTCGATGAAGCATCGATGCTGGATTTGCACTTGGCGAAGCTATTATTTGATGCGATCCAAGCACCAACTCGGGTGATTATATTGGGGGATGCGAATCAGCTTACATCTGTAGATGTCGGTTATGTACTCGCAGACTTTCAGCAAGTCCCTGCATTGCAACAGTGCCATGTGCAATTGAAGCATAGTCGCCGTTTTGTCGATGATGCCAAAATTGGTCAATTTGCCAAATTGATCTATGCTACAGATCGACCGAGTTATGCAGATTTTCTAGAAAAAGCTCAACCGCAGATGCTTAAAATCGGTAATGAGATTCCAAAATTAGAGCAGGTCAATGTCGATTGGTTGGGTTTTTATCTACTGGAGCAATCTGAAAATACGCCACTCAGCACATCTACGTTGATTTCGATTTATCGACAGTTGGCACTTGGCTATCAGGCATATTTTTCGATTTTAAAAGATTATCTTGAAGGCAAAGTGAACCATCAACATGTTGCTCAAATTTTTGATCAATATCGGATTTTGGTGGCAATGCGTCACGGCGCACTCGGTTTAGCGCAGCTTAACCTTGCCATGACCCAACATCTCAAACACGCCTTAAATCTGGTACAAGACAGTGAATGGTTTGTGGGTCGTGCGGTGATGGTGAATAGTAATGATTATCAGCTTGGCTTGTCGAATGGCGATATTGGCATTTGTCTACCGCACCCCGATAAGCGTGAACAGCTTGAAGTGTATTTCCCGAGTCTGGACAAATGGCTTGCTGTGGCGAGATTGCCACAAAGTATTCAGACCGCTTTTGCGCTGACTATTCACAAATCACAAGGCTCAGAGTTTGATCATGTGGCAGTGGTGCTCGATCAATCGGCTCAGCGATTAATGGGTAAAGAGTTACTTTATACAGCGATTACTCGGGCGAAGAAAATGGTGAGCCTATTCAGTTCCGTCACCATGCTTGAGCATAGTCTAGCCGTGCGGACACAGCGTCAGAGCGGGCTTAGCGCACAAATTATTCGGGCGATCGAAAGTAACGGATTGTAAAACTTGCAAGGAAAAAGCAACGATGAGAACAATAATGTTGCGAACGTGTAAGTAAATGCTTACAACAATCAGGGTGATTCGCCACTGGTCGGATTCGCAGACTTTTGCGATGATGAACTCACTACTTAGTTATGGATGATTAAGCGTACCGCAACCAAATAGTACAAACGGTCGAGAGACTTTGCGGACTTACAGTGACGTAAGTGAAACTCTATCTCAGCAGAGATTGCAGTACCTTAAGCCTTATAGTTTTGGGAGAGACTATAGGGCTTTTATTTTGCCTGAAATAGATCATTGATACAACTTCATCCAAAACGCATGAGGACCACAGTATTTTCGCATCAAATTGTATGAAAATTAATCAAATTTATTGACTAATTACGACAAATGTCAAAAACTGTCATATGACATAAAAAGTAAAATAATGACAATCTTTGGAAAATTAAAAAGCGATAACATATTGAAATTATTATATATTATATATTATATATTTGTGTAAGTAATTCCTTACAACCAATGTCCAATATTTCTCATGCTCCTGCAACGCATCATTTGACAAAATGCGTCTATCAAATCGATTTAGCACAACTAAATTGGTTTTTAAGAACACAGGGGTGTGTTACAACAGAAAGAGATGAATCAAAGCAGGTCTTAGGGATGAGATCGAAAAAATAATAATAAAATAATGTTGTTAGCCTAAACAATAACGCCGATCTTGAAAGGGATCGGCTTTATTGTTTTGCAGCTTAAAATATGTTGGAAAATTACCACAATGTTTTTGCAAAGAAAGCCGAATTACATTAGAATGTCGCACTTGCTGTAGTGATGCACGGCATAGGTATTTTTGATGAATCGTTTCAACTCATCTGAACTACTTGAAATATCGCTCATAGAACTTTTAAGCATCTCGGAGATACATGATGGCTTTAACTAACCAAGATCGCGCAGAAATCATCGCAAAATTTGCACGTGCTGAAAATGACACTGGTTCGCCAGAAGTGCAAGTTGCATTGTTAACTGCTCAAATCAACGATTTACAAGGTCACTTTAAATCACACAAACACGACCATCACAGCCGTCGTGGTTTGATTCGTAAAGTAAACCAACGTCGTAAATTGCTTGACTATCTAAATGGTAAAGATCATGCACGTTATGTTGCATTGATCGGTGAGCTAGGTCTTCGTCGTTAAGCTGTTGCTTACTAAGACGAATAGACTGGTATAAATTGAAGGGGCGATAAGCCTCTTCTTTTGTTTGTCGTGAAAGATTTTGTTCGGGTTTTTATCTGATCAAAAATCGTATAAGCTTGAGCCACAAATGAAAATTTGTATCTTGAGCGAAAAAAAGAGAGTCGGTTAGTCGGCTTTCATTGTATGAAGTAAATTGGTTTTAATGGTTGAAAACAGCTTCTAAGCTTTGCCATGGCATTTCATTCAGTATTTCGAGATTTATATCGTGTGTTACCGCGATTAAAATAGAAATAAAAAAGATTGATGCAATGCCAAACCTTAGGGGCTTTCTACCAAAGATAAAACCAGTATTTGGGAATATCGAAAAAGTTGCCAAGATAGGTTGCTTTTCGAAGTCCCCATTAAACAATTAGGAAAAAATAAAACATGTCTATGTTTAATCTTGTTCGTAAAGAATTCCAATATGGTCAACACACGGTTGTTTTAGAAACTGGTCGTGTTGCTCGTCAAGCTAACTCTGTGCTTGTCACTATGGGTGGCGTCAGTGTACTTGTTGCAGTGGTTGCACAACCAACAGCGAAAGCAGGTCAAGACTTCTTTCCACTCACTGTAAACTACCAAGAGAAGCAATATGCGGCGGGTCGTATCCCAGGCGGTTATGGTAAGCGTGAAGGTCGTGCATCTGAAGCGGAAACGTTGATTTCTCGTTTGATCGACCGTCCAATCCGTCCATTGTTCCCTGAAGGTTACTTTAACGAAGTGCAAGTAACCGCTTCTGTGGTGTCTTCTGACAAGACTATGGAGGCTGATATTGCAGCGATGCTTGGTACATCTGCGGCACTTGCAATCTCAGGGACACCGTTCCGTGGTCCAATTGGTGCGGCTCGTGTTGGTTTGATCAATGGCGAATATATTCTGAACCCAAGCCATGCGCAAATGGCTGAATCTGCACTTGACCTTGTGGTTGCAGGTACAGAAACTGCGGTATTGATGGTTGAATCTGAAGCGAAAGAACTTTCAGAAGATCAAATGCTTGGTGCAGTACTGTTCGGTCATGATGAGCAACAAATTGCCATCAAAGCCATTCAAGAATTTGCAAAAGCAGCGGGTGCAACAGAGTCTACGTGGACTGCACCTGAGAAGAATGAAGACCTTCGTGCAAAACTCAAAGATGCTTTCGAAGCAAAAATCTCAGAAGCGTATACCATTGCAGTGAAACAAGATCGCTATGCAGCACTTGATGCGCTTCAAGCGGAAGCAGTTGCGCAGTTCGTTCCTGAAAATGACGAAACAGGTATTGCTGACGAAGTTAACGAATTATTTGAAGACCTCAAATACCGTACCGTACGTGACAATATCTTGTCAGGTAAACCACGTATCGACGGTCGTGACACCAAGACTGTTCGTCAGCTCGATGTACAGGTCGGCGTATTGGGTCGTACACACGGTTCTGCATTGTTTACCCGTGGTGAAACTCAGGCGCTTGTGACTGCGACTTTGGGTAATACTCGTGATGCATTGATGGTCGATACCCTTGCTGGAACAAAAACTGACAACTTCATGTTGCACTACAACTTCCCTGCATACTCAGTCGGTGAAACAGGTCGTGAAACAGGTCCAAAACGCCGTGAAATCGGTCATGGTCGCCTAGCGCGTCGTGGTGTACAAGCAGTCCTTCCTGCAGCAGATCGCTTCCCATATGTACTTCGTATCGTGTCTGATATTACGGAGTCTAATGGTTCATCTTCAATGGCATCTGTCTGTGGTGCATCGCTTGCATTAATGGATGCGGGTGTGCCTTTGAAAGCACCAGTTGCAGGTATTGCAATGGGTCTAGTAAAAGAAGGTGAGCGTTTCGCAGTCCTTTCTGACATCTTGGGTGATGAAGATCATCTTGGCGACATGGACTTTAAAGTTGCAGGTTCTGCCAATGGTATTACTGCACTGCAAATGGACATCAAGATCGAAGGCATCACTGAAGAAATCATGGAAGTGGCATTGAACCAAGCCTACGCTGGTCGTATCCACATCTTGAACGAAATGAACAAAGTGATCTCACGTGCTCGCCCTGAAATCAACATGTTCGCGCCGACATTCCAAGTGATCAACATCAACCCAGATAAGATTCGTGACGTGATCGGTAAAGGTGGTGCAACCATCCGTTCAATCACTGAAGAAACTGGTGCAGCGATCGATATCGAAGACAACGGTACAGTACGTGTATTTGGTGAATCGAAAGCCTCTGCAAGTGCAGCGGTTGCCAAGATCCAAGCACTTACTGCTGAGATCGAACCGGGTACGATTTACACTGGTAAAGTGATTCGTATCGTTGAATTTGGTGCGTTCGTGAATATCATGCCGGGTACTGATGGCTTGCTTCACATCTCACAAATCTCTAATGAGCGTGTAGCAAATGTCTCTGATGTCCTTAGCGAAGGTCAAATCTTGCAAGTCCAAGTACAAGATGTCGACAACCGTGGTCGTATCAAATTGACTATGAAAGACATCCCACAAGAGCAAGTTGCACCAACTGAAGCGTAATTGCTCAGTATTCAATTATTTTAAATTGCGCAAATTTGCTTAACAGAAAGTCCTCACTTCGGTGAGGATTTTTTTATAGGGGAAATTGATGTGAAGTTGAGTTAGTCTATCTATGCTGATTAAATGCACTAACTTTGATATTTCTTCTGTTTAAACCCATTTTTAAAATTTGAGAACTCATGCAAACCTATTATTTTTATCGTCATACCACGGAACAAAGTGTCTTTTTGGCAGAGCAAAGTTGTACTGAGCATGAGCTTTTATTTAAATGGGTGGACTGTCTACGCAGTGAAGTGGTGCAGCATAAAGAACAGTGGCAACAGCATATCCACCAGCTGACAGATATTTGTATCAATGAGTTTCATCTTCAAGATATTCTCAATATTGAACATCCTTGTGTGTTTGATCCTGTTGAGGATTATGATCTATTAATTTTTCGCAAACTGATTACCCCAGATGATGAGATCGGTACTGCGCAAAACGCTGCTGAAACGCATGATAATGTTTTTGGCTTGGCATCCACGCCAGTGAATTTTTTGCTCAGTCAGCATGCCTTAGTGACTGTGCGAGAGCAGGGCAATCGTCCGATCGAAGCCTATATTCAACGCTTTAATCAGGTGCTACAGCGCCAAATCGATGAGCAAAATAAGCCCCGCAAATTATCCAGTACACCAATTGATTTGGCGCTTCGATTGCTCAATAGCATGGTCGATGGTTATCTGGATATTCGTAAACCATTGACACGTCGTGTCGAATATTGGCAACAAGAATTGTTACAAGGTAATCGACGCTTTAAACAGTGGCAACAATTATTCCAAGAAGATATGGCGTTTCAACAGGTGGAAAATCTGTGTGAAGAACAGATCGAAATGCTACAAGAGCTACGTGATGAGATTGTTGATAATTTTAATCATTTGGTCGATGCAAAACAGGCGATGACGCAAGAACTGTTATTGCTGCGAGTCAATGATCTGATGAGCCATGTTGAACGGATTCAAAAGCACACGCATCGATTGGGCGGTGCGATTCAGTCGGCGATTGATATTCACTTTAATGCGATTGCCAATCAGACCAATGAAAACATGCGCATCCTCGCCATTATTACTGCAGTGTTTGCACCGTTGACCTTGCTGACAGGGATATATGGCATGAACTTTGATGTGATGCCGGGAGCGCACTCACCACAAGGTTTTTGGATCATGATGGCGGTGATGGTGTTTACGGCGGTGATCTTGCTGTATTACTTCTATCGTGAACATTTGGTGGGACGTGGTGAGCGTAGTGTGATTGATCTGTTGGCAGATCAACATCGTCAGCGTTCGATCAATCTCACGTGGCTGTTGGACTATGAGCCGATTAAACAAACCATCAAAGAAGTGGAAAAAGTGGTGAAGCGTTAAAAATCACAAGACTTTGCTTGTGGCGATTTGGGCATTAAGCACACCGATTTAGATCGGGCGCATCGGTATTATTTTTCTGGATGGTTTTTACGGAAATAGTCCCATTCATCAACTACTTCACCTGATGGCAATTGGCAATAACCTGCGTCACCTTCAGGCGTTTTCTTAATGATGGTTTTGCCACCAACTTCAGCGCAATAGACACTGGCAGGATTCGCCATGCCGATTGGTTTTTCAGGCTGTGGTGCGGTGTTACATGCTGAGATTAATGCTGTAGTTGCTACTACTAATAAAAGGTTTTTCATGATTAATACTTTGTAATAAAGAATAGCAACAAGTTTAATTCACTTTAAATGTAGCTAAAATTGCAAAAATTTTAAAGCAAATCCACACTGCTTGAATAAGGTGTGGATTAGACTTTGAAAATAATTAATTACTACCCATAGTGATCAATTGTTTGCATTACTCGGCAATGCTTTGAGTGGCGAACCACCTAACGCTTGCATCAATGTCACATAGGCAGTGTATTGATTGTAACGCGTTTGCGCCAAAGACACTTCTGCACTACGAACGGATTCCTGCGCATCTAAGACATTCTTCAAGGCAATTGCACCATTGCGATAGCGTACTTCATTCAGTCGAGCACTTTTTTGTGCCAGTTCTAAATTTTTCTGTTGATCGCTAAGCTGGGCATTGGCTTCGATACGACCTGAGAGCGCATTGTCTACGTCGGCAAAAGCCTGATACAAAGTCTGACGGTAGCTAATGATCGCAGATTCATAGTTCAGTTCGCTGATCGCAATGTCTTTTTTCATATCGTTATATTGCAAAAATGGCAAACTCAAACTTGCACCGAGCGCCAATACAGGATTTTGCAACAATTCTGTCAAAGATGTGCTACTTGCACCCAGTGAACCAGTTAAGCTAATCGACGGATAATAGCTCGCTTTAGTCGCATCTCTAGTTGCAAGGGTTTTGCGTAGGCGAAGCTCTGCGGCTTGTAAGTCAGGACGACGTGCGATCAATGTTGCAGGAAGCCCTGCATCAATATTTGGCAAAGTGGACTGCGGTAGCTTTTTAGGAATTTCGATGCTGAGTTGTTGCACTGGTTGATGGAGTAGTACAGCCAACGCAGTTTTCGCCTCGACGACTTGTTGGCGTAGTTGGCTGAGCGTGGCTTTTTGGCTTTGTACCGCTTGCTCTGCTTCAGTGAGTTCAATGCCTGATACTGCACCTGCCTGATACTGCACTTTGACTAGATCAAATAGTTTGTTACTGGTCGCTAGACTTTGTTCGGCAGCGGTCATACGCTCATTTAAATATGCCAATTGCCAATAGAGATTACAGGTTGTCGCAATTAGACTTTGTGCAGTCGATTGTAAATCTTGCTCGGTCGCCAGAGCTTCCCAACGCTGTGCTTGGGTTTGATTGGCAAGCTTGCCGAATAGATCAATTTCATAGCTGACGTTGCCACTTAACGATAGACCATTGGCACTGTCAGTACCTGAGTTTAAATCAAAACTGTGTCCAGTCGATACGCTTGAACCGACACGTAGACCTTGTTGATTTGCAGTGAGATCAGCTTGTAAACGAGCTTGCTTGAGCGCAATGCCTGCGACTGCAAGATCAGCGTTTTTGGCAATCACTTGATCCACTAGGGCATTCAACTGAGCATCATTAAACAACGTCCACCATTGGTCAGACCATTGTTCAGCATTCAATCCAGTGGAGGTATTTTGATATGCAAAATTTGTCGGCACAGTGGTATTGGGTGCTTGATATGGCGTTTTTACTGTTGCGACACAGCCAGTAAATAAAATAGGTAGAATGATCAATGCACTAAGCTTTGGGAGTGCTTTGATTTGGAAAGAGTTCAACATAAAATTCAACCTTATTTATTCACGAGCAAGTGCATTGACAGGGTCAAGCTGTGCGGCATTTTTTGCAGGGAGATAACCAAAAATAATCCCGATCATACTTGAGCAGACAAAAGCGGCGATCATCGAGGTGCTTGAATATGCCATTTGGAATGAGTCACCTGCGATTTTATTAATAATCTGCCCAATGCCAAGCGCCATGAGTACACCCAAGATACCACCCAAGATACAGACCAGAATCGCTTCGATGAGGAATTGTTGCAAAATATCACCTTGTCGTGCGCCAACTGCCATGCGGACACCAATCTCTTGAGTACGTTCAGTGACGGAAACGAGCATAATATTCATCACGCCAATACCGCCGACGATCAAAGAAATTACGGCAATGGATGATACAAGTAGCGTCATGGTTTGCGTGGTTTGTTCAATGGTTTCACGGATACTGTCAGAGTTCTGCGTAAAGACATCTTCTGCACCGTGACGTTGTACGATCAATTTTAAGATGGCATTTTCAGCCGCAGCACTCGAATATTCGTCTTTGACACGGACAATGATGCTACGGACATTGGATTGTCCCATAAAGCGACTGAGTACGGTCGAGTACGGTAAATAGACATTCAAGCTATCACTATTACCAAAGCTACTTTTCTCTTTGTCTAAAACGCCAATCACACGGCTTGGTACACTACCAAGTAAAATCACTTGACCAATCGGATCGGTACCATCACTAAAGAACGTGTCTTTGGTATTTTGATCAATGATCACGTCTTGGCTCATCTGTGTGGTACTACGTTCATCAAACGCCTGACCACTGACAAAGGTTAAACCTTTGACATCGAAATAGCTTGCACCCACGCCATTGACTGTTGCTGAAGCTTCAGTTTCTTTAAAACGTGCAGTCACGGAGGTATTGACACTCGGACTCACTGCTTCGACATAAGGTTGTTCTGACAAGGCTGTTGCATCATCGGGAACGAGGGTTTTATTGGAGGCGGTTCGAGAGTTATCACCGAATCCCCGACCTTGATAGACGGTAATGGTATTGGTGCCCAAACTGCTGATGTTTTCTAAAATTTGCTTTTGTGAGCCATTACCGAGGGCAACGACGGATACCACCGAAGCAATACCAATGATAATACCAAGCATGGTCAAGAATGTACGCATACGATGTGCATTCATGGCGATCAGTGCCATGCGGAATGCTTCACCAAGACGATCTAAGAATGAACGTAGTGGCGAAGATTTCTTTTTCTTTTCACGAACTAAGGTTTGGCGTTCTGTGATCAGTTGTTCATCGTCTTGATACGTTGGTTCATTCGGTTGGTCGGAAATGATTTTCCCGTCACTAATTTCGATAATTCGTGTAGCGTTTTTCGCAACATTAATATCATGGGTGACTAAAATGACCGTGTGTCCTTTGGCATTCAGCTCACGCAAAATACGCATCACTTCAAAGCCACTGTTCTTATCCAATGCGCCTGTTGGTTCATCGGCGAGGATCACATCACCGCCATTCATCAAGGCACGAGCGATCGACACACGTTGCTGTTGACCACCAGATAATTGGCTGGGACGATGATCAAGACGTTCACCGAGCCCAAGATCACCGAGAATCTTTGATGAGCGTTCGTGGCGTTCGGTGGGATTCACGCCAGAATAAACCGCAGGCACTTCGACGTTACCTGTTGCCGTCAAATCACCAAGTAGATGATAACGCTGAAAAATAAAGCCAAAATATTCACGACGAAGCTGAGCCAATTGATCAGGTTCAAGTTGACCAGTTTCTTGACCATTGACCTTGTAGCTACCTGAGGTTGGCTTATCCAAGCAACCTAAGATATTCATCAGGGTGGATTTACCTGAACCTGACTGACCAATGATGGCAACCAATTCGCCTGCATAGATTTTTAGATCAATGCTTTTGAGAATCTGTACCGAGGTTTCGCCTGCGGGGAATTCACGGATCAGATTGTTGACCTCAAGTAGAGGTTGTAGATTCTGACTCATGGATTACATTCTCATTGGACCACGGTTGTTACGTTTTGCAGCGTCATTCGAAGTATCTGCGCTGTCTGAGATCACTACCTCGTCACCTTCTTTTAAGCCTTTGAGGACTTGTGCGGTGACGCGGTTATTCAATCCGACCAATACAGGGGTCGGCTTTGCAGTGCCGTCAGCCTGTAAGACACGTACCATTGCACGAGTCGCTTTGCCTTGCTCAATGAGGGCTTGTTCAGTAGCGGTTAACTGTAATGGTGTCGGACGATTCGAGCTTATGCCATCTTTAGCAGTGTTTGAACCAGCGTCTTTTTGACTTGATGCAGATTGTTTATTAGTTGATGAGGAAGTCTTGCTGCCAGAAGATTTTGTTTCAATCGCTGAAGATGGGATAGTCAGCACATTTTTAGCTTGATCAATAATGATAGACACTTGTGCGGTCATGTCGATACGCAATTTTCCATCTTCATTTGGGACATCAAACAGTGCATTGTAGTAAATCGCTTCACTTGAGCTAGAACTTGAACTGCTTGAAGAATCATCACTGATCGACTCAGGCGCAGGCTCGATCTGACGTAGCGTAGCGTAATACTTTTTCTCGCTATCACCGAGTGTGGTGAAATAGACAGATTGACCTTTTTCCACTTTCATCACGTCGGCTTCAGAGATTTCTGCATTCACGGTCATGGTGTCAAGTTTTGCCAATTTGACAATGGTTGGTGCACTTTGATTGGCATTGACCGTTTGACCTTCTTCAGTCACGATTGCCACCACTGTGCCGTCCATCGGTGCAACAATACGTGTATAACCAAGCTCTTCTTGGGCTGTCGCCAATGTTAAGCGAGATTGTTCAATCTGCGCATTGAGTGCCACGATTTCCGCTTGAGCTGTTTTATAGCTTGCCAATGCAGATTCAAGTTCGGCTTTTGAGGTAGCATCTTGCGCATACATATTCTTTTGACGGTTATATTCTGCTTGCACCTGTGACAAAGTCGCTTGTCGAACAGCCAGTTGCGCTTGTTGATTTTTGATACTCGCCTGTGCAGTTTGGATTTCGTTTTCTTGGGTCACTGAGTTGATTTGTGCGATCAATTGTCCTTGTTTGACTTCGTCACCAAGCTCGACATACATTTTTTTCAGCTGACCAGACGCCTGCGCACCGACGCTGACGATTTTCGTCGCTTCGAGTAAGCCAGTTGCGATCACACTATTTTCAATATCGCCACGCTCGACTTGAGATGTGATATAGCTTGGCAGTTCTTCTTTGGGTTTTAAAAACCACCATGCCAATAAGGCGATGATTAAAATGGCAATAATCGTAAAAATAATTTTTGAGCGTTTGGACTTGGCAGGCATGTTGAAACAGTCTAAATGAGAGTATTTGCATTAGTATAGGTTTGAATTAAGGATAAAACATGAATATTTATATTAAATTATCCTAACTTATCATGAGTTTATTTAGTAAAGTTTAACAATTTGAGTGAAGCAAATTAATCTTAATGTTCAAAAATCTTTTTACCACTCAGCGCACAAACCAATTGTAATAATAAATCATCAGGATTTTCATCGCCCAAGCCCTTAATCGCTTGATCGGTACGCAGTAATAAATCTGACCACCTGAGTAATTGTTGTGGTGTAAAACGTCGTAGAGCATTTTGATAAAGTGACAGCTTATTTTTCCAAATGCCGAGTTGCAGTGCATTTTGCGGTTGTTCAAACAGTTGCAGAATCAAACGCATTTCTTTTTGAAGTACCCAAAAGATCAGTTGCAAGGCTTCGCCTGATTCAATCAGAAAATTCAGAATTTTTACCGCTTGTGCCAAATCGCCTTTTAAGCAGGCATCGCCAAGATCAAAGGTACTGAAGCGAGATTGATCCTGTACGCTTTGCTCAAGCTCCGCAATGTCAATTTGTGTAAGATCAGAAAAGCTATCGGCTAATCCAAGCAAAGTATTGCGAGCAGAAAGTAAATTATTTTCATGGTGAAAAATTAGCCATTGCCAAGCTTGTATCGTCAGTCGAATACCGATTTTTTCTGCTTCAATTTGCAAGATGCGTTGCTGTTGTTGTGCGCCATAAGCACTTAGCGCAACCACAGAGGCATTGGCTTCAATGGCTTGGAAAAATGCAGATTTTAGGCTTTGACTTTCTTGCTTGGGAAAGACGATCAGCAAGAAATTATCCATCGGGTCTTGAAGATAACTTTTCAGCAGTTTTAGGCTTTGTGCATCAGGTTTGATATTGCCGTGCACTTCGATGGCAAGCTGACTGGAGAATAACGATAAACTATTTAGCGCAGCAAAAACCTGCTTCCAATCTTGCACATTTTGCAGTTCAAAGCGTTGTCGTTCAATGCCGTGTGATTGCCAATGTTCTCGAAATGCTGACAGTAGATTTTGCTCAAGCAAAGGCTCACCACCATGCACAAGCCAAGCGCCTTGTGCATCTGCAACACGGTTTAGGGCTTGTTGGTAGTCGAGTTTCATTTAGGCAAAATCAAAATTAAACAAATTATTCAGGGGCTTGATCAAGCACAGCCGTCGGTAAGCGATTGGTGTGCAACTGACGGATGATCTGTTGAGCGATATCTTCGTTCATGACTTTGATAAAGAATTGCTCTTCTTGACGCTCGGTGTTGACGGTCGCAATATCATATTGATAGGTGCGTTGTGAGATCACCGTGCGAGGTGCAGTCAGTGGTTCACCTTGCATATTTTCGATTTGAAAAGTTGCTGACATATGCAACTGAACTTCAGTGAGCTTGCCACGGAACTGACGACGTTTGAGTTCGTAATCCGTCACCTTGAGGCGAGTCAAAGCATGTGTTTGGTTGACCTGTGCACCAAGATTACTGAAATAAACTTTTAATGGTTTTTCTAAATCTTGGGCATTTTCAGGCAACGTCAATTGTACCGACTGGTATTGCGTTGGTAGAGCTTTAATTTGTGCGCCACGGAGTTGAAAACCACAGCCGACAAAACTCGCACTTAATCCAAAGCTTAGAACAATGATTGCAAAACGTCGAATCAAGTGCATTATTTTTTCCTTATTCATTCATCTGAGATTATTCGTTTTAATCAATTTGCTTTGAATTAATGCAAATTTGAATAAATATTTAAGACAACATAAAAGCATAATCGTTTCGACGAAGTCGTGTCAGAATTGCTCAGATGTCGGAATTAACCACGTTGCCTTACACTTCGATTGAAATACATTTCAATCTTGTTCAGGTTCGACCTACCTTGCGAAATATATTTCTCATTTCGGGAAAAGTAGGCAAAACCATTTGTCAGTTGCAAACTCGGTCAAATACTAAGTGTCTATTCAATAGAGTTCAGAACATTATTTTGCAGATTAAATGCTGTCCTCAAACAATGCAACAGACGCCCCTAAGTATCAGGTGATTTTTGCTCACCTTATGTTGAGGCTATGTTTAAACAACTAAATTCACCAATTTATTTGGCACCACAATTTCTTTCTTGGTTGGACCAATTAAGAATTGTTGAACCTCAGGCAATGCCTTAGCTTGTGCAAGTAGATCCTCTTTGGCAATGTCTACAGCCACTTCCAATTTACCACGCAGTTTACCATTGACTTGTACAACGATGGTTTGCATATTACGAGTCAATGCAGAAGCGTCAACTTCTGGGAACAAGGTCGCCGTGAGATCAATCTCAAACTGTGCTAACAACGTCTGGCTCAAATGTGGTGCAAATGGTGCAAGCATGGTGAGTAAGCTGATGATTGCCTCACGTTCTACAGCAGCATCGCTGTCATCTTTGGCCTCAAACTTGGTGATGCTGTTGAGTAATTCCATCTGTGCGGCAATGGCAGTATTAAAAGCATGACGACGTTCGATATCATCACCAACTTTGGCAATGGTTTCATGCACTTTACGGCGTAGGTCTTGCGCATCTTTGGAAAGATTTGCACCATCAATGTCTTGAGATGTATTACCTTTTTCCAAGAATGTCGTGGTCAAGCGCCATACTCGTTTTAAGAAACGGTTTGCGCCTTCTACACCTGCATCCGACCATTCTAAAGATTGATCAGGCGGTGCTGCAAACATCATAAATACACGTGCAGTATCAGCGCCATATTGATCAATAATCGACTGTGGATCGACACCGTTGTTTTTAGATTTGGACATTTTTTCTTGTCCACCAATCACCACAGCTTGACCATCGCCTTTATATGTTGCAGCGGTGATGCGACTTTTCTCATCACGCTCAAGCTCGACATCGGCAGGGTTAAACCATGTTTTCTTGCCACTGGCATCTTCACGGTAGAAGGTATCCGCCAAGACCATGCCTTGTGTTAATAGATTGGTAAATGGTTCTTTACCTTGCACTACGCCTTCGTCTCGCATCAGTTTGTGGAAGAAGCGCGCATATAAAAGATGCAAAATTGCATGCTCCACACCACCGATATATTGATTGACTGGCAACCATGATGCAGCGGCTTCAGGTTTGATCATGCCATCGGTGTAGTCAGGTGAAGCATACCGTGCGTAATACCATGAAGATTCGACAAACGTATCTAAGGTGTCAGTTTCACGTTTTGCATCTGCGCCACAGCTTGGGCAGGTAGTTTGATAAAACTCAGGCATTTTCGCCAATGGATTACCCGAACCATCAGGCACCACATCGGTCGGCAATACCACTGGTAACTGATTTTCAGGCACGGGCACTTGACCGCAAGACGCACAGTTGATCATTGGAATTGGACAACCCCAATAACGCTGACGTGATACGCCCCAATCTCGCAGACGGAATTGCACTTTTTTCAAGGCTTGACCTTGCGGTTCGAGCTTAGCAATTAACGCATCAAACGCTGCTTGGAAAGTTAAGCCGTCAAATTCATCAGAATTGATCAATGTGCCATTTTTCGAGCCGTACCATTCTTGCCATTGTGTTGCATCAAAGTCTGCATCATCTGCACCTTTAGCATCAATCACTTGTTTAATTGGCAAACCAAATTTATTGGCAAATTCAAAGTCACGCTCATCATGCGCAGGCACAGCCATCACAGCCCCTGAGCCGTAAGTCATTAACACATAGTTGGCAATCCACACTTCGACTTGCTCGCCAGTTACAGGATGCTTGACGAATAAGCCTGTCGGCTTGCCTTTTTTCTCGGCGGTAGCAAGATCGGCTTCGGCAACTGAACCATGACGACATTCTTCAATAAATGCCACCAATTCAGGTTTTAATTCTGAAGCTTTTTTCGCTAAAGGATGATCGGCAGCAACCGCTACATAAGTCACACCCATTAAGGTATCAGGACGAGTAGTGTAAACGGTTAAGCCATCAGCATAGATCGACGGATCGGCGGATGGAAACGTGATTTCCATGCCTTCCGAACGACCAATCCAGTTGCGTTGCATGGTCAAGACTTGCTGTGGCCAACCGTCTTGGAGTTGGTCTAAATCGTCCAAAAGCTCTTGCGCATAATCAGTGATGCGGAAGTAATACATAGGAATATCACGCTTTTCCACCAATGCACCCGAACGCCAACCACGACCATCAATCACTTGCTCATTGGCAAGTACGGTTTGATCGACAGGATCCCAGTTCACGGTAGAGAGTTTGCGGTAAATCACGCCTTTCTTATATAGCTGAACAAAAAGCCATTGTTCCCAGCGGTAATATTCTGGTGTGCAGGTCGCAATCTCACGATCCCAATCCACAGATAAGCCAAGACTTTTCAATTGATTGCGCATGTAATCAATATTTTCAAAAGTCCATTTTGCTGGCGCAACTTGATGGGCGATCGCTGCATTTTCCGCAGGTAAACCAAACGCATCCCAACCCATCGGCTGTAGTACAGTTTCACCTTTTAAACGATAAAAACGACTGATCACATCGCCAATGGTATAATTGCGCACATGACCCATATGCAGTTTGCCACTAGGATAAGGGAACATCGACAGGATGTAGCGATGCTTGCCTTCGACTTGGTCGGCAACCTTAAAGACTTGGCGGGTTGCCCAGTCGTTTTGGATTTGTGGTTCAATGGCACTGGCTTGGTATTCAGCGGGAATAGTCGTTGCAGATGAATGCGTCGTGGTCATAGCTCTAAATAAACTCAAAAACGGTAAGCTAGCTTAGCTACAAAAATAAGGAAAATAATGTGGCACAGCATAGCGCAAATTGAAAAAAAATGCGCAAATTTCGTGGATTGATTTGCGCAACAATCCACTCAGCTGATGTAGATTATGACTGGAATTTTAGAGATTCGGTTTAAAGTCGACTGGTGCCTGAGCCTAGAGGGATGACATCATCGGTTGGGTCGCTAGTAACTTTGGGTAATGGAATACGCTCAGGGTTGTTGCTGTTCGAGGTGTTGCTGGTTGGTGCGTTATTGTTTGGTGTTGCATTATTTGCAGGTGTGGCACTCGTGGCGTTGTTACTGTCAGTCGCTGTGTTTGGTGTTTCACGACTGGCATTATTATTGGCAACAGCAGAGCTGGATAGATCGTTGTAGGTGCTGATTTTACCAAGTTTTTTGGCATTTTTCGGCGGTGGTGTGGTGGTGTAATGTGTTGAGCCTTTGGCATCGACCCATTTATAGAATTTTTCTGCATGGCTGAACTGCGTGGCGCCTAAAACAAACAACACGGAGAGCACACTACTGGCAAACTGCCATTTGACAGTGCGAGCGTTGGCGGTGCGAGAAGAGGTAACACGATTAGGCAATATTGACATTATTTTTTGGCTCCGAGCATTACTTTTGATATGCATTCGATTGGTGGTGCTATTTTAAACATTTTATGCTGTGATGTGCACAAATTTTACCAAATCACGCTATAGATGAAGAAATATCATGAAAACCAAGAATGTGAAATGCCGCACAATTGTGCCTTTGAAAAATCATCAGCGTAAAACCGCACAATAGATGTGAAAAAGCGTGAATAAAATGTACAGAAAACTTGACTTTCAAGGCAATAGCATCAAAAATGCTCGCTTTAGTTTATGTATATCGATTCGATCACCCTTCGAGTCCATATCATAGCCGTGATAAGCCTTGAAACTCTAGACGAGCAGGGCATTTAACTTGATCTTCTTCCACCCGAAGCGATCCTGTCATTGTTGGAAAAGTAGTCCACGCAATGTGTATTTTTACATCACGGTTGAGCTAATCCCTTATCAGGCGACAATTTAATGTCGCCCGAATATTTTATGAATATTTGTTTTTTTAAATTTGATGTAGTCGATGCACGTATTTTTGGGATGAGAAGTTTCTCGAATATCTAACTACGTGCGTAAGTACTGCATCCAGAAAGTCTAGGGTGAATACGTTGGAACTTTTATCAGGTGGTGAGATGCTCGTTCGCGCTTTGGCGGACGAAGGTGTTGAACACGTTTTTGGTTATCCGGGCGGCGCAGTACTGCATATTTACGATGCGCTTTTTCAGCAGGACAAGATTGAGCACTACCTCGTGCGTCATGAGCAAGCAGCAGGGCATATGGCCGATGCATACTCTCGTGTCACAGGGAAAACAGGTGTCGTCCTCGTTACAAGTGGTCCTGGTGCAACAAATACGGTCACACCGATTGCGACTGCCTATATGGATTCGATTCCAATGGTGATTTTATCTGGTCAGGTGGCAAGCCACTTGATCGGTGAAGACGCCTTCCAAGAAACGGACATGGTCGGTATCTCTCGTCCGATCGTGAAGCACAGTTTCCAGGTGCGTCATGCCAGTGAAATTCCTGCCATTATCAAAAAAGCATTTTATATCGCTGCATCTGGTCGTCCAGGTCCAGTCGTTGTTGATATTCCAAAAGATGCGACCAATCCTGCTGAGAAATTTGCATACGAATATCCTGAAAAAGTGAAGATGCGTTCGTATCAACCACCAACACGTGGTCACTCAGGTCAGATTCGTAAGGCGATTGATGAGTTACTCACTGCAAAACGCCCTGTGATCTATACAGGTGGTGGCGTTGTACAAGGTAATGCATCTGAATATTTGACAGAAATTGCACATATTTTGAATTTCCCAGTGACCAATACCTTGATGGGGCTTGGTGGCTTCCCGGGTGATGATCCGCAATTTGTCGGTATGCTAGGGATGCATGGTTGCTATGAAGCAAACATGGCGATGCACAATGCCGATGTGATTTTTGCGATTGGCGCACGTTTTGATGATCGTGTGACTAATAACCCTGCAAAATTCTGCCCGAATGCACGTGTCATTCATATTGATGTTGATCCTGCAACGATTTCAAAAACCATAACTGCGCAGATTCCAATCGTTGGTGCAGTTGAGCCTGTGCTTCAAGAAATGTTGGCACAAATGAAACAGCTCAATGTGTCGAAGCCAAATCCTGAAGCGATTGCTGAATGGTGGAAGCAGATTGACGACTGGCGTGCTGTACACGGTTTACGCTACAAAGAAGCAACCGATAACAGCATGAAACCACAGCAAGTGATTGAAGCTTTGTATAAAGTCACGCATGGTGATGCGATCATTACTTCAGATGTGGGGCAGCACCAAATGTTTGCTGCTTTGTATTACAAATACAAGCATCCACGTCAATGGATCAACTCAGGTGGTCTAGGTACGATGGGTGTTGGTCTACCGTATGCGATGGCTTCAAAATTGGCCTTCCCAGAGAAGCAAGTGGTCTGCGTGACAGGTGAAGCATCGATTCAGATGTGTATCCAAGAGCTGTCGACCTGTAAGCAATATGGTATGAATGTCAAAATCTTATGCTTGAATAACCGTGCTTTGGGTATGGTGAAGCAATGGCAAGACATGAACTACGAAGGTCGTCACTCAAGCTCGTATGTCGATTCATTACCAGATTTTCCAAAGCTGATGGAAGCTTATGGTCATGTCGGTATTCAAATCGATCGTGCGGATGAGCTCGAAGCCAAGCTTGAAGAAGCAATGGCGATCAATGATAAGTGCGTATTTATCAATGTCATGGTCGATCGTTCAGAACACGTTTATCCAATGTTGGTTGCAGGTCAGTCAATGCGTGACATGTGGTTATCAAAAGGGGAGCGTACCTAATGCGACATATTATTTCTGTACTCATTGAAAATGAAGCAGGTGCGCTATCACGTCTCGTCGGTTTATTTAGTCAACGTGGTTATAACATCGAAACATTGAATGTTGCGCCGACTGATGATGAAACCATGTCTCGTCTAACTTTGACGACCTATGGTAATGAACACAAGATTGAGCAAATCACCAAGCAACTCAACAAATTGGTTGAAGTGGTGAAAGTAGTTGATTTATCCGATGGTGCGCATATCGAGCGTGAATTGATGTTAATCAAAGTGCGTGCGCTTGGTGCATCCCGTGCCGAGATCAAACGTACAGCGGATATTTTCCGTGCGCAAATCGTTGATGTGACACCGAATACCTATGTCATTCAAATCGCAGGTGCGACCGATAAGCTCGATGGCTTTATCGACGCATTGTCTGAAAATACGATTTTGGAAGTGGTGCGTTCAGGCGTTTCTGGTATTGCACGTGGTGAAAAAGTTTTAAGTATTTAACTCAATCCCCCCGAGGTTGAACGCATTGAAAGTGCATTCGGGGAGATTAAAAAAAGCATTTTAGCGGAGAACACAAATGCAAATTTTTTATGATAAAGACTGTGATTTATCAATTATCCAATCTAAGAAAGTTGCCATCGTTGGTTATGGTTCACAAGGACATGCACACGCATTGAACTTGAAAGACTCAGGTGTTGACGTGACTGTTGGTCTACGTGCAGGTTCTGCATCGTGGAAAAAAGCTGAAAATTCAGGTCTAAAAGTTGCTGAAGTGCCAGAAGCGGTTAAGCAAGCTGACTTAGTGATGATCTTGACGCCAGATGAGTTCCAATCTCAACTTTATCGTGATGTGATCGAGCCGAACATTAAAGAAGGCGCAACGTTAGCATTTGCGCATGGTTTCTCTGTACTTTATAACCAAGTTGTACCTCGTGCTGATCTTGACGTAATCATGGTTGCGCCAAAAGCACCAGGTCATACCGTACGTTCTGAATACCAACGTGGTTCAGGTGTACCTGATTTGATCGCGATTCATCAAGATGCGTCTGGTAATGCACGTAATGTTGCATTGTCTTATGCTTCAGGTGTTGGCGGTGGTCGTACGGGTATCATCGAAACTTCATTCCGTGAAGAAACTGAAACTGACCTATTCGGTGAGCAAGCAGTTCTTTGTGGTGGTGCAGTTGAATTGGTTAAAATGGGCTTCGAAACTTTGGTTGAAGCGGGTTATGCACCTGAAATGGCTTATTTCGAATGCTTGCACGAGTTGAAATTAATTGTTGACTTGATGTTCGAAGGCGGTATCGCAGACATGAACTATTCAGTATCAAACAATGCTGAATATGGCGAATATGTAACTGGCGTTGAAGTGATCAACGACCAATCTCGTGAAGCAATGCGTAATGCATTGAAACGTATCCAATCGGGTGAATATGCAAAAATGTTCATTCAAGAAGGTGCGTTGAACTACCCATCTATGACTGCTCGTCGTCGTCAAAATGCGGCGCACGGTATCGAAGTCACTGGTGGTAAGTTGCGTGCAATGATGCCGTGGATTCAAGCAAACAAAATCGTAGACAAAGAAAAGAATTAAGTTTTAGCTTTATCTTTCAAGAACCCTTGTTTTTACAAGGGTTTTTTGTTGGTAATATTTTTGTTGCGTGCTTAGCGAAACACAGTTTCGCTCTTGCGTAGAGGGAAAGCGATGCTTTCCTAATCTCTGCTCATTCCTTGGATTCAAGCAAACAAAATCGTAGACAAAGAAAAGAACTAAGTTTTAGTTTACTCTTTCAAGAGCCCTTGTTTTTACAAGGGCTTTTTTAGCGCTGTGTGCGAGAATTCACTCAAATTGACCTAAATTTGTAAACTGAAGTCTAAAAAGTCAGAAAAAATGATGAGTGCGCTAGAGTAAGTCGAATTATCATGCTATAACGCAAAATAATAGTGGTTTTAAAATAAATGTGCGAGCAATGCATCATGCATGCTGAATATGACGTCTGGCTGGTTTTATTGTCGATTGCGGTGGCGATCGGGGTAAGCTTTGCTGCTTTTAGCGTTGAAAATTTATCGTATTATAAAAAAATACGCATCTCGCCGTGCCAATCAATATCGCAACAGGCATGATTTTTGGTTTGGCAATTTGGGCGATGCATTTTATCGGTATGTTGGCGTGTCATATGCCACATGGTTATCGCTTTGATGTGACCTATACCACGTTGTCTTATATCATCGCTGCCCTTATTTCGATGTTTGCACTTTGGCTAAATACCCTCTATAGCCTTCCTGTATCACGGGTGATTTTGTTGCAGTGTTTATGGGGCTAGGCATTTCTGCGATGCATTATACAGGCATGGCTGGAGTGATTTTTGAACATCATGTCATGATTTATCAGCCGATGATTGTATTGCTTTCTATTGCGATTGCGATTCTTGGCGCATGAGTTACTTTTTATTTATCACATCGTTTTAAATCGACGTCTTCTTACCATATTTCACCGAGAATTTTCGTCGCTGTGATGATGGGCTTGAGTATTGCAGCAATGCATTACACAGGCATGTCAAGTGTGTATTTTGTTAGTGTCGATCAAGTGCAGCAGTATGAATTATTTCAATCCAATCATGCTTATTTCGTCTTGGGGATGCTATTTTTATTGGTTTTGGTGATTATTGTCGGTGCAAGCTTTTCATGGTTTGAAAAACAAATTGCGCTCAAGAAACAAGATGTGGATCGCCTGAATGTTGAGATTGTGAATTTAAATACCCACGTTCAATTGACGCAATTGCCAAATCGATTGTTTGTTGAAGATCATATCGGTGAAATATTGCAGCAACATCGTGCTGATAACCAGCAACTTGCCTTTTTGTATATTGATCTCGATCGGTTTCGGATGATCAATGAAATCTATGGGCACAAAATGGCAGATCAGCTCTTTATCGAGGTGGTAAAACGGGTGAAGCAAACCTTGTGGCGTAATGTCAGGTTGGCACGCTTTGGTAGTGATGATGGTGTCCAATGCGACGGGTGAGGAAGCCAAAGCTTTAGCCAAACAGGTGAATGCTAAGATTAAGCGCAATTATCGAATTGGTGATCAAACCATTGCACTGTCTGCAAGTATCGGGGTTGCGATGTTTCCTGAGCACGGCAATAGTTTTAAAGAACTGGTGATGAATGCCGATCTTGCGATGCTGCAAGCCAAGGCGCGGGGTGGTAATGGATTTTACTATTTTGATGAAAACTTGGAAGCACAGCGTGTACGCCAAGAATATAATCTCATCAATGATTTAACGACTGCGATCATACATGATCAACTGGTTTTACATTATCAGCCAAAATACAACGCCAATTTGCAATGCTGTGGCGTGGAAGCGTTAATCCGTTGGCAACATCCCAAGCTTGGATTACTGACACCATATCAGTTTATTGATCTTGCGGAGAAGTCGGGTCTGATTGTGTCCATTGACCATTGGGTACTTGAGCAAGCTTGTAAGCAAATTCAACTTTGGCAGACATCAGACTTTCCGTTAGTGCCGATTGCGATAAATTTTTCTGCATCGCAGTTTGAGCATGATGAGTTGTTCGAAGTGTTGGATGAGTTATTAGAAAAATACCCAATCGATGCCAAGTATCTCATCATTGAAGTGACTGAAACCACCGCCATGCGCAATGTGAAGCTGTGCGTACAAAAATTTGAGCGACTCAGACAGATTGGTTTGCAGATTGCAATTGATGACTTTGGTACGGGTTATTCGAGCTTTTCATATCTCAAAGATTTGCCGATCGATGAGTTGAAAATTGATAAAGTCTTTGTCAGTCATCTTGATGGTGAAAATAAAAAAGATGAAATTATCCTTGCAAGTATTATCAATCTTGCTTCACAGCTCGGGTTGATTGTCACTGCTGAAGGTGTAGAAACAGAGCAACAAGCAAAAATTTTAATTCGACTGGGCTGTCATCAGTTGCAAGGTTACTATTTTTCCCAAGCCGATGCCGATTGAAGACTTGGCGCATTCGAAGTTTGATTTGCAGAAAGTATAATTAAACACTCAAACACCATGAGATTTGAGTAATGAGCTTACTCATTTCAAAATGGCATTTGTGCGAGAGTGATGATTACGCATCGTCGTCAATTTTTAAGGGTTGTACATCCATCTTCGAGTATGGAATCAGCTTGGTTTTATATTTCCATTTATAGCCCAGCCAAATCGCCAAGAACAGTGGAATACTGATGTAGGTTGAAACTAAGCCGAGCCAATCTACTTTGCCACCAAGTAATGCTTGATAGTTTTGACCGAGGATAATCAAGCTACAGAGTATAAAAGCAAACCACGGCGCAAAAGGGAAAAATTTGGCACGATACGCCAGATCATTTAACTGATAGCCTTGTTTGAGATAACCTTTGCGGAAGCGGTAATGTGATAAAGCAATCCCGAGCCACACGATAAAGCCACACATGCCCGAAGTATTTAGCAACCAGTTAAATACCGCTTCTTCACCAATAAATGTGGTGAGGAAACAGAGCGCAGCCACCGCAGTCGTCGCATACAGTGCTTTCATCGGTACGCCACGACGATCCAGTTTGGCAAAAACTTTCGGTGCACGTCCTTCTCTTGCCATGTCGTAAAGCATACGTGTCGAAGAATACATGCCCGAGTTACCCGCAGAGAGGATCGCAGATAAAATTACCGCATTCATCACACTGGCTGCGAAGGCAAAACCTGCTTTTTCGTACAGTAAAGTAAATGGCGATAGCGCAACATTTTCAGTCTTTGCTGCATGCAGTAACATCGGATCGTTATAGGCCACCAATGTGCCGATGATGAAAATACATAAGACATAGAACAGCAGAATTCGCCAAAAGATCTGTTTAATCGCCAAAGGAATGGTTTTATGTGGTTCTTTCGATTCACCTGCTGCCACACCAACCATTTCCGTGCCTTGGAAGGAAAATCCCGCGATCATGGCAATCCCGATCATAGCTTGTAGTCCGCCGACAAAAGGTGCGTCGCCAGTAACCCAGTTTTGCGTGATGCTTTGCATCGGATCGAGCATGATTTTACCAATGGTAAATAAACCGATCGCAATAAAGACAATGATGGCGATTACTTTGATCATGGAAAACCAAAATTCACTTTCACCAAAGCCTTTGACCGTTAGCGCATTGATGCCAAAAATCACCGCTAAAAACAGCGCACTCCAGTAGAAGCCTTCGATTTCAGGAAACCAAAACTTCATGACGAACTGTACAGCGACTAATTCAAAAGCAACGGTGATCGCCCAGTTGTACCAATAGTTCCAACCGAGCGCAAAGCCAAAACCCTCATCGACATAACGACTTCCATAGGTAAAAAATGCGCCTGAACTTGGATAATGCGTTGCAAGCTCTCCTAGACTGGTCATCAGGAAGTAAATCATTACTCCAATGAGTGCATAAGCGACTAATGCACCACCCGGTCCTGCGGTAGCAATCGTTGCACCAGAAGCAAGGAACAGTCCAGTACCAATCGAACCGCCAATAGCGATCATATTCAGATGGCGTGCACTGAGTTTACGCTTTAGGTGCAGTGTTGCAGTGTCTACTGCTTGGTCATTTTGCATATGAAGTCCATCTTGCATGTGTGCTTTTTACATGAATGCTTTGCAGTCGCATGCAAATTTTAGCTTTGGGCATATAAAACTTTAAATCCCTGACTGTCGGCTTTTTGCATGCACTGTGCAAACTGGGCTTCGATCAAGGAAGGGTAATTCAAAAAACGATTGGCAACGATCCACAATTCCCCTTGAGGACGAAGTCGTTGCTTGGCAAATTTACACAGATTTTCGCTAGCTTGATAATTGGTCTTGATGCCTTGATGAAACGGTGGATTGCTCACCACCACGTCGAATTGATCTGAAATGTCTTGAATGTCGGTAATCGCAAGCGTCGTGAGTTGCTCACTTAGCTGATTCTCTGCAAAAGTGAGCTCGGTTGAACACAGTGCAAAAGCATCAATATCGACAGCAGTCATTTTTCTCGACGAATCTTGTTTTGCTAAAACGGCTGAAATGATGCCTGCACCACAGCCGAAATCTAAGACTGAGCCTGATTTGACGTGTTTAAGATAAGGTAAAAGTTGTGCTGTACCGACATCAAGATGGTCTTGGCTAAACACCCCAGGTAGGGCGCAAATTTGCAAAGTTTCATCATTTATTGAAATTGGATAACGCTTAATCCAAGTTTCTAAATGACTTGCTTTTTCACTTGGCAGTTTGTCAATCACCAGTTGCCATAATTGGCAGTGTCGTGCGCTATCGAGTTTGATGGTTTTGCCAAAGCTTTGCACTTGTTTGGCACTACGTTCGATGCCAGCTTTCTTCTCACCGACTAGATAAATTGATTTGCCTATGCCGAGTAAGCGAATGCATTGCGCCAAAATATAGTCGAGTAAAGCCTTAGCTTTGGGGATAAAAATAATGATTTGATCATAATCATCTGCTTTTGGCTGAACATCAAAAGTGCTTTCGAGATGATTGTTAAAAAAGCTATGATCTGCAAAATTCCACGTCCATACCGATATTTGTGTCGCACCGACATTTTGTAATGATTGAAAAAGTTGATCTTGTGGCGGATTGACCAATAAGATACGACCCTGCCAATGGTCGTGGCGTAGAATTACTTCACTTTTTGCATCCATTGGCGATACTCATCTGCAAACAAACTATTGGGTGGGGTGGCGCTAATCAGTTCCTTGAAATGAACAATTAACAATTTCAAAAAGGCGACTATTTTAATCGACTCGACCAATAAGGCAAACAAAAAAAGATAAAGGGCTATTTTGCAGGGGGGGTTGATCGCTGTTAATCATATTGCTATGCCTGATAAATAGCTTAAAAATGGATAAAATCTGTCATCTGATTGCAATAAAAAATCCAATCAATTTGCGTAATGGGATAACTTGAATTGTATAAAATTTAAGAACTGTTTTGATTTTTAAAAAGAAATAAATAAAAAATCTTAGAGGATTTGTCGTCAAACTGTCACTACTCAATGTTATGCTTTTACTGTATAATTTGTCCTCAAATTTTTTAGTAGCATTTTTCCATGTCAGATATTAAAAATCTTCGCAACATCGCAATCATTGCGCACGTCGACCACGGTAAAACAACATTGGTTGATAAACTACTCCAACAATCAGGTGCTCTCGGTGATCGTGCAGGTGAGATTGAGCGTGTCATGGATTCAAATGCGCTAGAAAGCGAGCGTGGCATTACCATTCTTGCAAAGAATACAGCGATTTCATGGTTGGATAAACGTACTGATACCACATATCGTATCAACATCGTGGACACCCCAGGACACGCCGACTTCGGTGGTGAAGTGGAACGTGTAATGTCGATGGTAGACTGCGTATTACTTCTTGTTGATTCACAAGAAGGTCCAATGCCTCAAACTCGTTTTGTAACTCAAAAAGCCTTTGCACGTGGTTTGAAGCCAATCGTAATTATCAACAAAGTAGATAAGCCAAGTGCACGTCCAGACTGGGTAATTGACCAAGTATTTGACTTGTTTGATAACTTGGGTGCGACAGATGAGCAATTGGACTTCCCAATCGTTTACGCATCTGGTCTACGTGGTGTTGCAGGTCCTGCGCCTGAAGAGCTTGCAGAAGACATGACGCCGCTATTTGAAACTATCGTTGATATCGTTGAACCGCCTGCGGTCGATGTTGATGGTCCATTCCAAATGCAGATTTCATCACTTGACTATAACAGCTTCGTGGGTGTCATCGGTGTTGGTCGTATTCAACGTGGTTCAGTGAAATTGAACACACCAGTAACTGTGATCGATAAAGAAGGCAAAACACGCAACGGTCGTATCTTAAAGATCATGGGTTATCACGGTCTTGAGCGTATTGATGTAGAAGAAGCATCTGCGGGTGACATTGTATGTATCACTGGTATTGATGAATTGAACATCTCTGATACGATCTGTGATCCAAAAAATGTTGAAGCGTTGCCACCGTTGTCTGTAGATGAACCAACAGTTTCGATGACTTTCCAAGTGAACAATTCACCGTTTGCTGGTAAAGAAGGTAAGTTCGTGACTTCACGTAATATCCGTGAACGTCTTGATCGTGAATTGATTCACAACGTGGCACTTCGTGTAGAAGATACGGACAGTCCTGACCGTTTCAAAGTATCAGGTCGTGGTGAACTTCACCTTTCAGTATTGATCGAAAACATGCGCCGTGAAGGCTTTGAGATGGGTGTATCTCGTCCGCAAGTGATCATGAAAGAAGAAAATGGTGTTAAGCAAGAGCCATATGAAAACGTAACTTTTGATGTGGAAGAACAACATCAAGGTTCTGTCATGGAGCAAATGGGTCACCGTAAAGGCGAACTCACCAATATGGAAGTTGACGGTAAAGGTCGTATCCGTATCGAGGCAACTGTCCCATCTCGTGGTTTGATCGGTTTCCGTTCAGAGTTCTTGACTATGACTTCGGGTACAGGGATCATGACGTCAAGCTTCTCTCATTATGGTGATGCGAAGCAAGGTACTGTTGCAAAACGTCAAAATGGTGTGTTGATCTCAATGGTACAAGGTACTTGCTTGGGTTATGCACTATTTACGCTACAAGATCGTGGTCGTTTATTTGCGAAGCCACAGCTTGAAGTATATGAAGGCATGATCGTAGGGATCAACTCTCGCTCTGACGATATGGTTGTGAACCCAACGAAGGCAAAACAGCTGACTAACGTCCGTGCATCTGGTACAGATGATGCGTTGACTTTGACACCTGCGATTGAATACACGCTTGAGCAAGCACTAGAATTCATTGAAGATGATGAGCTAGTTGAAGTAACGCCAAAGTCGATCCGTATCCGTAAAAAATTCTTAACGGAAAATGATCGTAAACGTGCTTCACGTAGTTAATTGACGTTTTAAGTCTTTTGCTCTGCGGAGCGACAAAAACCGATTTCGAAAGAAGTCGGTTTTTTATGCTATTTTATGAGTGATCAAATGTAGAGCATTCATATGAAGCAACCGAATCAACCTTATAGTAAAGCTGGGCTATGGAGGATTCGTGTGGTACAAGTCATTTTGGTGCTGACCGTACTATTTGCACTGTTGATGATTTTGGCGTTGATTCGAGGCGATCAAGAACCGAGGATCTATCAAATAGATCAACATAGCCAATATGGTGGCACAAGCTCGCAGATGTGAAGTATGACATTTGGCAAAAAGGCACGCTGTGGCGAAATCAAAATCGAATCTAATATTTTGCTGAGCTTGGTCAAAGACAGCTATTCAAAAGTGCAGTCTACCAAGTGATTAATGCACCAAGTGTGCAACGCCTACATGGAAGCGTGCGAGATGATGATATTCGCCGTATGATCTATGATGAAAAGCTCATCATTCCAAAAAACTAAAGATCCGATTCAAGCCAAAGAAAAAGTACGATTCTGCTTTTCTTTTAGTGATTAGCTAAAGAGTTGTTGATAGTTTTCAGGCAATTGTTGCAGTGTTCTAAATACAAGACAATGTATGTTGATTTTGTAATATTAATAAAAATTAATTAATATATAATTATGGTTAGAGATAATTAATATTGGTGAATCCTATGCAAGCCTATCTCCATCGCAGTGAAGATCGTGGACATGTCCAAGCAGGTTGGTTGGACACTCGACATAGCTTTTCTTTTGGCAGTTGGCACGACCCAAAATATATGGGTGTCAGCGCACTTCGAGTCATTAACGATGACCATATCGCAGGAAATCAAGGCTTTGGCACCCATCCGCATGACAATATGGAAATCTTGACCTGCGTACTTTCAGGTACGATTTCACATAAAGACAGCATGGGCAATGAAGGTGATATCAAAGCAGGCGAATGGCAACTGATGAGCGCAGGCACTGGTGTGCGCCACAGTGAAATGAACCGTTATGATGAAGCGGTGCATTTGCTCCAGATTTGGGTCATTCCGAATATACGGGATGCCGAGCCGACCTATCAACAAGTGGCGTGCGACCCGAATGATGCGCCAAACCAATGGCATTTGATTGCTGGAACAAACGATCAAGCGCTGATGCAAATCCGCCAAAATGCTGAAATCCACAGTGCTGTGCTACACGCAGGTCAAAGCCTAAATGTGGATGAGGTAAAACGGGTCAACTATGTGCATCTGATCAAAGGTGAAGTCAACATCGGCGAGCATACGGTGAAAGCAGGTGATGCCTTAGTCTTTGAAGAAAATGCGGTGATTGAAGCGAGTAAAGATAGCCAAATGATTTGGTTTAATTTGCCGTGATTTTCAAATCAAATGCATTTTTAGAATACGTAAAAGCGAGCCGAGGCTCGCTTTTTAGTGTGCATACTTTAGAAAAGATTACTCCTCTCTTGCCTTCGCATTCGACTTTTTGACTTTCTTGGTCGATTTTTTGGCTTTGGCTTTTTTCTTCGACTTCGCTTTTGCGACCACTGCATCTGATTTTTTCGCCTTTTTCTTCTTCGGCTTTTTATCAGTCGGCTGCTCGAAGATTTGCGCTAAATCTTTTTCTGCCTTGTCGGTTGTTTCCAGATTTGGCAAGACTTCTGACACAGGTTTTTTAAGGCGTGTGCTATTTGGGCGAGCGCTTGTCGGATTGCTACCGTTTGCATTACTAGGCGATTTTGAACGTGTCGGACGCTTACCACTTTGATTTGCATTAGGTGCCTGATTGCTTGCACTATTTGCACCAGAACGATTGCTTCGTGGCGCACGACTACGCACGGCACGACCTTCACTGGTCAGTTGTTTGACCAAATCAAAATCAATTTTGCGTTCTTCCAAATTCACCTGAGCGACTTTGATTTTAATGGTGTCACCCAATGCAAAAGTACGTCCATGATGTTGACCGACTAAGCGTTGTAATGGTGCATCGTAAACAAAATAATCATCACCCAACTGACTGATATGGATCATGCCATCGACATACAAATCTTTCAGCGTAATAAATAAACCAAAATCAGTCACAGTGGTGATCACACCATCGAATTCCTCACCGATATGCTGTTGCATATAGTGGCATTTTAGCCAACTGGTCACATCACGTGAGGCTTCATCGGCACGGCGTTCAGTCTGTGAATAATGCTCGCCTGCGGCATCCAGTGATGCGCCTTGTAGCGGATAAGGCTTACTTGCGAGTTTGGCTTTAATCGCACGATGTAGAAGTAAATCAGGGTAACGACGAATAGGCGAGGTAAAGTGAGTGTATGCTTCATACGCCAAGCCGTAATGTCCTGCATTTTTCGGGCTGTAATAGGCTTGCATCATCGAACGAAGTAGCACCGAATGAATACTTGTGGCATCAACACGATCTTTAGTCGCTTCAATCACACGTTGATAATCCGCTTGTGTTGGCTGTTCAGGGAAACTTAAACCGAGCAATTTGACAAAATCACGGACTTTTTGAATCCGTGAAAACTCAGGTGACTCATGCACACGATACAGTACAGGCACATCTTGTTTTAAAGCAAAATCTGCGGCGGCAACATTGGCAAGCAACATACATTCTTCGATCAGACGATGCGCATCATTGCGTGAACGTGGCAAAATCTGCTGAATCGCACCTTTATCATCAAAGGTCATATAAGTTTCAACGGTTTCAAACTCCATTGCATGACGCTCTTGGCGCAGATCAAGCAAAGTTTGATAGAGTTGGAACAGCGTATTGACTGATTTATGGATCGTTTTATCATCAGGAAGGGCTTTGGTATGTCCTGATAAGTAGTCTGCGACTTGCGTATAGGTTAGACGAGCTTTGGAATGCATCACTGATGGGTAAAACTCATAACCTGTGACTCGACCAGTGCGTGAAAGGGTCAAATCGCAGACCATACATAGGCGATCAACGTTCGGATTGAGTGAACATAAGCCATTCGATAGGGCCTCAGGGAGCATCGGCAAGACATAATGTGGGAAATATACCGATGTGCCACGTTGCTGTGCTTCTTCATCGAGCGGTTGATCAACTTTGACGTAATGGCTGACATCGGCAATCGCCACCACCACACGGTAGCCACCGCCTGCACGTTTTTCTGCAAAAACGGCATCATCGAAATCTCGGGCGTCTTCACCATCAATGGTGACTAAGGGTAAATCTCGCAGGTCAATGCGACCTTTGCGATCTTTTGCAGAAGGTTCTTTGTAGCTTTCGGCTTCTTTTACCACTTCATCAGGGAATTCATAGGGCAAGCCATATTCCAATATGGTTGCAGGAATAATGATTTGCGTATCGGCGTGATCTGCCATCGACTTGATTACATGCCCTGTGGCGAATTCTTCACGGGATGGATAATCATCAATGGCAATACGCACTGCATCGCCGATTTTTAAATTGGCATGTTCAACCAATTCTTTTTCTAAGGTAATTGGTTGATGCGTATTTGGTGTATTCGGTTGAATAAAAAATTCACCCTCATGCTCACACAACTCGCCAATAATTTGTTGCACTTGATGCTTAATGACTTCTGTAATAAAGCCTTGCTGTTTGCCTCGACGGTCAATACTGGTCGGGCGGACACGGATACGATCACCATGAAATACGAGGCGAAGTTCACGCTCTGTCAGTACCAAATCATGATGATCTTTAATCACCGCAAAGCCTTGACCACGATGATTTATTTCCACGGTGGCATCAAACTCTTGATCATCATTGCATAGCTGATAAGTCTGACCGATACGTAGCAACTGCCCATCACGCACCATTGCGCCAAGACGGCGACGTAGGGCTTCGAGATTGTCATCATTATTTAAGGCGAATTTTTCTGCAAGATCGTCGTAGCTTAGACCTTGTTCTGCTTGCTCAATGTGTGAGGAGATCAGCGTTCGGCTTGGAATCGGGTTGTCATAACGCTGTGACTCGAGTAAGGCTTCGGGATCGTTCCATTTTTTTATCATGATTTATATACCCACGCATCTCATCAAAATCTGTATATCGAGCAATAGTTTAGCATATTGTCGGTTGCGCTTTGTGTGAAATTTGATTGCAAGATCATGACCAAATGGGTTTTATCACTTGGCGATGATTAATTGCGCAAAAAGCACGGCTTCCTTGCGCTAAACTCAAAAAAAAGCATTGCAACACTTGATGCGGGCGCATTTAATTTGTATTATGGCGACCTCGTTACGGTGAGATGTCCGAGTGGCCGAAGGTGCTTCCCTGCTAAGGAAGTGTGGGTTTTATAGCTCACCGAGGGTTCGAATCCCTCTCTCACCGCCAACGAGATAATGTTTTTGACATGACCTGATGCGCTCATAGCTCAGCTGGATAGAGCACTTGGCTACGAACTAAGGGGTCGGGAGTTCGAATCTCTCTGAGCGCACCATCAATCATTGCATTGATCTAAGTCTGTCTACATTATTTTGAAATGCGCTCATAGCTCAGCTGGATAGAGCACTTGGCTACGAACTAAGGGGTCGGGAGTTCGAATCTCTCTGAGCGCACCATTCATATCGATGTTTAGATTTTTAAATTAAGACTTTTAAGTTAAAATTGATCGAAGATGAAACTGATTAAACCGCAATCGCATGATGAGCGGTTTTTTTTGTGCTTAAAATTTTTAAGTGATTAGCAAGAGGTTGTTTTAAATGGTTGACCGAGGCGTCTAAAAAGCCAGCTTTTCAAAGGATGATAATCTATGCAAAATGTTTCATAACATGAAGAATCAAGCTTCTTATGAACATTACTGAATTTGAAATTCCAGTTTCTGATCCAAGACTCCCTGATCAAGTAGGCAGAGTCTTTGCAAAGTCCTGGCAATCTGCAGACTGCAAAGCTGAGCTTGCGCCTATTGTATTGATTCATGAATCTTTGGGTAGCGTGGCGCAGTGGCGTAATTTCCCAGAGCTTTTGGCAGAGCAGACCAAACGACAAGTAATTGCCTATGATCGCTTGGGTTTTGGACAGTCATCTGCGCTAAATGATCCTTTGGATTTAGATTTTGTGATTGATGAAGCGAAAACGACTTTTACTACATTAATTCAAGCGTTAAATATCCAAAAGTTTGTGGTCGCAGGGCATAGCGTCGGTGGTGGAATGGCAGTTGCTGTCGCAGAAAAGTTTCCATTACACTGTCTAGCAGTGATCACCATGTCTGCGCAATCTCAAGTTGAGCAGATCACTTTAGATGGTATTCGTGAAGCAAAACAACTCTTTGCTGATCCAAAGATGCTTGCAAAACTAGCAAAATATCATGGGGATAAAGCGCAGTGGGTGCTCGATGCGTGGACGGAAACATGGCTTGATCCAAAGTTTACCACGTGGAATTTGGATGCTTATCTTGCTCGGATACAGTCGCCAATTTTGGTGATTCATGGTGAGCACGATCAATATGCGACTTTGGCACAACCTAGCCGTTTTATCCACTTGGCACAGGTTGAAAAGCAATTGGAGATTTTACCAAACTGTGGGCATTTTCCCCATCAAGAGCAAACGCAGCAAGTCTTGGTGGCTATTGAAAAGTTTTTACAGCAGATGCAATAGGTGCGAAATTAATCATCGGCATGTTATGATGGATTGTATGTGAATTGAGCAATTAAATGGATTGATTCGAATAAAACTATGCAACCTCGAAAAAATCCGTATAATTCCCACACTTAATGCGCTCATAGCTCAGCTGGATAGAGCACTTGGCTACGAACTAAGGGGTCGGGAGTTCGAATCTCTCTGAGCGCACCATTCATCTCAATGTTCAGATTTTTAAATTAAGACTTTTAAGTCAAAACTGATGAAAGATAAAGTCGATTAAACCGCAATCACAAGATGAGCGGTTTTTTTGTGCCTAAAATTTATTGCTGTAGTCGTTTACAGTCCAAGTTTTGTTTCGGCTTTGGCACTGACCACGCTTGCCATTGAGGCGGATGGCAACACATCATGGTAAGGCAGGCTACGCATTGCTCGGAGTAAGAATGGCGCATCATCGTCGATTTTACCTGCAGCAGTGATTTTCCAGACTGAGCCTGAGCCAAAGTCTTTGACCGACATGCGTGACTTCATAAACTTGACGTCACCGCCCACCGCATACATATCGACTTGATTCTCCGCAAGATCAACAAAACGAATCCGTGAGCTAAATGGAATATTAATCACACCCAATCCGACACGAATATCATAGATCGCATCTTGCGATTTCAATTGATCCTGATTTTGAATCAATTTGACACTTTTCACTTGATTGCTAAAAAGGGTCTTAAATACATCAGGTGAAAATAGTTGTTTCGATTTGTCACGATTTGCAGAAAAATAATGATAACTGGTGCTAAAGCGTAAGTCCTCATCGCCATGCTTATATGGGATTGCATAAGGACGATGGACAAAAGTAATCGGTTGTTTGGTATTTTTGCTGAGTTGAATAAGGTGTTGATATTCTGCAAGCGTGGTTAATTTCTCAGGCATTTTTCCTGCGCCGAGTTTAACTGCTTTGGCTTTGCCATTAAATTTTTCATTCAAAGCTTCTAAAGCAAAGGTGCTACCACCATATGGAATCCCTGTTTTGATCTCAGGCATGGCTTTGAGTAGGGTCGTTATGAGAAAGCCTTTGGTCACATCGAGATCATTCCAATGCGTGAGCGTGACCAAAGTTTTATTGTTTCCCAGTGCGAACCATTCAAACTTGCCCATACCGTGTGGAAAAGGGGAGTCAATGATCAATGAGCTCATGCTGTTTTTAGTTAAGTGGTGCTGTAAGGTCACATCTTCATTGAAATTCAAGACTTTGATTGGCGTCGGTACGCTGACACGATATTCCACTTGGCTGATTTCTTCTTGCGCTTTGGTATCGTCTTTATTGCTTTCTAAGACTTTGGCTTTTTTTAAAGTGGGAAATAGTCCGACATAGCCAGAGTAATCTTTTAGAGTGTTATATACCTGTTCAGGTGTGGCATTAACCACGAGTGCAGCCGAGCTATATTGCGCACTTTTGTAGCTACGAGTACCTGACTTATCGGTATATTTGATCGCTTGTGGCACATGGCTATAGATAAAAATATCATCATTAGCGACGTTTGCGACTTGTTTTGCACTGTTATTAAATGGTGCAAGTGCGCTCGGTGTCGGGTCTTGCCAATCGACTAATTTGGCATAAGTGCAGGGTGGCATCATTGCCAAAGTGAAAATGAGGTACGTGCGGATATATTTCGGCATATAACGGTTTTGCATATGAACTCCATGTTCGCATTTTTTGTTTTACTACTAGGGTCTGTTGACATTTCAACCATGCATTGCGTTATTGGCTAAAATAACATAAACGAGGCATGAAACGCAGGGAATGGTCACTCCCTTGCCAAGTTTTATAACGAAGTTTATGGCAATTTTAGCCATAACCCTTCGGGACAAGGATGCTTTTTGACGCTACGTCGTTATGAATGAATCATTTAGAATGGCTAAATTTCCTCATTCATGCCTAGTATCGTCTAAAAAGCGTCCGTTGTCGCAAGCATCTGTGAAACGTCAACAGACCCTAATCTTTACTACACATCAATTTTGCTAGATTTGGAACGGTAGATTTGGGGAATTTGAGTAAGTATTAAATCACAATCAACGTAGTGAATAATGCATAAAATGTAGACGAATGCAGTGTTGTTGTTAAATTTGTTTTGGCTTTTGTATTGTCTACACTTCCTTGCTAAAGTAAGGTGACATTTTTTAATGATTTACGATCATGACTGAACAAGCGAGTTTTAGTTGCCGTTATCACCTGACTTTGGAAGAGTCCAAAGAGGGCTTTGCTTTGGCGACATTTGGCAAAAAGAAATTTACCCGTTATCTGACACCGCTACTGAGTGTGGGGATTATCATTTGGGGATTTTATCTCGGATGGCAAGGCATTGGTCAGGTGTATATTATTTTAGGTTTTTCTTTTTTATTGCTTCAATTGCTGATGCGATTTGTGATCTTACCGAAGCTGTTTTCACGTCAGTACGAGCGTTATAAATATGGTCAAGTAGAGCAGGGCATCGACTTGTATCAAGACTCAGCGGTATTGATCGCAGCGGATCGACAGCATCGTTTTGCCTATAGTGATGTGGTGCGACTGATCAAGGGTAAAATCAGCTATGTGATTGAGCTGAAAGATAAAACGGTGATTATTTTGTCGAAGTCGGCGATTGAGGCGACGGGTCAGCAGGATGTGTTTGAATCAGCTTTCCGTAAACATTAAGTGACCAAGTTTCAAATTTACGGATTTTTAAACTTAAAACGATTCTATTAAAAACCTTAAGCCTTAGGACATCTTATGCAAAGCCCTTCAAAAATCATCTGTGTCGGTCGTAACTATGCCGATCACGCAAAAGAGCTCGGTAATGCTGTGCCTGATAGCCCTGTGCTATTCCTTAAGCCACCAAGTAGTCTGCGTACTTTGCAAGATGGTATTGTGTGGAATACCGATCTGGGTGAATGTCATTTTGAATGTGAGTTATGTTTACAGATCGCCAAACCACTTTCACAGGTAACAGATAAAGTTGAAGCTTTGTCTGCGATCGGTGCGGTGACTTTAGGCTTGGATTTGACCTTGCGTGATGTACAAAATACATTGAAAAATAAAGGTCAACCGTGGGAACGTGCCAAAGCATTTGACGGTTCATGCGTACTTGCAGAGTGGGTGGATTATCATCCTGCGATTGATCTAGATCGTTTGACATTTCGCCTTGCGCAAAATGGCGTTGTGAAACAGCAGGGCAATACGCAAGATATGATTTTTGATATTGCGACTTTACTGGTCGATATCAATCAAGTATTTCGCCTAGAGGTTGGCGATGTGATCATGACTGGGACACCCGCTGGTGTCGGTGCGTTATCTGCCAAAGATCAGCTTGAGTTGACGTTGAATTATGGTGATGTACATCAGTGGACGACGTTTTGTAAATAGTGTGCACAAAGCAAAAAACTATCCAAGTGTTCAGATATTTGGATGGTTTTTTTTATGTCAAAAATAGTGGCTAAAAATTTAAACCGTATCTTCCAAAGTGTTTTTGGAGTCGAAAATAGTCGCTAAAGGAATCGCTAACTTCTGTGCCAAATACGCATCGGACTCCGCCAAAGTTGAGCCTACGACTTGCATGACATGATCATTTGGGGAGCTGCCATTCAGTTCACTGCGATGTGGTAGTGCATACGGTAGATTCTTCACAAATTGCCAAAGATCGACTTGTTCAAGGTTGCGGATCAACACGTATTCGTTGCTATCTGTACGTGTGATGAGGTTTTGTTTTTCCAATAATTCAATGAAATACGGCCACTTCCCAATCTCACCACGCCCAAGAATATTCATCGCCTCACGATCGGACACTGTGCCACCACGTTTTTGCTTTTGATGAAAAAGTTCTAAGACATCAAGAAGCATTAATATCGGATGGCGCTTAGTCGTCTTGTCTGAATGAAAAGCCGTGATGGCATAGCTTATCTGTACACCAAGTAACACCACCAGCCATGAGGTATAAATCCACAATAAGAAAATAGGTAATGCTGCAAACGCACCATAGACCAACTGGTAACTGGTAAAGTTACTCATGATAAAGCCGAATAGATTTTTGAGTAGCTCAAACACCACACCACTAAAAATTCCTGCAATTACAGCAGACTTGATCGGCACACTACGGTTGGGGATCGTCCAGTACAGTAGGCTAAAACCTAAACAGGTCAAGGCAAACGAGATAAAAAGTAAAACATACGCAAAATCAAACTGATAGCCTGCAACGGTATTGCTGAGCAAGTTCATCGAAGCAACAGTTGAAGATAATACAAATGCTGTTCCTAGAATGATTGGACCAAGAGAAATGATCGTCCAATAGCGCATAAAGCCGACAATACCACCACGAGCCTGACGCACTCGCCAGATGCGATTAAACGCAAGCTCGATACTCGAAAGCATCAATACCGTAGTCACGAATAAAAATAGAATACCGATAATGGTCAGGTTGCTTGAATTTTCAGTAAAGGCGTTGAGGGCTTTATCAAAGGCAATGGAGGTTTTGGGTAGGAAGTTGCTATAAATCCACGTCTGCATCTGCTGTCGCGCAGGCTCTAAAGCCTTGATAGAAGATACGATTACTAAGAATACGGTGAGCATCGGCACAATGGCAAACAAGGTGGTATAGGTCAGTGAACCTGCAATTTCTCGACAACGATCAGCCTCAAAACGATACAAGACAAAACGGATAAACTGTATCCATTTCTGATCAAGTATTCCTGAAGCTTTCAGTTTATCAAACATGCAGACCTATCCTTAACAAGTTCACAAAAAGTCGGTTATATGCATTAAACAACACATTGCATTAAAAAACATTAAGATTTACATCGTATTACATTACACACTGCAAAATACTGAGGAAATTGCGTATCATGCTGAAAACGATGATCATCAATCAATTTTAGGAATATGTTGCGATGCAATCTTATGTTTTAGTTCTTTATTATAGTAAATATGGTAGCACACGTGAAATGGCGCACTTGATTGCGCAAGGCATTGAGAATCAAGGGTTGATTGCAAAAATCCGCACCGTTCCTGAAATATTTCCTGCGATCGCTACAGCTGAGCCTAGTATTCCCGAGCAGGGCGATGTGTACTGCACTTTAGATGATTTACAAAATTGTGCAGGCTTGGCATTGGGTAGCCCAACACGCTTTGGCAATATGGCAAGTCAGATGAAATATTTTTGGGATCAGACTACTAGTCTATGGCTCAGTGGTGCGTTGCATGACAAGCCTGCATGCGTGTTTACGGCGACAGGCTCAATACATGGTGGGCAGGAAACCACTTTGCTGAGTATGTATTTGCCACTTCTCCATCACGGTATGATGTTGCTTGGCTTAAAAAATAGCGAAGCAGCGTTGTCAAATACAAAATCAGGTGGCACGCCATACGGTGTAAGCCATGTTAGCGGCCCACGACATGATCAAGCGATTTCTCAAGATGAAAAACGCTTAGCGATCGTACAAGGTGAACGTTTAGCTGAGATTGTCAAAAAGCTCAACGCTTAAAAGCTCGATGCTAAAAATTGGGTTGAAACTCAGAATTTAACGAATACAATTCCGTCCATCCGCTTTTGCTTGATACAGGCGTTGATCCGCTAATTGCAAAGTTTGATCAATGTTTTGATGGTGAGTCGGCCAATGCGCAATGCCGATAGATACCGTCACCTGACCGATACCTTCGATTTTATCTTGTGTGCGATTTTGCAGGATTCTCGATGCGACTTTCTGAGCCAATGAGTGAGATGCATTGGGTAGCAAAACAATAAATTCTTCACCGCCAATACGACAGCAAATGTCCTGATCTCGACACTGTTCTTGGATTTGCCAAGCGATGTGTTGTAAAACGCGATCGCCCTCAGCGTGCCCATATTGATCATTAACCGTTTTAAAATGGTCGATATCGATTGCCAAGATGGCAAAATTACTCTGTTGCTTTTCAAAGGTGTCGATATACAATTGCATACCACGACGGTTGTAAAACCCTGTCAACGAATCTGTTTTGACGATGGTGTTGAGCTCATCAACGGTTTGTTGAAAGTGATCTGCGCTGAACAGTAGGGCTTTTTGGAATTGTGCGACTTCAAAATACCAAGGACGAATTTTACGAATATTTTTCTCGGCATCGGGCTGATTGAGTTGACTTGCAGAGTCTGCCAAGTCTGAGAGTGGTTGTGCGATCACATAGGAAAAGCGCCAAATCACAAAGAACACAAACGCATAAAAGAACAACATGCCTAAGATGACTTTGTAGAGCAAATTGGATGCTTGGTCGAGGAGTTGTTTGGTGGGTTGCTGTGAAACCACGACCCAGTTTGGCGCACTTATTTTTGAGAAACCTGCAAGGCTATCAATGCCTTTAGTATCTACCAAACGCAGATTGCCGTAAGGTTCATTCATTAAGGTGTTTAAACCCGTATTTCCGACTGCAGAATCTCCAATACGACTTGGGTCGGGGTGGAAAATAATCCGTTGCTGACTATCCAGCACATATATATAATTGTCTTGATAGCCGTATTGGCTCGATAAGAGTTGGGAAATAAAGTTCTGTTCTTTTAGATAAATTGTACCGCCGACGTAGCCAAGATATTGTCCAGATGCATCGACAACAGGTTCAGAAATATAAATCAAAAAATTCTTTAAAGCAAAGTTATAAGGTGGTGTGATCAGCGATTCTTTATATTTTAAAGATAAGCGTGTGGTAGTGGTGTCCATAACTTGTCCCTTTTTAAAAGGGAGTGTAAGCGGGGCAAAGCCAGCCAAGTGACCATCTGCTCTAACAAAGGTAACACTATTAAAGTATTGAGATTGTTTGAGAATTCGTGTGAGTTCTTGGTCGATGATTTGATTGTTATTTGGTGAAGTTGCTAGCACTGATGCGCTGTATTTAAGCTCAAGTTGAATACCGTGAAAATGCAAGTCGGTACTGGTAGCGATTTTGTGCGCATATTCCTCATTGACTGAAAGCGCGCTACTTAATAGTTGATTGCGCTGAATAAAATAGTTCACAAACAAAGAAATGACGAATAAAGTCGCAATACTAAACAACACCAAAGAGATAATGAGTTTCTTTAGGTTGAGTCGAGTTAAGCGATGTAAAGGCTTTAATGTCATCGTTGATATGAAAAAAAACTATTCAATTTGCATGATACTCAATTTGTGCAAAAAAAGCGCAGAAAAAAATCTACAATTTCTAAGTAATTTCAGGTAAATTGACCACGCAAAGAGAATATGTTATGTCGTTCGTCGAAAAGTGACGAAAATTTGCCAGCTTCTGTCAATTTTGGTTGGAATCTTTTCAATGTGATGTTAGATTGTTGAAATACGTAACCAAAATGTTGTTGTTTAGTTGTTTTGCATCTCTGTCCTTCCCCTATATGCACAGGCAATGAATTATGCAAGTTAGAGCGCCGATATCGACGTACACACCAACTCCTGCTCCTGAAGGTCTTCAGGCGGAGCTTTCAGTTATTGTGTCTGAGCATATCGATGCAACCGTAGATTTATTGTGCAAATTAAGCCGTTACAGCCACGCCATTTATTATTATCAATATAAAGACATGGTGGTGGCGAACTCCACCACTGAGTCCATTCCAAAAGAAACCGTACAAGAAATTTGCCAGCAGGTAGCGCATTGCGCCAAAGGCGAACAGCTCGATACTCAAAGTACGATTTTTGAAAAAGTCCAACGTTCATTTGAAGTTACACATGACTTTATTCCAGAATCGATTTATGTTGTCGGTAATGCGACTGCATCGATTGCATCGACTGAGTCTACGCTGAGCATTATTCTTTGTGCGGATAAAACACGGTTGATTCCAGCGCACATGCAGACTTTTTTAGATGAATACATTTTACAGCGTCATTCATCACTTCAGATGATCATAGATAGTAAAACCGCATATCGACAGTTGGCTGATTTAGAAGAGATTAATGCCAGTCGGAGCAAGTATTTTTCGATTATTGCGCATGATTTACGAGCGCCTTTTCACGGTATTTTAGGCTGTGCGGATATCTTGGTGCATGAGCGTGACACGCTAGACGATGAGGCCTCACTGCGGTTGGTCGAGTATATTAATGATACTGCCCAGTCCACTTATAGTTTGCTAGAAAGCTTGTTGAATTGGTCGATGGCAGAGGGTGGTCGTTTTCACTTTAAGCCTGTGCATTTCAATGTCAATGATGTGGTGCAATCGGTAGTCGATCTACTCAACTCATCTGCCTTTAAGAAAAAGATTAAACTGAAATGTGATGTTGCAGGTCAGCTCTATGCTTTTGGTGATGTGCGGATGATGACTTCAGTGATTCAGAATCTGACCTCGAATGCGCTCAAGTTTACCGATGCTAATGCAGATAAAGAGATTTTAATCTGCGCACAGCAAGATCAAAATTGGGTCGAGATTCGTATTCAGGATCAGGGCGTAGGTATGACGGAAATGCAAAGTGAAAAGTTGTTTCAACAAGACACTATTCCAAGTACACAAGGCACTTCAGGCGAAAAAGGCACAGGGCTAGGCTTGGTGCTGTGTAAGCGATTTGTCGAAAATAATGGCGGTACGATCGCTGTAGAATCTATCAAAAATCAAGGCACACGGTTTATTGTGCGTATCCCAGTGGGAAGTATTGATTTAGTCTAAATAGTTTTTACCTTGAAGATTTAAAATTGAAAGCTTGATGTGTATTGGACATCAAGTTTTTTAATTACGAAAGTTTTTTTAAATTTGACCATTAAAGAAAGCATTGCAAGCTTATCAAATCTACGTAATTATGCGGATATAAACTTTTTCCGTATTATTTTAAATATTCGTAGGACAGGTCGGTTTCGCAATGAATCAACAACAACTAGAAAGAACACAATTCAGTAGCCTATACGCCACACAAGTGATGCAAAACTTAGATGGCATTTGGCAATCAGATTATGAAATTGACCAATTTTCACAGCCGCTAACCCGACAGCAAATTGCCACATTTCTTAAAGATAATTTGGATGCGAATAGTGATGAAGCGACATGGATGCGTCAAATCCGTCAAATTCGTGCACGGCTGATGTTGCGCTGGATTTGGCAAGATTGTAATGATTTGACCGATGTCCGCACTTTGACCCGTGAGCTTTCTGATTTTGCCGACCTTGCCGTAATCGTAGCGAAAGATTTTGCACGTCCTGCATTAATCGCCAAGTATGGTGAACCGATCGGTGAAGATGATGGCAAAATACAGGATTTAATCGTGATCGCCATGGGTAAGCATGGCGCGCAAGAGTTGAATCTCTCCAGCGATATCGACCTGATTTTCGCCTTTGATGAAAATGGTGTAACCAATGGGCGAAAATGTGTGGATGTACAGCAATTTTGTATTGCTTGGGGACAGAAGATTATTCAACTACTCGAACAAGTCACCGCTGATGGTTTTGTGTTTCGAGTCGATATGCGTCTGCGTCCTTGGGGCGATGGTAGTGCGCTGGCACTCAGCCATGCTGCACTGGAGAAATACCTCATTCAACATGGACGAGAGTGGGAGCGATATGCGTGGATCAAGGCACGTGCCATAACAGGCGGTAAAAAAGCGGAAAGCCTGATGCAAATGGCTCGACCTTTCGTCTTCAGACGTTATGTCGATTACAGCGCCTTTGCTGCCTTGCGTGAAATGAAAGCCATGATCGAAAAAGAGGTCATGCGACGCAATATCGAAGAAGATGTCAAACTCGGCGCAGGCGGGATTCGAGAAATAGAGTTTATCGTACAAGTGTTTCAATTGATCTATGGCGGTTCGCGCTTCGAGTTACAAGACCGACAGTGTTTGGTGGCACTGAAACATTTATTAGATGATAATTTTATTGATCAGCAGGCGTTTGATGAACTCAAAGATGCGTATTTATTTCTACGTCGTGTCGAGCATGGCATTCAAGCCCTTGAGGATAAACAAACGCAAAGTCTGCCACAAGATGAGCAACTTCGAGCACGGTTAATTTTTGCCTTAAATTTTACGGATTGGGACAGCTTCCAAGCTGTGCTGAAGCAGAAGCGCAGTCGTGTCAGCTACTATTTCGATGCGCTGATTCAAGAGCGTATTAATGTGATTGATACCCCCACCGTTTCGGGGGAATTACAAGAATTACAACCTTATCTTGATGAAAGCTCGTATCAGCGCATTGAGGCATTTTGGCAAAGTAATGCGGTGCAACGCTTACCAAGTACAGCGCTCAAACGCTTAAAAGACTTTTGGCCGTATCTGGTGCAAGCAGTGATTGATGTGGAGCAGACACAAACTGCTTTGATGCGTCTATTACCGCTGATTGAATCGATTCTACGGCGTAGCGTCTACATTGTGATGCTGATGGAAAATCGGGGTGCATTGCAACGTCTTGTAAAAATGGCAAGTGTCAGTCCGTGGATTTGTGAAGAACTGAGTCGTTATCCTGTATTGCTCGATGAGTTTTTGTCGATGGATTTTGAGTTGCCACAGCGGCAAGATTTGCAAAATGCTTTACGTCAACAACTACTGCGCATTGAGCTTGATCAAGTGGAAGACTTGATGCGGGTGCTTCGCCTCTTTAAAAAATCCAATGTGCTTTCAGTGGCAGCCAGCGATGTGCTGGCAGAAAGTCCGTTAATGCGAGTATCTGATGTGCTCACTGATATTGCGGAAATCACTGTGCATTCCGCATTGCAACTCGCTTATCAAATGGTGGCGAAGCGTCATGGTTATCCACTGGATGTCAATGATCAGCGTTGTGGTTTAGATCATCTCGGCTTTTCAGTGATTGGCTACGGCAAGCTCGGCGGTATTGAGTTGGGTTATGGCTCGGATTTGGACTT
>NZ_JAYROT010000037.1:0-25751 GCF_041911495.1 Acinetobacter sp. | reverse complement strand
TGCACCGAGTCAGATGGAGATGATTGAATATTTCTTAGTGACTGCCAATAATTTATTAGAACGGGGTTATGTGATTGTCGCGCCAGATTATGAAGGGTTGGGTAAAGCAGGGATCCACCCTTATCTAAATCTGCAGAGTGAAGCCAATTCTGCAATCTATGCAGTAGATGCCTTTAAAGAAAAATATGGCAGTGACCTACAAGGTGATTGGATGTCGATCGGACACTCTCAAGGTGGACATGCATCATTGGGTGTGGCGCAATTTTCCAATGATGATGAGAATTACAAAGGTGCAGTTGCCACAGCGCCTGCTTCTAGCTTGGGTTATATCATCACAGAAGTTGCTCCACAGGCAATTAGTTATATTGAAACTGCAGTAAGTCGAGATGCTGCAGCTTATGTATATTCCGAATTACTATCTTATGCTGCGTACGTGGGTGTTGGAATTAAAGCTTATCAACCTGACTTTGACTATCAAGAGATTTTTGAGGCTCGGTCGGGCAGGCTTGCAAAATATGCAGAAGGCTCTACAGGAGATAATGGATTCTGTATAGATGATATGATGAGTACATATTATATTGATATTCAGGGCTTTTTAGAGGAAAACCCATCTGCAACAGTCATGGATTATCCTGCATTGACAGCTGATTTCTTAGAAAATGAAACGATTTCTGCGTTTTTAGCAAGCTCGCAACCTGGTACAGTAAAACTCGATAAACCAATTTATGTCGTGCAAGGCAAATTAGACACGGCTGTACCATATCAAGTGACTCAACAGTTGGTATATGGTATGAATCAACTCGGGACAACACCACAAGTGCAATTGGATTTGGTGGAAGGCGCAGGGCATACCGAAGCGATTATTCAGCGTAATGAACAAATCATGGACTTTATCGAAGCCACGATGCCAGCTTCTTGAAGTTTGATGAAGCCAAACACAAAAAAACCTAGATGATTCATCTAGGCTTTTTCATTGCAGCGCTTATTACTAAGACTTTGCGAATTTTGGCTCTCCCACCTGGGCTCGAACCAGGGACCTGCGGATTAACAGTCCGTCGCTCTACCGACTGAGCTATGGGAGAATGTGCAAGCGATTGTATGGACTAATACATCTTAGGTCAAGGATTTTACTCATTAAAATATAAAATCAGCCTTTGATTGTTGCAAATTTAGTCATTCTCTTTGTGATCAATGCGCTTTTGTTCAGGCTGAACTTCACGTGCCTCGCCATCAATGACACTTGAATCGTTACTCGCACCACGACCACCCATCTGCTGACGTTGCATCTCTTGCATTTGACGCATCATATCGGCAAAAGGATTGTTTGGATCATTGGCATTACCAGACATGCCACCCATCATTTTTTCCATCATGGCTTGTTGTCGCTTTTGCATTGCTTTCATGGCTGAGTTTCTAAACATGGTTTGCACCGCAGGAATCAACATCAAGAATGCTATTAAATCTGACCACAAACCAGGAATAGCAAGCAGTAAGCCTGCAAAGGCACGAGGTAGATATTTGCCGACATTCGGGTCATTCGCCATTTGCCCTGACATTTGCATTTGTTGCATCTGTGGCATGATATGCGCAACACTGCTACGCAATATTGTAAAGCCAATCATGGCAGCGAAGATAAACCAAAAGAATACGTACCAACCGCTACCGACTAAATCACCGACCACAATCCACGTTACGATCTCGGTCACGATGGCAATCAATACTAATAAAATCAGACCCATTTCGGTGCTTTGCAACCTCATTTAGACAATTTAAAATCAAAAAATATGGCGTTTAATTTAACCCATCACCACGCCAAACGCACGAGCACTTAGGTTTTTTAAAACGATTTATGTAACAATAGTGACGTTTTGAAAAATTTAAAGGGCAAAATGACAATAATCATCGGTATTGACCCCGGCTCACGGCTTACAGGTTATGGCATCATTGAAAAAGATGGGTCAAAATTGCGTTTTGTGGATGCAGGGACGATTCGTACCGAAAGCCAAGAGATTCCTGAACGATTGAAACGGATTTTTGCAGGGGTAGATCGAATTGTGCGTTTTCATCAGCCGACAGAAGCTGCGGTTGAACAAGTCTTTATGGCACAAAATCCCGACTCGGCTTTGAAACTCGGTCAAGCCCGAGGCGCAGCCATTGCGGCACTGGTCAATCTTGATCTGAAAGTCGCAGAATATACCGCACGACAAATCAAGCAATCTGTAGTCGGCTACGGTGCAGCAGATAAAGAACAAGTGCAGATGATGGTGATGAAGTTGCTTAATCTTTCAGTCAAACCACAAGCCGATGCCGCTGATGCCTTAGCGGCTGCGATTTGTCATGCACATGCTTCGGGTAGTTTAAATAAACTTGCTGTGCTCAATGCTTTGGGTGGTGGTATGGCACGTGGTCGAGGGCGTGGATTACGACGACGCTAATCTAAGGATGAGGCTTGCTAAAAAGGAATTTCAAAGTAAAAATTTAAAACACATTAAAATAAGGATGACGACGATGAATATAATGGATACAAAGATTGGCAGTGTGGTGTCGTTATTATTGTTGATGTCTGGGATGCACGTACAAGCCAAAATCACCGCATTGCCGATGATTGAGATCAAAAAAACGGATGCACAAATACAGCAGATTTGCCAGCAAGCAAAAATATCGTGTATGAAACAGGATGATGGGGGATTATGGCAAGTCAAAAATGGCTCAACGCAGCAATATTACCTCATCGATGCACGCCCGCAGATTGTGCAATTACAAAACGTCGGAACGACATATAAGGCATTAAATCATTGGGATTTTAAAAATTATCAACATCATAATCGTGACCCTTCAGATGAGTTTGCTCATAGCGGTATGACAATCTTTCCCGCATTCTATCCTGTCAATCACCAAAATAATGCCATAGCCATACTGAACAATTGGTCGACAGGCTATTCTGGTGGTGGTGCAGGGGAGCAAGTTGCAGATTTCATCATGTTGCAAGCACAAGGGAAATATCAAGTAGCGATCCAAGACATGCCTTTTTATGACTATTCGATGATTAGGGCATGTTTCTCAGAAGCTGATTATAAAAACTCACCACATTGTCACGATGAAACTTGGCAGATCCTTCGGTTGAATATTCAGGATGTCGGTAAAGCGTATTATCAATGGACATTCAATTATTCAGCATATACTTGGGATGCGTTTCAACCGAAAACCAGTACAACAGTTGAGAAGACCAAACGGGTTATGATGCCATTTTCTCAAAAATGAAAAAGCCCGCTTTAGATTAAAACGGGCCTGATGTTTTTACAGACTCTTTACATGTACTTTGCCAAAGCGCTAAGCGTAATCGTAAGTGCTTATAAATATTCAACCTTAACCACTTCGTATTCTACTTCACCTTGTGGGGTAGTGATTTTGGCTTCATCACCCTCATTTTTACTGAGTAGACCACGTGCGATTGGTGAGTTCACTGAGATTTTATTTTGTTTAAAATCTGCTTCGTCATCACCCACAATTTTATAAGTCTTTTGTTCTTCGGTATCTAAGTTTTCAATGGTGACAGTCACACCAAAGACCACACGGCCATTTTGTTCTAAGTCTTTGACATCAATCACTTGTGAAGCGCCAAGTTTACCTTCGATATCTTGAATGCGACCTTCACAGAAACCTTGTTGTTCACGGGCAGCGTGATACTCAGCGTTTTCCTTAAGATCACCGTGTTCACGTGCCTCTGCGATCGCTTGCGTAATACGTGGGCGCTCTATAGATTTGAGATGTTGTAATTCTTTTTCCAGTGCAGCTTTGCCTTCTGGCGTCATTGGATAGCGTTGCATATTTTCCTCACTATCTGTTTCACTAGGCTGAGCGTAGATTGATAATGATACATACAGATCATTCACTTTCAATTCGCCCAGTTCAAATTAAAAAAATCCGCCACCTCCGTCAGAGATGGCGGAAGTGTTGATGGTGTTTAGGCTTCTGTTTGTAAGTCCTGCAAGCGGTATACATCCATTGGCAATTGAATTCCTAAAGCCTGACAAACTGCATCTGCACCATTTAGTGTGGTGGTGTAATACACTTTGCCTTGCAATGCAGAGCGACGAATCGAGAACGAGTCTTGCTGAGCTTGCTTGCCTTCTGTGGTATTGATAATGAGGTGTATCTCGCCATTTTTCAAGCGATCCACGATATGTGGACGACCTTCGGTGACTTTATTGACTCGCTCACATTCCAATCCTGCCTCTTTTAATACATCAAATGTACCGCCAGTGGCAACCAGTTTGAAGCCATGACCGATCAGTTGTTGTGCAACTCGAGCGACATGTGGTTTATCTGAATCACGCACAGACAAGAAGGCATGTTTAACTTCACCTTCAGTTGGCTTACCTGGTAGACGATCATTCGAGCCAAGTACGGCTTTGTAGAAAGCCTCACCAAAGGTTTTGCCGACGCCCATGACTTCACCAGTCGATTTCATCTCAGGCCCAAGCACAGGGTCAACACCTGGGAATTTGTTGAAAGGGAACACAGCTTCTTTTACTGCAAAGCTCTTTGGAATAATTTCCTGAGTAAAGCCTTGTGATGACAAAGATTGACCTGCCATACAACGTGCAGCGACTTTCGCCAAAGACTCACCGATACATTTCGATACGAATGGTACGGTACGAGATGCACGTGGATTCACTTCGAGAATGTAAACATCATTGCCTTTCACCGCGAACTGTACATTCATCAAGCCAACCACGCCAAGCTCTTTCGCCATCGCCACAGTTTGACGGCGCATTTCGTCTTGGATTTCTTTAGACAAAGAATATGGCGGAATAGAGCATGCTGAGTCACCAGAGTGAACACCCGCTTGCTCAATGTGTTGCATGATCCCGCCGATGACAACTTCTTTGCCATCTGATACACAGTCTACATCGACTTCGGTCGCATCATCTAAGAAGCGGTCAAGCAATACAGGTGCTTCATTCGATGCTTGAACCGCTTCACGAAGATAGCGTTTCAGCTCTTCTTCGTTATAGACGATTTCCATCGCACGACCACCAAGTACATAAGAAGGGCGTACTACCAATGGGAAGCCAACTTTAGCAGCTTCGGCGATACCTTCTTCAGCAGATTTGACAATGCTGTTGTTTGGTTGGCGTAGATTCAATTTTTGAATCATTTGTTGGAAGCGTTCACGATCTTCTGCACGGTCGATCGCATCAGGTGATGTCCCAATAATTGGTGCACCAGCCTCTTCCAAAGCACGTGCCAATTTCAATGGGGTTTGACCGCCATATTGAACGATCACACCTTTTGGTTTTTCAGTGCGAATGATTTCTAACACGTCTTCTAAAGTAACAGGTTCGAAGTACAAACGATCTGAGGTGTCATAGTCAGTAGATACGGTTTCAGGGTTACAGTTGACCATGATGGTTTCGTAACCATCTTCACGCATCGCAAGGGCAGCGTGTACACAGCAATAGTCAAACTCAATCCCTTGACCAATACGGTTTGGACCGCCACCGATGACCATGATTTTGTCTTTATCCGATGGATTGGCTTCGCATTCTTCATCATAAGTCGAATACATATATGCTGTATTTGATGAAAACTCAGCCGCACAGGTATCAACACGCTTATAGACTGGATAAACGCCCAAGTTCCAACGCTCTTTGCGGAATTGCTTTTGCGAAATACCCATCAAATCTGCAATGCGTAGATCCGATAAACCTTTGCGTTTAAACGAACGAATATTTTCTGCCGTTAAATCACCAACACCCAATGCTTTGACTTGTGCTTCGGTTATAACGATGTCTTCGATTTGAATGAGGAACCAACGGTCGATTTTAGTCGCTTGGAAAACATCTGCTAAACTAAAGCCGTGACGGAAAGCATCTGCAACATACCAAATACGCTCAGGACCTGGAATTTTGAGTTCAACCAAAATCTTGTCTTTGATATTAGTCACTTCATCAGTGATTTTTGAATCAAAACCTGATACGCCAACTTCTAAACCACGAAGCGCTTTTTGCACAGACTCTTGGAAGTTACGACCAATCGCCATCACTTCACCAACTGACTTCATTTGTGTAGTCAATGTTGCATCTGCTTGCGGGAATTTTTCAAAGTTAAAGCGTGGAATTTTGGTCACAACATAGTCGATCGACGGCTCAAATGATGCAGGAGTCACGCCACCAGTGATGTCATTTTTCAGCTCATCAAGGGTATAACCGACGGCTAGTTTTGCAGCGACTTTTGCAATTGGGAAACCCGTTGCTTTTGAAGCGAGTGCAGATGAACGTGATACACGTGGATTCATCTCGATCACGACCATACGACCCGTGTTCGGGCAGATACCAAACTGTACATTTGAACCGCCAGTTTCTACGCCGATTTCTCGAAGTACCGCAACTGAAGCATTACGCATCAATTGATATTCTTTATCCGTCAAAGTTTGCGCAGGAGCAACGGTGATTGAGTCACCAGTATGTACGCCCATCGGGTCAAAGTTTTCAATGGCGCAGACGATGATACAGTTGTCTTTCTTGTCACGAACCACTTCCATCTCGTACTCTTTCCAACCAATCAATGATTCATCAATTAAAAGTTGTTTGGTTGGAGAAAGGTCAAAACCACGCTCGCAGATTTCTAAGAATTCTTCTTTGTTATAGGCAATACCACCACCTGAACCACCCATGGTAAAGGATGGACGGATAATCACAGGGAAGCCAAAACGGTTTTGGATTTCAAGTGCCTCTTCCATGCTCTCTGCAATGGCAGCTTTTGGACATTCCAAACCGATTTTGCGCATCGCTTGGTCGAATAGCTTACGGTCTTCGGCTTTTTCGATCGCATCTTTACTTGCACCGATCAGCTCAACGCCATATTTTGCCAGTACACCGTGCTCATCAAGGGCGAGGGCACAGTTCAATGCCGTTTGACCACCCATGGTCGGGAGGACTGCATCTGGACGTTCTTTTTCAATGATTTGCGCAACGGTTTGCCAAGTGATTGGCTCGATATAGGTTGCATCTGCCATCGAAGGGTCAGTCATGATGGTCGCAGGATTTGAGTTGACCAAAATGACACGGTAGCCTTCCTCACGCAGGGCTTTACACGCTTGCGCACCTGAGTAGTCAAACTCACAGGCTTGACCGATGACAATAGGACCTGCACCAATAATTAAGATGCTTTTTATGTCTGTACGTTTAGGCATATGAAGTATTCCTTAATTACTGCTTTGCAGCTTCAATGAGTTCGATAAAATGATCAAATAATGGCGCACAGTCATGCGGACCTGGGCTGGCTTCAGGGTGACCTTGGAAGCTAAACGCAGGTTTATCAGTACGATGAATGCCTTGGTTTGTGCCATCAAATAATGAGCGATGTGTGACTTTGAGCGTTGCAGGCAATGTGCTTTCATCAACAGCAAAGCCGTGGTTTTGCGACGTGATCATCACTGTTCCATCTTCAAGATTTTGCACAGGGTGGTTTGCACCATGGTGACCATGATTCATTTTCATCGTGGTCGCACCAGAGGCGAGTGCCAAAATCTGATGACCCAAGCAAATACCAAATACAGGTAAGCTAGTCGTTTCAACAATGGTTTTCACTGCGTCAATCGCATAGTCACACGCTGCTGGATCGCCAGGACCATTGGATAAGAACACACCATCTGGATTTAAAGCTAAAACTTTTTCCGCAGGCGTTTGCGCAGGTACAACAGTCAGCTTGCAACCACGATCGGCAAGCATACGCAGAATGTTGGTTTTTACACCGTAGTCATAAGCCACCACGTGGAATTTCATTTCAGGCTTGGTAAAACCTTCGCCCAATGCCCAAGAACCTTCTGTCCATTCAAAACCTTCAGGATCGCAACATTCTTTCGCAAGGTCTAAACCATTTAATCCGCCAAAGGCACGTGCTTTTTCTAAGGCTTCAGCTTCGGTGATATTTTCCCCTGCAAGGATACAGCCGTTCTGTGCGCCTTTGTCACGCAAGATACGAGTGAGCTTACGAGTATCAATATCTGCAATCGCAACGACATTATGTTGTTGTAGGTAGTCGCTCAGTGATTGTTCTGCACGGAAGTTACTATGAAGTAAAGGCAAGTCACGAATGATTAAACCATTCGCCCAGACTTTATGAATGCGTCCAGACTCAGTGTCTTCTGCATTACAGCCTGTATTCCCAATATGTGGATAGGTCAATGTGACCATTTGCTGCGCATAACTTGGATCAGTTAAGATCTCTTGATAGCCAGTCATGGCAGTGTTGAAAACGACTTCACCAGTCGTAGAACCAGATGCGCCGATCGACGTACCTTTGAAAATCGTCCCATCAGCGAGGGCTAAAATGGCGGGGATGCTCAAAGCAAAGCTCCTGAATTTTAAGCTGTAAAAAAGCGAGTAGACTTATCGAGAAGCTGGAAAATAATCGACTTTCCGCTTCGGTCTGCTCGCTTGTAACTTAAAGAAGTATTGTACGCAAAACTTGCTTAAAAGTCTAATGAAAATTCGGGAGATTTGCGTCAATTTGGATTTTAACCATTTATCCAATTCTGTATAGAAATTTAAATTGTCGGACAATAAAGTAAGCATAAAAATGTTTTTGTGTGTTTAATAGTCAATATCCAAATAACATTACTCCCTGAGGATTTTTAAAATGGCTAGACAAACGACTAAAGCAACAGAGAAAGCAGAGCAAGTTGTAGACCAAGTGACTGCTAAAGTTGAACAAGTTGCATCTGATGTTGCTGAAAAAGCTGAACAAGTAAAAGCTGAAGCAATTGTTGCGAAAAAAGACTTTGCACAAAGTGTACAAGATCAAATCGTTGAATTGAAAACTGAATTTTTAAAGCGTGTTGAAACTTTAAAAGCACAATTCCCAGTTTCTCAAACTGAATTGGTTGAGTTGAAAGAAACTTTGAAAGTTGAGCTTACTGCACTTTTGGAAGACTTCAACAAAGTATCTAAAGACATTAAAGAAGACATTACGTCAATTTCTTCAAAGCATAAAGATCAATTGACTGAATCTTTAAAGCGTTCAAAAGAAACTGCTGTAGAAGCATTCAATAAAATCAACCTGTCTCAAGTGAAAGAAAAGGCTCAAGAAAAAGTTGAAGAAGTTAAAGCGAAAGTTTCTTAAGTCGCAGTTTTATAATCTACGATTGAATAAGCCTAAGCAGTCTTAAAAATATAGATTTTTAAGATGCAAACACTCATTTGATCGTGAGGAAAACGAAGCTACGGCTTCGTTTTTTTATGGCGATAACTAAGCTGAGTTCGATGAAATGTGCGAAGTACGATATTGAAAAGCATGATATTTTAGGCAAGGTCTTGCGGTTTATCCTCGTATTTCAGGATTAACCTTCGGTTCGAGTTACTTTTCTTTCGGGAAAAGTAACCAAAACCATTTGTCAGTCACAAACTCGGTCATATACTAAAACTTATCCAATCCCTTGAAGAACGTCATTTTACGAAAGTCATTCTGCCCTCGAACAGTGCGACTGACATTTCCACGAATCAGATAAATTTTATTCATCTTATATCGAACTGAAGTTAACTATTTCAATGAATAAAATTATTGCAGATTAGAACAGATGTAGCCAATCTCTTTTGTTATGAAAATCTGCTTCTGGGCTACTGTGTTGCATTGCAAAATAATGCGTTTTCGCAGTTGTTTGAATCACTGCACTGATGCCAACAAACAAGTCTTTCATGGCAATTTTGTGATGATGTAAAAATAGATTGATATCAATCGTCGCTGTTAGTCCAAAACCTGTACGTTTGAGTTCGACCAATTCAATTTTAGAATTGAGTGGTGGAGGCATCGTTTCAGGATAACGATATTCTTCAAAATGATAACTTTGCCAAGCGCCTGATGGAGAAAGATTCACTTCTATATACTGATCTTGCTCTTTGATGCCGATAAAAATTTCAAAGCAAGTATGTTCCCACAGAAAATCTCGTCGTGGATGTCTAGCGACTTTATCCGCCCAAATGATCTGTTGCATCGGGTCGTTCAACCAAAAACCTAACTGAATAATGCCACTGGCAGGGGATTCAATCGCCGCCACGATACTGAGATCGCGCGTCGGCTGAAATGCATTGAGTTCAAAACTTGCCATAATTTAAAACGATTAATCGTTAATCAAATGCGCATGACGCACAATATTCGACAGCTTCTGATTTTGCTGTGCGGCTTTTTTATAGAGTAAAACGATTTTTCCAATTTGCTGTACGCTTTCGGCTTTGGTGCGTTCGATGAGCGCTAGAATTACCGCAGCTCGAACTTCACGATCTTCACCTGCGACTTTGACTTTAATCAATTCATGATCATTGAGCGCACGTAAAGTTTCCTCGACGACATTATCCGTCAAGCCTTGACTACCAATCATTACTACAGGCTGTAGTGCGTGACCGATCTGACGTAGACGTTTGCGTTCTTGAGTTTTTAAAGCTGCCATGATGCGAACCGATGATGAAAACGCATTATTTTAAACGCTTTTCATGAAAATTGCAGGGCTTTGACAATATATTTATTAAGATGCGTCACAGGTGAGTTTGAAGATACTTTGAATTTTGCGATCATTTTGATTGAAAAATTGATTAGGATTTCGTGACTTGATTTGCGCTGATGTACTGCATCAAGCGATTTTTTCACGTAGAATGCAGGCTGTTTTCACTGAAATTTTGTATGACAAATGGCAACTAAAATTACCAATCAAAAATTATCTAAAAGTAGTCGCGCTTGGATGCGTGAGCATTTGGATGATCCTTTTGTCAAAAAAGCGCAAAAAGAAGGTTATCGTGCAAGAGCGGCGTATAAACTTCTGGAAATTCAAGAAAAATACAATTTAATCAAACCTGGAATGACGGTGGTTGACTTAGGAGCCGCACCGGGTAGTTGGTCGCAAATCGCAGGAAAATTAGTCGGTGATAAAGGCATTGTGATCGCCTCAGATATTTTAGAAATGGATGCTTTGCCTGATGTCACTTTCTTACAAGGTGATTTCCGAGAAGAAGAAGTTTTTGAAAAATTGTTAAATATTTTAAATGGACGACCTGTAGACCTTGTAATTTCCGATATGGCACCCAATACATCAGGTAATAGGGCTGTTGATCAACCACGTCAAATTTATTTGTGTGAGTTGGCTTTGGATTTTTCTCAAAAAGTTTTGGGGAAAAAAGGGCAGATGGTCGTCAAAGTATTTCAAGGAACTGGTTTTGATGAGTTCCGTAAACAGATGGTTGATACCTTCGATGTGTTAAAAACAGCAAAACCTGCTGCATCTCGGGCAAGATCGAAAGAGGTTTTTTTGATCGGTCAGGGGCGTAACAAATCTTTATAAGGTCGCTTTAGAAAGTAGCGTTATAAAGCCAAATGTGCAGAGTGACTTTTTGTGAGCATCTGTACACTAAAGCTGTTAAAATGTGGTTTCGCTTTTTAGGATGGTGAGTTGAGCTGTTTTTCAGCTGACCAAATTTGATAAATATGGGAATAGAGCTTTGAGCGATTTCGTCAAAAATGCCGTATTGTGGCTGATTATTATCGGTGTGCTGGTACTGGTTTTTAGTAATTTCAGCGACCGAGGCAAAACTGATGCGTTGAGTTATTCTCAATTCATCACTGCTGTGAATGATGGACAGGTAAAACAAGTCACTGTAGATGGCGAGCGCATCACAGGTACTAAAGCCAATGGTTCAGAATTTGAAACCATTCGTCCAGACGTGTTTGAACCACAGTTTGTACCGAATTTGATTGAAAAAGGCGTTGAAGTTGAAGGTGTTGCACCGCATCGTCAAGGTTTGTTGATGCAACTGTTGATCGCAAGTTTCCCTATTTTATTGATCATTCTATTGTTCATGTTCTTTATGCGGAATATGGGCGGTGGTGCAGGCGGTAAAAATGGTCCAATGAGCTTTGGTAAATCTAAAGCTAAAATGCTCTCAGAAGACCAAGTCAAAGTCACCTTTAAAGATGTGGCTGGTGTAGATGAAGCTAAGCAAGAAGTCGTTGAAATTGTCGATTTCTTAAAAGATCCTGCAAAATTTAAACGTCTTGGTGCATCTATTCCACGTGGCGTATTAATGGTTGGACCTCCGGGTACTGGTAAAACTTTGCTTGCAAAAGCAATTGCAGGTGAAGCCAAAGTACCATTCTTCAGTATTTCTGGTTCAGACTTCGTTGAGATGTTTGTCGGTGTTGGTGCATCTCGTGTACGTGATATGTTTGAACAAGCCAAACGCCATGCACCGTGTATCATCTTTATTGATGAGATTGATGCGGTCGGTCGTCATCGCGGTTCGGGTACAGGTGGCGGTCATGATGAGCGTGAGCAGACCTTGAACCAAATGTTGGTTGAGATGGACGGCTTTGATGGTAATGAAGGCATTATCGTGATCGCTGCAACAAACCGTGTTGACGTATTGGATAAAGCTTTACTTCGTCCGGGTCGTTTCGACCGTCAAGTGATGGTTGGCTTGCCTGATATTAAAGGCCGTGAGCAAATCCTCAATGTACATATGAAAAAGTTGCCATCTGTGACTGGTGTGGATACGCAAGTATTGGCACGTGGTACACCGGGATTCTCTGGTGCACAGCTTGCCAATCTTGTGAATGAAGCTGCATTGTTTGCCGCACGTCGTAACAAGACCACTGTGGATATGCACGACTTCGAAGATGCGAAAGACAAAATTTACATGGGTCCTGAGCGTAAATCGATGGTCATTCGTGATGAAGAGCGTCGTGCGACGGCGTATCATGAAGCAGGTCATGCAATCGTTGCTGAACTGTTGCCAAAGACTGATCCTGTGCATAAAGTCACGATTATGCCTCGTGGTTGGGCGCTTGGTGTAACTTGGCAGTTGCCTGAGCAAGATGCGATTAGTAACTACAAAGACAAGATGTTGAATGAAATTTCGATTCTTTTTGGTGGTCGTATCGCTGAAGAAGTCTTTATCAATCAACAATCAACTGGCGCATCGAATGACTTTGAACGTGCAACCAAAATTGCCCGTGCAATGGTCACAAAATACGGTATGTCAGATCGTCTTGGTGTCATGGTTTACGAAGATGAAAACCAAAATGGTTTCTTTGGTAATGTAGGCAATCGTACGATTTCAGAAGCGACACAACAGCAAGTTGACGCAGAGATTCGTCGAATCCTCGATGAGCAATATAAAGTTGCACGTGAGATTCTAGAGAGTAATCAGTCGATTGCACATGAAATGGTCAAAGCGTTAATGCAATGGGAAACTATTGATCGTGACCAAATCCGTGACATCATGGAAGGTCGTGAGCCACAGCCACCGAAAGTTTATATTCCTGAAAATCCGATTACGGTAGGCGATGAAACTGTGGGTGAGGAAGATGATTCTCCATCTACGCCACCACCACTACCATCATTGCCTAAAGCCTAAATTTGGCTGGATGAAATGTAAAATTAGATCGCTTCCGAGCGGTCTTTTTTATTACTGTTTTTAACGCAGTAAGCAAATTCAATTGAAGATATTTCCATTTTTATATGATGAATTGGTTAAACTCATAAGAATGATTAAGGAGTCATCATGCAACTGCATCCCTTGCCAAAACGTACACTACAATGCGCCAATAAAACTTTGGATTTATCTATACCGCAAATCATGGGGATTCTGAATGTCACACCTGATTCATTTAGTGATGGTGGGCAATTTCATCAAACGTCGAAAGCGGTTGCACATGCGGTCGTGATGATAGAGCAAGGTGCAACGATCATTGACATTGGTGGTGAGTCTACACGTCCTCATGCAGATGCTGTGAGTGTACAAGAGGAGCTTGATCGAGTAATTCCTGTGGTAGAGCAGTTGGTAGATCATGATGTGGTGATTTCGATCGACACCAGTTCGCCTGAAGTGATACGAGAAGCAGTCGCCAAAGGTGCGCATATTTGGAACGATGTGCGTGCTTTAAAACGTCCGAATGCCATGCAAACGGCAGCAGATTTAAATATTCCTGTGATCTTGATGCACATGCGTGGTGAGCCAAGCACTATGAATGATTTGGCGGTTTATCAAGATGTCACCGCAGAAGTCATGTCAGAGTTACAACAGCGCATTAATGAAGCATTAGCCATAGGCATACGTAAAGAAAATATTATCATTGATCCCGGTTTTGGCTTTGCCAAGACAGCTTCGCAAAATTTACAATTACTCAATAAGTTTTGGAAATTGCATGAACTGGGCTATCCAATACTTTCGGCGCTATCTCGTAAACGATTCATTGGCGAGGTATTAAACGGCGCAGAAGCTACTGAGCGTGATATTGCCAGTAGCACAGCACATTTGCTGTCGATACAACAGGGCGCATGTATGGTGCGCACACATAATGTCAAAGCGATGTCGGATACCATCAAAATGTGGCAAGCCATGAATGACGGGATTTGATGATTTTGCAATGATTTCAAGAGATGGAATAAACGATGTTAAAACTGATCTACTATGTACCTGAGTCGCATCTTGAATTGACCAAGCAAGCAATTTTCAAAGCAGGTGCAGGCGGTATCGGTGATTATGCAGAGTGTGCTTGGCAGGTCAAAGGGATTGGTCAGTTTAAACCAGTGGGTCAAGCCAAGCCTTTTATTGGTCAGATCAATCAGCTTGAGCAAGTCGAAGAGTGGCGTGTTGAAACCATTGTTGATGAACAGTTTGCGCAAGCGGTAAAACTGGCTTTATTTGCAAGTCATCCCTATGAAGAACCTGCTTTAGAGTTTTTGACAATTATAGAGGTTTAAGACTTCTTATGAATAAATTACCTGATAATCATATTATTGTAACTGATATTGCAGGACATCAAGCCCAACTATTTTGTTTGCAGTTAGAGGCTAGAACTATTTTAAAAGCAAAAGGATTTATAGAAGATAAGAAATATAATGGACAAGGTCAGCTTTATCATAAGAACATTTCAGATTGCTCACAAAGTGAAAGGTTAGAATTGATTACTTTTCTAATTAGTATTGGTGCATTATTTTCAGATGGAAATGGTTGGAGTCCTGCTGAATTAGTACGATATTTTAAAGGTCAAAAACTTATAAGTGATTTATTTCAAGTAATTGGTTGGAAAAACTCGGATACTTATGAAATTACTATTGAATAAAAACAACCTCTAATTCAAAGTCAAAAAGCTGATTTTGTTGAATTAGAGGTGTCATGATCAATTAAACTTAGAAAAATCCGCTTTACGTTTTTCTTTAAATGCAGTCAATGCTTCGATCATTTCAGGTGATTTAACACGTTGCATAAAGATTTCTGCTTCATGATCAATCCAAGCCACGATGTCATCTTTATCTGCTTTCATCAAGGCTTTGCTTTGTTTCAGCGAAGCAAGAGGTAGTTGGTTGAGATGCTCTGCCATTTGCGCCGCTTGAGCATATGGCTCATCGACGATTTGCGTGACAAGTTTTGCATCTAGTGCAGTTTCAGCATTGAATTTACGTGCTGACATCAGCAAGTCTGCGGCTAATAAATAGCCTGCACGTTGTTGTAGCAATTTACTTGCAGCGCCTTCAGGAGATAAACCTAAGCTAACAAAAGGAATTTGGAATACTGCGCTAGTATCTGTATAGACAAAATCAGCATGGAGTAGCAAAGTCACGCCGATACCAATTGCCACACCTTTGACACCTACGATCAATGGTTTTGAAAATTTTGCTGCTGATTTTAATAATAAAAATGGTGCGCCATCACCAGCAGGGCTGATTTGTTTTTTCAGACTTGCTGCGAAATCCTGCATGTCATTGCCTGCAGAGAAGTCGTTGTTTGCACCACGTAGAACTACGATACGCACGTCATTTGACGCATCTGCTTGATACAGTGCTTGTTCGATTGCAATATATAGGTCAGTATAGAGCGCATTTTTGGCTTCTGGACGGTCAATCGCTAAAGTAAGAATGCCGTTGGCTAACTCTGCTTTTAAATGTGGGTTGCTATTGTTTAAACAATCTAAGCTCATCGTTGTATTCCATCGTCTGATTTAAAACTTGAGTGTAGTTTTAACAAAGATGGCGCACGCTGTATAGTTGAAAAATTGAGGTTTTTATGTCGCATGAGTTCAAAGCGTTTGATTATTTGGTGTTCATTGGGCGTTTTCAGCCGTTCCATATTGCACATCGAGAAGTCATTGATATTGCGCTAGCGCAGGCAAAGCAAGTGATACTCGTGCTTGGTTCCGCTCAAGATGAACGAAGCATTAAAAATCCTTTTTCAATCGCTGAACGTCAGCAGATGATTTTATCGAGCTTCGATGAGGCAACACGACAACGCATTCAATTTGTCCCGGTTATTGATTTATATAATGATGAAAAATGGGTCAAAGCAGTGAAAGATGGCGTCAATGATTTTATTGCTCAGCATCAGCACAGTAAGGATAAAATAGAGCGAAAAACAGGCTTAATTGGTCACTTTAAAGATGATAGTTCGTACTATTTAGCGTTATTTCCTGAGTGGCAATTGGTCGAATTGGAAAACTTAAAAAATCAGCTTTCGGCGACGCCACTACGTGCCAAATATTATCAAGGTGAAATTGATCAAGATCATTTAAGTGCGGAAGTCCAAGAGTTTTTAATCGAATTTCAAAATAGTGAATGGTATCCGCTGTTGCAGTATGCCTTTCAACAGCAGGATGATACACCAGTGAATTTATCGGAATAATTTAAAATTAATCTGCGTTCGATAAAGCATGTGACACCTAATATTTTAGGCAAAGTCTTGCGGTTTATGCCCGTATTTCGGGATTAACCTTCGGTTCGAGTTACTTTTCTTTCGGGAAAAGTAACCAAAACCATTTGTCAGTCGCAAACTCGGTCATATACCAAAATAAATACAATGCCGTGTGAAACATTACTTTACTAATGTTGTCCTGCCCTCGAACAGTGCGACTGACGTTTCTACGAATCAGATAAATTTTACTCATCATATGCCGAACTGAGGTTGAATTAACCACTTTGTAGTTGTTTGATTTCTTCTAAAATCTTCTCAGCATGACCTACGGCTTTGACTTTGCGGAAGCTGGCTTTGAGTTCACCGTTGTGGAAAATAAAAGTTGAGCGCTCGATGCCCATGACTTTTTTACCATACATATTCTTTTCTTTGATGACATCAAAGTGCTGGCAAAGTTTTTCATCAGGATCGCTGATCAAGCTAAAGTTAATTTCTTGCTTTTCGGTAAAGCGTTCATGGCTTTTGATTGAGTCACGAGATATACCAAAGATTTGCACGCCAAGTTTGGTAAAATCGTTTTTAAATTGGCTAAATTCATTGGCTTGTGTGGTGCAACCCGGTGTCGAATCTTTTGGATAAAAATAAATAATCAGCCAGTCTTGTAGGTCGCTTAGCTTAATGTCTCCTTGTGTACTTTCCACAGCAAAGTTTGGTAATTGAATTTGTTCGAGTTGTTCTTTGCTTTTTTCGATTTGATCTGCCATGTGAATTCCTCTTTAAAAATTTAATCTTGCAAAGATTTTAGCATTTGCTTAACAATAAGTCTGTGATCAACAAATTCGACCAATAAAAAAGCCTGCTTCAGCAGGCTTTTCGATTTTTGCAATATTGTCTGCAAATTATTTTTTCTTCGCAGATGCTGATGCCGCTTGTGCAGCATTTTGAACTTTTTTGATCAAGCTTGGACCTGCACATGTTTCCATTTGCTTTTCAGTACGTTGTACCACTGCAAGGGTGCGAGGGTCTTTCTTGGCATTGACCGCACTTCGAATTTCCCATTCTTCTGCATTGGTCATTTTTGCTTGGCTATCAATGGTACATTTACAGAACTTTGAAGCTTCTGCTGAAGTCAACACTTTTGCTTTGGTGAAAGAACCTTGACAGTTCTTTTCTAAATCACCACGGATATTGGTACTTGTATTTAGGTCTGCGGCAAAAGTTTGACTTGCTAGTGCTGCGACAAGGACTGCACCTGCAGTTTTTAACATCATATTTTTCATAAATAGCCTATTGTTCTAAAAGTGAGTTTACATAACGTGTCGGGTCACTTACCCCAGCTTCGATGAAGCCTTGATGGCGTAGGCGACAGCTGTCACACACACCACATGCCCGACCGTCAGTATCTGCTTGGTAGCATGACACTGTTTGAGCATAGTCTAACCCATGTTCAATGCCGAGTCGTATGATATTCGCTTTGGATAAATGTAACAAAGGTGTTTCAATTTTTATCGGATGTCCTTCTACGCCTGCTTTTGTTGCAAGATTAGCCATTTTTGTAAATGCGTCGATATATTCAGGACGGCAGTCTGGATAGCCTGAATAATCCACTGCATTGACCCCAATTACAATCGCTTGCGCATCTTTGACTTCAGCCAATGCGAGCGCATAAGATAAGAAAATCGTATTGCGTGCAGGCACGTAAGTAATTGGAATGCCTTCTTGAAACTGATCAGGTATGTCAAGGTTGTGATCGGTCAGAGCAGAACCACCAATGTTACTGAGATCAATATTGATGATGCGATGATCGAGTGCGTATTTTTTTGCAAGTTGTTTGGCTGCTTCAAGCTCACTGGTGGAGCGTTGCCCATACATAAAGCTAATCGCATAGCAATCATATTGCGATGCAGCCCAAGCTAGACAAGTACTTGAATCTAAACCACCTGATAATAAGACGACGGCTCTTTGACGCATAACACGACCTTAAATTAACACTAAAAAACAGCCGTAGATTTTAACACAGCCTGAATGATGAATTTAAGTATAACGTGAGTTCGATGAAATGACGTCTTTATCTAATTGAAAAATTTAAAGTCTCACTCGGAGTCTTACCGTTTATAGTCATATGGGTCAATCAACCTTCGGTTCGACCTACTTTTCTTTCGGGAAAAGTAGGCAAAACCATTTGTCAGTCGCAAACTCGGTCAAATACCAAAACCAATTCAATACCTTGAGGAACGCTAATTTTCGAAAGCCATCCTGCCCTCGAACAATGCGACAGACGTTTCCACGAATCAGATAAATTTATTCATCTTATTATGTCGAACTGAGGGTAAGGTAACTTAAATAGAAGTGAGCGAGGAAATTGGATTAGCGACCTTTTTCATCTTGCCAAAGCAGTTTGTGCAGTTGTAGTTGGAATTTCACAGGGAGATGATCTTCCAAGATCCACTGTGCCAAGTTACGTGCTAAAGGCGGTAAGCGTACATCACCCTCGATCGCAAAGGCAGGAGAAAACCATACAGTAGACACGAGATCCGCAAGCTGATGTTGCATCAAGAAATCTTTTGACCATTCATAATCTGCACGATCGCTAATCACAAACTTGATCTGATCATGTACGGTGAGATGTGGGTAATTCTCAATCAGATTGCGATGTTGTTCGTGACTTGATGGTGTTTTGACATCAACAATTCGTGATACACGTGTATCAACTTTACTAATATCAAGCGCACCACTGGTTTCTAAGGATACTTTAAAACCACTATCACATAATGCTTTGAGTAAAACCAAACAGTTTGGTTGTGCCAAAGGTTCTCCACCTGTCACACAGACATATTTAGCGTTGTAGTGTGAAATTTGTTGGATGATTTCTTCCAAACCATAACGTGTACCACCTTCAAAGGAATACGTGGTATCGCAATAGACACAACGTAGCGGACAACCTGTTAAGCGCACAAATACCGTCGGATGACCAGCCTCATTGGCTTCACCTTGTAGCGAGTAGAAAATCTCGGTCAGTTTGAGCCCTGCAGCAGGATCAGTGACAGGGATGGATTGAGTGCGCATAGGAAACAAAGATTGGCTTAGACAGCGATAAATCAAGATGGAAAAATAGGCGAGCTATTCTACCTGAATTTCGGAAAAATAGCTGATCAATTTCTACGGTAATGATGTATTGAAGACTTTAGTCAGATTCAATAGGTTCAATAAGCATCAGAATGCCGAAATTTAACGCCTCGACGATTAATTCAAAAGTTGTATCTAAATCCGCTGTCGGATTTGCTAAGTCATTTAATAAAAATTGTTCACCATCAGCCAGTGTTTTAAAGATTTGCATTGAATCTGCATCAACTGGGAATAATTCACCATTCGCCCAAAATTCCAATGTGGTTTCTGGGCTATCATTCGTCAGCGTGCGATAAAGTAAGCGGTTTGCAGGTTCAAGAGCTATGCCATAGCCATCTTCAGCATAGTCTTTTAGTTTTTCAAGACTGATTTCTTCAGGTTCAGGAATATGCTCGGCATATTTGGCTTCGCTGATGAGTGCCATGACCGCAGACTCAAAACCTGCATTATTTTTAATTGCCTTTAAAAGTAGCTGTTTTAAGGTATCGAATTCGAGTTGAGTAATTTCTCCGATCGCTTGCGGAGCTTTACGTTGAAAATCGCTGATTGGTGTCTTTGTCAAGATTTGATCGGCAAATTGATCACTCACACGGTCGATCAACTGCGCATGATTTGGCATGCGAAAACCAAAAGAAAAGGTCAGACATTCATCTTTTGCTACACCATAGTGTGATAGGCGAGGTGGCACATACAGCATGTCACCTGGTGCAAGCACTTCATCAAAATCCACCTGCATTTCAGCTAGCAATTTTAAGGGTTGATTTGGTACGATCTCGGTGAATTCATCACACCATTGTCCAAGTTGCCAACGACGATGCCCAAAACCTTGCAATAAAAATACATCGTAAAAATCAAAATGCTGTCCAACCGATCCACCTTGAGGTGCATAAGAGACCATGATGTCATCTCGTCGCCATTGTGGAATAAAGGAAAATTGTTTCCAGAGATCAGCAAGTTCTAAGGAATAATGATCAACCGCCTGAACTAACAGCGTCCAGTAAGGCGGTAATTTTTTAAAATCTTTTGTGCTAAGTGGTGAGTTTTTTACCTGCCATTGATCATGCTTTTGACCATGTTGCGTGATTAAACGTGCAGTGACATCATCATCTAAAGCCAATTCTTTGATGTCATCAGGCTCAAACATACCGACAATTTCAGGTAGCGCATTGCGTACGAGAAGCGGTTTCTTTTGCCAATATTCAGCGAGGAATTGTTCGGCACTGATACCACCTAATATGGAAAGTGGTTGAGAAATTTGCTTAGACATAATTATTCAAATGCAGTCAAAAATATAAGCATATTTTCCTCTGTGGAGCGATGAGTTGCAATGCGTAATTGCCTTGAAGATGAGGTTTGGAATACGACTGTTTTTGGTCATTTCGTCGAAGTGTTATAGACTATTGTTTTATTTTGTGAATTTTTAAAGGGGAATGTCGATAAACCAATTGCGTAGGTGAATTTCTGCTACTCGCTAGTTTTTTCAGATGCCTTAAAGATTTTCATGATGATTTGTCAGTTTTTTAAGTCATTTGTATTTTGTAAGTCAAGACGATTTGGCTAGAAAAACAGATTCAAGATAGGATAAGTCTATTTTGGTATTGCATTTTTCCAAGCCAATTCAGAGCTTGCAGCACCTGTCACTGCGAACTCGGAAACAGTATTTTTACAACTGACACAAATCTTGTTTAATCCGTGGATTGTAGGGGTGATTCTCGCAGCGTTCTTGGCGGCGGTAATTAGCACTTTGAGTAATCAACTTTTGGTCTGTTCAACGACGAATACCGAAGATTTTTATAAAGTCTTTAGCTGTAAAAATGCCTCACAAAATGAGTTGGTTTGGATTGGTCGTATCATGGTTGTTGCGATCGCCGTCTTGGCAATCTCGATGGCAAGTAATCCTGAAAGTAAAGTGCTTGGTTTAGTATCTTATGCGTAGGCATTTTTTATGTTCAAATATTTTGCAATCTAAGGAATTTGAATATTGAGCTGACGTAAGATCGAACACAGTTGAATCATTGGCAAACCCATCAATGCAGCGTAATCATCACCTTTGAGCCATTCAAATAAGCTAACTCCTAAGCTTTCACTTTTAAAACTGCCTGCACAATGAAGTGGTTGATCTAAAGTCACATAACGTCGAATTTCATCTTCACTTAAAGCACGAAATTTGGCTTGAAAGGGCACAACGCAAGTCTGTTCAAATTGTTGGTTTAGGCATTGCACAGACAAACCTGTGGCGAAATGAAGCACTTTGCCAGATTGATTTTGAAGTTGTGCGATGGCGTTTTGCTCGGTATAGGGCTTGCCAATGAAATGTTGTGGTGATTCTGCGAGATACGCCACTTGATCTGAACCAATCACGATTGCGTCGGGATAATCATTGGCAATTTTCAATGCCTTTTCAAAACTCAAACGCTGTGCAAGTTGTTCTGCATTTTCATTGGGCTTTGCGCTTTCGTCAATATCAGGGCTGATCGCCAAATAATCGAGCTGTAAACGCTCAAGTAAAGCTTTGCGTGTTTCAGAGCTTGAAGCAAGGATAATCTGCGTCATTAAACGGCATATTCCATTAAGGTTTCTAATTCTACAAACTGCAACACACTTTCATGACAGGCATGAATTTTTACAGGTGGCGCAACCTGATGTTGATAGGCTTCTACCCAACAGGTCACGCAAATACACCAAAAATCACCTGGTTTTAAACCAGGAAAGCCAACTTCAGGTAATGGTGTGGTCAAATCATTGCCAACGCGCTGTGAAAAGCTTAAAAATTCAGAAGTCATTTGTGCGCAGACTGTATGTAATCCAACATCCGCATAACCTGTATGGCAAAAACCATCACGATAATATCCTGTGATCGGATCATAGCAACAGCTAGCCAATGCGCCACCCAAGACATTGAGGCGATTGAGTTCTGGGTCGGGATGATATGACATAAATAGCCCTTTCAAATTTAGATTTAAAACCACTCACATCATCATGATAATTGATATTGACGGTAAATTTCATATTTTACCGAAATAGAACTACCTTTTTAATGAGAATGATTTAAAATTTGCGCAAATGAATTAACCAATGATGAGAGAAGTCGATGAATTTTCAGCGCATGACTGATTTAGATTTAAATGGAAAACGAGTTTTAATCCGTGAAGATTTAAACGTACCAGTTAAAGATGGCAAAATTACCAGTGATGCTCGTCTACGTGCTGCGATTCCAACCATCAAACAAGCCCTCGCTCAAGGCGCTGCGGTGATGGTATTTTCTCACTTGGGTCGTCCAGTAGAAGGTGAGCCAAAGCCTGAACAATCTCTTGCACCCGTGGCAGCCTATTTGAGCGAAGCACTAGGTCAAGAGGTGCAACTATTTACTGACTATTTAGACGGTGTTGAAGTCAAAGCAGGGCAAGTGGTACTCCTTGAAAATGTGCGCTTCAATCATGGTGAAAAGAAAAACAACCCTGAACTTGCGCAAAAATATGCAGCACTGTGCGATGTATTCGTGATGGACGCATTTGGTACAGCACACCGTGCAGAAGCTTCAACAGAAGGTGTAGCACGTTATGCCAAGCAAGCAGCTGCAGGTCCGCTTCTTGCAGCAGAGTTGGATGCTTTAGGTCGTGCCATGCAAACGCCTGAAAAGCCAATGGTAGCGATCGTTGCAGGGTCAAAAGTATCGACGAAGCTTGATGTGTTAACGTCACTATCGACAATTTGTGATCAGTTGATCGTTGGCGGTGGTATTGCCAATACTTTCCTTGCAGCCGCAGGCTATAACGTCGGTAAATCACTCTGTGAAGTAGATTTACTCGACACTGCAAAACAAATCGCTACTAAAGTCGATGTACCACTACCAATTGATGTGGTGGTTGCAGATGCGTCAGAAATTAACTTCGATGACTTTTTAGGTTCGGCAGGCAATGCCAAAGCCGTGGTGAAAAAAGTCGCTGATGTATCTGATAACGATATGATTCTCGATGTTGGTCCTGAAACCGCACAACAATTTGCAACATTGCTGAAGCAATCAAAGACTATACTATGGAACGGTCCTGTCGGCGTTTTTGAAGTGGATCAGTTCGGTGAAGGAACGAAAGCATTGTCATTGGCGATCGCAGAGAGCGCAGGCTTCTCGATTGCAGGTGGCGGAGATACATTGGCAGCGATTGATAAATATCAAGTGGCTGACCAAATCGGTTATATCTCTACGGGTGGCGGTGCGTTCCTTGAGTTTGTCGAAGGCAAAACTTTACCTGCTGTTGCAATACTTCTTGAACGTGCGAAAAACTAATACTGTTAGTTTTTTGAAATTTGATTTTAATTGACTTTAAATTAACACTTTAATTGAGGATATCTTGATGAATATTAAATTTTTAACTGCTTTGGCAATTGCTCTTCCTTTATTCACTGTGGCATGTACAAAAAAAGAAGCGCCTGCTGAAGGTGCGACACCTGCAGAAGCGACTGCGCCTGCTGATGAGGCTGTGACACCAGAGCAACAGGCGGCAATTGACTCAGTGGATCAACCAAATCCAGAAGCGATCGCTGTAGAGGGTGAAGAGCCTACAGCTTCAGTTGAAACGACTGAAACTGTGACAACTCACCAGTAGCGACTGAAGAAGCTGATCCTGCAGCACAAGCTGAGCAAAGCACAGAAGCTGCACAATAATTGATTTTGAAAATCCTCGCATCTGCGGGGATTTTTTTATATTTTAAATCGTGATTTTAGCTGAATTAGAATGATTATCGGGTTAGAATGCGCTTAGATTTTGGGAGTTACTTATGGCACTTATTTCACTTCGCCAATTATTAGACCATGCGGCTGAGCATCAATATGGCGTTCCAGCGTTTAACGTCAACAACTTAGAACAAATGCGTGCCATCATGATGGCGGCAGATGAAACCAATTCCCCTGTGATCGTGCAAGCCTCTGCGGGTGCACGTAAGTATGCAGGTGCGCCATTTTTACGTCATTTGATCTTGGCTGCGATTGAAGAATGGCCACACATTCCTGTAGTGATGCACCAAGATCACGGTACAAGCCCTGCGATCTGTCAGCGTTCGATTCAGCTTGGTTTTAGTTCGGTGATGATGGATGGTTCATTAGGGACTGATGGCAAAACACCAAAGGATTATGACTATAACGTCGGCGTAACACGTGAAGTCGTTGCGATGGCGCATGCTTGTGGTGTGTCTGTAGAAGGTGAGATCGGTTGTCTGGGTAGCTTAGAAACAGGTTTGGCAGGTGAAGAAGATGGCGTCGGCGCAGAAGGTGTACTTGATCATTCTCAGCTTTTGACTTCTGTCGAAGAAGCTAAACAGTTTGTAGAAGATACCAATGTTGATGCTTTGGCGATCGCTGTCGGTACCTCGCATGGCGCATACAAATTCACTCGTCCACCTACAGGTGATATTTTGGCGATTGATCGTATTAAAGAAATCCATGCCGCATTGCCAAACACGCATATCGTGATGCACGGTTCTAGCTCTGTACCACAAGAGTGGCTCAAAGTGATCAACGAATATGGCGGTCAGATTGGCGAAACTTATGGTGTGCCAGTTGATCAACTCGTTGAAGCGATCAAGCATGGTGTACGTAAGATCAACATTGATACCGATTTGCGTCTTGCTTCAACAGGTGCGATTCGTCAATTTATGGCTGAAAACCCTGCGGAATTTGATCCACGTAAATACTTGGCGAAGACTGTAGAAACCATGAAGCAAATCTGCGTCGATCGTTATACCGCATTTGGTACAGCAGGGAATGCGAGTAAGATCCGCCCGATCTCATTAGAAAAAATGGTTGAGCGTTATTAGGGTCTGTTGACATTTCACAGATGCTTGCGACAACGGATGTTTTTTAGGCGATACTAGGAATGAATGAAGAAATTTAGTCATTCTAAATGATTCATTCATAACAACGTAGCGTCAAAAAACATCCTTGTCCCGAAG
>NZ_JAYROT010000036.1:0-72561 GCF_041911495.1 Acinetobacter sp. | reverse complement strand
TTCATTAAACTCAATGCGCACCAATGGCGATTGATTTGAGCCTGACGCACGTAATGCAAGCGCACCATCATCCAACTGAACTAATTCAAGAACAGTTTCCTCTTGGGTGCCTAATAGCTTTTGTAATTCTTCAACTGACATACGCAACCTCCTACAATGCAACGTAATCCACGCTTCACACAACTGATCCAACAAATTCAGCGTTGACCGACTGCTTAGCCATAAAAAATAACCACACTCTATTAATGCGACTAAACGTCATAAATTTCAAGTGCTTTATGTAGAACGGTTCAAAATTCAACCATTTCATTACGAAAACCATCAATCAACTGGGTCAGATCACGATGCCATTCACGTAGAATTTTGGTATCTGGAAGCCATGCTTGTGGGCTTTGAGTGACTTTGATGATTAGATTCGAGGAAGTTTCATCTTCTGGTTCAGGATCGGCAGGCTCAGGCGCATACTGACACATGCGATAGGCACGATTTAATTCGGCTAAAAAGCCATCTTGGCTCAGTTTTTTTAAGACTTGGACTTCAGGCGATACTTGTCCACGATCAGCCATGTGCTGTTCAACATTTTGTAAGGTCGGACGCATTTCATTCAACCGATAATAACGCACCAATTCCTGCAAAAACGCCAACACTGCCCCTTGCAAATGAAATACCGCCGATTCACGTAGTGATTGGATTTGCTGAACATGTTCGAGTTGTTCTGCTTGCTGACACGACAGACGTGCAAAATACAATTTTTGATTGGTACGATCGGCATGGAATCGAGCGACTCGGGACATGGAGATTTCCTTAATGGGTTAAGCAGGATAATTTTAATCTGAAATGTTAAGATTAAAACTTCTTTTCAAAATTGCAATGACTGATTTTATGCCAAACACCGCAACGCTGTTGATTCGAGCCGAACAAGACTCTGATATAAAAGCGATTGAATAGTTAACCATTGCTGCATTTCAATCCGCTGAACACACCAGTGATACCGAACATCTGATCGTCAATGCCTTAGGCAAAACAGACCAGCTTACGGTGTCTTTGGTCGCAGAATAAGCGCAACGTATCGTCGGTCATGTTGCCATCTCTCCAGTGACATTATCCAATAATTAAAACGACTGGTATGGCTTAGCACCTGTGAGTGTATTGCCTCAGATGCAAGGTCAAGGCATCGGCAAAACCTTAGTCAATACAGCACTTGAACAGCTCAAAATGCGTGGTGCAAAAGGTTGCGTGGTATTAGGCAATCCAAATTATTATCAACAATTCGGTTTTATTACGCACCCTGAGTTGTCACTTGCTGATGTGCCTGCGGAATATTTTCAAGCACTTTCTTTCTCAGGGGAAATTCCAACCCTCAGTGTGCAATATCATGATGCTTTTAATGCTACTGACGACGCAATTTAAAATTATTAGGATTGTTTTGGCACATCTTCCGCAGACTTGACTCGAATCCCCATACCTTTGACTTTTAAGGTATTTAGGCTTTTGATTGCTTTGATTGCTTCACGAGCATGTGGCATTTCGACAAAACCAAAACCTTTGGATTTTTTGCTATCTCCATCCATCACGATCACCGCAGACTCAATCGTACCAAATGGTGCAAACAGCTCACGTAACTCTGCTTCGGTAATTGAGCGTTCAAGGTTGCGTACTAAGATTTTCATGATGTGTTCCAAAATATATTTCTATCGGGAGCAAGATTTAAAATGCCGATGAGATCGGCAGATAGTTTAAAGGAATTCCACTTAAAAAACTGCTCTCATATTGCCGATCTATCCTATTTTGACCAAAGCAATCGTTTAATCAAAATCAATGCCGATTTTTGGCTTATCAAAGCTGTCTTCTCGGTCAAATGTCCACCTTTTCTGCCGTTGGGTACCACGACGATGCAAAGTTTCACGACACAGCTTTGGCGGTAAATCAGAGAAGAAATAGCCGACGATTGGTCGCCCTTCGGCATCAATCGTGTCTGTCGTCCATGTGAATAGATTCTGCCGAGTCACGATCAGCTCATTTTGCGCACGAGTCAGTGCCACATATAGCACCCGACGCTCTTCTTCCACTTCATCGAACTGACCTTGGGCACGTGCATGAGGAAACTGCCCCACTGAAGCATTTGCCACATAGCAGACTTCTCGCTCGGTGCCTTTTGCCGAATGAATGGTAATCAATGTCACCACATCTTGATCCTTTGCACGTTCAACTTCGCTATGTGAAATCGGCTCAATCACATATTCTTCAATAAATGCCGACACATTCATATGCCGTTCCGCAAGTTGTTTCACTAAATCAAAATCTCGGCTACGACGTGACCAGTCTTTGTTTTGATAATTTTTTTCCAATTGCTCTTGCAGTGCATTTAATGCCATTTCAAGACTTTGTTTGACCAGATGTTGTATATCAAGTAATTGCTGAAAGATGGTTGCAATTTTCGCAGGTACTTTGCTGAATTTCTTTAATTTTTCCAAACAACCTAACAAATTATCCTGCTGTAAAAAATCACTGGCTAAGCGACTTGCACCGACATCACCCACACCATCCCACAGCGTGAGAAAACGCATCCACGCCAATTCATCTTTATGATTCGCCACGATACGCAGCATACTGAGCACATCTTTAACATGCGCGGATTCAAGCAATTTCACGCCACCAATGAACTGATAGGGAATATCCGAAGCAACCAACGCACTTTCGATCTGCCGTCCTGCAAAACTTGAACGCACCAAAATCATGTGTTGTTGCCACGCTGCACCATGTTGATGGCGAGTTTTTAAATCTTGCGCAATCCAATTGGCTTCTTCAAACTCATTGGCAAAAGTATGTAGCGTAGGCGCAATGCCTTCGCCACGATAGGCAACAAGTTGTTTTTGATAATCTAGTGGGCTGATTTTCAATATCCAATTGGATAGATCGAGGATTTCTTGCGTTGAGCGATAGTTGCGAGCCAAAGTCATGACTTTCGCATCAGGCACACGCTCTTTAAAAGCATGAATATTCTGAAAATCTGCACCACGAAAGCCATAAATCGACTGCGCATCATCACCAACACAGAACAGATGTGCTTTGCCAATAAAGGGCTTGAGCAATAACCATTGCAATGGATTCGTGTCTTGCATTTCATCAACAAGCAAATACTGGCAACGGTGCAAGACTTGATCGACTAATGCTTCGGAGTGGTTTAAGTATTTCGCCACATATTCCAAAATGTCATCATAGTCGAGATAGCCACGTTCACGTTTCTGCGTTTCATAAGCTCTCATGATAGTGAGAATTTTTTCTTTTTGTTCCACTATTTCAGGCAGTTGCTTTACGAGTGCTTCGCTCAATTTGCTTTGGGTATTACGAGCAAATGAATAGACATCAAGAAGTTGCGCTGCTTTGGGTAATTCATTATTTTTTTCCTTTCCACGCAACAGGCGAAACATGAGCATTTGATCATCACGATCAATCACATTGAACTGCCCAAGCTCGAAGGCTTTGGCATAACGCCGTAAAATCCCTAAACAAAACGTATGAAAAGTCGAAGCACGCAAACCCTGCGCCTGCACACCCAAATATTGCTCGACCCGAGTCACGATCTCACTGGCAGCACGGCGAGTAAAGGTCATGATCTGAATCTGCTCGGCAGGCACACCCTGACTAATCAGATAGGCGGCTCTAGCGACAATGGTTTTGGTCTTGCCACAGCCTGCACCCGCCAAGATTAGTGCATTCTGCGCTGTGGTGGTCGCCGCTTGATATTGTTCAGGATTGAGTTCATCGAGTAGACGCTGGATCGTCATGGAGTGGTTATTTCTCAAAATGTGTAGATCAATCGCTACAGTTTAGCATTTTTAAACCGTAGGTATTTTGAGAATTACGCAAAGCATTGGCTTGCTTTGATGCGATTTTATTTTGGTAAAATCTTAATGGTATTTGGACCAACGACTTGATATTGCAAATTTGCCCTATGCAAAACCTTCTCGAAAGTTACCAAACCATTATGAAATCCCGTGTCTATAGTGATTTCTTTATCTTGATCAACTTTTGGATCATAGATGATATTGATATTTCCAAAATAATTTTCAAACAAACCGAGCACTCGCCCCACAGCAATGCCACTTTCAAAATCAAAACTCAATTTTTTTGATGCCTTCAATCGCTCTTGCATTTGTGCACGATATTCAGGCATGGCAAAGGTACTCGTCGCCATCAAACTGAACAGCAATACACAGGCTAATTTTTTCATCATATTCCCCTTTTTATGATTCTTTAAAGTCAATTTTATAACCGCACTTTATACTCGCAATATCCCTCGAAAGCCACGAGCTGCATAATACGACTCTGCGCCATTATGATAAGTAAAGACTTGATCATAACGGCGATCGCAGAATAACGCACCACCAAGCGCACGAATTGCTTGTGGTGTATCTATCCAACTCGATGTTTTCAGATCAAATTCACCGAGTTGCTGTAAATCTCGGTACTGTTGTTCGGTGAGTAGATTGATACCCATTTTCTTGGCAAGATTTACAGCACTATCAGCTGGTTGATGCTGTTTTCGAGCGGCTAAAGCTTCTGCGTCATAGCACAGACTGCGCCGACCTTTAGGACTTTCTGCACTACAATCGACAAACAGATATTCATCACGATCTGCATCATAACCGATGACATCAGGCTCGCCCTCTGTATCTTCCATCGCTTGCAAGGCTTTGAGATTTTTTGGATGTACAAGCAGTTTTTCTTCAACTTTTGCCCAATCAAGGTTTGGGTGGCGTTGCATATTTTGCTCAAAACGTGTTTTTAATATGTCGATGAGTTCATTGTTTTGTTTTGCCATTTTTATTCACCTTTAATCATTCACTCCACAAGATGATGATTTGTAAACGTGCTAATTTTCAACATCAGTAATCCCAAAATCAATCTCGTCAAAGTCTTTGATTTTGGATAAATAGATTGGCTCAAGATCAAAACTCTGCCATGTTTCTTTAAACTTTGGATCACGATCATCAATCTCTTGATTGATATTTTTTCGTTCAACCTTGCGACCAGTCAAAAAGTTAATACTGGTTTCACTTTTGATATATGGTCCAAAATTATTTGAATCATCATAACCAATGAGGCGCATATCTTGATCTTGCAGACGGAAGAGATAACGCCAGTAGCCATAGCGTCCATGTGCATAATGAATATCAAGTAAGCCTTTCTTTATCTCCACCCAAAGTTCAGGTGCGAAATACACGCCACCCTCTTCATTTTCTGAGCTAAAGCAGTCGAGGTTTTGCAGATATTTGCTGTATTGGGTTTTCTGATTTTTAGTGTCTTGATTCAGCAAAATAATAATGCCACGACGATTCCGATCGAGTTTGCCACGATATTCATGGTCTACCCACTGTTTAGGATCAGTAGCTTTAATGATGAGTACCGCATCTGATTTGCCATCTTTATTTAGATCGCCTTCGACTGCTTCATACAGCACATAAGACTTGGGAATATAAGTTTTATATTTAACCTGATCTTTTACCAGTTTGACTTGTTCAGCGGTCGGTTGTGGCGTTTCGGCATAAGCAACTGGTGCAGTCAAAAATGCCGTTGATATAATTAATAATAATTGACGTAGTTTAATATTCACTGGATGCCCTTCGTTTTTTAGATTTAAATTGACCCTGCAAGATTCTCCCGCTTTTTACGACGCACCCAACGCACCACCAAAACGAGAATTAAGAAAACTAAAATTACCACCAATACAGGCGTGATCAATGACAAGATTGATAAAACAATCGCCCCGATCCATTCCCCTGTCGCAATCACAGGATTGCCTACCCCACCTGTCGTCGCAGTCGATACACCACGCACCGCCACTGTGCTGGCTTGCACTACACCTGCTGTACCGCCGCCGACAATAATCGCCGAAGCCCAACTGGCGAACTGTGACATCTCGCCACTACTGACCGCCATCGTCGCCAATGTCCCTGCGATCATCGCAGCAGGCGTAGCAATCGTATCTAATAAGTTATCCACCCACGGTACATAATACGCCCCGATTTCACAAACCGTCGCAAAGCCAAGCGCCACACAGACTGCAGGCATCGCCAACCATTCAAAGCCCTGTACAGGCTCAAACCAACCTGTAATCGTGGCAATGCTCATCACCAACAGCGGTACGAATACTCGAAAGCCACAGGCGGCGCTCAAGCCAATACCGATACATAAGCCTAATATTGTTTCCATGTTGTACCTCATTGCCTTGGGTTTTCTATGGCTAAAATAGCAAAAAGCCCCATCGGGTGATAGGGCTTTAGATTAAAACAGGATCTGCTGTTTTATGTCGTGTAGCTTAGGCAACCTTGTTGTTATATTCGGTGCCATGGCATTTGGTACACGGTGGTAGACTGTCTGTACCAATTTCTAAGTAAACGCGATGTCCGCATTGGACACAAAAATAGAAGCCTGTTCCTGGTTTATCACCTGCAGTTACCATCTTTGTTCTCCGTATGGTTTAGAAATGGTCAATCCAGTATATCTATTCTGTGATGATTGTCTATTGTCCATTTTGACAGGTGATGATGGCAATTGGGCGAAAGCCTATACTAATTAATTACTATAGCAGCACATCATTTATTGCAATTCCAGTTTCAACATAACGTGCATACCATTTGCCATATAAGCTGTGATTATCTTCATAAAAACTTGCAGGCATACAATCATTTAATTTATTTATCCTGACTAACGCATCTTCATCTTTTGTAATAGTTGTATGAAAAATTTGTTTATCTAATAACTCTCGTAAGCTTTCTAGAGTTAAGGGCTTTTTTAAATGCTCTTCCAATAATATCTTAGAAATTACTTTTAAAGGAATAGCGTGATCTCGTGTAACTAACTTGTCTCTTCTTTTGATTAAATCATTACGATCCTTACTGTTTGTAGTTAGGCTTATTTTAGACTCGAAATCCTCATAAATTTTCTTAGCTTTTTCTGATGTTTTCGTATTCCAAAGTAATTTAGACCATTTAGCATTTCCATTTTTACTTATAGAATTATTTGCATAACAGTAATATGAGTCTATGAAATGCCTCATATGCTTCACTCTGCCATGATTTAATTCTAATAGTATATGCTTTAATTCAATTTCTGAATTTTCTAAATGCCCAACCATAATGCTTTTCCTCTGTTTTAATTTCATGATAAATATCAATATATTATCACTATTTTTATGGGTGAATATTTGTCTATTTTTAATTTTTATAATTTCTCCCAACTCTTTTTTTCAAGAAAAGTTAGGAGAAATTTTTTAAAAAATCAAGCCACATTCCCTTCCAAGAAGTCCTGCGCAAAGCGTTGCAATACACCGCCCGCTTCATACACAGACACTTCCTCTTCAGTATCTAAACGACAGGTTACAGGCACTTCAATCGTTTGGTTTTTACCATCATCTGTTGAACGCTCAATCACCAGAGTCAAAGTTGAACGTGGCGCAATGTTACCAATCACGCTATAAAGTTCCGTACCATCCAAACCTAAAGTTTTACGGTTTACACCTGCTTTAAACTCAAGAGGCAATACACCCATACCCACCAAGTTGGTACGGTGGATCCGCTCAAAACCTTCAGCGACAATTGCTTCCACGCCCGCAAGACGCACACCTTTTGCAGCCCAGTCACGACTTGAACCCTGACCATAATCCGCACCCGCAATAATAATTAACGGCTGCTTGCGGTTCATATAAGTTTCAATCGCTTCCCACATACGCATTACTTCGCCTTCTGGCTCAACACGCGCTTTAGAACCTTGCTTAATTGTGCCGTCTGAACGTACCACCATTTCATTATACAATTTCGGATTCGCCAAAGTTGCGCGTTGGGCAGTCAGGTGATCACCGCGGTGCGTTGCATAAGAGTTGAAATCTTCTTCTGGCAAGCCCATTTTTGCCAAATACTCCCCTGCTGCCGAATCTAAAACAATCGCATTCGATGGAGATAAATGGTCTGTGGTGATGTTATCGCCCAAAATTGCCAACGGACGCATATTGGCCAATGTACGTGGAGCCGCCAATGCACCTTCCCAGTATGGCGGACGGCGGATATAAGTACTTTGTGGGCGCCAGTCGTAAAGTGGACTTTCAGATTTTTTCGACTCGCCCAAGTCGAACATTGGGATATACACTTGGCGGAATTGTTCAGGTTTAACCGATTCTTTCACCAAGGCATCAATTTCAGCATCAGATGGCCAAATATCTTTTAAGTAAATTGGGTTGCCATTTTGATCGGTGCCTAATGCATCTTTTTCGATGTCAAAACGGATGGTGCCCGCAATCGCATAAGCCACAACCAATGGTGGAGATGCTAAGAAAGCTTGTTTCGCATACGGATGGATACGACCATCAAAGTTACGGTTACCTGAAAGCACCGCAGTCGCATACAAATCACGATCAATAATTTCTTGCTGAATAGCTGGGTCTAATGCACCAGACATACCATTACAGGTAGTACATGCATAGGCCACAATACCAAAGCCAAGTTTTTCTAAATCTTTCAGTACGCCTGCTTCTTCCAAATATAAAGCAGCGGCTTTAGAACCTGGTGCAAATGATGATTTTACCCAAGGTTTACGCACGAGGCCCAATTCATTGGCTTTACGTGCCAATAAACCTGCTGCTACGGTATTACGTGGGTTTGAGGTATTGGTACAAGAGGTAATGGCCGCAATAATGATCGCACCATCTGGCATTAAGCCATCGCTACGTTGCTCAACTACACCTGCAATGCCTTTTTCTTTCAAGTCTGCAGTAGATACACGCGCATGCGGATTAGATGGGCCTGCAATGTTACGCGTTACCGTTGAAAGATCAAAACGTAACACACGTGGATACTCTGCCTGAGTCATATCAGATGCCCAAAGACCAATTTCTTTGGCATAGTTTTCAACCAGTTTTACCTGCTCTGCTTCACGACCAGTCAAAGTTAAATAGTCGATGGTGTTTTGGTCGATGTAGAACATCGCTGCAGTTGCACCATATTCAGGGGTCATGTTGGAAATCGTGGCACGATCACCCACCGACATGCTGTCTGCACCTTCACCAAAGAATTCTAAATAAGCACCAACCACACGTTCTTTACGCAAGAACTCGGTTAAAGCCAATACGATGTCAGTTGCTGTAATACCCGCCTGACGCTGACCGACTAACTCCACACCAATAATATCTGGCAGACGCATCCAAGAAGCACGGCCCAACATTACGTTTTCAGCTTCTAAACCACCCACACCTACAGAAATGACACCCAAAGCATCAGTATGTGGTGTATGTGAGTCTGTACCTACGCAGGTATCTGGAAATGCCAGACCTTCACGGTTTTGAATCACTGGAGACATTTTTTCCAGATTAATCTGGTGCATGATGCCGTTACCTGCAGGAATCACATCTACATTTTCAAACGCAGTTTTAGTCCATTCAATAAAGTGGAAACGGTCTTCATTACGGCGATCTTCCACTTCACGGTTTTTACGGAATGCATCTGGGTCAAAACCGCCATATTCCACAGCTAAAGAGTGATCGACGATGAGCTGGGTAGGTACGACAGGATTCACTTTAGATGGATCACCACCTTGATCGGCAATCGCATCACGCAAGCCTGCCAAATCTACCAATGCGGTTTGACCTAAAATGTCGTGACATACCACACGTGCTGGATACCAAGGGAAATCTAAATCCTGACGACCTTCGATGATTTGCGTTAAAAATGCCGTGAGCTGTTCAGGTTCAGCTCGGCGAACCAACTGTTCAGCAAGCACTTTTGAAGTATATGGGAGCGAATCGTAAGCACCTGTTTTGATGTCCTCGACCGCTTGTCGTACATCGTAATAATCGAGTGAAGTGCCTGGCAGAGTTTTGCGGTATGCATTATTCATAGCTGGGTATCGTTCCATTGATAACTTGTGATGGATAAAATGTTTGATAATTTGATAGCCATTGTACGCTCTCGAAAGTCCATTTCCCAAATCTTATATATTTCATTTACTTAATGTGAAAAATGAAGAATTAGAAATATTTTGAAACAAATTTTATGAATAATTATTCACAATTTAAAATCGGGATGATTTTTTTTGCAAAATCAGCGATGATATAGCTCACTCCCATAATCAAAATAGAATGTCCTATGTCATTGGCTACACTTGAGTTTGCTCACTTCGAATACACTGGCGCAGATGCCGAAAAATTCCTGCAAGGTCAGGTCACCGTTGATGTCCGTAAACTATCTGACGACTATTATCAAACGACGGCGATCTGTGATCTCAAGGGTCGTATTCATTTTGGATTGTGGTTAAAACGCATCAGTGCTGAGCAGATTTTTATTGTGATTGCGCAGGATTTGGCAGAGGAATTTGCCTTGCATGTAAAAAAATTCGGCGCATTTTCCAAAGCGACATTACAGCCAAGTGCTGCGATTTACCCTGCGATCATCGACGGTCAAGCGACCTTTAGTACAGATGAAAATGTAAAAACCGAAGCGCAAACGTGGCAAAAAAATGCCATTGAACAGGGTCAAGCGTGGATCACAAAAGATACGTCACACCTTTTCCAACCACAAGAATTACGCTTACATCAACGTGGCGGAGTGGACTATGACAAGGGTTGTTATTTGGGTCAAGAGATCATTGCACGTCTGTGGTTCAAGGCAAAACCGAAGCATTGGTTGCACCTCATTCAAGGTCAAGGAGATACGCCACAAGTTGCAGAAAATCTGAATAAAGATGTACAAGTGGTCAATACGATTGCCACCGAAAATAATGTGTGGCTTGCATTAGTGACAGCGAAACCGACTGCGCTTGAAAGCCTCGATGTTAAAGTTTTGGACTTGCCTGATGCCTTAAATGGTGATGTGGCAAGACAGCAATAGGTCTTTAATTGTCATCGTTACAGCAAAAAGCTCATTTAATGGACCTTTTCTTAAAATCCATGAAATAGCTTATTCATGTCCTTGCAAATGTATTCTTTGAAGTGATATGCACGTGCATGCTTTGCATCGAACTTTGCACTGAGCCCATCTTTCTCAAAAAGATAGACACGATCCTCTCGGCTCACGAGATATTCACCGCCTAATTTCATCAACAACGCGTCAATCTTATCTTCATCGGCAATGCTTTGATCTTGATTGATTTTGTCATAGTTGCGTTTGATGGCTTTGATAAACATGGTTTGGCTCAGAGTTTTGATCAGATTGAAAATTGAATTGAAGCAAACACACGACTGAAAAGTAAAGTAATTAAGGCTTTAGCCAACCAACTTCTTTTGCGGTATCCGTATTAATCACCACTTGACGGAAGCTCTCCGCCATTTTGCTTTTCTGCTCGGAAAGTGCGATATGCCCTGCCATTAATTCCGCAGTCTTTTGTGGATAGCGAGGTGATTGCTGTGGATCACCATAGCCGAGCGGATAAATCGGCCGTCCTGTGGATAAATCATATTTGTCGGTCGCACCAAAAGCATGAAGCATCTCATGTGCAATCACGATTTGGTTCTGTGCATTCTGCTTATCTGAGGCAAACAGATTTACAATACCCATGCGTCCGTTTTGCAATGCCGTAGAGTGTTTTAGCTCTCGTTGTATCGTAGGATCATAATATTTCAAGAATAGGGTCAGGTTGGGTTTAATACTTAAATCTTGCTGCTGTTGCCATGTGTAGTGGCGAAATTTCAAACTCCACAGCATCACTGAGAATACTGACTTACCTTCGGGTAATGCAGGCGGTAACACTTTGACTTCTTGACCGAGCTTAAAATAAAACTGCACAGGTTGCTGATATTTTTCCGCTTCACTATAAAGATAATCGACAATCGGCAAATAATCTTGTTCTTGTAGTTTGGAGATATAGTTTTGTGTATGTGTGGTTTGATCACCATTGATTGGATAGAGTGCAACAAAGATCGGTTTACGCCAATCTTGGTTATTATCTTGCCATACGCCTTTTGCCACGATGATCAGCACAAATAAAAGAATGGCGATACGTAGGGTTTTCCATATGGAGGATTTTTGTTTTGATTTTTTCACTTAACTTGCTCGATTTTTTCGCTTTTTTATAAACATCTGACTAGCGACAAGTTTCGTATCAAACAAATCTAACATTTTTATTAAACTTGACAACTTGGCTCTGCCATAAGTTCGAGGATCAAAGTCAGGTTTTACTGCTGAAATATATGTTCCAACCGCACCTAAATATGCCCACCCATTATCATCTGAATTATCTTTTATTGCTTTATAAATCAAATTCAGCGTAGCTCGGTCTACTATATTAGTATTTGATATTTCTTGCTTTTCTACGGTTGTTTGCTTGAAATTTGAATCAGTGCCAATAGCATCTTTTTCATTTAATGCAGGTAATTCTTCAGTTTCTTCAACTAAATTTTCAACATAAATAAATTTATCACAGGCTTTGACAAAAGGTTCTTTGGTCGCCTTACGTCCAAAACCATAGACGAGCAAGCCACTTTCACGAATTCTTGATGCTAATGGCGTAAAATCACTATCACTCGAGACGATACAAAATCCATCTAAAGCACCGCTATACAGCAAATCCATCGCATCAATGATCAATCCCATATCGGTCGCATCTTTGCCCGAAGTATAGGCAAATTGCTGAACAGGTGTGATTGCATGCGGTAATAATACTTCACGCCAATGCTTGAGGGTATCACTACTCCAGTCGCCATAAACACGCTTGACACTTGCTATACCGTACTTCGCCACCTCTTCCATAATCGCTTCGATAGATTTGTAAGAAGCATTATCCGCATCAATCAGTACAGCAAGTTTCTTCATGTACTATCCTCAAAAAATTGTCGCTTATTTCCCTTCAACCCATTTGCCATCTTGATAGATCAGCGACCATTTAGTTGGCTTACTTTCCGCAGTTTCCGAAGCGATATATTGCGCTTGGTTTTTACGGCTAAACTTGATGATGGTCGCATTGCCCTCCGGATCGGTATCTGGCGCTTTGAGGAGATACTGATACTTTTCATCGAGTTGATCGGCAACCGTGCGAATTTCAGCGACTTTCGGCGTACGTGTTTCACGGATTTTCGGGAACTTACTTGCCGCTAAAAATAGCCCCGCCGCTCCATCACGAAGTACAAAGAAGTCATCGTGCTTAGTCGAGCGTAAGTTTTCCATTTTGATTGGATCGGCACGTGGTGGCGCAGGTTGTCCATTTTTCAATACTTTACGAGTATTATCGCAATTGGTGCAGGCAAAATACGGTCCAAAACGCCCTGTTTTAAATTGCATTTCTGCATCGCATTTATCACACGGAATGGTTGGGCCATCATAGCCTTTGACTTTGAATTCGCCAGTTTCAACTTCATAGCCTGCACAGTCTGGATTGTTCCCGCAGATGTGGAGCTTGCGTCCGCCATCAAGAATATAACTATCCATCGCTGTTTCACAGATCGAACAACGCTTCTTGGCACGTAAGTCTTCCATTTCGGCATTGTCATCATCAGACAACACTGCTAGCGACTCGACTGGGGCAAGATTCACCGTGCCTTTGCAACGCTCTTTCGGAGGTAAGTTATAACCTGAACAACCCAAGAACACACCAGTTGTCCCTGTGCGAATCTGCATCGGACGCTCACAGGTCGGACAATGCACATCAGGCACTTCCACAGGTTCGTTACGACGCATACCTTGCTCGCTGGCTGCGGTATCAAGACGCTGTTTAAAATCACCGTAGAAGCTGTCTAACAGCTCTTTCCAATTGCGCTCCCCCACTGCCACTCGGTCAAGTTGACCTTCTAAATCTGCGGTGAAGTCATAATTCATCAAATTATTAAAACTTTCATCCAAGCGATCGGTGACGATTTCACCCATCTTCTCTGCGAACAGACGACGATTTTCCAGTTTCACATAGCCACGATCTTGAATGGTGGAAATAATCGCTGCATAGGTCGATGGGCGACCAATACCACGCTTTTCCAATTCTTTAACCAGTGATGCTTCGGTAAAGCGTGCAGGTGGTTTGGTAAAGTGCTGTGATGGATCGAGTTTTTGTAAGTCTAAAACTTCGCCGACTTTTACCGCAGGTAAAAGCACATCATCATCAGATTTATTCTGACCACGCACTTTGGTAAAGCCATCAAATACTAAAGTACGGCCTTTGGCTTTGAGCTCAACACCATTGGCATCAACCAAAAGCGTCGATGATAAATATTCCGCTGGCGTCATCTGACACGCCACAAACTGACGCCAAATTAGATCATACAGACGTTGTGCATCACGTTCCATCGCCGTCAAATCTGACCCAACGAGAGCCACATTCGACGGACGGATCGCTTCATGCGCCTCTTGTGCGCCTGCTTTATTGCCATAACGATTTGGCTTGGCAGGCAAGTATTTTTCACCGTAGCTATGCTCGATATGCGCACGTACCATATTTACCGCATCATCACTTAAAAAAGTGGAATCGGTACGCATATAGGTGATAAAACCACCTTCATAGAGGCGTTGTGCCATCATCATGGTTTTTTTCACGGAAAAACCAAGACGAGTACTGGCGGCTTGTTGTAGCGTCGAGGTGATATACGGCGCACTCGGATTCACCCGAGTTGGCTTATCTTCACGATTGCTAACTTTAAATTCAGCATTTTTTAGAACTTCTAAAACTGCATCTGTTTGTTGCTTGTTTTGCAGTTTTAAGGTTTTGCCATGTTGCTTCACCGCTTCAAGGCGAATGTCATCTTTCTTACGCAAAGTGTCCGCAAAGATTTGCCAATATTCTTCAGGAACAAAGGCACGAATCTCACGCTCACGCTCGACCACGAGTTTCACTGCCACAGACTGCACTCGCCCAGCGGATAAGCCACGGGCGACTTTTTCCCAAAGCAATGGCGACACCATAAAGCCCACCACACGGTCGAGAAAACGACGTGCTTGCTGTGCATTGACCCGATTGGTATCGAGTCGTGTCGGGACTTTAAAGGCTTCTTGAATAGCATTTTTGGTGATTTCGTTAAACACCACACGATGATAGCGACTCTCATCACCGCCGATGACTTCTTTTAAGTGCCACGCAATCGCCTCTCCCTCTCTATCCAAATCCGTTGCGAGATAGATGGCATCGGCATCTTTGGCAAGTTTTTTCAGGTCAGCAACGACACTTTCTTTACCCGGAAGGACTTCATAATGCGCAATCCAATCATGCTCAGGATCGACACCCATCCGATTGACTAATGCCGACTGTGCTTTGAGTGCTTTTTCTTCGGGTGTGAGTTTTTTACGTGTTGCTGGTTTTTTTTCACTGTTTTTACTTGCACCTGTAGGCAAATCACGCACGTGACCGACCGACGACTTGACGATAAATTTCGAGCCTAAATATTTATTAATGGTTTTGGCTTTGGCAGGAGATTCCACAATGACCAGTGAACGCCCTTTTGCCCCACTTGTCGCAGTTTTACTTGCTGAAGTGGATTTCGCTGTGCTCGCCATAATTCGTCAATGTCCTCAAAATGGATAGGGTTTAAAAATCTATAAGATCTTAATTTAAAATAAAAAATTAACTTGCTTGCGTTGCCAACTGTTGTAAATATTGCTTAAATGCTTCGAGTTTCTCACCTGCAAAGTCAGCAGATTCATCCCAAAATGCACCGACACAATTCGCCTGCATATCAATCGCATAAATACCTTTTATATCTATGGACTGCCCATTAAATTTTGGGTCACCTGTGACAACTTCAAGGGTCTGCTCATTGACTTTCATTCGAAGCAATGGAAATTTCCCTTCAGGCACAAGAATACTGTAATACGCCACCATACTGGCACGCGTTTCAGAAGCCTTCGCAATCCCAGTCCACTCAGGCGCAGGAATCAAACGAGGATGCAAACCCATCTTACGAGCACGCTCACGTAACAATCCCAGTGCTTTCTCTCTTGGGCTAACTTTTAGACCAAAGATTGAGCCCAATAAAAATAAAATAATTAAGCCTACAACCCAATACACGGTATAGTCAGTCGTCATGATTCACCCCTTACACAACCATAGCGTTGCACAAGCCTATATTAAAACGCAAGTTTATTATATCAATTTACAAAATTTGGCAATAAGAAAAACTTTTCTTTATTCAGAAATTTTAGTTTCCACCATAGAAAACTTCTCAAAAACTTATATCTAAATCGCCTACGTTATTATAAAAAATGCCCTATATAGGGCATTTTTTACATCAAACTATTTCTGACCTGACTTCTGCGCCACAATCATATCAAGCAGAATTTTAGCAGATTCGGTAACAAAAGCTTCTTCTTCAGGTAATGGTGGACGTTTTGCCGCTTTCATCTTGGCACGTGCTTCACTACGTGCATCGATCGATGCTTGATAGCTTTCCCAGTTTGGATACGGCGCAAGTCCAGTTTCTTTACGTCGGATGTTTTCCGCTTGCAAAGTTTTTGCTTCTAAAGCTTGGATCTTGGCTTTACGGGTATCAATGTCTAAAGCGAGCACTTTTTCATCTGCAGTTTCTTTCGCCAAGCCCACATAAGTATCTAAATACTTGAACTGTGGATCAACTGCACGACGTTGATCAGATGCTTGCTGTAAACTTTGAATATACGGTTGAACCATCCCTTCACGTTTAAATGGTGCAGTGGCAATGGTATCCCACACCAGTGGATTTTTTGATTTACGTTCACCAAACTGCTCGAAATAAATGTCAATCAGCTTAATATCTGGAACTACACCTTTATTTTGCGTACTACCACCTGTGACACGATAGAATTTACGCTGTGTCAAAGTCGCTTGACCATAAGCCAAACTATCGAGCTGAATCTGTGCTGTGCCTTTACCAGTAGTGGTACTACCGATCACGATGCCACGACCATAATCCTGAATTGCCGCAGAGTAAATTTCGCTGGCAGATGCTGAAGCCAAGTTGACCATGACTGCCAAAGGCCCACCGTAGAGTTGCTCTCCACCATCGGTATCTTCAAAGATATTGACGTTGCCGTTACCATCACGGATTTGTACCACTGGACCATCTTTGATGACTTGACCGAGCATTTTCGCCACTTCTTCCAGTGAGCCACCTGGGTTATTACGAAGATCAACAATAATCCCTGCAACTTTCTTTTTCGAGAGGCTGATCAACGCATTCGCCGTATCTTCAGACACACTGCGATAGTTTCCACCCTCACGACGTGCACGGTAATTTAAGTAAAAAGATGGAATCTCAATGACACCGATTTTCTGCTTTTTACCTTGATAGTTGACCTCGACCACACGAGTCCGTAATCCTGAATCTTCTTCTTGGATCACATCACGAGTAATGGTGACAAGGCGCGCTTGGCTCGATGGTGCGCCTGCTGCGACTAATTTTAAAGTCACTTTAGTCCCACGCTTACCACGAATGATACCAACAAGCTCTTGGCTCGACCAACCGACTACATCGACCATCGACTCGCCTTCTTGCGCCACACCCAAGATGCGATCGCCAGAGCGGACTTGTCCTGTCTTACTTGCAGGACCACCTTCGACTAGCGTTTCAATCTTGGTGTAGTCTTCATTGCCACGTTCAGGGCGGATCGTGACGCCAATCCCTTCGAGCTGCAGTGTAGTCTGACGATTCAACTCCATCGCATCGACAGGTGGATAATAGTTACTATGCGGATCATAAGTCGCAAGCATCGCATTCAAAGTACGATCTAATACATCATCACTTTTTAGACGTGTAATACGTTCAAGCTGACGTGTATAACGCTTAGTCAAAGTTTCTACTGGAGTTAAATCTTCTGGTGGCGCAAGGTTTTCACCTGCTGCAAGCTCAGGATTGTCTTTTAAGGCTTGTTGCTTCGCCGCTTCTTCTTCTTTAGTAATCGTAAGCGTAATCAGCTGAGAAACGATCACCTTTTTCCAATAGGCTTGTTGCTCTGCTTGGGTGTTAAAAAATGGCGCTTCTTCACGATCTGTATTAATGGTTTGATTTGGCTGTTTTAAGTTTTGTGGTTTTTTCAGCTCTGCCAACATGAAGTCGTAGTAGCCTTTGACACGCTCTCGATACATTGCATGAATATCGTATGCAGGTTTCAAATTACCTGTTTTTAATGCCAAACCAAAGCCTGAAGCATATTGCTGACGGAGTTGATCGACTTCACTTTGTAAAAATAGTGCATGGTCTGGATCTAGACTGTCGATATACATATCAAAGATTTTATTAGAAGTTTCGGCATCCAGTCGCATTGGCAAATAATGTTGACGATCTACCAATGTCGCCATTTGACGTGCAACCAACGCCTGCTCTTGGGTCGGTTGAATCACGCCTTGAACGGTTGTGGTTTCCGTCGCCGCCATCGCTTCGGTCACAACATGAGTAAAGAATAAGCCACCAGTGGCAAGCGCTACCGCACAAGCAAGATGTTGTAGTTTCATAATATAATTCGTATTCCTCTTGGCATGATCGCCGTGTACACCATCAATTCTTCTATTTGCAACGCAACACTTCATGTGTCATTAAATATAGATTTCTAAAATGAAGTTTGCAGTGATAATTTGCAAACCCAATATTTACAAAAGCTACATTTGCAAAAGCAAGTGACTTAGTTTTAACATACTATCCATATCGTAAATGTAAAAAATCATTGCATATTTTTTTTGTTTTTTACACATTGTTTTCTGATGATTTACACCGTTTAATCTATCACAATGAATTGACCAAATACTAGGACACAACCACCATGACCATTGGCGCATTGATGCTTGATATTGAAGGCACCACCCTAACTCAAGAAGATATCGAACTCTTACAAGCGCCTCAAGTTGGTGGCATGATTTTGTTTGCTCGCAATATCGAATCTCCTGCACAAGTGCGCACATTGACCGATCATATGCGCCAAATCCGCCCTGACATTTTGATTGCCGTCGATCAGGAAGGCGGTCGAGTGCGTCGCCTAAAAGAAGCACAAGGCTTTAGCGCACTCCCTGCGATGGGCAAACTCGGCGAACTTTATCTAGAACAACCTGAGCAAGGGATTGCTTTAGCAAAAACAACTGCGTGGTTAATGGCAACAGAAGTCTTGGCTGTGGGTATTGATTTTAGCTTTGCACCTGTTTTGGATATTAATGATATTAGTGATGTGATCGGTGATCGTGCTTTTTCCCAAAATCCTGAAATTATCATTCCGCTTGCCAACGCCTTTATGCAGGGGATGAAAGATGCAGGCATGGCAACCACAGGAAAACATTTTCCCGGGCATGGCTCAGTCAAAGCAGATTCACACATTGCTGCAGCGATTGACTCACGTTCATTTGCCGAGATTGAAGCGCATGATATGACGACTTTTAAAGCACTCATGCCGTCACTCGATGCGATCATGCCCGCACATGTGATCTATGAAAACGTCGATCCAAATCCTGCAGGTTTTTCACCATTTTGGATACAACAAATATTACGTGGCCAGTTTGGTTTTGATGGCGTGTTGTTCTCCGATGATTTATCAATGCAAGCGGCGTGTGTGGCAGGTGGTGCTGATGCACGTATTCAAGCTGCATTACAAGCAGGCTGTGATATGGGATTGGTCTGCAATGACCGTCAAGCAGCATGTATCGCACTCGATGGCATTCAAACTTTCGCACTGCCTAATCAAGCTCGATTAGAACGCATGCGTGGCAAAATTCCTGAGCTCAATACTGAGCAAGCAAAATCTGAACAGTGGAAAATTGACACACAGATTGCGCTAGGTCAAACATGGCAAACTGCAAAAGATCAAGTGCAGCAATTGATTTAAAACGGACTGCGCTTGGTGCAATATGGCAAAAAACAACAAGCTTTTAGATAAAAAATCAAATTGAACAATTTACCTAAAAGCTTTACATTGGCAAGGACGCCAATCACCACATCATTCAACATGCTTGTATTTGCAACTTGGCATAAAACAACAAGATTTAAAGCAACTCAATTTTAAGCAAACTGGAACTGCTATGAGCGAACAACAGCTTTCGGAACATCGTCATATTTCTTTTACCGCACACTATACAGGCTACATGTGGTATGTGATGGGTATCTCTCATCCTGCTTTTGCCACAAAAAAAGGCAAATGGTTGACGACATTACTTCACCCACTCGAAGTATGGTCAGAGCGTTTTATCGGTGGAAGTATTCGTAGAACATTGACGCAGCGCCATGTTTTGATCGACGAAGCATTATTAAAACTCATCGAAGCACAGCCTGACATTCAGGTTATTGAAATCGCAGCTGGTCTTTCTCCTCGTGGTTGGAGCTTTCGACGCAAATTCCCCGAACTTCGCTACATCGAAGTGGATCTACCTGATATGGCAAAAGCCAAACAAGATGCACTTGGCAAAGCAGGACAAGCTGATGCAGAAGTGATGGCAGTGGATTTATTTACGCCTGAAATTCGCAAGCTATTTGAAAAGCTCGATCAAAATAAACCTGTTGTTGTGATTAGCGAAGGTTTAGTGAACTATTTTAATAAAGACATGTTGGCAAAATTATGGGGAGCTTTGGCGGATCATGGTAAAGCCTTTCCGAGGTTTTACTATTTGACTGACCTTTGCCCTGAACCTGTGAATCATCGTTTTGCACAAGTGGTGTGGAAAAGCAGTCAATTATTACGTTTTCTTTCTCGTAGTGCATTTAGTTTTCATTTCACTTCACCGCAGGAAGTGAAAGATTTCTTTAAAGATTGTGGCTATGAAAAGGTTTATATCGAACAACCAAGTCAATCCGACAAAACTGAAGTCGAAGCGCATTTAGGTGATTTTGTGTGGTTTGTTCAAGCGACCATTGAGAATTCAAATCGATAAACTTAGAAATAAAAAAAAGCAGAAACCTTAATTTCTGCTTTTTTTAAATTTTCATCAAGAATAATTAATGCGCTAACAATGCCTCTTTTTGAGTTTGCACATATTGCAACAAGCGATCCGCTACATCAAAGCTACCGTGCTTAAACAGAATGCGTAGACGATTTTGCTTCATTTCAAAGATCAAACATTCAATGGTAAATTCACCTTGCTCATCTCGTAGATGCAATGACATATCTCGTGAATAACGCGCAATTTCTTGAGTTTTATTTGGCTCTTGGACTTCGATCAATACTCCGAAGAAAATGATATTGACGATTTTGACCTTCGCCTGAAGCTCAGAATGACGATGCGTCATGATGGTGTGTGGCTGCTGAACGACGATACGCTCCTCACCACGACGCTCCATCATATGCATCTGCGCACGGCTCATTGGAATAATACCGTCCAATTCTTGAATCGGCTCACCACGCATATACGTACTAAACAATTGCATGGTTTCTTTACGACGTTGCAATTGTGGCACATGGTCTGCGTTGGCAATTAATGCAAACTCCATATTTGGACATTGCAAGGCGAATTGTGCATTTTCAAAAGGCAAAGTAAAACTATCATACTGCCCTGCTGCGACTAATACTTTGCAACTTGGAATCGGTACATTTTTCAAGCGGAGCAACCGATTACAATTGATCTCATAACGGAGTTGTTCTGTCGCCGTAAATTCTGCCATTTGTTGAAAGAATAAACGCTTTGCTGTTGGCGACATTCTCGTTTTGTCAAATTTTGCATGATTGACCAAATATAAAATCACCGCCTGACCAAACTCCTGCATACGACCTTCCTGCATGAGTTTTAAAGATTCTTCCATGATCATGCGCCAACTCGGACGAGTCTTTTGCATCACACCCATTAAGATCATTCGCTCAACCAATTCTGGACGCTGATCAGCAAAATGTGAAGCCACGACAGAACCGAGTGACATACCCATTACAGAGATGCTCTTGATGCCCATTGCATCCATCCACTGCCCAAGCATGAAAGATAAATCTGCAAGCTCTAAGGTCGCAGCTGAGGCACCTGTATTGCGGTTATAAATTTGTTGATTTGAACCCATCGAAGGCAGGTCAATCAAAATCACAGGACCACTATGGAATAGTTGCTCAACACAATACTTATAGGAATTAAAGTTTTGAAAAGCACCACCAATGATAATTATTGGTGTGTTGTATTTGGTTTTTGGATCTGCAATTGCAAGATATTCGATCTTCCAACCATCTAGCCAAAATTCAATCGGTGCTTGCTTAAACACATCTCGATGATATTCTTAAAAAAAATCATCGGGATTCATTTCCATTTGCGTTTTTGCCGTATCCTTAGCAATACTGTTCATTGCGCCCTCCTGACACATATGTGCGACAGTGCACACACGTTATTCCCCTTCAATTAACGCCATCTCAGCGTAAATTTAGGGCTATTTTTGTTCATTATCCGCCAACATAAACTATTGATAAATATCCATATTTCAACAGAATTGCAGATTGCGGTTTTTATATTTCATTTTACTATAACATAATCAATATCTAAATTGTTTCGTTTTTTTGAAGGCGATTACAAAGATTTCTACCAATATGCACTTTGTAATCTTTGCCAGAGGTTTGTACAATGACTATTCAGCCGATGGAATAGGCATTCTTTTTTAACAACTTTAGGTAAGTTATGAGTGATTCAATACAGGCATATATGACCCAAGTCGGTCAGCAAGCACGTCAGGCTTCACGCCAGTTGGCGAGCCTTGCAACAGATGCCAAAAATAACGCATTATCAGCAATTTACACTGCTTTAGAGGATAGCCAACAAAAGATTTTGGCTGCCAATAAAGTCGATGTCGATAACGGACATCAAAAACAACTCGACAGTGCACTTTTGGATCGACTTGAACTCACGCCTGACCGCTTCAAAGGCATGTTAACAGGCTTGAAAGATGTGATCGGCCTAACAGATCCGATCGGTGTGATTACTGATATGGCTTACCGCCCGTCAGGTATTCAACTGGGTAAAATGCGTGTTCCTCTAGGTGTGATTGGCATGATTTACGAATCTCGCCCGAATGTGACTTTGGAAGCGGCATCACTGGCTTTAAAATCAGGTAATGCGATTATTTTGCGTGGTGGTTCGGAAGCATTGGAGTCGAATAAAGCCATTGCTGAAGCGATTGCGCATGGGCTAAAAAGCGCAGGCCTACCTGAACATGCCATTCAAGTGATCGACACACCTGACCGTGCAGCGGTTGGTCATTTGATCACCATGTCGGACTACGTCGATGTGATCGTGCCTCGTGGTGGCAAGGGCTTGATTGCTCGCATCACTGAAGAAGCTCGCATTCCTGTGATTAAACACTTGGATGGCAACTGTCACGTCTTTGTTGAGCGTGAAGCAGATTTGCACAAAGCTTTACCAATTGCGCTCAATGCAAAAACACATCGTTATGGTGTATGTAATGCGATGGAAACTTTACTGGTTGATGCACCAATCGCCGAGGAGTTTTTACCTCGTATTGCAGAGCTGTATGCGGAGAAAAACGTCGAGCTTCGTGGCTGTGAAATCACTCGTAAAATCTTGGGCGATCACATCACTGTTGCGACAGAGGAAGATTGGTACACCGAATATCTAGGACCAATCTTAGCCATTAAAGTGATGTCAAATCTTGATGAAGCGATTGAACATATCAACACGTATAGCTCACATCATACTGAGGCAATCGTGACAGAGAACTACACTAAAGCTCGTAAGTTTATCGCTGAAGTCGATTCAAGCTCGGTGATGGTCAATGCATCGACTCGCTTCGCCGATGGTTTTGAATATGGCTTGGGCGCAGAGATTGGTATCTCAACCGATAAAATCCATGCTCGTGGTCCAGTCGGTCTAGAAGGATTAACTTCACAGAAGTGGATCGTGTTCGGCGATGGACAAATTCGTCAATAACGCACCTTATTCTTGAAAAAAGAAACAAAACAGCTGACTAGGGTCTGTTGCCATTTCACAGATGCTTGCGACTACGGATGCTTTTTAGACGATACTAGGCATGAATGAGGAGGTTTAGTCATTCTAAATGACTCGTTCATAACGACGTAGCGTCAAAAAGCATCCTAGTTCCGAAGGATTATCGCTAAAACTGCCATAAACTTCGTTATGAAACTTGGCAAGGGAATGACCATTCCCTTCATTTCATGCCTCGTTTCTGTAGTTTTAGCTGATAACGCAATGCATGGCTGAAATGTCAACAAACCCTAATATGTCGGCTGTTTTTTATTTCAAAGGACACATGAAACAGCACAATTTAAGTCGTTAAAAAATATATACAATTCCAAGCTGATTATTGCCCACCAAACTTCCAATTCATTATATGATCGAGTGCGTAAGTAAGTTGTGTAAACCTATAACAATGTTTTAAATCAATCAGGATTTGCTCGTGTCAAATATTCTCGTCATCAATTGCGGTTCTTCTTCCATCAAATATGCGCTGATTCTTCAAGATTATGATTATCGTCTTTATGGTTTAGCTGAAAATCTAGGTACACCGAATGCTCGTATTTCAGGGCTGACCTATAATGCACAAGAAAATCGCCAAGAAAAATTTGAAATTGAGCTCGGACAAGCCGATCATGCACAAGCCTTAGAAGTTGCGATGCAACGTATCAGCCATTTCAAATTTGATGCCATTGGACACCGTGTTGTACATGGCGGGACGATGACTCAAGCACAGCTCATTAACGAGCAAGTCATTCAAGATATTAAAAATATTTCTAACCTTGCCCCATTGCACAACCCTGCCAATTTGATTGGTATTGATGCGACGATGAAGTTATACCCTGACCTTCCGCAAGTCGCTGTATTTGATACAGCATTTCACCAAACCATGCCAAAGAAAGCACATCTCTATGCGCTACCACGTGATCTTTACCAAGAGCATGGCATACGCCGTTATGGCTTCCACGGCACAAGTCATGCCTATGTCAGTGAACGTGCATCAACGCTTGCAGGTCAAAAAAATCAAGGTGGTTGGGTCGTTGCCCATCTCGGTAATGGTTGCTCAACTTGTGCGGTATGGAATGGGAAAAGCCTTGATACCAGTATGGGCTTAACACCACTCGAAGGCTTGGTGATGGGCACACGTAGCGGTGATGTTGATCCAAGTTTGCACTTATTTTTAAATATCAATCTCGGTTGGGACATTACCAAAATCGACCAAGTGCTGAATAAACAAAGTGGTTTGCTCGGCTTATCCAATTTATCCAACGACATGCGCACACTGGTTGAAGCAGCCGAGTCAGGCAATGAAGATGCACAAATCGCCATTGATGTCTTTGTTTATCGTTTGGCGAAATCAATGGCTGCGATGAGCTGCGCCCTACCTCAGCTTGATGGTATGATTTTCACAGGTGGTATTGGTGAAAATTCTGGTTTTATCCGTGAAAAAGTCATTACCTCTCTACCGCACTTCGGTTTAAGTTTGAATGCCGAAAACAACTCCACACGCGCCAAAGAAATTCGTATTGATGACGGTGCAGGCCCTCAAATTTGGGTGATTCCGACCGATGAAGAAGGTCGTATTGCCAATGAAACACGTCAAATTGCATTGGGCGAAAATGTGCTTTAAATTGAAAATCTTTCTACATTTAAACATGAAAAAATATTGGGATATTCCATATGAAAACTTTTTTACTCGTTCCAACCGCAGAAGGCATCGGATTGACCTCTGCGTGTTTAGGCATGATTCACGCCTTTGATTGTATCGGCGTTAAAGCCAACTTTTTAAAACCTTTTGCGCAAGAAAAAAGTAAAAATGAAAGTCGCACTTCAACCATTATTTCTAGTCTATATCAACGCCACCAAGTGCATCCGATTGATTATAAAAAAACGCAACATATGGTCAGTATCGGTGAAATGGATGAACTGCTCGAAGAAGCCGTAAGCCTTCACCGTCAAGTCGCCAAAGATCATGAAGTGGTGATCGTCGAAGGCTTAGTCCCCAATCCAAATCAGAGCTATACTACACAGCTGAATGTCGCACTCGCACAAGCGCTTGATGCACAGGTGATTTTAGTCAGTGGCGCAGACATCAATAATGCAGAGCAGACTGCTGAGAATATAGAAAATCACCTCAACCCATTTGGTGGCAATGCCTCGACTCGCACCGCAGGCATTTTATTTATGCGTACCAAAGGCTTAGCACCTGATACCGCACAGATCCCACTGACGACTGATCAAAGCCTACGCCTCACTGATGAAATCAAAACATTTAGCGCAGAATTACAAAAATTTTCACCACTACTCGGTAGTGAAAAATTACCCATTATCGGTATGATTCCATTTAGCTCAACTTTGAGTGTTCCTCGCACCTTAGACATTGCCAATGCAATTCAAGCACAATGGCTCAATGAAGGGGAAGCTGAACAACGTCGTGTACAAAATACTGCACTGATTCATCGTCGTATTGATCATGAACTCGAACGCTTTAAAGCAGGTGAACTCATCGTCACTTCTGCCGATCGTACTGATGTAGCACTGGCATGTGGCGTGGCAGCACTGAGTGACATTCCACTTGCAGGCGTGATCTTCACTGACAGTAAAATGCAAGATGTCACTTTGCCGACGCTTTCGCAGAAAGTTTTACGCACAGGTCTTCCTGTGATGCGCACCGATATGGACAGCCTACAAACTTTGGCAATGATTGATCATATCGACAATGAAATTCCAATCACTGATACTTCACGTGCCGAGCAAGTAACTCGCTTTGTGTCGAGTCATATTGATTTTGATTGGCTAAGTACCACAACCACAGCCAAGACCAAAAGTCGCCTTTCGCCATCTGCGTTCCGTCATGAATTGGTACAGAAGTCCATTGCCGCGAAAAAGACCATTGTGTTACCCGAAGGCTCAGAGCCTCGCACCGTAGAAGCTGCTGCGATCTGCCAGACACGTGGCATTGCACAGTGCGTACTGCTCGCCAAGCCCGAAGAAGTGCAAGAAGTTGCCAAAGCACGTGGCGTCACTTTACCCGATGATCTCAAAATCATTGATCCTGATACCATTCGTGACAAATATGTCGATCCAATGGTGGAGCGACGCAAAGGCAAACTCAATGCCCTACAAGCAGCACAACAGCTTGAAGATACCGTCGTACTTGGCACAATGATGTTAGCACTCGGTGAAGTCGATGGCTTGGTTTCAGGTGCAATTCACACCACGGCAAATACAGTACGTCCTGCATTTCAGTTGATTAAAACTGCGCCTGATTATACCCTCGTGTCGTCAATTTTCTTTATGTTGTTACCTGATGAAGTCTTTGTTTACGGTGACTGTGCGATTAATCCTGATCCAAATGCAGAGCAATTGGCAGAGATTGCCATTCAGTCTGCAATCTCGGCAAAATCGTTTGGCATTGAGCCTCGTATCGCCATGATAAGCTACTCTACAGGCGACTCAGGTACAGGCGCAGATGTGGATAAAGTGCGTGAAGCGACTGAAATCGCCAAGCAACGTCGCCCAGACTTATTGATTGATGGACCATTGCAATACGATGCCGCTTCGGTAGAAAGTGTCGGCAAGCAAAAAGCGCCTGATTCTAAAGTTGCAGGTCAAGCCAACGTATTTATTTTCCCTGATTTAAATACAGGTAACACCACCTACAAAGCCGTACAACGTGCTGCCAACGTGGTCAGCGTTGGACCAATGTTGCAAGGTCTAAACAAGCCTGTGAACGATCTTTCTCGTGGTGCATTAGTCGATGATATTGTGTTTACAATTGCCTTGACGGTGATACAGGCGGTGCAAGACGAGATTTAATTGAGTCAATTTAAACATTTTGGAAAGTTTAGCATCATGCTGATAACTTGCTTATCGGCATGATGGCTTATCAAAAAGATGAATAAATGTTGAATTAATAGTCAATATTGTTGAATTGATTTTTCACCGCAATGCCCTTATAGTGGATAGTGACTCAATTTCAGGATTTTTCATCACCCATGAATATCGAACCGTCGCCCACATCAAACAATGTTGTTGACTCTCTCACCTCCAAATCTTCACAAGTTCAAAGTTGTTTACAAGTCGTGCAAGATGCATTACTTGATGTCAAAGCAAAAGATATTATTCAATTCGATGTTTCAACTATCAGCAGTGTATCTGATGCCATCGTTATTGCGAGTGGCACATCAACTCGTCACGTCAAAGCACTTGCCGACAATGTCGCAGAAGAAGCAAGAAAAGCTGGCTTCCGCCCGATCGGCGTTGAAGGTGAGCGTGATGCCGAGTGGATTTTGATTGATCTTGGCATCGTTGTGGTACACGTGATGTTACCAACCGCACGTAAGTTTTACGATCTTGAAAGCCTATGGCGCACTGAAGCTGTTACAGAACAGTTTAGCTAAGCAGTTATTTATTTTAGCTTTCAGTATCTAAAAGCGACGACACTTCAGTTAGTTCGTCGCTTTTTTCATTTTGACAAGCTAAGTTTCCAATCACTTGAAAAGTTGATTACAAATACTTCTTGATCATCACTGCAGGATATTGCTGATCAATCTGAGCCACGGCTTGCGCCATATAACGATCGGATTTCATCGGCCCAAAATAATCACACATCACCGTATACAAGGTATTAATCACCTGACGCAATACATCCTTGAGATAAAACTGTTCCATCAAACTTTCACCTGTTTGCACATATTGAAGAAACGCATGCTGATATTGCGCTGTGATTTGACTATCTTGCAGATGCTCTTCTAGCACAACCATCAATTCACTTTGCCCTTTCAAGGATTGAAGTAACTGCTGAAATAGTGCATCGAATGCACTGTGATGTGCCACATTCACGACCTCTACCTGATTAAGTGCAACATCAATACTCGATCGTATCGCTTTGCTTTCGTATGCTTGCGTAGATTTATGTGTTTGCTCATCATTTAAATTTTGTTGTACATCATGTTCTAAGCCATGTTGAAGATCATGCACGATCTGCTTTCGACTACTGCGCAGTTCTGAACTATTGGCAATCTCGAACACAAAATAATTCAACTCTTGCAAAGGTTTTTTGCTGTATTGATAGCGCCACAATTCCACCGCCTGATCGAGAGCTTGTCCATCCAAATATTTGGCAAGTATGCGCTGTACAATACTACGCTGATCATTATCCAAAGTCATAGTCCAACCCATTGTTCATTTCCTAATTTGATGCAGTGTGAATGGCTTCTGACCATTCACACTTTTGTAATTGATCTGATTTACGCTTTTAAAAAAAGGCTCAACAATTAATGTCTCTTAGTGATTTCGTCTAAATCTGCAAGCACATCTTGTTGAAATTCTGGATAAGACAATTCCGCATGTTCGGTATAATCCAAACCACGTTGTTCATGCTGTTTCGATACACGCAGTCCACCAAGCACTTTATCCATGACCCAAAACATCACCAACGCAGTACCAAAGCCCCACACTGCAGCTGCACTAACACCGATTGCTTGCACACCAAGTTGAGAAAGGTTGAACATGTCTGTTTCGAGGAAGTAACCTGCCGCCAGAGTCCCCCAAATACCGCAACCTGTATGGACGGTGAAAGCATCAACAGCATCATCAATTTTTAACTTCTCAAGAAGCATCGGTAAAAATGTCACAACAACACCAGCAACCAAACCAGTGATGATTGAGAACAATGGCGACATCGTGGCACAGCCTGCAGTGATTGCAACCAAACCACCCAGTGAAGCGTTAATGGTCATGGTCAGCAAAATAGCTTTGCCACGGATTAGTGCCATCAACATATATGCCACCGCACTTGCGCATGCAGCAAGGTGTGTATTCAGTGCGATTTTACCGATGCTCACATCTGCTGCGACGGTTGATCCTGCGTTAAAGCCAAACCAAGATAGCCATAAAATAAATCCACCAAGCGCCACCAATGAAAGGTTATGTCCTGGAATATGATGCGGTTTGCCATCACGACCAAACCGCCCTAAGCGTGGTCCAAGAATGATCACCCCTGCCAATGCCACCCAACCACCGATCGAATGCACCACTGTTGAGCCTGCAAAGTCGATAAAACCCATCGACTTAAGCCAACCTGCACCTTCAAATAAGCTCCCCCACGCCCAACTACCAAAGATTGGATAAATCAATGCACTGACAAATATGGTGCAAACGATATAGCCGATGAAATGAATCCGCTCTGCCATTGCACCACTGGCAATGGTAGTTGCCGTTGCTGCAAACATCATTTGGAAAAACAACATCGTCCAGTGCCAACCATCCAAATTGTTTGGCGAAAAATGACTTAAACCAACCCAACCAGTTGGATTCACACCAAACATTAAACCGAAGCCGATGAGCCAAAAAACTAGACCACCCACACAGGCATCTATGTAGTTTTTCATTAAGACATTGACCGTGTTTTTACTGCGTACTGTGCCGCTTTCGATTAGCGCAAAACCTGCCTGCATAAAGAACACAAGCACACCGCACAGTACGACCCAGACACTATCGAGCATCAGTTTCAGTTCAGCATTAGAGATTTGCACTTCGTTTTCAGCATGTACTAGCACTGGAAAAAGTAATAAGATCAATGAGAGATACTTTTTCATTAAAAACCCTATATTAAAATAAATATGGAAAATGCAAATGCAAGCTTAATGCCAACTTTAGTAAAATTAGTTTGTAAAAATCATATGCTTGAATTTATTTTACATAAACTAATATTTTCATGCCTTTTATCACATTTTGATATTTATATTTTAATTTTATCATTAAACATTTCTTCACATATTTTATTAAATTTGACATGAATGATTGTCAGATTTGTTGCACTATATGCTCACTCAGGCAAAACAATAATATTCCTATTTTTTACAATGGAGTCGCTCTTGAAAATTCTCATCACAGGTGCAAATACAGGGATCGGTTATGCAACAGCTGAACGCCTCGTTCAACAAGATCAACATGTGATTCTCGCTTGTAGAAATGTTGATAAAGCCAAAGCCGCACAAGCCAAGCTACAAGCAACTAACAAAGGACAAGTTGACATTGTAACGCTTGACCTCAATAGCCTTGAATCGGTTCAGCAATCTGCAAATGAGATCGCTGAGCGGTATGGCGCACTGGATGTATTAATCAATAATGCCGGGTTGTTCGCCAAATCAAAACAACTTACCCAAGATGGTTTTGAGCAGATGTTCGGTGTCAACTATTTGGGGCATTTCCTATTCACTCATAAGCTACTACCCGTATTATCTAATGCACCCAAAGCTCGGATTATTCATCTTGCATCAATTGCACACTGGATGGGCAATATCAAACCAAAGACCTTTCACGGCGAAGGACTGTATAACCCTTTGTACTTCTACGGACAGTCGAAACTTGCCAATTTATTATTTAGCCATGAATTAGCTCGCCAGTTGGCGGGAAGCACGATTACCAACAATGCTCTACATCCCGGTGGCGTAGATTCTGATATTTATCGTGAGCTTCCAACTTTGGCACATAAAGCATTACAACTTGGTTTAGTACCAACATCTGTACCTGCCAAACTTATCGAAGACATGGCGATTAGCGTAGAGTGGGAAAATAAAAACGGCGAATATGTCAGTGCACATATGCCAAATTGGCAATCTCGTCATGCCAAAAATAAAGGCTTGGCTGAACGTCTGTATATGCAGTCGATGGAAATGGTTAGCCCATATCTTTAATCATGACATTGTCCATTAAGCCGATTTTACCGTGCCAATAAAAAAACCACCCGAAGGTGGTTTTTTAATACGCAATCAATAAAGATTTAATCTTTGGATTCGGCTTAGTGACCTGTACCATTGATTGCTTTAGTCATATCTTCAACAACTTTCTTCGCATCACCGAAGATCATCATGGTTTTTTCGTTATAGAACAAGTCATTGTCCAAACCTGCATAACCTGTCGCCATCGAACGCTTGATCACCATGATCGTACGTGCTCTATGTGCTTCAAGAATCGGCATACCGTAGATCGGTGAGCTTGGATCGTCTTTTGCAGATGGGTTTACAACGTCGTTCGCACCAATAACCAGCACCACATCAGTCGCAGGAAAATCAGAGTTGATCTCGTCCATTTCCAAGATGTCTTCATAAGCTACATCAGCTTCTGCAAGCAAGACGTTCATATGACCAGGCATACGACCTGCTACAGGGTGAATGGCAAAACGTACTTTTACACCTTGCTCTTTTAGAATTTCACACAATTCTTTCACAGCATTCTGTGCACGACCTTGCGCCATACCATAACCCGGTACGATCACCACGCTATCCGCATTTGACATCAAGAAGCCAGCGTCATCCGCTGAACCTGAACGATAGTTACGCTGAACTTGCTCGCCTTTGTCCGCAGAAGTCGCAGCCGCACCACCCATTGCACCACCAAAGAGTACATTGATGATTGAACGGTTCATTGCTTTACACATGATGTAAGACAGAATCGCACCTGATGAACCAACCAGTGAACCAGCAACGATCAACATATTGTTTTCTAATGTGAAACCAATACCTGCTGCTGCCCAACCAGAGAATGAGTTCAAGAGTGATACAACAACTGGCATATCACCGCCACCGACTGGTGCAATCCACACCCAACCGAAGACTAACGCCAATGCCGTCATTGCCCAGAATGCATTCATATTGCCTGTGCTAAAGAAGTAAAAACCGCATGCCAACATTGCAATAAAAATGATCGCTTGGACAGGTTTTACCCATGCACCTGAAATGGTTTTTGCCCACTTCTTCGCAGCCAATTTACCATAAGCAAAGACTGACGCTGTAAAGGTAATCGCACCAACAAAACAACCCACAAACAATTCAAACAAATGGACTTTGCTCATTGCATGGAAATTAATGTTGTTCGCCGTCAATGCGTCTGCACCGATTTCAAGCAACTTGTTGTTATGCAAGATCGCCGCAACAGCAATTAATACTGCAGCTAAACCAACCAATGAGTGCATCAATGCCACTGTTTCAGGCATTTGCGTCATTGGGACAGTACGTGCACGAGCAATACCAACGATACCACCAAGTACCATTGCACCAACGATCATCCAAACCACTGGATTTTCAGCAACGAAGAATGTGGTCAATACAGCGATCGCCATTGCGATCATCCCGTAGCGATTCCCTTGAATCGCAGTCTTAGGACCCGACAAACCACGCAAGGTTAAAATAAATAGGACGGCACCAATCAGGTAGAACCAATCCGCATACTCTCGAATAAATTCCATGGATTAGCCCTCTTTCTTCTTTTGCTTTGGTTTAAACATTTCTAGCATACGTGCAGTCACTGCGAAGCCACCAAAAATGTTAATACTTGCAAGGAATACTGCAACTGCACCTAAAATGCTAATTGCATTAATACTTTGGAATGCCACATTACCATCAACACCGATCGAAGGTAGACCCACAGTTTGGATCATTGCACCAACGATAATAATAGATGACAAGGCATTGGTGACCGCCATCAACGGTGTATGCAAAGCAGGCGTAACACCCCAAACGACGTAGTAACCTACGAAGATGGCAAGGACGAAAATTGTAATCGTTTCAACCATGAGAGCTCTCCTTAACCACGTTTGAGCAGCACTTCGCCGCCATGTGTAACCAATAATGCTTTTTGAATTTCATCTTCAAGATTGATCTTCACAGTCTTGTTTTCATCAAACAAAGTTTCAATGAAATTCAAAATATTACGTGCATACAGCGCAGATGCTTCCGTCGCAACAGTCGATGGAATATTTGGAATACCCAAAATTTTCACACCATTTTCGGTCATCACGGTTTCGCCAACCACTGAACCTTCGACGTTACCGCCAGTTTCTACCGCCATATCCAAAATCACTGAACCCGGTTTCATTTTGGCAACCGTTGCGCCATGAACCAAACGAGGCGCATTACGACCTGGTAATAATGCAGTGGTAATCACGATATCCGCATTCGCTACAGCCTTATCCACCACTGCTGCTTGATCTTTGATGTACTGCTCACCTGGTGTCCAACCATAACCGTTCTTAGCAGCTTCATCGGCACGAGCTTGTTCTTCTGGCGACATTGGCACGTCTAACCATTTTCCACCAAGCGATTCGACTTGCTCTTTTGCTGTTGGGCGCAAATCAGTCGCCTCAACCACAGCACCAAGACGTTTCGCAGTTGCAATCGCTTGTAAACCTGCAACACCTACACCCATGATCACCACGCGCGCAGGTTTAACTGTACCTGCCGCAGTCATCAACATTGGGAACATACGTTGGTATTCAGCCGCCGCAAGCAATACAGACTTATAACCTGACAAGTTGGCTTGAGAAGACAATACGTCCATGTTTTGCGCACGTGATAATGTACGTGGCAATAATTCAAGCGCAAACGCAGACACGTTTTGCGTTGCAAAACGATCAAGCTCTGGATTACGGTACGGGTCAAAAGATGCAACAACACTTGCGCCTGATTCGATTTGTGCAATCTCGTCACCTTGTGGTGCACGGATTTTCAAAATCAATTGGCTACCTTGATAAGCATTGTCGGTAATGGTTGCGCCTGCTTGTTCATAAGCACTGTCAACATAAGCAGCTTTTACACCTGCTCCACGTTGAACAACGACAGTATGACCTGCTGAAGTCAACTTTTTTACGGTTTCTGGCGTCGCTGCCACACGGTTTTCACTCGTGATGGTTTCGGTTGGGATTCCGATCTGCATGAGCGTTCCTCAAGCTAATTTTACTTAGTCAAAGTATCAACCATACTGGATAAGTACAGGATACTTCCCCCATATTCATAATTGGTTTGCGATTTTAATATGATTTAATTGTCAATTGCCACCCTTTATTTTGATAAAAAATACCATATATAAAAATTCAATAACAATTGGGCTGAATGGTTATTGATCATTAATCATCTAAATCATACTATTATAAATAGAGGTAAAATTCATATTTTTTATAAGTTTAGCGCAAAACAAAGAGGTAATTTTTTATCGCTGAGATCACCCAATAGAAATACGCACTTTGAACTACAAATATTCATCGACATACCTCATTGCACCCAATATATAACATTAATCTTTGTTTTTAATTAATATTTTTAATAAAAAATGTTTTCTAGGTCATCATAAACTTTGCAGTCATCATTTTAGCAAATTCGATAAAATTCTTGGGTTTTATATTTATATTTTTGATGTTTGCAAAATGTTGCACAGATTCAGCGCAAAATCCTAAAACTCATACTCAGCGAAAAGCTCACTTTCAAAAATGATGTAACACGGTAACTCGGGTGATCTCGTTTTCATCTATAAAGTATGGCACACTGCTGTCGTCTACTTTTGAGTAAAGCATGATGAAAATCAAAGTGATTGCACCAAGTGCATGTGTCGATCAAGATCAAATCCTTTTTGCACAGCAACAAATGCAAGACCTTGATGTAGACATTGAACTCTCAAATAATATTTTCGCTTCGCATCGTTATCTTGCAGGCTCGGTCGCAGAACGTATCGAAGATCTTAAAGATGCCTGTCTTGATCCTTCAGTTGATGCGATTTGGTGTGGACGTGGTGGCACAGGTTCAGCACAGCTTTTACCGCATCTTGACACTTGGCTACTGGATAAACCCTTGATTGGTTATTCAGACAGTACCGTGCTACTTAACTATATTGCCATACACGGCGGTCAAGCCTTACATGCACCTGTATTTCAAGAAATTGCCAGTAAAAACCTCAATGAAGTCATGCCAATTTCAAAAGATGCACAAGAGGTATTGGCTTTACTGCACCCGATGCTTGGGGAAATGCCTCAACAATATAATGTAAGTTCTTATAATGCTCTTGCTGAAAAAGCGACCGAAATCAACGGCGTGGTTCTCGGAGGCAATCTTGCGACCTTATGTAGTGTGCAGGGTACGCCGTGGGCACTGCAGTTAAAACAAGACAGTATTCTTTTGCTCGAAGATGTTGGTGAACCATTTTATCGGTTAGAGCGTCTATTTCTTCAGCTACTACAAAGTATTGATATAACAAAACTCAAAGCGATTGTGATGGGGGATTTTCATCAATGCCCTCAAAAGAATGTGCCACACGATTTAATGGATATTTTTGCAGAGCACTGTGATTCGCTTGTAATCCCACTTTTCCAAGCAGATTGGTTTGGTCATGGAGAAAGCAATCGACCGTTTTGGATTGGCGGACATTCGACCTTAAAAGGACAGCAACTTCAGATTTGTAAGCGCAGTAAATAATGGATATTTTCATACGCTTACAGAATACTATCCATTAAAATATTATCTAATAAAATAAATTAAGGTTGACGTTTTTTTAAACAGTCGGTAATATTAAAGAATGTAACTCGATAGTCATGTTTTACTAAGCGCCTCCTAATATTCATTATAAAATTTAAGCTATTTGCAGGAAGTATAACAAATGTTTGGCAGGTCATTATATCAAGGTACACTCACCTTGATGCGCTCCACACCGATCATCAATTGGAACCCTATCCAAAGATGTATGCTCATGCTGTGTTTAGCATGTGGTGTTCACTCGATCTGGTTATTTTGGAAAATATTTGTTATCGCTTCGCCAAGTCTACATCAATATGTCAATTTGCCTTTTTTGACAGTTAGCTTTTATGTTAATGTTTTTTATATTTGCACGTACTTTGGACTCGCAATGATCTGCTTGTCATTGGTGAGACAAAAAAACTTACATACGCTATTAATTTATATTTGCACAAGTACATTTGGACTATTTTTATTGTGGAATGCTTATATCGTTGGTGTCATGAGTCCTGCAACTGCCATTGTATTGATCAGTGTGATTGCACTTAAGTTGCTATTGTTTGAAGCGAAAGTCATCTATCCGATTTTATTTTTAGCAATTCTTATTATTATCACAATTGCCCATGCCACATTAAATGGGAAATTGTCTTACGCACCGATTTTTGATTTTCCAGGTATGCACAATTCGCCCTATACCAATCAGTTTTGGTGTTTAAGCATGCTCTTTATTGGCTTACCCGTTGTGATAATTTGTTTTGCAATGTTTAGTATCTTCTTGCACCAATGGCGTCATCGCGAAGCTTCATTTCGGTCACTAAGCCTCATTGATCCACTAACTAAGATCTACAACCGTAGAAATATCAATCAACAATTGATTGAGATTGCCCATAAGTTAGAGCAACAAAAGCAGCTCTGTTACGGTATTATTATCCTAGATTTAGACCATTTTAAGCGCATTAATGATGAATACGGGCATCTTATAGGTGATGAGGTACTTACTGAAGTTGCCGCCACACTACAATCCAATGTTCGCCAAACCGATATTCTCGGACGATATGGTGGGGAAGAATTTATCATCCTTGCGAAGGACGCTGACAAGCACATCATTATGCAACTTGCAAAACGTTGCCAACAATCCATTCAACAGCTCACTATTAGCACTGAACAACAAAGATATATCAATATCACTGCAAGTTTCGGAGTAACCGTAGTCTGCCACAATCAAAGTATGAGACAAGCAATCAAAGAAGCTGATGAGGCGATGTATCAAGCAAAACGACTTGGACGCAATCTTATTGTGCTATCTGATCAGACTGAAGGCGTTGTAGCAATTCGTGCTGGCTAAAACTTCCCGTTAACCGCTGTGGTCTTAATTCTTGGCCATTTGATGAAATAAATAAAACTGTGGGTGGTCCTAGCATCTGCCATTCATTCAAAATCACTTGATGGCTTGCATCAAATTCAGATAAGTCGAGTTTGATTTTTTGTACATTTTTTAATGATTGCTGAACATCTGGATTCGTCCAAATATTACGCTCAATTGGCTGACAGGCAATGCACCAGTCCGCATACAAATCAACGATGATTGGCTGACCAGTTGCTTTTGCATCTGCGAGTGCCTGCTCAAACTGTGTTTTATTTTTCACCACTTGCCAATTCATTTCAGCGGTGGTGTATAGACGATAGAGTGTCTGTGCTTGCCATACTCCAAAACCAAGCACCGCAATCAATGTCGCTATCAATAACCATCGGATTTTCGCTTTACTGCCCCAAATCAAGTCGAGCAAATAAGCACTCACCAAAAGAATCAAAATAAGCATCAATATATAGAACAGCTCGGCGCTTAATAATGGTCGTACAAAATATAGCGCCAAACCGAGCATGACCCACGCAAAAACATGTCGAATCCGATGCATCCATTGCCCAGGTTTTGGCATCGCTTTCTGACCAATCAGACTCAGAATGATCAATGGAATCCCCATTCCCACACCGAGGCTAAATAATAAAACAGCACCGATAATGAGGTTTTGTGATTGGGAAATATAGAGAAGCGTGCCTGCGAGCGGTGCCGTCATACATGGTCCAACCAACAATGCAGACAACACGCCCATCAAAGCTGCACCCAATAATGTGCCACCCTTTTGTCGCCCTTGTAATTGATCGAGTTGATTTGACCATTTTTGTGGAAGTTTGAGCTCAAATACACCAAACAGATTCAATGCAAAAATCACAAAAACAGATGCAAATGCAATTAAGACCACTGGCTGTTGTAGCCATCGTTGCAAGTTGCTTCCTGCGCTTGCAGCCAACACGCCAAGCAAGGCATAGACAGATGCCATCGCCAAAACAAAGACAAGACTAATCGCCCCTGCTCTTACACCGACATGCTCACGAATGAGCAAACTCGATAAAATCGGCAACATCGGTAAAGAACACGGTGTAAAAGCCAGCAAACAGCCCAATCCCAAGAAGATTAAAACACTCCAAAAGACATTCTGATCATGTAGTCGTGCTGTCCATTGCTCATCTTCTGCTACGGTCTGAGTATTCGCACTTTCATCATTGACTAGGTCACTTTTGGAAGCATCTTGGCTTGAGTCGTTTTGCGTTGTTGTACTCAGCAAGCCACCTTGATTCGATTGTTCAAACAATGACGGCTGTTGAGATGATGGCTTTTCTTGATCGAGTGATACCAAGCCCATTGCATCGGTTTGAAAACTGCTTTGACTGATCGGATAACACAAACCTGCTTCTGCACAGCCTTGAAATCGTACATGATAGGTCGCATTCGGTTCAGCTTGGATATTGAAAGACACCGCATCATGATAAACCTTGGTATCGCCATAATATTCATCATGTTTATCTTCGGCAGGTGGAAGGTCGAGCTTTACTTTTTCGCCTGGTTCATCTTTTTGCTTTTTTATATCGACAGCGAACTGATGTTGATAGAGGTAATATTTTGGAGAAATCGTCCATTGCAATTGGATTTCTGATTCACTGATTGAACGTACTTGCAATGGAAAAGCCTGCTCGGCAGGTAAGAACTTTTCTTCAGCAAAACTGTGCGTAGTCACAAAGAGTGACATACACGTGATCAGCAAAAATATAAAATTCCGAAGTACAGGCAAGGTCTTCATCCTTAAGTCAATTTCCAAAATCAGTTTCTAAAATCAGCCTTCAAAATCAACGCTAAAAAGCAAAAAAGAACATTGATATTCGACATCTTAATGTTCTTTTCACAGTTATTTCGGCATTTTTATTTCAAGCACTTAGAGCAAGCATCTTAAAATAAATAACCAAACCCTAATCCCGCAGTAAAGCGTGGATTTTGCTGATTGAAACTATAACCAATCATCGCATCAAGCTGAAAACGGTCATTAACCATCCACATCACACCAGTATTGATCATTGACTCATAATGTTGGCTTTCTTGTTTGCGATACACATATTCGGAAAAGCCTGATACATTTTCACTAAAATTGTAGCCTACACTTGGAATGGCAGACCAAGCAAGGTCACCATCTTGATAGTCATAAATCATGGTAATGCCTGTGCTGACATCATCGCTATAGTTGTAGCCAATCGCCGATGCAACAGTATAAATCTCTTCCTCAGCAGTGAATTCATCATCGCCATTGGCAAGATTTGCCTCAGCAAGCACAGCCCAAGTGAAGTTTTCATCATTGGTTTCGATGGCTTTTTTCACACCGATGATGACATCACCCGTACCATCAATTTCGGTATCATCTGCGCCATCTTTGTTACGTTGCCAGATTGGACCATCCCAACCCACACGAAACTCAACATCATCTGCCACGCCGATGCGGAATAAAGCATCACCTTGCAAAGTCAATTGGCTTTGATCGACACCATCAACACGTCGCTCATCATAGGTCGCTGTTGGTAAAGATTGCTCCCAAGCCACATGACCTTTTGGCACAATCGCTGTGCCAAGTCCCGCACCTGGGCGATCAAAAGAAAATGATTCTGCAAAAGCCATCTGAGATGTTGCAATGACCATTGATGCAATGATCCCAGTTTTTAAAAGCGACGTTTTTAAATTCACAGTATTCGAGCTCATATTAGACATTCGTTGTTTCACGCATTGATTCCCAATTCTTTTGTCATTTTAGCACCATTTTCACGCAATAAGTTCAGCGTTTGCTTTTCCTCAGGCAGAGCTTCACTCCAATCAATCTCATCAAAATCACAATCAAACCACAACTCACTGACTGAGCTTAGAATCGTCAAGTCTTGATCATCTCGAGTGTTTGGATCGACTTTTTGTGCCAATAACTTTTCCACGAATGGTACACATGCCGCACTGGTCGCATCCCAAAGTGGTCCATAAAATTCTTCACTATCCCAAAGGTGCAAATTGGCTTTGGCTTCGATCAAACGATCTAAAATATCGAGATAAACTTGTAGACTTTCAGATTTTTGTTGATCGCTCAGTGGCTGATTATCCTCATATGCCTGACAGATATTTTCCCACCATTTAAACAAGCCATCACACAAAATCGAAATCGGCGGTCCTTTTTCAGGTTCGATAAAATTCGGGTCGAGATCGTGCGCAAGTATACGTTCCACCTGTGCAAGGTCGAGCTGTTCAATCGCCTCGATAAGTTGTCGTTGCTCTGCGTTCAACATTGCCTGCTCCCTTGTGATTATTTGGTGATAGCTTGCGGATTGCCTGACTTACAAAAAGTTCAAGCATATTGATATAAATCATTTACGCATAAAAAAACACTTTCCATCATATCGGAAAGTGTTTTAATCAGATAGAAAAATTGCGATTAATTACAATTTGTTCGAGCTGTTGATCAGTTAAAATTCTGACTTAAGCTTCAGTCGTTTCAGACCAATCAGGACGTGTGCCACGACCGTGATCTGTTTTTGCGAACGAATGTTCTATCGTACGTTTGAGCTTATCAATCGCACCATGAATCGCAAGGTCAATATTATCTGCTTTGTGTGTTACGGCAACGGGCTTAAATCCAGCAGGGCGTGCTTCGATCATACAACGCTTATCGAGTTCGCCACCACGGTCACCATTAACATCGCTCAGGTGTACCTCGAAGTGGGTGATTTTTTCACTATATCTTTGAAATTGTTGTTTTAATTCGTCTTTCACATAGTCGATTAGTCGATCACTACCATGGATATTTTTATCAGTACGGATTTCAATATTCATAAATATCTTCCCTCTCTCGTTGACGGTTGACGATACTGAAATTTCAGCTTGCGCCAAAGATGCACAGTTGTATGTCAGTAATATGTAAATGTCGATCTAACGTAAATTTCTCTCGATCTATTTATAAAAATTACTGCCTCTCTTTTAGTTATACTCCTCCCAAAAAGCTTGTCAACGACTAAATATGCAAACGCATATCAACAGTTCGTCTTCGTCGAAAAAAATCTGCAACAAAATATTTTTAAGTCAGTTGCTATCATTCATTACATTGACATATTTGCTTGTTAGCTTGATTAGAAAACCTGTTTAGTTTGCTTTGTATCCTCTATTCATAACCAACCGACTAATAAAAAAGATCAGTGTCTTAATTGAAATAAAGATCAGCGTCATTACCCAATGTAGCACTTGCGTAGTTCGGGTGTAGTACTGTGACTGATTTTGGTTTAAATGATTGTGCGTTGAATGGTTTTCCATACTAAGTACTTTGGCTGGTTTCGTACCAAAAAGTCTGTACACCGGCATTTGAAGGACATTTTCTAAGGCGAATATTGGCTCGTCTTGACTTCTTATCCTGAAGCGTTCAAGAAAGATTATGTAGTCTATTACACCGCAATTATCTATCTTTCATATTGAATGTATTGCACTATTTTTACAACGCTGTGATCAGAATTTAACAGCATATTTTCATTGACCAGTTTAAATCAACGACAACTGCACTTGCTCTGTAGCATCTTCTAAAGCAAATACTCCAACCCCAATCAAGCGAAATTGCAAATCACTATCGATGTTGAACTCTTGCAACAACTGCGATACAGCAAGCTTAAACTCCTCAGCATTATGCAAAGACTGTGCAAATGAGCGACTGTGTTGCAAGGTTTTAAAGTCAGCAGTTTTCAGCTTAATTTGAACACCTCGTGCGTACATTTTTTTCTGTTGAAGCTGTTGCCAGACACGCTCAATTAAAGGTTGCCACTTTTCAGTAATTTCATTTAAAAAATAGTCTTTTCCAAAGGTAATTTCTTTAGAAATTTGTTGACGTTCTCGTTGATGTTGTACTTTACGGTGATCTATGCCTTGCGCATAAAGGAACAACTGCCGTCCAAATTTACCAAAATGATGAATCAATTCTGCTTCTTCAACCACTTGAATATCGGCAATGGTATGCCACGACAAGGCGTGCATTTTTTGTAAAGTGACTTTACCTACACCGGGAAGTTTTTCTAGGGCGAGTTGTTGGATGAATTGCTGGACCTGATGTGGCTTGACCACGCACAGCCCATTCGGCTTATTCCAGTCTGATGCGATTTTTGCCAAGAATTTATTTGGTGCAACGCCTGCTGATGCGGTCAGCCCTGTTTCCCGAAAAATATCTGCTCGAATATGTTCCGCCACTTCTGTCGCCGAAGCGAGCTGTTTAAAATTTTGCGTCACATCAAGGTAAGCTTCATCTAGCGACAATGGCTCGATTAGATCGGTATATTGCCTAAAAATTTGATGTAACTGCTGTGATACTGCTTTGTATTTGGAAAAGTCAGGTTCGATGCAAATTACTTGCGGGCATTTCTTTTTTGCCAGTGCCACTGACATCGCCGAACGCAAGCCGAACTTTCGAGCTTCATAGGTCGCTGTGGTCACCACCGAACGTGGATGATCATGCGCCACGATCATCGGTAACCCACGTAAATCTGGGCGATCACGCAATTCCACCGAGGCATAGAACGCATCCATGTCGATATGAATAATTTTGCGTAGAGGCGGTTGTGACATTACGTGACAGCACCGAAAAATGATCTGACCGCTTTAGTCTAACGCTTTCTTTTCGTAAATGCTCAAGCCGACTCAACAACAGAACAATTTAAAAGTTATTGCTTCGGGACATGTGGCTCAACCGTATTGTTTGATTGTAGAAACACATCAAAATCCATCGTCGTACCACGAAATACATTTAGATCGACTTCTTTTTCAATACCTGAGATTTTGCCTTTTTGTGAATATTGCCAAAACAACCACGGACGCTGATCAAAGCGTGGCGGTGGCTCTTTTAAATCCTGTATCCACAATACATGATCATCAAATTTGCCTTTGATATAACTTTGATAATAGTTCGGTGTGGTATAGAAAATCGGCTTTTTGCCATAATGACTTTCAAGCGTTTTTGCCATCGTGGCAATTTCGGTTTGCAACTGTTCTGCAGTCACATCAGGACAATTCCATTGAAACTCTAAATCCATTACAGGAGGCAAACTGTCCGTTTGTTTTGGTACAGCGTCGATATAATTTTGAGCTTGTTCCAATCCAGTTTTGCAATTGCGAAAGAAATGATACGCACCGACTTTTAAACCTGAATCTTTGGCATTTTTCCAATTTTCGGTGAAACGTGGATCTTTAAAATCGCCACCTTCTGTGGCTTTGATAAAGACAAATTGATACTTTTTATCAATTTTCTTCCAATCAATCTCGCCCTGATGATGCGACACGTCGAAACCATGTATCGTATATTCTTCAAACTTTTGCGGATTTTCAAAGTAGTGAAACAACAAGCCACCACTCGCAGTCAGCATCAATAATACAATAATCATGATCAGCGTCCTCCGTTTGCTTTTATTTTTCAGCCATTGACGCAACTTGAGCCCAATGGTCTTTGGTTTTGTTGTGCGCTTTGCCATCGAATGATTTACCCCGAGAATGATTTACTCCGATGCAGTAGCGTGTTGTTTTTGTAGGCGGAACTGACGCAGTTGTCGAAACACCAAACTCGCCAAGATCGTGATCGCACCCAAGATGATAAAAGTCTGCTGAAATGACCACAAGGTGGATTGCCCTACGCCGATTTTTTCAAACAAATGTAAAAGCACGCCAACCAACGCCACACCCATACTCATACACACATTGATCACCATAGACAATAAGCTATTGCCATTCGCCGATTGCTCTTTACTCAAGTCTTTTAAGGTTAAAGTATTCATCGCTGTGAACTGCATCGAATTCACACAGCCAAAAGCAAATAGATGCAACCATTGCGTATAAATATTTGGATGCGCATCCAACACTGCAAAACTCATAATGCCTAGCCCGACCAAAATGGTATTCACCACCAATACCCGATAATAGCCAAAACGCTGAATCATCTTTGTGGCAAAATTTTTAATCAGGATCGAACCAAAGACCAAAGGCACCAGCATCAAACCTGCATGAAGTGGACTAAAACCCATCGCCAACTGCAACATCAACGGTAAGATAAATGGCATACTGGCACTGCCGAGTCGAGTAAAAATATTCCCCAAAATACCAATCCGAAAGCGAATGTCGGTGAATAAGTCAGGACGAAAAATCGCACGTAGATCACGCCGTGCATGCCACGTGTAGATCAAACCTGCAAACACACCTAAAGCTAAAATCGCAAGAACAGTGACGATCGACCAACCGCCTTGTGACAATCGCTCCAAGCCGAAAGTGAGCGCCACCATCATCACGATCAAATAGACAAAGCCGAGATAATCAAAGCGTGGCAAATTATCCAGTTTGACATTCGGCATATGCGTACACGTCAGGATAAAACCCAAAATACCGATCGGCAGATTGATCAAAAATATCCAATGCCACGTGGCATATTCCACCATAAAACCGCCAAGTGTTGGACCAATCAAAGGACCAACTAAACCTGGAATAGAAATAAAACTCATCGCAGCAAGGAATTGATTTCTCGGTAATATTCTGAGCAAAGCAAGACGACCAACAGGCAATAAAAATGCCCCACCAATGCCCTGAAAAATACGCCCGATAATCAACTGCGTATAGTTTTGAGAAATAGCACAGCCTAGCGATGCAATGGTAAAAATGGTAATCGCAGCCAAATAGACATTACGAATGCCAAAACGATCTGTCAACCAACCACTGACTGGAATAAATACCGCCACCATCAACACATAAGCGATCACCACATTGTGCATCTGCAAAGGATCAACATGCAGACTATAGGCAATACTTGGCAGTGCCGTATTGACAATGGTTGCATCCAACGCCTGCATAAAAAAGCCAAGTGCAGCCAACCACAAAATCACTCGATATTCAGGAGCAACTTTGCTTTTATGGGCTAATGTTCTAGCAGATTGTTTTGCTGATGAATTGGATGACATTGAATCACTAACTGATATTAAAAATTGACTATTGAAATTTGAAGCATAAGAAACACAGTTTACCTTGCTCATTTCAGAACCGCTACGGTTCAAATTGCTGTGTTGAAAATTACAGCTTTAAAACATCAATCATATGTAGGCTTTATGATTATTTAAGAACTAATCGTCATTGTCATACGTTCGTCATCAAAAAGTCATGTAAATGACACAGCGCATTTTTAGCATAGATTGATTTTATTTTAACTATGCAATTAATGGGGAATATTAATGTCGTTGAATACCAATTTATTGAACAAAAAAGTGCTCTGCTTAGCGATGAGCTTAAGCGTATCAATGCTGTTTACCGCATGTAATGATGACGATAACGCATCAGGGCAACCCGAAGAACAAACCGAAATAACACCTGAACGTATTGAACTGAGCCTATTAGGTCGTTATGCATCAGGTGTGTTTGCAGAAAGTTCGGCAGAGATCACTGCATTTGATCCTGAGTCAAAACGCATCTTTACGGTGAATGCCAAGAAAGGTTTGGTCGATGTACTTGATGGTAGCGATATGGCGAATTTAACCCATATTGGCGAACTCTCCGCACGTGCTGTTTTGGCTGATTCTGAAGTGAACAGTGTTGCGGTACATAACGGTATCGTTGCACTTGCAGTACAAGCGCCGACCAAAACGGATACAGGCTTAGTGGCGTTCTATAAAGCGTCAGATTTAAGCTTCATTAGTTCAATACCAGTTGGTGCATTACCTGACATGCTCACCTTTAGTCCTGATGGAAAAAGCGTTTTAGTTGCAAATGAAGGCGAACCAAATGACGGTTACACGATTGATCCTGAAGGCTCGATTAGCATTATTGATGTCACTGACATTAGTAAACCAACCGTTCGCACAGCAGACTTTAAATCTTTCAATGATAAAAAAATGCAACTGACTGAAACTGGTGTGCGTATCTATGGACCGAATGCAAGCGTTGCACAAGACTTAGAACCTGAATACATCACCATCTCAAGTGATAGCAAAACTGCATGGGTGACTTTGCAAGAGAACAATGCACTTGCCAAAGTCGATCTTGCCACAGCAACGGTCACGGACGTATTACCTTTAGGCTTTAAAGATCATGGTGTTGCAGGTCAAGGGATTGATGCAAGTGATGATGGCGTAGTCAATATCCAAACTTGGGCAGGTGTATATGGCGTATATATGCCTGATGCGATCACCAGCTATGACGTGGACGGCTTAACTTATCTTGTTACCGCTAATGAAGGCGATGCACGTGAATGGATAAGTGACGAAGATGCTTATTACAATGGTGACACGAGCAAAGGCTTTATGGACGAGCTACGTATGAAGCATCTTGTACACAAAGAAGGTTTTGCAAAACGAATTGGCAATGATATGCCTGCACAGCTCAACGCCCTAGCCAAAGGCGCAAAACTCGACAGTTCTGTATTTGGCTATTGCGGTAGTGACTGCCGTGAAGACGAACAACTCGGTCGTTTAAATATCATCTGGAACATGGGCTATTTGAAAAATACTGATGGATCGCCAATCCTTGATGAGAATGGCTATATGACCTACAACAAACTATATAGCTTCGGCGGTCGCTCATTCAGTATTTGGGATGAACATGGCGTACAAGTTTGGGACTCTAAAGATCAAATCGAACAAACCATTGCCAAAGAACTTCCTGCATTATTTAACTCTGATCACGAAAGCATTGCACTCGATGATCGTAGTGACAATAAAGGTCCTGAACCTGAAGGCTTAACCGTTGGTAAGATCGGTGAAAAGACTTTTGTATTTGTTGGCTTGGAGCGTGTTGGCGGTGTCATGGTCTATGACATTAGTAACCCGAAATCGCCTGAATTCATCCAATACATCAATACACGCAAAGTTGATGCAACGGAAGAGCAACATGAGAATGGCGAAGCAGGCGACCTAGGTCCTGAAGGCCTAACTTTTGTATCAGGTAAAAAATCACCGACAGGTATGCCATTGTTGATCGTCGGTAATGAAGTGAGTGGCACCACAGCGGTTTACCAAATTACATTGAAATAATTTTGCTAAAAATCAATTTTATTTCAGATACTTAACCTACTAAAAATAGATAGCAACCTGCGGGTTGCTATTTTTTTGCATAAAAACAAAATATTTAGATGCTATTGTCATTAAACTTTCATAAAATAGACACATTTTTGCAACGTCACACTTCCAACCAAAGTTGTTTTGCACTTTTTTATGCTACAACAGTTACCCCACAAGGGAATGTACCATGTCAATTGAATTATTGATGATTGTTGGATTTTGCTTAGCGGCATATTCCATCGTCGGTAATGATGTTCCGCAAACCTTAGGGACGTTTATTTCATCAAATTCGCATCGCCCGTGGTGGGTGCTGTGGTTATTCGCCAGTACTATTTTAGCAATTGTTTTGCTTTATGGTTGGTGGGCTTCAGGTATTGGGGATGCTGCCTATGGTCGTTTAGAAACCATTCCCTATCCCGAAGGCGGCATATCATGGCTATATATTGTGCCGCCGATTCTACTGATCATTCTGACCAAATATGGCATTCCTGTCAGTACCACTTTTCTTGTTCTCACCATCTTTTCACCAAGTAGTTTAAGTAGCATGCTCACCAAGTCGGTGATGGGCTACGCTGTCGCATTTGTAGTAGCGATCTTGGTGTATCGCTTTGTGATCCGTAAAGTCACCGTCTATTTCTCCGAAACAAAGCACGAATCCCCAACTCGCTTTTGGATCGTGTTGCAATGGGGAGCAACTGCCTTCTTATGGAGTCAATGGCTGATTCAGGATTTGGCAAACATCTTTGTTTATGTACCTCGCCAAGTCCCGTTTGAATTTATGCTGTTTGCGGTGGCAACTTTTGTGGTGTTGATGGGCGTGATTTTCTATCAACGTGGCGGTGCGATTCAAAATATTATCAATACCAAAACTGGCGTAGAAGATATTCGAGCGGCCACCATTATCGACTTTATTTATGCCTTGATTCTGCTTGTATTTAAGGAATGGAGTAATATTCCAATGAGTACCACTTGGGTATTCTTAGGTTTACTTGCGGGGCGTGAGTTTGCCATTTCGATGCATATGGTCACCGTCGATAGTCGCTATACCGCACGGAATATCAGTAAAGATGCCATGAAACTTTTACTCGGTTTAGCTGTCAGCATTCTCTTGGCGACAGGCTTACCGTGGTTATATCAACATATTAATAATTGGATTGGCTAAGTCTAATTTCAGCCCATTCAACACACAAAGTGCCATCTTATCTGATGGCATTTTTATATCAAAAGTTTAGATTTAAATTGCAAATTGACTTTGGCAATTTAAATTTTCAAGCACTTCGATAATTTGTTGAATATCATTACACACCAAGACTTTGGCACGATGATGTAAAGGTAAAAAACCTTCTTCTACCGCATGATCAAGCTGTGCAATGAGGGTGTCGTAATAACCATTCACATTAAAAATCATCATTGGTTTTTGATGCTGATTGAGCTGTCCCCAAGTTGCGACTTCTAAGATTTCTTCAAAAGTTCCTAAACCACCTGGCAAGGCAACAAAGGCGCTTGCACGTTCTGCCATCATGGCTTTACGGGTGTGCATAGTATCGACCACATGAAGCTCAGTGAGTTTTTCATTGGCAATTTCATAATCCAACATAAACTCAGGAATCACCCCGACCACTTCACCGCCATATTCAAGGACGGTGTCGGCAATTTGTCCCATCAGACCAATACTTGCACCCCCATAGACTGCACCAAAGCCATTTTCAGCAAGTTCTTTGGCAAGTGCAATTGCGGACTGTTGGTAGATTGGTTTATTGCCTGCACGTGAGCCGCAGTACAGTGCAATCAAGGTTTGTGTAGCAATCTTTTCAGCTTGTTTAACTTGGTTCTTTGATTCTGTAGCTGTTGAATCTGTCGCAAATGATTCTGTAGTTGTGGCTTCACTATTCTGTTGGTGTTGTTCTCGCACCATATTATTTATTCTCCATCTCCTATTTCTTTTTCAGTATACGCATGTCAGGGTTTAGCTTGTATAGACTTTATGAAAATTTTATGAAACTCGCCGATTTTGTGCATTCTTAACACAATATTTCACAACAATTTTTAATGAAATCATAAGCAGACTTGCATATACTGAACACATCTTTAACCACTTCAAAAATTTATATGAGTAGTCGATGTTGTCACTTTTACTGTGATAATTTTATGTTGATCAATAATAATTTTTTAAACCAATGGGATATTGTCGTGTGCACTCCGCTTTTTAAGGAGGCAAGCGCATGATTTTTGAATGGATGTCCGATCCGTCAGCTTGGGTCGGCTTAGCAACGCTGATCGTTCTTGAAATTGTTTTAGGTATCGACAACCTCGTCTTTATCGCTATTCTTGCGGAAAAACTTCCGCCTGAACAGCGCAATAAAGCCCGTATCATCGGCTTAACCCTAGCCTTAGGGATGCGCATTATCTTGCTGTTCTCGATTTCATGGGTCATGACCTTGACCGATGATTTGTTTACGATCTTTGGTTATGGCTTCTCAGGGCGAGATTTAATTCTGATTTTTGGTGGAATTTTCTTACTATTCAAAGCCACAACCGAGATCCACGAGCGTATCGCTGGCAAAGTCGAAGCCAAAGAAGAGCAAGTAGTTTATGCTGCTTTTTGGATGGTCATTGCACAAATTGTCGTGTTAGATGCTGTCTTCTCACTAGATAGCGTCATTACTGCTGTGGGCATGGTGCCACACTTATCTGTCATGGTGATTGCGGTCATCATCGCCATGACCGTGATGTTGCTTGCATCCAAAGCATTGATGAACTTCGTCAATAAGCATCCAACCGTCGTGATTCTGTGTTTGGCATTCTTATTCATGATTGGTTTCTCGCTCGTGATCGAAGGCTTTGGCTTCCACATTCCAAAAGGTTACTTGTACGCTGCGATAGGCTTCTCGGTATTGATCGAAGCCATCAACCAAGCGACCAAACGTAACCGTGAGAAAATGATCACCACCACCGATTTGCGTTCTCGCACGGCTTCGGCTGTACTCCGCTTATTGGGTGGACGACATGTTGAACATCATGATGGTGAGCATCTCTCTGAAACTGCAGATATTTTGGCAACCCATTCTTCAGTCAATGACGTGTTCTCAAATGAAGAAAAAGGCATGATTCATGGTGTATTGACGCTTGCAGAACGCCCTGTCAAATCCATCATGACACCACGTCCTGATCTTGAGTGGCTTGATCTAAATGATCCTGATCTCAAAGAGCAATTGCTTGCTATTGGACACTCACGGATTCTCATCGCTCAGGACAACTTGGACAATTTGGCTGGTGTTGCTCTGACCCACAAAGTGATGAATGATTTGCTTGAAACAGGCGAGATTCGTATCGAAGAAAATCTGCGTCAGCCTTTGGTAGTGCATGAAAACCTCAAAGTTTTGACCCTGATGGAACAGTTGCGTAATGCGCCAATGCAAATCGCCATTGTCCTCAATGAATACGGCTCAATCGAAGGAATTGCTACACCGATCGACATCTTAGAAGCGATCGCAGGTGAGTTCCCTGATGATGAGGACGACATCCTCCCTGATGCCGAAGTGCTCGAAGAAGGTGTATGGATGCTCGACGGTTCAAGCGATATTCGTCATGTGTCGATCTTGATTGATAAAGATCTCGTCGATGATAATGAAGAGTACTCTACGCTTTCAGGTTATTTACTGTGGCATTTTGGACGTGTGCCAAGCGATGGCGAAAGTATCGAAGCAGATGGTTTCCGTTTTGATATTTTGACCATGGATGGACATAAGATTGATCGAGTGCGGATCAACAAGATTGACCCATATCAGTCCACTTCAGATTAACTCTAAGCAATTCATCTACATATAAAAAAACTGCCCTCGTGGCAGTTTTTTTATTCATCGCATTTTTTTCTTTATGCCTAAATGACAGAATTAGCGTTTTGCAGGCACTTTTTGCTTTTGCTGTTGACGGACAAACTTTTCAACCTTCTCACGTGCACGTTGACGTTTCAGCGGTGAAAGATAATCGACAAACAGCTTACCATTTAAGTGATCCATCTCATGCTGAATGCACACGGCAAGCAATTCTTCAGCTTCAATTTCAAATTTTACACCATCTAAATTCAAAGCTTCGATTTTTACACGTGACGGACGCTCAACTTTATCGTATATTTGAGGAACCGAAAGACAGCCTTCTTCGTAAGGTGCTGTTTGTTCAGTCAGTGGTGTGACTTTGGGGTTGATGAATACCATAGGCTGATCCTTGTTTTCAGACAGATCCATCACGATCAACTGAATATGACGATCTACCTGTGTCGCAGCCAAACCAATGCCAGGAGCGGCATACATGGTTTCAAACATATCTGCTGCAAGCTGACGAATCTCGTCATTGACGTCTTCAACAGGCTTAGCAATGGTGCGTAATCGTTGATCGGGAAAACTTAAAATAGGTAGCAGTGCCATATGGTCCTCACAGTTGCCATTGGTAAAGCAAATATCTAAAATGATATATTTACTTCACTAGGGGGCGTTTGTATCGGGTAACATTATAGCCGAATTACAAACACATTATTAGGGATTATGATAATGACAAAAGTTTTGCACAACCAAACAAGCATGACGACGACTTTGAAACGGGGTGTACTGGCAGTCGCTATGAGTGTTGGACTCGGATTAGGTGTTGCAGTGGAAGCACAAGCAAAAAATCCAACGCCACCTTCTCTACGTGGTGATGCACCAAATGTTTATATCGTCAAAAAAGGCGATACTTTATGGGATATTTCTGGACGCTTTTTAACCAAGCCGTGGCGCTGGCCAGAGATTTGGGCGAGCAATAAGCATGTCCGTAATCCACATTTGATTTATCCAGGTGATCGTTTATTACTTTGTACACTTGATGGACGTACGCTTATTGGACGTGATGAAGGCGATGGTTGTGAAGGGATTTTCCGCCGTGCTGGCGCAACAACACTTGCACCGCAAATCCGTGTCGAATCACTTAATAATGCGATTCCTGTGATTCCGCTCGATGAAATTCGCCATTGGTTAGAACGAAATATCGTTATTGCACCTGAAACTTTAGAAAATATTCCATACGTTGTCGGTATGACTGAGCGCCGTGTCATCGCAGCTGAAGGTGATCGTATCTATGTGCGTGGTAATGGCGTACAAATCGGTCAGCCGTATGCGATCTATCGTCAAGGCGATCCGTACAAATTCCAAGATGCCGAAGGTAAAGAATATGTGGCTGCACTTGAGTTAACGCAAGTCGCAACAGGTCTAGTCACGCAAGTGGACAAAGACATTAGTACATTCGAAATCAATAAAACCTATAAAGCCGAAGTGCGTAAAGGTGATTTATTGATGCCGATCTACGATCCAATGTTGCCAACATTATTCTATCCTGTACCAGTCGATGCTGTGACTGATGGTGGTCAAGTGATTCGTGTACTTGGTTCGATTGGTACCGCAGGTAAGCACAGCGTAGTTGCCTTGAATCGTGGTCAACAAGCAGGTGTGACTGTTGGACAAGTCTTTGCGCTTGATCAGCTTGGTGAAACAACCGTTGATCCGAAGACCAAAGAAACCTTACAGCTTCCAAATCAGCGTATTGGTCATGCTTTAGTGTTCCGTACTTTTGATCAGGTCAGCTATGCGTATATCCTAGACAGTAGCTTACCAGTCAAAACAGGCGCATTACTTGCTGTGCCAATGTCTGAAGAGTAACCCGATCAATAAGTGATTAGATTCGTCTAATCACTTGTTTTTACTAAAATTCAAAAATAATCTCAACTGAAAATTTTATAAATACAATGTATCAACAACTTTCACCCTCAGAGTTCGCCAAACTGAAGCTTTGGTATATCTTGCATCACTCTGTCAGCAGTTATTTTAAACTACTCCATATTTTTCAAGATGCTGAACAGGCTTTGGATTTAAAGCATTTAGAAAAATGGCAACAGTTAAAGCTTCATACCAATCACATTGACCGTTTTAAAGACTTTCACTCCGACTCAGGTCAAGCGCAATTTGAAAAGCGTTTCGAACTCATCAAAAACCATTGCGATCATATTTTATTTGATGGTAATGACGATTATCCTGATCAACTCAGTCATTATGATGATCGCCCACCGATTTTATTTATTCGTGGCCAAAAAGATGTATTAAAACAATCGCAAATCGCCATTGTCGGTAGTCGTAAGCCAAGCCCGCATGGCGCTCAAGTGGCGTATGATTTTTCCAGTTATTTTGCCAGTCGAGGCTATCACACGACCAGCGGACTTGCGATAGGCATTGATGCCGCAGCACATCATGGCGCAATTCATCAAGGTCAGAGCATTGCCGTAATCGCTACAGGTTTGGATCAATGCTATCCATCTGAGCATCAGCAACTTTCGCAAAAGATCATCGACACTGGCGGTGCCATCGTGACAGAGTTCTTCCCTGCCACACCGCCCGCCAAACAAAACTTTCCACGTCGCAACCGCATCATTAGCGGACTGAGTGAAGCAACCTTAGTCGTTGAAGCAGGTTTTAAAAGTGGCTCGCTGATCACTGCAAAAACCGCCGCTGATCAAGGTAAATCCGTCTTTGCCATTCCTGGGCATATATACAGTCAGTTTCATCAAGGTTGTCATCAACTGATTCGTGAAGGCGCAACGCTGATTGACCATCCTGAACAGCTTCTCGAAGACTTAAACGCCTACCATCCACAGCTTGATACACCCCAATCTAACAAGACAATACAGCTTGAAAAAAGCCAGAAGGCTCAGCGACAAGAGAGCATTCCACAGCAGACAAAAGTGATTCCTACGCAGGTTGAAATTCCTGCACATCTCGCCAAGCTTTACGCAGAGTTGGATTGGGTTGGATTATCGATTGATGAACTCGCAACACGTGCACAAACTTCCATCAGCGAACTGAACGTGGCTTTGGTAGAATTAGAACTCCTCGGCGCATGCCGTCAACATGCAGGTCGCTACCTGCGTTGCTAACGCCTATATTGTGCGCTAACCGAAAGTACTTTTACTTCTTGTGCGAACTATGCAAACTATCAATCTTGAACAAGCCATATACACCTTAAAACAAGGCGATGTCCTCGCCTACCCGACTGAGGCGGTTTGGGGATTGGGCTGTGATCCACGCCAAGAACACGCTTTTCAAAAAATCCTCACACTCAAACACCGTCCGATCGAAAAAGGCGTCATTCTACTCAGTGAAAGTATCGAACGTGTTGAACCATTACTTGTGGGCTTAGATACAACGATACGTAACCAAGTCATCGCATCATGGGAAAAATCAGCACAAAATCAACGTGCTCATACTTGGCTATTGCCAATCAATGATGAGATTCCTGCATGGATTTATGGTGATCATGACCGTGTTGCGATTCGGGTCACCAATCATTTGCTCTGCCAACAGCTTTGCCGAAGTTTAGATGATTTTGTCGTATCAACCAGTGCCAATCCTGCGGGACTTTCCCCTGCGATGAATGCACTTGAAGTACAGAAATATTTCTCTGACCAAGTGACCATTTTATCAGGTGAATTAGGCGACAGCCCTGAGCCAAGTCGTATTATTGATGCGGTGACAGGACAAGTGATCCGCGCTTAGAAAAAGGTATTTTCAACCATTCTAAATTCACTTTTTCTGTACCAATAAAATCCCTGCCAAGACCAGGATACCGCCAATAGAGTGATACGTTGTCCATTGTTCTTTGAGGAAAATATAGGCAATAATGGCGGTGAAAATCGGTGCCAAATTGAGAAATACACTGCTTTTATTCGAACCTAAAGCTTGGATCGACATCATCCATACCAATGGCGCAACGATAGATGGAAAAAGTGCGGCGTAGAGCACAGGCGGAAGGTTTGACGCATTCAAAGCATCTAAGCCGAAGTACAAAAAAAATGGTAGATGCAACACGACCGCAAAACAAATCTGCATGTACAACATGATGGATAGTGGCAAGGCAATCTTCCAATGTTGCAACAACACGCCATAGCCTGCATACAACATCACCGCCAATATCATCAGCAAATCACCAATAATATGTTGCCCATGAAGCAATTGCTGAATATTCCCTTGCGTCACTAAGTACCCTAATCCAACGATCGAAATCATCGAACCAAACAACGCCATCGCACTTGTGCGAATCTGCAACACCACTAGACTAAGCAGAATCGAGAAAATTGGAATAAAGGCATTGATAATGCCCATATTGGTCGCTGTCGTATAATGCGCTGCGGTATATGCCAAACCCTGATAGCACACCATGCCAAAGAAGCCGAGCACAGCTAAGCATAGTAAATGCGGACGAACATCAACCCACCGCCGAATGACTTTGGGTAAACAAAATGGTGTCAGCACCACTAAAGCAATCAACCACCGATAAAAACTAATGCTAATGGGTGAAATCAAATCCACGGCATAACGTGTAACCACGATATTGACCGCCCAAACCGAGACCGCTGTCAGAGGCAATAAGTAGACATAGCGATGTAACATCACTGAGCTGTGGTCGGCTGAAGACATACTAAACAAACAACTAAAATTTCAGATAGACATTATTGGCACCGCTGTGACCAAAGTAAATATAAAGTTAACGTATTCACAGCAAAACGATGCAAATAGTATTCGTAAGTTTGATCTACTTTCAGATATAGTAAGCGCATCTCAACCAGACGATTTGTCTTGATTCTGATTTTTAATGCTTTTTGAATCACGATCACTCAGAAAAATTAATTTAATCAAACTTTTCTGACAATTTTTATTCAATCAAACTCATGGATAATGTTATGAAAAAATTAACTTTACTTGCTTTAGTCGCTTCAATGGCAGCTTTTACCGCATGCTCAAAACCAGTTACCGAAGTAAAACAAGGCGAAAGCGCTGCGACTGCGCAAGCAGCTAAGCCTGCAAAACTATCAACAGATAATCCAACGGATATCCAAGCCGACATTGATAAACTGCAAGCCTACGGTGCAACACAAGAGCCAAAATCTCGTGAGCTTGGACAACGTATGGAAGCTGCGATGCAAGAGAAAAACAAAGCTGAAATTGACAAACTTTTTCTAGAGCTCAAAGCTTTTGTTGAAACAAGTAACAAAGAACTTCGTGCAATCGAATTAAAGAGCTCGGAAGCCAATGAACTTCGTGAAAAAATGATTGAAAATAGCTTGATCAGCATTGAAATGAGTGAAGTTGTGATCCAAACTGATCCTGAAAAGCTTGATATTGAAAAAGTAAAACCATTACAAGAAAAAGCCATGAAAGCACAGCAAGAGCTAATTACGCTGAGCCAAGCGATCTATGCCAAAATTGAAGGTGCAAACAGCGCCGCAGCTCAAGGTGCTAAAACTGCAGCACCAAGTGCAGAAGCTGCAAATACTGAAACTGCACCTGTAGAAGCAGCACAATAATCATAAAGAATTTGCATTGAAGATATTGTGTTGAAGATGAAGTCATCACACCTTGTGATGGTTTCACTTCATTGACCAACATCATGGAATGAGCACGAGATGAGTACGATTCAAAACATCGCCTTTCAGAAAATGGGTGGTGCGACTGCAACGCTTGCAGATTATCAAGGCAAAGTGGCGTTGATCGTCAATGTCGCTTCGAAGTGTGGTCTAACGCCACAATATGAAGCTTTGGAAAAACTATATCGTTTAAAAAAAGCAGAAGGTTTAGAAATTTTAGGCTTCCCTGCCAATAACTTTCTCGAACAAGAACCCGGTAGCGATGCAGAGATTCAAGAGTTTTGTTCAGTCAGTTATTATGTGACGTTTCCGTTATTTTCAAAAATTTCTGTTGCAGGTGATGATAAACATCCGTTGTATCAAGCATTGATTGAAACTCAACCTGAGCGTATCGGCGAAGGACCGTGGTGGGATGATCTGGTGGAATATGGTTTAACACCTAATCCAAAACCTGAAGTGCTGTGGAATTTTGAAAAATTTCTTGTCAATCGTCGTGGTGAAGTCATCGCACGTTTTGCACCTGACATTACTGCCGAAGACCCACGTCTTTTAGAAGCGATTGAAATTGCGTTGGCTGAATAAATCTTAGTTTGTTATACGACGAGTAGATATTATCTGATACGTGGGAACGTCAGTCGCATTGTTCGAGGACAGGACATTGTTGGTAAAGTGACGTTCTTCAAGGTGTCGGATTGATTTTGATATATGCCCGAGTTTGCGACTGACAAAATGGCTTTGCCTACTTTCCCCGAAAGGAAAGTAGGTCGAACCGAAGGTTATTCCCGACTTATGCGTATAAACAGCAAGAACTTGCCTAAAAGATTCTGTTTTTTATCTGATCCTAGATTAACTTAACCTTCCAATCAAAAAAACCGCATCACTTGATGCGGTTTTTTGAAATTAGTATTTACCCACTGATTTTCTTGTACTTGGCACGTGTTGGACGCGCCTCATCACCGAGCTTTTTCTTACGATAAGCTTCATACTCAGTATAGTTACCATCGTAGAATTCAGGTTCATCATTTTCAAAAGACAAAATGTGTGTCGCAATACGGTCAAGGAACCAACGGTCATGCGAAACCACCATGACTGTACCTGGGAAAACTAAAATCGCATCTTCTAACGCACGTAATGTTTCCACGTCCAAGTCATTCGACGGTTCATCGAGTAAGATGACATTGGCACCTTGCTGTAGAATCTTCGCCAATTGCAAACGGTTACGCTCACCACCTGATAGCTCGCCGACACGCTTCTGCTGATCTTGACCTTTGAAATTAAAACGACCGATATAAGCACGTGAAGCAATTTCATAATCGCCGACTTTGAGAATATCCAAACCGCCAGACACTTCTTCCCACACGGTTTTGTTGTTATCCAACGTATCACGAATCTGACCGACATATGCCACTTTGACTGATTCACCAAGTGTCACAGTACCTGTATCAGGTTGTTGTTCTTCCGTCATCATACGAAACAGTGTGGTTTTACCGGCACCGTTTGGACCGACAATCCCAACGATCGCCGCAGGTGGTACAGTAAAGCTCAAGTTTTCATAGAGTAAACGCCCATCAAAGGATTTGCTGATGTTATTGACTTCAACCACTTTGTTGCCCAGACGAGGACCAGGTGGAATGTAGATCTCAGAAGTTTCATTACGCTCTTGGAATTCTTTCGAGTTGAGTTCCTCGAAACGCTCCATACGGGCCTTGTTCTTCTTCTGCTGACCTTTGGCATTCTGACGCACCCATTCCAATTCCTTTTTCAAGGCTTTGGCGAATGACTCTTCTTGCTTCTGTTCTTGCTCTAGGCGTGCATTTTTCTGCTCAAGCCACGCAGTATAGTTGCCTTGATATGGAATACCATGCCCACGGTCAAGCTCGAGAATCCACTCAGCCACATTATCCAAGAAATAACGGTCATGGGTAATCGCCACGATCGTGCCTTGGAAGTCTTTCAAGAAGCGTTCAAGCCATGCAACAGATTCTGCATCCAAATGGTTAGTTGGTTCGTCAAGAAGCAACATATCAGGCTTCGACAAGAGCAGACGACAAAGTGCCACACGACGACGCTCACCACCCGATAGCAAACTCACATCCGCATCCCACGCAGGAAGGCGTAGCGCATCAGCCGCTTGTTCAAGCTGGTTATTCAGGTTATGCGCATCCCATGCTTGGATGATACCTTCGAGCTTCTCTTGCTCTTTGGCAAGCGCATCAAAGTCTGCATCTTCTGCGGCATATTCAGCGAATACTTCATCCAAACGTGCCAACGCATCAAGAGGTTCACGCAAACCATCTTCGACATTGCCGCGCACGTCTTTACTTGGATCGAGCGGTGGCTCTTGCTCAAGATAGCCAATTTTAATGCCAGTTTGCGCACGTGCTTCACCGGAGAAATCTTTATCAACACCTGCCATGATACGAAGCAAAGTTGATTTACCCGCACCATTTAGACCGAGTACACCGATCTTGGCACCTGGGAAAAATGATAGGGAAATATTTTTGAGGATTTCACGCTTTGGTGGAACCATCTTGGACACACGATTCATCGTGTAAATATATTGGGCCACGTAGGACTCCTAAAGTTGTTCAACTCATGCCGTTGGTGATTTTAGTTTCCATCACACATTAAAAAAACTTGACGATAGTCGAAGAAATTAATCCTGATACAAGGCAACCGTGTGAAGGTGTACATGTAGTACTTCGAACGAGGTTAACGCTGTAGCAGGATCTAAGTTCTCTGACTATAGAACGGCGACATATAAATGCCGACTATTATAGGAGAAATCGCCGTGAAGTGAAAACAAAGTTCATCATTGCTCGCAGATAATCCCGAAACAACATATTTCCAAGACGGCTTTTTCTAAGATGGTTTTCTAAAATGGCTTTTTCCAAGACAGTTATTTCTAAACTAACTTTATCTAAGCGCTTTCTCAATATGAACAGTATTCATAATCGCAATGTGAATCGAATCATTTTATTCATCATCATTTCAGGTTTATAGTGAATTAATCAGGACGATAGATAAATAGGCAAAGCCGTGACACAGGAAGTGATGCAACTTAATTTCCCCATCATCGACCCACATATTCACCAATGGGACCCATACCATACGCCACATGCCGCACAGCATTTGGTGAAAGTTTTGGGAAATTATCCTCGTGCTATGGATAGGCTGATGCGATTGGTCAAAGCCAAAGCGCTGATCGACACCTTAGGGCTCACCGATCATGCACTTGCGCCGTATCTGCCTCGCAACTATAAGCAAGACATTGGTCATTTTAATGTCGAAAGTGTCGTTCATGTGGAAGCAAATTGGCACGATCACAGAGGCACTGGTGTGGTCGGTGAAACTCGCTGGATTGATCAATTGCCCTTTGCTGAACAAAATATCAAGTTAGGTGCAATCGTTGCCACTGCCGACCCGAAGAACCGTGATTTTAAGAAAATTTTACAACTCCACCATGAAGCCAGTCCGCAGTTTCGTGGTATCCGAAAAATGGCATCGTATCATGAAGATAAAGGCATTTATCGCTGGTGCGATCAAGCAGGACTTTACCGTGATAAAAAATTCCTGCAAGGTTTTGAACAGATCGTTCGTCAAAATCTCACTTTTGACGCATGGTGCTACTCGACACAACTTGATGATGTGACTGCCCTCGCCAAACACTTTCCTGAAGCGAAAATCATGCTTGACCATCTCGGCACACCCGCTGGACTATTTGGTGCCGTTGGCAAATCTACAGGAATAACTGTACAAGCACGCCAAACGATCTTTGAAGAATGGAAAGTCAAACTAGCGACACTTGCAGAATGTCCAAATGTACACGCCAAAATTTCAGGTTTACTCATGCCTGTGCTTGGACATGATTTTCATCTTAAAAAGCAAAAAGCCACGAAAATGCAAATCATCGAACGACTTCAACCAATGATTAACCATGCTGTACAGGTCTTTGGAACAGATCGTATTCTTTTTGCCTCAAACTTCCCAATGGATAAACCTAGCGCAGATTTAACCGAAATCATCGCCGCTTATATCGAGATGATTCAGCCTTATGGCGAAGATGCGATGTTTAAAATCTTCCATCAAAATGCCAAGAATTTTTATCAAATCGAATAATCCAAATCGAAAATTCATTGTTCAGCAAGTTTTTACAATTTTTTTACAAATAAAGATGGATCTTTGATCAAATATCTAAGAGATTTATTGACATTAGCTCAAGGATTTAGCAAATTAATAGAGTAGGTACTCTAGTCAGTTTAGAGTAATCGCTCTATGTAATTTATTATTTTTCATATATTTAGAGTAGATCACCTAGAACAAGTTGGCTATCATGTGTACAGAATAAGTTGTGATGATCAATCAGGAGTCTTGCGCATTACAACACACCAAGAATTTAACTGTATGAACTATAGGACGCATTTATGAACTCAAGATTGCAAAAACAATTGATCAAAAAAGTCGAAGGCAAAAATATCATTATCACTGGCGCATCAAGTGGTATTGGTTTGTCTGCGGCAAAACAACTTGCTAACGCTGGCGCTCATGTCATTTTGATGGCACGTACCAAAGAAAAATTGGACGAAGTCAAAGCTGAAATTGAAGCTGAAGGCGGTCAAGCCTCTGTCTTCCCATGCGATCTGAATGACATGGATTCGATTGACAAAGTTTCTAAAGAAATCCAAGCATCTTTTGATCATATTGATATTTTGGTCAACAACGCTGGTCGCTCAATTCGCCGTGCAGTACATGAGTCGGTAGATCGTTTCCATGACTTTGAACGCACCATGCAACTCAACTACTTCGGTGCTGTACGTTTGGTCTTGAACTTATTGCCTGACATGATGGCACGTAAGCAAGGTCAAATTATCAACATCAGCTCAATCGGTGTATTGGCGAATGCAACTCGCTTCTCTGCATACGTTGCATCAAAAGCTGCACTCGATGCGTTTAGCCGTTGTTTATCTGCTGAAGCGTTATCACACAAGATTGCATTAACGTCGATCTATATGCCATTGGTTCGTACACCAATGATTGCACCAACCAAAATGTATAACTACGTTCCAACGCTTTCACCAGAGCAAGCAGCTGATTTAATTGCGTATGCGATCGTAAAACGTCCGAAGAAGATTGCCACCAATCTTGGTCGCTTGGCTTCAATCACGTATGCGGTTGCGCCAAACATCAACAATGTCTTGATGTCAATTGGTTACAACCTATTCCCTAGCTCTACGGCATCTGTCGGCAAGCAAGAAAAATTGAACATTATGCAAAAAGCGTATGCACGCTTATTCCCAGGTGAACACTGGTAATTTGCACAGCCCTTTAAAATTGAAAAAGACCATCTTCGGATGGTCTTTTTTGTTATAGAAAGATGCTGTTCGCTTTAAATCTTCAGCAAATAATCAACAAAATCTTCTAAGCGTTGCTCTTGTAGCGAATAAGGATCAAATTCCGCCATACCACGGTCGGTAAAAAAGCGGAGCATCGCCTTATCATAAGGCGCATATTTCATGCTCCATCTGCTAAATTTGACATAATCAATATCAGCCAAATCTAACAGCACCACATCACTATGGCGTGGGTCTTTGGTGATTTTTTCATAAAATAATGTATTGACAATTTCCGCACTGCCTTCAAGACATTGAAAAAATTTACCATTGCCATAGTACAGCACACCATACACCTGATGTCTGCCATTGAAATCAACTGCCTCAGCTAGAATGTCCATCAAATCTTGACGGATTTCATCCTCATCCTTAACCGTTTTACTTGCATAACATAAGCGTGCAAGCTGTGTGTTCATCCCCATTACAACCACTCCAAAATCAAAAAACATAATTGTTAAATAGTATAAAATCAGTAATTTAACCGCATGTCATCAACGCAGGCATTCAAAAATAGAAATACTATGTTTTTAACAAGAAGTAAACAAATAGTTATGACTGGACGATTTGATCAGATCAGGGAGAAAGTTTAATTTTAATTATCGTGATTAAAAAATTATGTTTTTAAAATATTTGGCGGTGAGAGAGGGATTCGAACCCTCGATACGCTATGAACGTATACACGCTTTCCAGGCGTGCTCCTTCAGCCACTCGGACACCTCACCATTGAGGTCAGGGATAATAGCGAAATTTGCAATGAATGCCAAGCAGATTGCACAATAATTGAAAAACAGTGCTAACATTGCCGCAAATACCAAAATCATTGATTTTATATTTATGAGTCACGTCAAAAAAGCCGCCCTCCCTGCTATGACACTTGCCGCTCTCGGCGTTGTCTTTGGGGATATTGGGACGAGCCCGCTGTATGCGATCAAAGAATGTTTTTCGGCTGCGCATATCGATGTCACCATTGAAAGTATCATGGGGATTTTATCCCTAATCTTTTGGTGTATGACCATCACCATCAGCATCAAATATGTCAGCATCATCATGCGCGCAGATAACAATGGTGAAGGCGGCATCATGTCACTTTTGGCGTTGAACTTGCGTAATAAGCAACTCATCAAAAAACACAAACTGGCAATTATCGCCTGTGGCTTTGTCGGCGCATCGCTATTCTTTGGCGATGGCATCATTACCCCTGCGATCTCCGTACTCTCTGCGGTGGAAGGTTTGAGTATTGCTACACCGATATTTAATGATTGGATCGTACCAATTGCACTGGGGATTTTGACCGCACTGTTTATGATTCAGCGTCATGGTACAGCGGTGATGGGGAAGTTTTTTGGTCCTGTGACTTTGTTATGGTTTTTGTCACTTGGCACGCTTGGGCTTTGGAATATTATTCAGACACCGATCGTACTCGGTATGGTAAGTCCGCACTGGGCAGCAAGCTTTGTTTGGGATCACCCTGCGATTGCATTTTTTACCATGGGGGCAGTGATTCTGACCATCACAGGTGGTGAAGCATTGTATGCAGATTTGGGGCATTTTGGTCCGACACCGATTCGTATGGCTTGGTTTACTGTGGTGTTGCCGTGCTTGCTTTTGAATTATGCAGGACAAGGTGCATTGCTTCTTCGTCGTCCAGATGCGATTGAAAATCCATTTTTCTTAATGGTGCCAGAATGGGCACTCTATCCGATGATTGGGCTTGCTACCATTGCTGCGATCATTGCCTCGCAAGCAATGATTACAGGGATTTTCTCGATGGCGAAACAAGCCATTCAGTTGGGTTATTTACCTCGCCTCACCATTCAGCAGACTTCCGAATCTGAGCAAGGACAAATTTATGTGCCATTTTTAAATTGGACATTGTTTATTGCCGTGTTCATCATTGTCTTATTGTTTGAAAATAGTTCAAATCTTGCCAGTGCATATGGTGTCGCAGTCACGAGTACCATGCTGTGCGGCACGATTTTGATCACGATTTTGGCGCATACGTATTGGCGTTGGCCTGTCTACAAAACTGCTTTGGTGATGACACCGTTTTTCGTTTTGGATTTGATCTTCGTCAGCGCAACCTCTTTAAAAATACCTGATGGCGGTTGGGTGACGATCGCTATCGGTGGTGTGGTTTTTGTGCTACTCATGACGTGGAAACGTGGGCGTGAGTTGATGTTTGAAAACTTGCAACGTGATGCTTTGCCACTCGATATCTTTATCAACCATTTGGGCAATAGCGTGCAAATCGTACAAGGTCAGGCGATCTTTATGACCAGTACCCCGAAGATTGTGCCACATGCGATGTTACACAACTTAAAGCACAATAAGATTTTGCATGAGCTAAATTTCTTGATCACGGTCGAAACCAAAGATGTGCCTTATGTTGAAGATGACGCTCGGATTTATGTCAAAAAATTAGATGATCGTTTTATCAAAGTGATTGTTTATTACGGTTTTAAAGATGAACCTGATATTCCAAAAGCATTGAAGCAAGTCTACGATGTACTTGAGCTTGAGTTTAATATGATGCAAATCAGCTTCTTTATCTCTCGTGATCGAGTGATTTCAACGGTTGGCGATGGCATGGCGCCGTGGCGAGAGAAGTTGTTTATTTCCATGCAACGTAATACCAGTGCGGTGAGTGATTTTTATCAAATCCCAAGTAATCGGGTGGTCGAATTAGGTAGTCAGATTGAGATCTAAGCCTTAAAAAATTCCCAATACACTCGTTGAATGAGTAATAAACAAAGCCCCGAAGAGTCGGGGCTTTGTTTTTTAAAGCGAATTACTTAACTTTAGATTATTGCAATGGCGCAGTTGCATCCATATCAGGCTCTGCCAACTGTGTTGCATCTTCAGTTTGGTTCATGTCTTCCGCAGGAACAGCTTGCGCATTTGGATCAATCGCATCTTGATCGACTTCAGGCATCAACGCTGCAGCGTTTTGATCCATTCCATTTTGCACATCAGCTTGTGCGGAAGATACTGTTTGATCGGCTTCGTTTATTGCAGTATCAACAGCTGCATTCAATTCAGCAGTTTGCATAGATGCTTGCTCAGTTGTCACTTGCGCTTGAGCAAGTTGGTTTTGTGCTTCAGTCATTGCCGATTGCTCAGACTCTGAAATTTCCCCTGCATTTGCGCTCAGCTCCGACTCAACATTATCATCCATTGATTCAACATTTTGGGCAACTTGCGTAGAAGCACTAACTGGTGCATTCATTGGACGCAACGTACGTGCTTGCAAATCAATCACTGCATTTTGAGCAATCGCCTGTGAGATCACTTGCTTTGGAATACCCATTTGCTCAAGTGAACCGGGTTGACCATTAATCGTAGTTTGCACAGTTGCTTTAGATAAGCTTTCCAGCGTATCACCGGGTTGAATTGGTGGCTCTGCAAATGCAGAAGTTGCAAACATCGCTGCTGCAATGGCACTCAGACCCAAAGTCATTTTTGTTGCTGTTGGTTTATTTGTTTTGATCTTGCTATTTGAGATAGTGCTATTTGAGTTAGACATCATATTCTCCAATGTTTTCTCACACTGATTCAAGTGAACTCATTAAGGTGAGTTGGATCAGCCCAAAATCCAAGAAATTAAAAATCGTAAGAATCATTGATGGATACACTAAAATTATGCTGAATCATCTCAACGACTCATTATCGATCTGACATGAACAGTTGCGCATTTCGACTTTTAGAATGAGAACTTTCAAAAATATATTAATAAGAAGTCTCTCAGCTAAAAAATGGCATCCGAAATGCAATAGGCTAAGTTTGGGTCACGAAGATCCTTTCACATTTCAAGTTGGGCTCAGCTTAGACTAGCCTTTTGTAAACTTTGTAGCAGTCAAGTTGTCTAAAAGCGCATCAACTGTGTGTTAAACGTGAGTAAATCAAGAGAATTACCTATACTTGGTAAAGTTAGATTGCTAAGATTTAAACAGCGCATCTCCGATGTAAAGTTTGCGTAATTTTTGTAGCCCGATCTTTTATAGTCCGATTTTTTGTAGCCTTATCTTTTGTAGTACAGCCTCTTGAAAAAAATATATTTCCTTCTTATAACTTTAATATCAATAGTTTGTTTCTTACCACAACTCAGCACAGGGCAATTACTGTCCTTTTCCAATACTTTATGCTTGGATGAGTTTTACGCAGAAGCACCACCAGAGCTGATCAATAAAAAGTTGAGCGTTGATAGCTACCCACTCTGCAATCAAGGCTTTACCGTGCATTATTCAGGCATTTCCAAAACGCCAATTTGGGTGGCGGAAAAGCTTAGCCCTGAACGACTCAGCATTCGGATCAAACGTGAAGATAACTTTCATGAAGATGATCGTCTGCCAGTTTCAGCACAGGCGACCCTAGAGGCATATCGCAATTCGGGTTATGACCGTGGACACATGGCACCCAATGCCGATATGAATAACAAAACCTCTCAATATCAAAGCTTTGCCCTGAGCAACATCATTCCACAGCATTATGACAATAATCAAAATACATGGCGTGAGATCGAAGAAGCCACCCGAGCAATGGTCACAAAATATAAGCTCGATGCTTATATCATTACGGGTTCTGCCTATCTTGAGCCGACCGTAAAATATGTTAAAAAAGGACATGACGTACTTGTACCTAGCCATGTGTATAAAGCAGTGTATTTTCCACGTATCGGCATGGCGAGTGCATATCTCAGTAAAAATGACGGCTCTCGCTATGCTGAAACGATAAGCATCTGTGCGTTAGAAGAAAAAGTCGGGATTAATCTTTATCCTCGATTAGATGAGCAGTCTAAACGGCAAGTCTTTCAGTTACCGATGCGTGCCAATCAAGTCAAAGCTAATAAACATCCAACATTTATCGATAAAGACTTACAAAGCCAATGTGCACCAATGGTTGAAGCAGAACAGATTTTGGCGACACAAAAACGCTTTGTCGTTGGTCAATCTTATGCATTAGAAAACCCTGTTCAATGGACAACAATTAAAGAAAAGGTTTCTATGCCAAGCTTACCAAACTTGATTGAAATATTTTCAACAGCCAATGAAGATGAAGTTCAAAAAGATGCGTTAGAAAATTCTGAAATGAAAAATCTAAAAAATGAGGGTAACGAGAGAGATGAACCAAATCGCTTTTCAATCAATCGCATTCTTTTGCCGATCGTAGAGTGGATGAAAGAAAAGGATACAAATGCCAATTAAAAACACGAATTCTAGGACTTAAACAGGACAGAAAAATGGAATTTAAACCTTTTCAAAATCATACACAAAGCATCACCATTGATGCGCTCACGATTGAAAATCAAGGCGAGCGAATTTCAATTTATGGCAGTTTGCAGATTCATCAAGATCAACACAGCTTAGAGCATGCCAAAATTTTAATGAAGATTTTAGAGCAAACGGTGATAACGCTTGAATCACAAAATTTAGTTATAAAAGTCGAGCAGAATAGTAATGATGATGTAGATGTGGTAAAGAATCCATTTTTGAATGATACAAATTCAGAATAATTGTTTATAAATCGATTTTTAATATTCAGTCAAAATTTTAACTTTAAGTTTATTTAGGCTTTCAACAGCTCACCTTGCAACCATACCAAATAGTTGTGTTGATCTAAAAAATCTGGCGCCTTGGTGGTATCGAGATGATAAGTCCGAGTATTGAATTCGATCATAATATCGCTCGGTGAATATCGACCATCTTTAATGGGAAAATACTTCGCCAAAAATAAGCGATGTTGCCCCCAGTTGGTAAGATTATCAATCCGAGGGCTGTCCAGCTTATTCACAAACTCAACATAACAAGACTTGATATCATCAATGGTGTAAATCTGCTGAGGCATAATCAATCTCATAAAACTCACCTGATGGTGTAAGCCTAATCTTTGATCATGAAGCTTTAATGAAATCTTATAAGCGCATCTCAATGCCTTGTTCTGCAAGAAAGGCTTTGGCTTCGGGAATGCTATGTTGCCCAAAATGGAAAATCGACGCTGCGAGCACCGCATCCGCCCCACCCTGCAAAATTCCATCTGCCATGTGTTGCAGATTCCCCACACCACCCGAGGCAATGGTCGGAATTGTCACTCGATCGTTAATTGCACGCATCAAACCAATGTCATAACCCGCTTTGGTGCCATCGGCATCCATACTGGTGACGAGAAGCTCGCCTGCGCCAAACTCTGCCATTTTCACTGACCATTCAATCGCATCAATCCCAGTCGGCTTACGACCACCGTGGGTAAAAATTTCCCATTTATTCTCAGCGACTTTTTTGGCATCAATGGCGACCACGATACACTGTGCACCGAAGCGACTCGATGCTTCAGCCACAAATTCAGGATTGAATACTGCAGCTGAATTAATACTGACTTTATCTGCACCTGCATTGAGCAGTAGTCGAATATCTTCAATCTTGCGCACGCCACCACCAACGGTGAGGGGTACAAAGACCGTTTCCGCCATGCGTTCTACGGTTTTATACGTCGTATCACGACCATGATGGGTTGCTGTAATGTCTAAGAAAGTAATCTCATCGGCACCCTGCTCATTGTAGCGACGTGCCACTTCCACAGGATCACCCGCATCACGAATATCCAAAAACTGAACGCCTTTGACCACGCGTCCATTGTCCACATCCAAACATGGAATAATTCGTTTTGCTAACATAGCTTGATTCTCAGCAACTTGTTTTAACAGCGAAATAACACTTTTAAATAGACGATTCTTTCAAAGAACATCTAGCTTCTGTGCGCAAAGACTACACCTTGGCGCAAGAAGCGGTTATTCTAACAAAAATATTCTGTATGCCTAGAGTTTTCATTGTTATGTCCGTCTATACCCAACTCAATCTTGAACAAGTAAACACTTTCGCCATGCAATATGGCTTAGAGATTATCGAGATCGAACCGATTCAAGGTGGGATAGAAAACACCAACTATTTTATTACTGAAAAAAACGATCAGGAATTTGTACTCACAGTATTTGAAGAGCTGGACTTAAATGCGGCTACAGAATTGTTCCCTGTGTTACAACATCTTGAGCAACACGGCATCCCAGTCGCTGTTCCGCTCACCTTTCAAGATCAACCGATTCACAGCATCGTCGGTAAACCTGCACAGATTGCGCCACGCATCGCAGGCAAGCATCCAATGCCATCTACGGTAGCGCAAGTTAGCGCAATGGGTGAAGCTTTGGCGAAAATGCATTTGGCTTTGCAAAATTATCCATTACAACGCAAAAATAATCATGATCATGCATGGTGGTCTGCGACTGCCCACGAGCTGTATCCAAAAATGAATGAAGCCGACCAAGCGCTACTCACCCAAGTATTTGCACAGTATGAGCAGATGTTTGATGCCTATCCAAATCGTCCCTATGGTTTGATTCATGCCGATTTGTTCCGTGATAATAGTCTATATGTCGGCGACAAGTTGTCGGGAATTTTAGATTTTTCTGAGCTGAGTTATGATCAGTTGTTACTTGATATCAGTATTACGATGAATGATTTTTGCAGTGATTATCCCAATGTGTCTTTAGATATGGAAAAAGCGCAGGCATTTTTAAATGCTTATCAAAAGGTACGTGCGTTGACTGATGATGAAAAATTTTGCCTGCAAACCTATCTTGCGATGGCAGCCTGTCGTTTTTGGATTTCTCGTTTGCAAGTTGCAGAGCGCAATCGCAATGAAGGACGCACTGGCACAGAAATTCTACAGAAAGATCCGCAAGAGATGCGCAATATGACCCATGATCGTTTAAACACAGAGTATGTATTCTAATGGCACGCTATCAAGGACGTTTGGTCGAATGGCACGATGAACAAGGTTACGGCTTTATTAAGGGCATTAGCGATCCCAAGCATCAGCGTGTGTTTTTGCATATCAGTGCTTTTGAGCGTAGTGGCCCTCGACCGATTGAGGGCTGTGTGCTGGAGTATGAGCTAGGCATTGATGATCAATCTCGACCGCAAGCCCGCAATGTCCGCTACGTCAAAGCCAAGCAAGTCTTTAGTCACAATCCGAACAGCCAGCCTTTTTCAAGCGCATCAAAAAAGCCTTTTGCATGGCATCCGATGTATCTCGCCATGTTGGTGTATTGGGTGGTGCTGTTTGTCACCGCAGCCTATGGACAGCTTCCGCCATTTACGTTGTTGGTGATTATGCTGGTGAATAGCTATTGTTACTGGATTTTTTATCAAGACAAAAAAGCGGCGATGCAAGGTGATCAACGTATTTCCGAACAGCATTTACTGCTCATGTGCACATTAGGTGGTTGGACGGCGGCGTGGTTTGCCATGAAGCACTTTCACCATAAGACACAGAAACAACCGTTTAAAAAATACTATTATCTGAGTATCGTGGCGCATATTGCATTGCTGGCGTTTAGTGTGTTTATGCTACGACTTTTCTAAGTTTTGAAATAAAAGGATAATGATGAGCAAACAAATTAGCCAAAACAACCAATTCAGCCAAATCGCAACCCAAGATCAGAAATATTTCACCTACTTACTTTACGGTTTATACCTCGCTGCGATCTTTAGTGCAGGCGTTTTGGCAGTGATCGCGATTATTATCAACCATGTCAAATTTTCTAGTGTCAAAGGCACTTTTTTAGAAAGTCATTTTCTTTGGCAGATTCGAGGATTTTGGTGGTATTTACTCTGGAATGTAATTGGCTTTGCCAGTTTATTTCTAGTGGTCTTTGTCTATCAATCGGCGTGGTGGGCGGTGTTTGCGCCAACGATTTGTTTAGTCATTATCGGCTTGGCGTGGGTGTGGAGTGTCTATCGTGCGATACGTGGCTTGATTGCACTGAGTAATGATGAGGCGATGTATTAACATTTTTTAGCCAGAGAAATAAGCGTGACCACAAGCAACGAAAAAGATTCACCGAATAACAATAAAAGCGAAAAATGACCGAATAAATGGAAGCAAGCCATTTGCGGATTATGTGGTGAAATGATAGGACAATTAATTCCTTTACTTCTATTTTTTGCAGTCGCAAATATTTATGCAGTCTACGCCTTTTTAGGTTTAGGCGCATTTTTCTGATTTTACCTTTCGGCACGTTGATCTATTACGCATGGAAAAAATGGCGGAAAGATCAATAAGCTGATCCTAGACAAAATAATGGACACCTAGTCCCTCTAAAGATAACGTAATGTTAACTTAGGAGATACACTAATGGCTAAACGATTTAGTCCAGAATTTAAACAGCAAGCAATCGATTATACACTTGCAAACTCACATGAATCATTAGCATCAATTGCTGTAAAACTTGGTGTCGGATATTCGACATTAGATAAATGGATTCGTATGGCTAATCCAGCAGGTTCAAGTAAACGTCAGCTTACCTCTGAGCAGCAGAGGATCATAGATCTAGAAAAAGAAGTCAAACAGCTCAAAGAGGCAAATGACATACTAAAAAAAGTGCATGTGTACTTCCTCACCGATCAAAGCAAGAGAAGTACACGGTAATCAAAGATTTTGCAATGAAACAGGTTAAAGTCACTGTGCTATGTAAATACTTTGGAGTCAGCACTTCGGGCTTCTATGCATGGAAAAAACGTCAGATACGAATCACAAAGCAGTATGATGATTTAAAAGCGCCGTACTGGCAGCACCACGCTCGTTTAGGTGCTCCATCCCTTATTCATGATATGTATGATCTTGGTTATAGCATGAGTGAGCGTACTGTTGGTCGGATGCTTAAAAATCTGGGGTTGCGCAGTAAAATAGCGCATAAATACCAGTATACGACGGATTCAAATCATCGCTTGCCAACAGCACCGAATTTGTTAGATCGACAATTTACAGTGACTGAACCTAATAAGGTCTGGACAACTGATATTACGTATATTCGAACTAAAGAAGGTTGGTTATATTTATGTGTGATGTTAGACCTTTTCAGCCGACGTATCGTAGGTTGGCAGACAAGTACACGGATAAATCGTCAATTGGTATGTGATGGGTTTGACTATGCTCTTGCACGTCAAGGCTATCCAACAGGTGTGATGGTGCACTCAGACCAAGGCAGTCAGTACTGTAGTCGTGCTTTTAGAGCACTATTATTGACGAATAATTGTATTCAAAGCATGTCTAGACGAGGAAACTGTTGGGACAATGCAGTGACTGAAAGCTTCTTTCATACATTGAAAGGTCATGTAATCCATGGCAGTGTGTTTGCCACTCGAAAAGAAGCGAATGCTGTCTTGTTTGA
>NZ_JAYROT010000035.1:0-47596 GCF_041911495.1 Acinetobacter sp. | reverse complement strand
TTTATTTGATGTTTATTTTGATTATGCTCGGAAAAGGGTGTAGCACAGGTTCGCAAGTGGATGGTGCGCCGATTGTTTCTGATGAGCATATTGCTGTCGTGGATATTCAAGGCATGATCGCAGGCGATGCCAATAGCGTAAATAGTAAAGACACCAACAAAGCATTGAAGCGTGCTTTTGAAGCGAAAAATGCGAAGGCGGTGGTGCTCAATATCAATTCGCCGGGTGGTTCACCTGTACAGTCGGATGAAATTTGGCAAGAGATACGCTATCAGAAATCGCAACATACCGATAAAAAAGTCTATGCCATCATTGGTGATATGGGCGCATCGGGTGCGTATTATATTGCATCAGCCGCTGATGAGATCTACGTCAATCCATCAAGTATTGTCGGTTCGATCGGTGTGGTGATGCCAAACTATGGTGTAACAGAGCTTGCGAAGAAATTAGGCGTGGAAGATCGCACCATGACTTCAGGCGACCATAAGTCATTATTGAGTTGGACGAAGCCAGTCGATGCAGAAGAGAAAGCCCATGTACAAGCCTTGCTGAATAATGTCCATCAACACTTTATCACTGCGGTAAAAGAAGGTCGTGGTAAACGTCTAAAAGCAGATACGCGAGACTTGTTCTCAGGACTGTTTTGGACAGGTGATCAAGCGATCAAAATTGGTCTAGCAGATAAAGCAGGCAATCTCACCACTTTAGCACGTGAACTGAAAGTCGATAAAAAAGTAGATTACACCGTGAAACGTAGTCCGTTTGAATCTTTGCTTGGCACGGTTGGTACATCTATCGGAAATGGTATTGGTCAGTCGATCAATCAACAGATCGAAGCCCAGTCACAAGCAAAATTACAGTAACAAGCAAAATTACAGTAATAAGAAAAATTGCAGTAATAAGCTTGCAAGGCGATAGCGGATGATCTCGTGATCTCATTTGCAGAAGTGTTCATTGCAATAGTAAAACCGCTCAGTTCTACCCCTTGTGTCTTATTCACAAGGGGAGGAAGATAAAAGTCTAATCCCACAAGAATGTACATGATGAAACCACTGATTCATTTTGCTCATGCCAATGGCATTCCATCTGAAACCTATCAAAAGCTATTTGATGCGCTGTCTGATGAATATGACATCATCTATACCACACCGATTGGTGCGAATCCTCGCTATCCGATTACCGATCATTGGGATTATTTGGTACAGCAGATTACCGATAGCATAGAATCACAAGCCAATGGTCGTAAAGTGATTACCTTAGGGCATTCGCTCGGTTCGGTACTGAGTTTTATGGTATCGAATAAACGTCCAGACTTGATTAGCCAAGTGATTATGCTTGATCCACCGTTGATCTTGGGCGCAGCATCTTTGGTCTTTCACATGTCCAAGTTGTTTTATCCAAAGTTCGTTGATCAAATTACGCCTGCGGGATTGTCAAAGCATCGTCGTGATCACTGGGAAAGTCGTGAGCAAGCTGCACAGCTTTTATCGGGGAGAGGCTTTTTTAAAGACTTTGATCCTGAATGTTTTAATGCATATATTCAACATGGTTTAACTGAAGATACCGTGCGTGGTGGTGTGACTTTAACCATTCCTAAGGCAGCCGAAGTAGAAATTTTTAGAAAGAATCCATCGCTATGGTGGCTACCTCAACCTCAACCCAAAGTTCCAGTAGATTTAGTCGTTGGGCAAGATAGCCAATTCTTAAAACGTAAATTTCCACAGGTAGCAAAACGCAAGCTAGGCATTCCATTCCAAGTAGTCGAAGGTGGACATATGTTCCCACTAGAGCATCCGCTAGATACGGTGGAAAAAGTCAAATCATTGATTCGTCAAGATTTGCTGTAGCTCATCTTGTGTTTTGATTTTTTAAAATTGAGCTGCCATAACGGTGGCTCTTTTTTTATGTGTGGTTTTTTCTGCTTAGATTTTTGTGTAGGAAGGGTGCTTCAAAATTTACCATTATAAACTCTAGCAATTAACTATCCGTCATTAATCATTTACCATAAAAAAACCTCGGAAATTCCGAGGTTTTTTCGATTCTGTAAATCGTAAATCGTAAAGAGCCGTTGCTCTGAAAAAATTAACGCTTAGAGAATTGAGGACGTTTACGTGCTTTACGTAAACCAAGTTTCTTACGTTCAACTTCACGTGAGTCACGAGTAACGAAACCAGCTTGACGAAGCGCAGGCTTCAAAGTTTCGTCAGATGCGATCAATGCACGAGTGATACCGTGACGGATTGCACCAGCTTGACCACCGATACCACCACCTTTAACAGTGATGTAAAGATCATATTTGCCAGTTGCTTCAAGCAACTCAAGCGGTTGACGAACAACCATACGTGCAGTTTCACGACCGAAATACTCTTCGATAGAACGGTTGTTGATCACGAGTTTACCAGTACCAGCTGATAAGAAAACACGTGCAGTTGCGGTCTTACGGCGACCTGTACCATAATTTTGTGCCATGTCTTTTATCCCTTAGATATCCAAAACTTGCGGCTGTTGAGCAGTATGAGGGTGCTCGCTACCAGCATACACTTTCATTTTCTTGATCATTGCATAACCAAGTGGACCTTTTGGCAACATACCTTTAACAGCACGTTGGAAGATTTCTTCAGGTTTGTGCGCAACTAATTTTTCAAAGTTAGTTTCTTTCAAACCACCTGGGAATTCAGTGTGGCGATAGTATTTTTTGTCAAGTGACTTGTTACCAGTAACTTGAACTTGTTCCGCATTGATCACTACGATGTAATCGCCTGTATCAACGTGCGGTGTAAAAGTTGTTTTATGCTTACCACGAAGGCGGCGAGCAATTTCAGTCGCTAAACGACCAAGTGTTTTACCTGATGCATCCACAACATACCAGTCGTGTTGCACCTCAGCAGGTTTTGCACTGAGAGTTTTCATGAACGAAATACCTATTATAGTTGGTTTGTTCATTTTTAAATTGTGTAATCACACAAAACAAAACGACCAAACGAAAAGAAGCGCAAATTATAGGAGCTTTGTAAATAAAGATCAAACAAATATTACGCTGAAATTGAATTTATTCCGGTGTTTTTATGCCAAGTTTTCACTATGACGATAACCACCGTGAAGCTGTCGATATAAACCTGGTGTTACACCTGTCCATTTTTTGAATGCACGATGGAATGTACTGGTTTCACTAAATCCAACTTGCTGTGCGACATCTTCCAAAGTCAAATCATGGCGCAACAATAAGTGAATCGCTGCATCACGACGAAGCGCATCTTTGACACCTTGGTAGCTCTTGCCTTCGGTGGCAAGGCGACGTCGCAAAGTCTGCGGTGACAGATACAGCATAGCAGCGACATCATTGAGTGTTGGCATTTCTTCGCCAATATGGCTTTTCAATACATCGCGAATGCGATTGGTCAGTGAGTTTGTATTTTTAAATTTCACCAAAAGCCCAGCAGGTGCGGTTTTTAAGAACTCTGCGAGAGTTTCTTCAGTCTGACGAATTGGCAAATCCAAATAATCAGCTGCAAAAGTGACCTCTGTACGCTGTGCATTAAATTGCATGACAGGTGCAAAGAATAAGGCATCGTATTCATCGGCATGTTTTGGACGTTCATAGCCAAAATGAACACGTTCTAAAGGAATACGGCGTTCAATCAACCAAGAGGCTAAGCCGTGCCAAATCATCAGCATACTTTCGGTAACGAAATGATCGGGATCGTATTTCGGCGGAATCGCAGGAATCAAACGTGCTTCATGTTTATCACGTTCAAGATTTACCGACCATTCATCACCAAATAAACGATAAAATTCAGTAGATCGCTCTAGTGCTTCGCCCAAAGTTTTGCAATGAATAATCAACTGACACATCATGGCAAAGGTGCCGAGTTTACGTGGTTGTATATCAAAACCAATGTGTTCATCTTGGGTGACAAGCCACAGCATTCGAGCAAATTGGGTATATTGATCGGGAGAAATACGTGCTTTAGGTTGTTTGAGTAATTCTGCCTCAATCCCGACGTGGGAGAGCAAAGTATCAGTATCTAAACCTAGACGCTTTACACCTGTGAGTGCAGCATTGACAAAATGAATGCTAATCGTATCACGGCTCATGTTTTTGACCTTTTGTTGGATTTCACTGCATCAGTGCAATCTCGTTCTTGCTAAAAAATACAACTGTTCACTGAGTAATTATGATAACGCAAATCTTATATTCTTGAATATGTCATAATTTGCGTAAAATTGCAGTAATCTTTTATCAATCATTTACTTAATGTTGAATTAAATCAAATATTAACTTTAGTCGAATAAGATTGGGCTTGGCAGAAAATGACAAAGCCATTGAGCAAAATGCGTATTGTATCGTGGTTGGAAAATACATTATGGTACTGGCTTTGCAGAATCAAGATTTAGGGAAAGTGTGATATGGATGGCGCATTAAGTGGTTTAAAAGTTTTAGATTTTTCGACTTTATTACCAGGTCCTTTTGCCACATTGATGTTCGCCGATATGGGGGCAAAAGTCGTGCATATCGAATCGCCAACTCGGGTGGATTTGGTGCGAGTAATGCCACCTTATGCCAATGGGCAAGCCACAGCTCATAGCTATCTCAATCGAAATAAACAGTCGATCGCCCTCGATTTAAAAGATGCAAACAATATTGAATTGATCAAATCTAAAATTAATGACTATGACATTGTGGTTGAGCAATTCCGTCCTGATGTGATGAAGCGACTCGGTTTGGGTTATGAAGAACTTTCGGCAATTAATCCACGACTGATTTATTGTTCAATTACAGGTTATGGGCAAACTGGTCAATATCGCAATCGTGCAGGTCATGACATTAACTATCTTGCCTTGTCGGGGATTGCAGGGCATAGCGGACGTAAAGCGTCTGGTCCACCACCTTTGGGTGTGCAGGTTGCTGATGTAGCAGGTGGTTCACTTCATGCGGTGATAGCGATCTTGGCGGCTGTGGTTGAACGTACTCGTAGTGGTCTGGGACAGTATATTGATATTTCGATGACGGACTGCGCAGTAAGCCTCAATAATATGGCGGCATCTGCACAACTGGCAGCCAATCATGGTACAGAAGCTGAATCCGCCGCACTGAATGGCGGTAGTTTTTATGATTATTATCGCTGTGCCGATGGTCGATACCTATCTATTGGTGGCTTAGAGCCACAGTTCTTACAAGGCTTAGCTCAAGCTTTAGAGTTGTCGATTGTCGCTGAAAAAGGTTTATCGCAATTGCCTGACGATCAGAAATTAGTAAAGGAAGCGATTCAAAATAAAATTGAAACGAAGGACTTGGCATATTGGCAAGATTTTTTCGCGCAGCGTGATTTATGTGTTGAGCCTGTTTTAAGTTTGGCAGAAGCGTTAAATTCTGAATTGTCTAATGAGCGTGAGTGGGTTGTTAATGTACCTTTAAATAAGAATGACTCCGCTGTAGAGCGTCAGTTGGCGAATCCAATCCAATTTTCACGTTCAAAAATGCGCTATGACTATATAGGTCGAGCTTTAGGCGTGGGCGAGTGGTAGTTTGCGGATTTGAATTGAAGTATTCGTGAGATGCTCAAATTAAGAATTATTTATTAAGGGATGGGTGCGCTAAAAAAATGTGATTTGCTTATATCAATAAAATCGAAATTAAATATGCAAAAAAAGCATTTTATTGATGAAGTAAATATCGGTATGCTACACACCTTTCTAGAATGACTTACTAGCTGAACGCCATGTATTTATATACCGACTTCGATCAACAGTTGCTCAATCAACGTGTTGCACAGTTTCGAGATCAAACTAAACGCTATCTTGCTGGCAAACTGACAGAGGATGAATATCGTCCGCTGCGTCTGCAAAATGGCTTATATGTACAGCGCTATGCGCCAATGCTTCGTATTGCTGTGCCTTATGGTTTGATGAATACCAAGCAATTGCGCAAGATCGCTGAGATTAGTCAGGAATATGACCGTGGTTATGCGCACGTATCAACACGTCAAAACATTCAGTTTAACTGGCCTGCACTGGAAAATGTGCCTGATATGCTGGCAGAGCTTGCAACCGTGCAAATGCATGCCATTCAGACGTCTGGTAACTGTATTCGTAATACCACCACAGACCAGTATGCAGGTGTTGTGGCGGGCGAAATTGCCGATCCACGTCCAACCTGTGAATTAATTCGTCAGTGGTCGACTTTCCACCCAGAATTTGCCTTCTTACCACGTAAGTTTAAAATTGCTGTGTCTGCACTCGAAGAAATTGACCGTGCTGCAACTGCATTTCATGACATTGGCGTCTATATTGTTAAAAATGAAGCAGGCGAAATTGGCTATAAAATTAAAGTTGGTGGTGGCTTAGGTCGTACTCCAATTATTGGTAGCTTTATTCGTGAGTTCTTGCCACGTGAGGATTTGATTGCTTACTTAGAAGCTATTTTACGTGTCTATAACTTGCATGGTCGTCGCGACAATAAATATAAAGCACGTATTAAAATTTTGGTAAAAGCCCTAACTCCAGCAGTATTTGCAGAAAAAGTTGAAGCTGAATTTGCACATACCGTGAAAACCTTAAAAATTGATGCTGAAACTTTGAAAAAAATGGATGAAAACTTCACGCCATTTGCTTATCAAAACTATGCCGATGAAGATTTTAGTGAGCTGTTTGCACAGTATCCAAAATTCAAACAATGGTTCAACATCAACACCAATGCGCACAAAGTTCAAGGCTACCGTATTGTCACTATTTCATTGAAACGTGCAGGTGTTGCACCAGGTGACATGACAACCGAAGAAATGAATCTAATTGCAGATTTAGCAGATCAATATACCTTTGGTGAATTGCGTACCACGCATGAACAAAATATTGCCTTGGTAGATGTGCCACAAAAAGACTTATTTGCATTGTGGCAAGTCCTAGATGCTAACAACTTGGCGCGCGCGCATATTGGCTTTATCACCGATATTATTTGCTGTCCGGGGGGTGATTTCTGTTCACTTGCCAACGCTAAATCTATTCCAATTTCAGAAGCTATTTCACGCCGTTTTGATGATTTGGATACCATATATAATCTTGGCAAACTGGATTTGAATATTTCAGGTTGTATGAATGCTTGTGGTCATCACCACGTTGGTAATATCGGGATTTTAGGTGTCGATAAAAAAGGCGCCGAATTTTACCAAATCACTTTAGGTGGGCATGCAGACCATGATGCTTCAATTGGTGATATTTTAGGGCCATCTTTTGCTGCCGAAGTGATTCCAGATGTCGTGGAAGAAATTTTAAATACCTACTTAGATTTGCGTAGTGAAGGTGAAGACTTCATCGACACTTATCGTCGTTTCGGCATTCAACCATTTAAGGAGCGCGCTTATGCTTAATTTGACTCAGCCTGTGCTCGGCAAAGATGGCAGTATTTTTGATAATACCTTTCAGCAAGTTTCTGAAGAAGGACAGTTGCCACAAGGTGATGTGGTATTAACGGTTGAACAGCTTGATCAATTGCCGAATGTTTCAGGGAAAAAAGCATTATTTTTGACTGCGGAAGATTCACCTGAAACAACAGCATACCCACTGGATCAACTCGAGGCGATTTTTATTGATTTCGCAGGTTTTGGTGATGGGCGTGGATATTCTTTTGCAGCACTTTTACGCCGTCAAGGCTATCAAGGTGAGCTGCGTGCAGTTGGCGATGTCTTTAAAGATGTGTTGAATTATCTAAAGCGTTCAGGTTTTGATAGCTTTGTGATTAAAGAGGGCAAAGATATTCAAGAAGCTGCGGCAGGTTTGAATGATTTTACCCATCCTTATCAAGCCTCAACGGCGGTACGTGAAGCGAGCTATCAAACTAGTCGTTAAAAGTAACTCATGCTGTTATATAAAAATCCCGCACTTTGATGCGGGATTTTTATGGCTGGGATTATCAAATAGAATATTCGAGAGTTGATGAAAAATTATAAAGCAATGTCTTGGCTGTAATGTGTCGCATCAAGCTGACAATTCACCATCCATTTCACTCCGAACTGATCGGTAAACGAACCAAACAACGCACCCCAAAAGGTTTTTTCTAGCGGACATTCAATATGACCATGCACAGATAATTGATTGAACAAACGACGAGTTTCGGTTTCATCATTCACTAAATTGATGGAAATATAATGATTGTTACCCTGAATAAACCCATGCGCATTATTGCCACAGAAGGCCTCCATATAGTCCGAACCCATCAGCTCAGTATGTTCATTGATCGGAAGCGATACGTGCATAATAAAGGTGCGTTCTTCTTCAGTTAAGTTTACGCCATCTTCAGGTGGCATATCGCCATAGCGTGTCATGTTGGAAAATGTTCCGCCAAATACGGATTGATAAAATAAGAATGCGGCTTCGGTTTGTCCCTTAAAGTTTAGATAATGATTAAGTTGCATTGTTATATCCTTCGATTGCTGGACGAACTTTAGTTTTGGAAAAGATGTTTAAATATTATACGATGTGTTTATGTAACATCCTAGCTTTGAATTGTTATAAGAATATTATTCCACTAAACAAAAAATCCCGCATCAATGTGCGGGATTTTCTGTTTAAACTTTTGAATTAAAATAATTCAATCGCTACAGCAGTTGCTTCACCACCGCCGATACATAGTGCAGCAATGCCTTTTTTGCCACCAGTACGTTTTAAGGCATGGATTAGCGTTAAGATAATGCGTGAACCTGTAGAGCCGACAGGGTGACCAAGTGCACATGCACCACCGTTGATATTCACTTTTTCGATATCAAGTTTGAACTCATCGATCGGACACATCGCAACCATGGCAAATGCTTCATTGATTTCCCAAAGGTCAACATCTTGTACATCCCAACCTGTTTGATTGAGCACTTTGTGGATTGCGCCAACTGGTGCAATGGTGAACTCAGATGGGTGTTGTGAGTTTGAAGCGTAAGCAATAATTTTTGCCAACGGATTTAAACCCTTTGCTTCTGCATTATCAGCAGTCGTCAATACTAATGCAGACGCACCGTCAGAGATCGAACTTGCATTGGCTGCGGTGATGGTACCGTCTTTGGCAAAAGCAGGGCGAAGTGTTGGAATCTTGTCGATATTGGCATTGAACGGTTGCTCATCTTTATCAACGACCACATCACCTTTGCGTGTAGATACAGTGACAGGAACGATTTCATCAGAAAAATAGCCTTCATTGACCGCAGTTTGCGCACGCTTCAATGAACGAATCGCAAATTCATCCATTTGCTCACGACTGTACGATTTTTTATTTGCCATGTCTTGTGCAAATGAACCCATTAGGCGACCAGTTTCTGCATCTTCTAAACCATCTAAGAACATGTGATCTTTAACTTCACCATGTCCCATGCGGTAGCCACCACGTGCTTTTGGTAGGATGTAAGGTGCATTGGTCATGGATTCCATGCCGCCAGCAACCACGATACTTGCCGAACCAGCTTTAATCATGTCCGCAGCCTGCATCACGGCTTTCATCCCTGAACCACAAAGCTTGTTAATGGTCACTGCGCCAGTAGAGTCTGGAAGTCCAGCTTGACGCATGGCTTGACGAGCAGGACCTTGCTTTAGACCTGCAGGCAATACGCAGCCCATGATGACTTCTTCGATATCAGTCGGCTGAAGACCTGCACGAGCAATCGCTTCTTTAATCGATACTGCGCCAAGTTCAGGTGCGGTAACACCTGCTAAACTGCCTTGAAAACCGCCCATTGCAGTACGAGCACCATTGACAATTACGATATCAGACATGAATAAACTCCTGTGTAAAATCTAGTGGCTTATAAAAAGATGAACAAACTATAAGTCATTTTTAAATATAGGTACAAAAATAAAGGGAACTATACGTTCATTTGTTACCAAATTCTTAGGGAGATTAATGGGGATGGTTAAATTTTAACAACTGGTCACCGTTTCATGTCGTGCATGTCCCATCGTGCCAATAATAATCTTTTGATGTTTATTTGAGTTCGCACAATACGTGAAACTGCCGTTCGATCCACGAGGGAGACCAGTATCAGGCTGAAAGAATAATGCACTACCACCAAAACCACGCCAAGAGAGTGTGCCATGTTTCAAATTTAAACTGTGCTTCTTTATGATCTCTTCAGCAAGATCTTTTGTTTTGTTGATATTTAAGTCATTAAAAATGATAAATCCATTAGACCACTGCGCATCGCAATCTTGTAGATTTGAACTGCCGCAAATCGTAATACGCTGTCGATTAGTGAAAGCACGATATTTACTGTCTTGGATAACGGATCGCATGGTAGATTGAACTCGATTTGCCTCAAGATTAGCCATGACGGCTTGGAAAGAGGGTACTGCAATCATCGCTACAATAGCTAAGATTGCAATGGTGATCATCAACTCGACTAAAGTGATACCATATTGTTTGGAGTGTGTGAAAGCTCGCACTTGAAACCTCATGTTTTAATTTATTGTTCGTTTCTGTTACCCAGTTTCTTTAATGATTACGTAGTAGATTGTAAAATTGATATGGGTATTTGTGATACTTGTCAAAATATAATAATTTTGTACATATTGTTTTGCAATAATTTTAATTTATTTTGTTAGTAATAAGGCAATCATAGTTACAAAAAAACTGTGTTGGATATCAAACTTTCATAAAAAAGTATAGAAAAAGCATTTAAATACAACTAGACTGCAAAGCAAGGATAAGTCAATATCCTAGACGAGTTACCGAACTACAACGGTAATTGTAAATAAGTTTGTCAATACTATTGACAATTGGGTTATGACATTTGAGTTTGATGTCCAATTTTTGTAAAATTTTAGGCAAGTAGCTTAAAAACATATGAAATTGTGTATATACTATGCACTGAAAACAAAGTTTTAGGCTTGCGTTACACAACAAAATGTTAATCTGGAGGCATTCCATGAAAATGAGTCGTATTGCATTAGCAATGTTAGTCGCTACTCCATTTGCAGCTGCAAATGCGGGTATTACAATTACTCCGTTGATGGTTGGTTATCACTGGTATCCTGAAGATACTCAAGATAAGCAACGTGAAGTATTGACGAGCCGTGATGGCGGAACTACACCTACTGGTACTTTGCCAGGATCTACTGGATCTGGTGTTGCGCTTCAAAGTGATTTGGTTGTTGGTGCTGCAATCGGTGCAGAATTGACGCCATGGTTACAAGCTGAAGTTGAATACCAACAAACTAAGCCAGATGCTGCTGCGAATGAATCTGCAACTAACTTTGGTCAACCATGGGAAGCTAAGCAAGAAACTCTTAGCTTGAATGCGATCGCTACTACAGACGTATTCACTGGTAACTATGACAGCAAAATCAAGCCTTATGGTTTGATTGGTGTTGGTCATTCACGTATCACTGTAGATAATCCTGGTTTTGATCGTCGTTCATACGATACGCTTGGTAACTTAGGTGCAGGTGTACTTTGGCAGTTGAACGATGCATTGACACTTCGTACAGAAGCTCGTGCAATCCACAACTTCGATAACAACTGGTGGGAAGGTCAAGGCTTGGCAGCACTTCAAGTTGTTCTTGGTGGCCACTTGAAACCAGCTGCGCCAGTGGTTGAAGTTGAACCAGTTCCAGAGCCAGTTATTGTTGAACCTGCTCCAGAGCAACCACAAGAAATCACCGAAGATCTTAAGATGGAACTTCGTGTATTCTTTGACATTAACAAGTCAAACATCAAACCACAATACAAGCCTGAAATTGCTAAAGTTGCTGAGAAACTGGTTGAATATCCAAATGCAACTGCACAAATCGAAGGTCACACTGATAACACAGGTCCACGTAAGTTGAACGAACGTCTTTCACTTGCTCGTGCAAACTCTGTGAAATCATCACTTGTAAATGAGTTTGGTATCGATGCAAATCGCTTGAGCACTCAAGGTTTTGCATGGGATCAACCAATTGCAGACAACAATACTAAAGAAGGTCGTGCGATGAACCGTCGTGTATTTGCTACGATCACTGGTAGCCGTACTGTGATGGTTCATCCTGGTCATTAATTTGACAGTTTTTACCAAATAATAAAAAAGCAACTTTCGGGTTGCTTTTTTTGTATCAAAAAATTACAAACAACACGATTATAAATCACTATATTGAACACAACTTGTTGATTTAGTAATTAAATGATAAAGCTTAAAGCGAGAATTGTTTCAAAGCTTTCAATTTTGATTACTCAATAAATTTTAATGCAGAATGCATATTTTGGAGTTAGATATGAATTTAAATCGTATAACATGTGCCTTGTTGTTGGCTCTCCCGTTTGCTGCAGCTAATGCTGGTGTGACTGTTACCCCATTAATGCTTGGTTATACTTTCCAAGATACCCAACACAACAATGACGGCGACAAAGGTGATCTAACCAGTTCTGCTGAAATCCAAGACGATTTATTTGTTGGTGCAGCGCTTGGTGTTGAATTGACACCTTGGTTGGGCTTTGAAGCTGAATATAACCAAGTGAAAGGTGATATTGAAGTCGGCGGTCAAGAGCTTAATGCTGCAGAGTACAAACAAACTCAGATCAATGGTAACTTTTATGTGACTTCTGATTTGATCACAAAAGATTATGACAGTAAGTTTAAGCCTTATGTACTTTTAGGTGCTGGTCATTACAAGTATGATTTTGATGGTGCGGATGAAGCAACATTGGGTCGTGCAGGTCGTGGTTTGAAAGAAGAAGGTACTTTGGGTAATGCGGGTATTGGTGCGTTCTATCGCTTCAATGATGCTTTGTCACTACGTACAGAAGCTCGCGCTACCTATAATGCTGATGAAGAGTTTTGGAACTATACAGCACTTGCAGGCTTGAATGTTGTTTTGGGTGGTCACTTGAAGCCTGAAGCGCCTGTCGTTGCGGTTGAACCACTTCCAGAGCCTGCTCCTGCGCCAGCACCACGTGTTGAGCAAGAAACGATTAACCTAGCTGCTGACGCATTGTTTAAGTTTGATGGTTCATCGGTTTCTGACTTGTTGCCACAAGGTCGTGCAACTTTGGATCAAGTTGTTGACGCTGTGAATGGTAACTACACAACGATTAACAGTATTGATGTCACAGGTCATACCGATCGTTTGGGTTCTGAAAAATACAACTACAACCTTGGTATGAAACGTGCGCAAACTGTACAGCAATACCTTGCAAGTCGTGGTATTCAAACTCAAATGAACGTGAACAGTGCGGGTGAATCTCAACCTGTAACTACGAACTGTACTGGTACTAAAGCAACTGCTGAATTGAAAGCTTGCTTACAACCAGACCGTCGTGTAACATTGCAGATTACCGGTGTTAAAAAAGTTGTTGTACAGCTGGGTCAATAATCATATTGGTTGAATTACCATAGATGTGAAGTAAAAAAGCAACCCTCGGGTTGCTTTTTTAGTTTGGTATTGATTAAGTTTATCTACCAAACTTATTTATCGGCTTGCCAATCTGTTTTACGAAGCTGATGTTTCGATGCTTTGCGTTCACGTCGATGCGTCGCTTGAGGCTTTTCAGTTTCAAAGACACCACTTTTATGCAAAAGCGGTGATAGTGCAACAGGATTGCGTGATTTGATTTTAGGCATATCTTTCAGTTTCATTTTTTAATCATTCCAAAAAAGAAAAAATCTAGCGAATGCTAGATAGGGAAGTTTGTCTTGGCATTCGGACGTTGTTTGGATACAACATATGTCCTATACCGACGTATGCTGAATTAGTTAAATGTGTACTCTTGGGTGAATAGCATAACGACCTCCTTTAAAAGAATGTTGAAGACAGCGTAAGGTGAGCGCATTTTAATCTAGACGTACAATTTGTCAATCAACAAGCTCCACAGCAGTGATAAATGCCGATATAGTGGGATATAAATGTGTAAGAAAATAGTAGGTTGTCATCATGAAAATGTATCAAGTCGATGCTTTTAGCCAAAAGTTGTTTAAGGGGAATCCTGCGGCAGTGATTATCTTGGAAGAATGGCTTGATGAATCTGTCATGCAGAATATTGCGATGGAGAATAACCTTGCTGAAACTGCTTTTGTAAAAAGGTTAAATACGACAAACTTTGAGATTCGATGGTTTACACCTGTTGCTGAAGTTGATTTTTGTGGTCATGCGACTTTGGCGAGTGCCTGTATTTTGTTTCAGCTTGATTTGGACTTGCAACAAATCATTTTTCATGTGCGGAAGCTCGGTGAATTTATTGTACATCAAGCTATTGATGGCAAGATTCATATGAATTTTCCGATTCGTCGTGCAGAACGTATAGATGATTATCCTGAGTTGTTGCGTGAAGGTTTAACTAAGCCATTTAAAGCGGTTTATCTCAGTCCACAAGCTTATATTGTGGAATATGAGTCTGTGCAAGATGTACTCGATGAACAACCTGATTTTGCAAAACTAAAAGCACTGGGTAATTTAAGAACAGCGATTACAGCATCTAATCGTGATGTAGCAATCACAGCCAGTGCAGATCATGAGCATGTGGATTGTGTTTCTCGTTATTTTGCGCCTGCGATGGGTATAGATGAAGATCCTGTGACAGGTTCGATTCATACTGGAATTGTGCCGATTTGGGCGGATCGTTTTAATAAACAAGAGCTTGTTGCCTATCAAGCCTCAAAACGAGGCGGAACACTATATTGCAAAATCCTAGATAATGATCGCATGGAAGTTGCGGGCTATACACGGCTGTATATGATTGCCGAAATTAATATTGCCAATTAACTCAGTGAGTTTATTCAAATCTTAGATTAGCAATTGATGAAACAGAGCATTGCTCCAAAATGAGGCGTAAAATTGGATTCTATGCAAATTGAATCTAAAGTATGATTTTGTGGCTTTGCTTTGTGTTGCACGAAAATGGTGCAATTCAGCATTTAATTAAATATAAAGTGAGTGTTAGCAAGCAAAGATAAGAATAAATAAACAATCAAGTTGACGACGTGATTTTGGTTGATGAAGTCGTGAGCATTTATATGTTTATTCTCAAGTTGAGAATAAGAAAAATATGCTACTTCTAATAGATAAAAATTTATGGTTTTTAATTTAATTTAAGTAAAAACAAATTCTTAAGAGTGATTTTTTGTTAATGGAAATACTTTTCAATTAACTATTTGAATTTTGGCATGGCTGTTGCATTACATCTTGTAAGTCAAAGATGACTCCAAATTGCAACGGTCAATGGCGCCCGTTCTGACAAGCGAATATGTGGTTTTAAGTTTTATTACTGCATTAATTTATGTTTAGTTCAGGGGACGCCATTATGTCTGTTACTTTCCCATCTGTAGATTTGTCGGCCAAAAAAGCAACATCAATTAAACTATTTAATTTTTCCACTCCCGCAATGCGTGCTTTCCATATGTCATGGCTCGCATTCTTTATCTGTTTCTTTGCATGGTTTGCCTGTGCGCCATTGATGCCAGTCATCGCAGGTGAGTTTAGCTTAACCAAAGATCAGATTGCCAATATCAATATTGCCGCAGTTGCGATCACCATTCTCGTTCGCCTCATCATTGGTCCATTGACTGATAAATATGGTCCACGTCGTACCTATACCGCTTTATTACTGATCGGCAGTATTCCTGTATTTGGTGTGGCTGCTGCAAATAGCTATGAATCATTCTTATTCTTCCGTCTATTGATTGGTGCGATTGGTGCGAGCTTCGTCATCACGCAGTATCACACCAGTGTCATGTTTGCACCAAATGTCGTCGGGACTGCGAATGCAGCAACTGCGGGTTGGGGTAATGCAGGTGGTGGTGCGACGCAAGCGTTAATGCCTTTATTAATGGCTGCGTTAATCATGGTTGGTGTTGATGCGGCTTGGGGTTGGAGAGCAGCGTTATTGGTGCCAGGTATCTTGATGGTCATCGTTGGCATCATGTACTGGAAGCTTACTCAAGATAGCCCACAAGGTGACTACAAAGAACTTCGTGCCATGGGCGTGGAAACAGGTAGTGGTAAGAAAAGTAGCATGGGTATCTTAAAACAAGCTGCATCGAACTACCGTGTGTGGATTCTGTTCCTGACTTATGGTGCGTGCTTCGGTGTGGAAATCTTTATCCATAATATCGCAGCAATGTACTACGTCGATACCTTTAATCTTGGTCTAAAAGAAGCAGGTCTAGCAGCAGGTATCTTTGGTTTGCTTGCACTGTTTGCTCGTGCACTAGGCGGCATCATTTCTGACAAAGTTGCGATCGGTAAAGGTTTGGATGGTCGTACCAAAATATTACTGATCATGATCTTGGGTGAAGGGATTTTCTTAATCTTATTCTCGCAAATGTCTACGGTGTGGACAGCGATCATGATGATGACAATCTTTGGTTTGTTCACACACATGGCATGTGGCGCAACGTACGCACTGGTACCGTTCGTTGATCGTGAATCATTAGGTGGTGTAGCTGGGATCATTGGTGCAGGTGGTAATGTCGGTGCGGTGGCAGCAGGTTTCTTGCTCAAAGGTATGGTGGATATTCAAACTGCACTGATGGTCATCGGGGTGTTGGTGCTGGTTGCAGGTGTATCAGTAATGTTCATCCGCTTTAGCCCAGAGCACAAAGCCAAAGAGCAAAAATTATTTGAACAAGCGATTGCGGAACGTAACGCAATTGCAGAGGCCTAAGCATAAACCTTAGCCTCAATAGCCAAAATAGCAGAGGTCAACTGACTTGAAGTGATGAAGTAGATAGTCAGTTGATCGAAGCCAAAGATAGCAAGTAAAGATAGTAGAAATAACGCGGAGAAATTCCCATGAAATTAGTAGTTGTTGGTCATGGTATGGTTGGGCACAAATTCTTGGAAGGCGTGCTTGAATATGCGAACGATGATGTTGAGATTACGGTAATCGCAGAAGAACCACGTTTGGCGTATGACCGTGTCCATCTCAGTGAATATTTTTCTGGGAAATCGGCAAAAGACTTGTCGCTTGCTCGTCAAGATTTTGCGGATGCCTATGGGATTGATCTGCATTTGGATACCCAAGCGATTGCGATTGATCGTGAAGCGCAAGTCGTGACGACAAAATCAGGTCAACAAGTCCCATATGACAAGTTGATTCTGTCTACAGGTTCGTATCCATTTGTACCGCCGATTCCAGGCAATGATCGTGAAAACTGCTTTGTTTACCGTACCATTGAAGATTTGGATGCGATCCGTGCTGCAAGTCAAACGGCAAAAAATGGTGTCGTGATCGGTGGTGGTCTGCTTGGTCTAGAAGCGGCAAAAGCACTGGTTGATTTGGACTTAAAAGCACATGTGGTGGAATTTGCACCTCGCTTGATGGCAGTGCAAATTGACGATCTTGGCGCTAAAGTTCTGCGCAATAAGATTGAAGATTTAGGTGTTGAAGTTCTCACCCAAAAAGCCACTCAAGCGATTGAGGATGGAGATGACTTCATTCATAGCATGAAGTTTTCTGATGGCACAGAGCTGAAAACAGATTTGATCGTCTTCTCCGCAGGGATTCGTCCACGTGACGAGTTGGCACGTCAGTCAGGGCTGGAGCTTGGTGAGCGTGGCGGTATCGTGATTAATGATTATTGCCAAACTTCTGATGAACATATCTATGCAATCGGTGAGTGTGCACTGTGGCAGGGCAAAATCTATGGTTTGGTTGCACCAGGTTATGATATGGCGCGTATCGCTGCCAAGCATGTGATGCAAGAAGAAACCAATCCTTTTGCAGGTGCGGACATGAGCACCAAACTCAAGCTGATGGGTGTCGATGTGGCATCAATCGGTGATGCACATGCTAATCATCCGTCTGCAGCAAGTTATTTCTATAATGATGACCATGCACAAGTCTATAAAAAAATCGTCATCAATAAAGAAACCAAAAAATTACTCGGCGCAGTCCTTGTCGGTGATGCAAAAGAATATAGCGAACTGCTCCAAATGATGCTCAACGACATGGATTTGCCTGAAAATCCAGACAGCTTGATCGTGCCACAATATGGCGGGAGCAATGTCGCATCATCAGGTGGCACAGGTGTAGATCTGTTGCCTGATTCTGCAACGATATGTTCATGTAATAACGTGTCGAAAGCAGATTTGTGTAGTGCGATTGCTGATGGTTCGACCTCACTTGGCGCATTGAAAAAATGTACCAAAGCCGCAACAGCATGTGGTGGCTGTGCGCCACTGGTGACACAAGTGCTGAAAGCAGAATTGCAACGTCAAGGTGTCACGGTCAACAACCACCTTTGCGAACATTTCCCGTACTCACGACAAGAGCTGTATCACTTGGTACGTGTCAATGAAATTCGTTCTTTTGATGAGCTAATTTCAAAACACGGTCACGGACTCGGTTGTGATATCTGTAAGCCGACTGCATCGAATATTCTCGCTTCATGCTGGAATGATTTTATCTTGCAAAAAGAACATGCAGGCTTGCAAGACAGTAATGACTACTTCCTCGGTAATATTCAAAAAGATGGTTCTTACTCGGTCGTGCCTCGTATGGCAGGCGGTGAAGTCACGCCAGATGGTTTGATCGCAGTCGGTCAAATTGCCAAGAAATATGGTCTATATACCAAAATCACAGGTGGTCAACGTGTCGATTTGTTTGGTGCGCAAGTACATCAATTACCAACGATTTGGGAAGAGTTGATCGCAGCAGGTTTTGAGTCTGGACATGCCTATGGTAAGTCACTGCGTACCGTGAAATCATGTGTCGGTAGCACATGGTGCCGTTATGGTGTGGATGATTCTGTAGGCTTGGCGATCTTCTTGGAAAACCGTTACAAAGGCTTGCGCTCTCCGCACAAATTAAAGATGGCAGTGTCGGGTTGTACTCGTGAATGTGCCGAAGCACAAGGTAAAGACGTCGGTGTCATCGCCACTGAAAAAGGTTGGAATCTCTATGTCTGCGGTAATGGCGGTATGAAACCTCGCCATGCAGAGTTACTGGCATCTGACTTGGATACCAATACCTTGATTCGTTATATCGACCGCTTCTTTATGTTCTATATCCAAACTGCCGATCGCCTACAACGTACCAGCGTATGGCGAGACAACCTCGAAGGTGGTTTGGATTACCTCAAAGATGTGGTGGTGAATGACTCGCTGGGTGTGGCACAAGAGCTTGAAGATCGTATGCAACACGTGGTGAATACTTATCAAGATGAATGGAATACTGCGGTCACTGATCCAAAAGTCCGTGCACGTTTCCAAACCTTTATTAACTCTGATCAAGCGGATCCGCATATTCAGTTTACCCCTGAGCGTGGTCAAATCCGCCCAATGAATGCGCAAGAGCGTGATGCAAAACGTATTGCAGTAACGTCTGTATAAAGTGAACACATTCGAGTTAGCGAAAAGTATTTAAGAATTGAAGGAAATGATTATGTCAGAGATGAAGCAAGGTTTAGATTGGCAAAAAGTGTGTTTGCTTGATCAAATCCAGCCAAACACAGGTGTTTGCGCACTGATCGGCGAGCAACAAGTTGCCATGTTCCGTGTGGGTAATGAAAAGCGTATTTATGCACTCTCCAACCACGATCCATTTAGTGGTGCTAATGTCATGTCACGTGGCATTTTGGGTGATATTTTGGGAGAGCGTGTGATTGCATCGCCGATTTATAAACAACATTTTAGCTTAGCCACAGGTCGTTGCTTGGAAGATGGCAGTCAAAGTTTGCCAGTCTTTCCGACCAAGATCATTGATGGTGAAGTGTGGGTGTATCCTGAAGCACAAAAAACCTATCTCACCAACGTGGCATTGCAACGTGATCGGATGAAACTCGTCCTCGTGGGGAATGGTTTGGCAGGCATGCGTTGCCTCGAAGACTTACTCGATATGGCACCTGAGATGTATGATATCACCGTGATTGGTGAAGAGCCGTGGGGCAATTACAACCGTATCATGCTTTCGCCAGTGCTTTCAGGGGAAAAAACCATTGAGCAAATCATGTTGCATGCACCTGAATGGTATGCGGAGAAAGGCATTAAATTCATCGCAGGGGATAAAGCTGTGAAAGTTGAACGTCGTAAAAAGCAAGTCATTACCGAATCAGGTTTATCGGTAGATTATGATCGTTTGATCTTGGCAACAGGCTCAAAACCATTTATGCCACCGATCAAGGGTAATGATCTCGATGGCGTGCTGAGCTTCCGTGATATTTATGATGTCAATAAAATGATCGAAATCAGCCAAACCAAGCAAAATGCCATCGTCATTGGTGGTGGTTTGCTTGGACTTGAAGCGGCGTATGGCTTAAAGCAACGTGGTATGAATGTCACGGTATTACACCTGATGGATCGTATCATGGAGCGTCAGCTTGACCTACGTGCGAGTCAAATGCTACGCCAAAGCATCCATGAAAAAGGCATCAAAATCATCACTGAAGCCTCAACCCAAGAGATTCTCGGACAAGATGGTAAAGTCGTTGGCGTGCGTCTTGCTGATGGCACACAGCTTCTTGCCGACCTCGTGGTATTTGCGGTAGGGATTCGTCCGAATACCGATCTTGCGCAAAGTGCAGGCTTGCGTTGCAACCGTGGTGTGGTGGTCAATGACACCATGCAGACTTTTGACCCAAGTATCTATTCGATCGGTGAATGTATCGAGCATCGTGGTAGCGTCTTTGGTTTGGTTGAGCCACTTTGGGGACAAGCCTTTGTTTGTGCAACACATTTGGCAGAACATGGTAGCTTGACCTTCAAAACCTTGCCAACGCCGACACAGCTTAAAGTGAGTGGTGTTGATGTGTTCTCCGCAGGCAATATTGAAGCAAACGAAGACTGTGAAGACATCGTGCTCAATGATGAAAAGCGTCAAATCTATAAACGCTTAATTATCCAAAATGACAAAGTGATCGGTGCGGTATTGTTTGGTGATACTGAAGATGGTGCATGGTATGCAGAGTTGATCAGTGACCAAACGCCGATTCACCAAATCCGTAATAAGCTGTTGTTTGGTCGAGATTTCGCTCTAAAACAAGCAAGCTAAAGTAGATCAATAAAAAATATTAGGGTTGAATCTGATGTGCGATGCAAGTTTAGGCTTGAATCTTTTTAAAAATCAGAGCTCAATTTAATGCTAAATCCCCTCTAAATCTCCCCTTTAAAAGGGGAGACTTCTCACGAAATTAATGATTGGGATAGGAGTACTATCAGATGAATCAAGTTGCACAGCTCATCCCAACGATTTCAAACAATGAAGTCGTGCATTCGACCTGTCCTTACTGTGGCGTAGGTTGTGGTGTCACCGCACAGCAAACTGCCAAAGGGCTACAAGTGGTCGGGGATGAGTCGCATCCTGCCAATCGAGGAAAACTCTGTATCAAAGGCAGTAATCTGGCTGATACTGTGGGTATGTCGCATCGTGTGATTGCGCCACAACTTGGAAGGGGAGCTGAGCGTAAGCAAGCGTCTTGGGATCAAGCCACGGATTTGATTGCGGATAAATTTCGTCAATGTATCGACCAATATGGACGTGAAAGTGTTGCGTTCTATGTATCGGGACAGCTCTTAACCGAAGACTATTATGTGGTCAATAAATTTGTCAAAGGCTATCTCGGCACAGGCAATATCGACACCAATTCACGCCTTTGCATGTCTTCTGCGGTAGCAGCACATAAGCGAGCTTTCGGTGAAGATATCGTTGCAGGTAATTATCAAGATTTTGAACAAGCTGAATTGATTGTCCTAGTCGGTTCAAACACCGCATGGTGTCACCCGATTTTGTTTCAGCGCATCATGGCGGCCAAAGCAGAAAATGCCAATCTGAAAGTCGTGGTCATCGACCCACGTTTTACTGCAACCTGTGAACAAGCGGATTTACATCTCCCAATTTTGATCGGTCAAGATATTTGCCTGTTTAATGGTTTATTGCAATATCTCAATGAACAAGGCTATGCCGATCAAGCCTTTATTGATGCGCATACCACGCAATTGGATCGTGCACTTGATGTCAGTCAAGCTGAGCAAGACCTTGATTTTGTCGCTTCGGAAACAGGCATTGCCATTGAGAAACTGCTTGAGTTTTATCAACTGTTCGCCAAAACCAAGAAAGTCATTACGCTATTCTCAATGGGCGTGAATCAGTCCAGTCAAGGCACAAATAAAGCCAATAGCATTATCAATTGTCACTTGCTTACAGGTCGTGTGACAGGCGAAGGCATGGGCGCATTTTCCATGACAGGTCAGCCGAATGCCATGGGCGGACGGGAAGTCGGTGGACTAGCAAATATGCTGGCTGCGCATCTCGATATTGATAATCCCACTCACCAACAACTGGTACAAGAATTTTGGCAAAGTCCGCATATCGCACAAAAAGTCGGTTTAAAAGCTGTAGATATGTTCGAAGCAGTCGAAGCAGGTAAAATCAAAGCAATTTGGATCATGGCGACCAACCCTGTGGTGAGCTTACCGAATAGTGATCAAGTCAAACGTGCTTTGGAAAAATGTGAATTTGTGGTGGTGTCAGATGTCTGTAAAGATACCGATACCACAGACTTTGCCGATGTGTTGCTTCCTGCGCAAGCATGGGGAGAAAAAGACGGGACAGTGACCAATTCTGAACGTCGTATCTCTCGTCAGAATGCTTTCTTAGCTGTGCCTGAAACGATTAAGCCAGATTGGTGGGCGGTGAGCCAAGTCGCACAAAAACTCGGTTGGCAAGGTTTTGATTTTAATTCGAATTATCAGATTTTCTTAGAGCATGCAAAGCTCTCAACGGTTGGCAATGGTTTTGCCTCGGAACGTTATAACTTGCCTGCATTTCGCTATTTTAATCTGCAAGGTTTAAGCGACATCAGCCAAGCCGAATATCTTGCACTGCAACCGATTCAATGGCCTGTCTATGCGGACAAGCTAGGTACGCCACGCATTTATGGCGATGGGATTTTCAGTCATACAGATAGCAAAGCAAAATTTATTGCCACGCCAAATGTGACACCGAAAAATAAGCCAAATGCTGAATATCCTCTGATTTTAAATACAGGTCGTGTTCGTGATCAATGGCATACCATGTCACGTACAGGACTGTCTGCCAATCTGTCGACGCATCGCAGTGAGCCTTATTGTGAGATTCATCCACAAGATGCGCTCAAGTTCGGGATTAAAGAATTTGATTTGGTCGAAGTGCGCTCGGAATGGGGGCGTTGCGTAGTACGTGGTCAGTTCTCAACCAAAGTGCGACGTGGTCAGATTTTTGTGCCAATTCATTGGAATGATCAAGTTGCCTCAGATGCACGTGTTGGTGCAGTGGTCAATCCTGTGGTCGATGCGATCTCGGGTGAGCCTGAATTTAAACATACACCAGTGATGATTCAGCCATTTTATGGGCGTTGGCAAGGGGTACTGTATGTGCGTCCAGAGTGGATGGAAAATGCGCCAAGTGATAAAGCCAAGCAGTGGGATAAAGAAGCCTTTACCTGGTGGGTGAAAATCCAAACGGTACAAGCAATTCGCTATGAAATCGTCGATCGTACCGAGAGTTTACACGTCGCCAATAAATTGCAAGATTTACTGCCGTATGATGCCGAAAATGATGAATGGCTGATGTATGAAGATGTGCATACCGACACCTTGCATATCGTGGTACTACGTGAAGATGGTTTGATGGCGGCATTCTATCTTGCACCTCGTGAGTTTTTACCTGATCGGGACTGGTTGGCAGGGTTGTTTAGTCGTAATCGTCTGAGTGCTTTGCATCGCCGTGCCTTACTCGCAGGCATGCCAATCGGTCAGGCGAATAATGAAGGTGCATTGGTGTGTAGTTGCTTCAAAGTCGGTAAAAACCGTATTATTGAAACGATTAAAACCAAAAATATCACCAATGAAAAACAAGTTACAGCCTGTCTAAAAGCAGGTGGGAACTGTGGTTCATGCTTACCTGAAATCCGTGGTTTGATTAAACAATGTCAGTCGGAGCGTGAAAGTGAACTGTCCAACGAAGCCAATTGATGATTGTCAGTTTCAAAATCAGCAGTTTCAAAATCAGCAACGTCAAGATCGACAGCGCTTTGATTCGAAAACGATTCTGAACAATACCGATGCCGTGATTCTCGCAGGTGGTCAGGCGACACGGATGGGCGGTTGTAATAAACTGCTTCAGTGTTTCGATGGGCAATGTCGTCAGCTTGATCGACTACGGGAAAACCTCAAACCACAAGTGCAAAAGCTGTGGATTAATAGCCACCGAGATAGTGAAATTTATCAAGCCATAGATGCACAGCTTGGGATTTTTTCTGATTTAGAAAAAGGCTTTCAAGGTCCGATGATGGGCATGCACAGCGCATGGCTGTATAGTCAACGAGATTGGATTTTGTTTGTGCCATGCGATCTGTTTTATATTCCAAATCAATTGCTTGAGCAGTTCGCTGAGCAAATTGCGAAAGATCAAAGTCAACTCTGTTATGCAGAAATTGATGGGCAAGCCCTATATCCATTTTGTTTAATGCATCGTTCGGTGAGTGAGCACCTTGCACAAAGCTTGGCGCAAGATCAACGCAGTTTATTTCGACTATTTAAATCACTAAAATTTTCTGTGTTAAAATTAACGAATGACAGTGCGCAACCACACAGTATTAATTCGTGGGCTGAATTAAACATCAGACTTCCTTAGCCAACTTTTAAGTCAAAGCGCGCTGAACCGATGTATTTCTTTCTTTGAGAACATGAGTAAAAGCATTGACTGATCTACCAACACAGATCATGTCTAGATATGATCAATCGCCAATGCGACAAGTGAGCAACAATGCAAACTTGGTGGATCAATTTGGTCGTGAAAAAAGAAAATTGCGTATTTCCGTGACTGATCGTTGTAATTTCAAATGCCAATATTGCATGCCTGAACATCCCGAATGGTTGGCGAAGAAGGATATTCTTTCTTTTGAAGCGCTGTATACCTTTTGTGAATTGATGGTTGAGCAGGGTATTGAAAGTATTCGTATTACAGGTGGCGAGCCCTTAATGCGTCAAGGCGTGGTGCATTTTATTAATGATCTAAATCGCTTGCGTGCCAAAGGCTTAAAGCGTATCTCGATGACTACCAATGCACATTATCTCGCCAAATATGCACAGGATTTAAAACTGGCAGGCTTGGATGATCTGAATATTAGTTTGGATAGTTTAGATGCCACGCAATTTCAACAACTCACCAAAAAATCTCTACAACCAGTTTTACAAGGCGTTGCTGCTGCGCAAGCGGTCGGTTTAAAAATTAAAATTAATACCGTGCTGATGTGTGGCATCAACGATGATCAAATCATTCCTTTAGTCAAATGGGGAATGGCGCAGAACATTAGCGTGCGTTTTATTGAATATATGCCACTCGATGGTGATGCGCTGTGGCAAAAAGATTGGGTGGTCAGTGAGCAAGACATTCTGAGCACACTGGAACAAGAATTTCAGATCACTGCAATTGCCCAAGATCATGAGCCTGCACGACAATTTGCAATTCAGAATTTAAATAATGTGGTTAAAGAAAATTTTTCAAAACAAACATATAGAGTTGGGATTATCTCGACGATTTCTAATCCATTTTGCCAGCAATGTGATCGCTTGCGTTTGACGGCGACAGGTGAGTTATTTACCTGTTTGTTTAGCGATCAAGGTTTAAGTTTTAAAGATAAATTAGAGCAATATCAAAAAAATAAAGATGATGCACTACGAAACGAGATCATCGACACAATTAAAACTGTAGTGTGGTACAAAGATGCAGGCTATGTCAGTAAACAGCGTGCGCCATTACGTAAAATTAGTATGCATGCGATTGGTGGCTAATCTTTAGGGAATCTCGAAAAAACAGCTACGTAGGTAAATTTCTGCGTTGCGCCTTGCTCGCAATCCTCATGTACTTTATGTACATTGCGGTTGCTGTGCGAGGTGCGCCTTGAAATTTCCTCTACTCGCTAAGTTTTTTAAAGATTCCCTGTAAAAATTATATGCTCAAGTAAATTAAAGTGATTGATTTAAATGTTGCATCGGTTTGGCAATCTCATCATAGTTCATCTGACCAAATGCACCTGTTTTTAATCCAGATACCGTAAAAGCCATTTGCTTTTGAAAGTAAGGGATCTGATTCATCCAAGAAAACATAATATTTCGTAAACTGCCTGCCCACCATAGATCTGATTGATATAGTGGTGTGAGTAGTCGGCTCATCAGTTGATACATGTTGATCGAGGAGTGTCTGAGTTCGTGGTAATGTTGCCAAACAACGTGCCAATCCATATCTTTTGCTGTTCTTGCTTTGCTGAAACTTTGCGCCAAAGCCCAAGCATCCAGTAACGCCATATTCGCCCCTTGCCCAAGTTGAGGACTCATCGCATGTGCGGCATCACCAATGACACCAATGCGACCTTGACCATATTTCGACATGACCACATCACGGTATTGGGCATTCAACCATTGCGGTTGATTGTCTTCAAATACAGCCTCTAAACACGTTGCCAGGTCTGACCAACGGCTTTGAATTTTAGCTAACCATGCTGTGTAAGGTGCTTGTGCAAATGTATCGAACTGACCTGTTGGTAAGCTCCAGAAGATACTTGATAAACGCTTTTGCGGATCAGAGGGCAAGCTTCCAGTAGGTAAAACCCCCATCATCATTGACGTACTGTCATAGAATTGATGCAGAATTTTTGGATCGCCATATATGCAGTCAGGTACGATCGTCCATGCAGCACCCCACGGATAAGGTTTGTCTAGCTTGACCCACTGTGCAGGGCGCAAACGGCTACGTGCACCATTGGCAATAATGGTTGCGTCAAAAGCCTCATCAAAAGGCCGATCTTTGCAACGGCCTTTTACGATGACCTGCGAGCCTGTGTCTTCGAGAAGTGTGATTTTATGTTGAAAGCGCCAAGTGATTTGGCGTTCATTTGCTAAACTTTGCGTTAGCACATGGCATAAAGTGGCACGGTGGATACCAATACCAAAAAATCTTGAATCGGCTTGGGCATAATGGCTATCCACAATGAGCTGTTGATTTGGCAGTTGACCTGTTAAGCCTGTGACCTCTGCACCGAGCTTCTGAGTTTCTTCCAAAATGCCGAGATGGGCTAGTACCGCAAGTCCAGAGGGTTGGAGTAATAGACCTGCACCAACGGGATCGAGGGTCGGTGCTTGTTCAAATAGAGTGACTTCGATATCTTGATGAATCAACATTTTTGCCAATGCTAATCCTGCTGTTCCTGCCCCGATAATGGCAACTTTCATTGTTATCTATCCGTTTTTTATGAATACAGCTTAATACCGTCATATTTATAAAATGAGTATTTTACAAAGATAGACATCTTACCCAAAAAAGATGATGGAAGACAGCTATGTCATCTCAATAATTTTTAAACATATTTTTATGAAATTTAACCTCAGTTCGACATAAGATGAGTAAAAATTATCTGATTCGTGGGAGCGTCAGTCGCATTGTTCGAGGGCAGAACAACTTTAGCAAAATGACGTTTTTCAAGGTATAGGATAAATTTTAGAGTATGACCGAGTTTGCGGCTGACAAATGGTTTTGCTTACTTTTCCCGAAAGAAAAGTGAGTCGAACCGAAGGTTAATCCAGAAATATAAGTATACACCGCAAGACCTTGCCTAAAATGTTTTTCCTTTTCGACTATGTACAATACAAACTTCATCGAACTTAGGCTGAATTTAGAAAATGAACAGACCTAATTTAAACTACTCAACACCTCTTGATAACACGCCAAATCAATACACTGCAAACTATAATCCTGAAATTTTGAACTGTCTAAATCCGCATGCAACCATGCCTTGAGCTGTGACAATATCCAATCAAAATCTGTGGCTTTGGGTTGCATATTCTGCTGATGGATTTGCAGGATTAATGCTTCAACATCTTGTTGTAGTGTTGCTGAACCAAATGCAGGATCAAGCGATGAATCAAACGCAGTGTCGATAATGTCAAACTGTTGTAGCAGTTGATAGGCTACTGCACTATTTTCTTTTTTTGACAAATCTTGCTGTGCTTTTATTAAGGCACGAATCATTGCTTGATGCGCTTCGCTATGTTGCGTTGCCCACTCACTGGTCACGGCAAGCACTTTATCGGCAATACTTGGAATCACATCTTGCGAACGACACACGACTTTGGAGATTTGCTTGGTTGCGCCAACGCTATTCCACGGCTCACCGACACAACAACCATCAATCATACCTTGATCAATGGCATCAAGCATATAATGCGGTGGTAAAGTGGCAAGTTTGAATTGATGGGCAAAGTCTTGATCGGCAAGGCGTAGCCATTCTCGCAAAGTAAAATGATGCAATGACGCAGGGAAAACTTGTGCTAATTTATGCGTCATTTCACTGGATTTAGCGACAAATTTCGCTGCACTTTGATGCGGTAAATCATTCGATTGAATGCCAAACTCATCATAGAGTTCACGTTTTAGGCTAATTTTTGCGGTGTTATGCGACAGCACTAAAGCGGTGCGCATCGGAATGCCAATATCATCTGCGGTACTACTTGCACTGGCGACGATCGGCGATAGACAATGCGCAGCTTGCAACATGCCAAATGCCAAACGATCTCGCAAGGTTGCCCAAGAGGTTTCTTGTACCAATTCAACGCTTAAATTTTCCGCAGAAAAATAACCCTGATGTTGTGCCCAAAGTAGTGCAATGCTATCGACGAGCGGTAGATAGCCGATCTTTAACATGTCAGTCGTATTTTTTTCTGATTCAAATTGAGTTACTGACATGGTGGCTCCTGATCGGTGTGATTGATCAATGATAGGGCTTCGTAAAAATGCCGTGCTGCCTCACCCAAAGTAATACGATGGCTCATCGCATGTTTGCGCAAGCGTTTATACGCATCTTCTTCATCAATATTGTGCAGTTGCATGAGTAGTGCCTTCGCACGATCAATATCTTTGCGATCGGCAAGTTTGCTTTTGGCATCATTTAGATCTTTGAGCAGTTTTTGATGGTGCTTATATTGTTCAATCGCAATATCTAAGATCGCATGTAGGCGCTCATTATCAATACCATCAACGATATACGCTGTGACACCTGCATCAATCGCACTGTGAATGGTTTGACGGTCAGTATTCTTGGTAAATAAAACAATCGGTAAGTTGGAGTTCATCACGCAACTTTCTACGACATCACGATGTGGGTGATCCATATCGAGCAAAATCACGTCTGCATCCAGTGACTCCAGATTGAGTAAACTGGTTTGCGAGGAGAGAAAGCAACCAACCACTTCAAACGATTGTTGTTCTAGTGTTTTGGCGACATATTCTGCTCGGTCTGGATGATCGTCGATCAGTACGACTTTGAGTTTAGACATAACAAAATAAATTGGCTAATTGAGTTGAGTTAATCAAGTATTATAATCTGTAGCAAATATAGTGTGGATATATCTTTGTTATAAGCAAAAGCCATGCCGTAAATCGACTTTATTTCTTGTAAAATTTTAGAACGGTATCGTGAATTACTTTTTCAACGTCATTTAAGCTTTAACTTTAAATAAATAGTAGTGGCAAATTAACCAAGAAATTCTGCTCAAATTAGATAAAAAAGTGATAAATAAGGATGGATTTGGAAAACTTTTTAATCAATTGTATTTAAGTTTAAATAAATTTCCAAAAACACTGGTAAAGTTTAAAAAATCGAGAAATAATTTAATTCAGTTATTGATACATTAGTCTGCAGGGTGTGGAGGGAATGCGTCGCACCAAAATAGCACAATCTATACGGTGCAATGACCCAAAAAAGTCACGACGCAACTGAGCAAGCGATTTGCCACAAGTAAATTGATCAGTCACAGACCAGTGCATTTGTATCAGAAGATAAAGTCTATACTTTAGACTCCCTCTAAAATCCCAAAAAATTTAAAATTTTAGTAGGGTGATCAAACCCTAGTCTTCCAAATCATCAATAACGACAAAGCAATGATGTCTTTTTCATATTAGTATACGTCATCGCAAAGCATTTTTTTTAAATTCGCCTTTTCCCATATACGGAGCCATCATGGAACTCGATCAATACGATAAACAAATCATCGAAATATTGAGTCATGAGGATATGAATCTGAATGAGCTATCAGAGCGGATTCATCTATCGGTGAGCTCGGTACATCGTCGCATCAAAAATTTGATGGATCGTCAGATTATTGGCAAGATCAAACGTGAAATTAATTATCAAAAGCTTGGCTTTAGTCTACATGCCATTTTGCAAGTGTCGTTAAGCCGTCATGATAGTGAAACTTTTGAGCGATTTTTAGCAGCGGTTGAAGACATTCCAGAAGTGACCAATGCCTTTTTAATCACAGGTCAGTCGGCAGATTTCTTACTCGAAGTTGTGGCAAGAGATATGGACAATTATAGTGATGTGCTACTCAAGCGATTGGGTAAGATCGACAATGTGGTGGCATTGCATTCGAGTTTTGTGATTAAGAAATATGATGTGCTGAATGCGACAGGCTTGTTGCAACGAATTTAGTATCCACAATTTTATAGATGAAGTTGAACGCAGTAGATTTAAAAAAAGCAGTAGTAGTGTATGATGCAGGCAATTTTCTTAGAATTGTTTGTAGGCAAACAATATGCTTAAACATTTTCGTTTTTCAATTATTTTTACCATCATCTGCTTAGCGATTTCAGCCTATTGGGGATATACACACGGTGCGGAAGCAGGTGTACAAACCATGCTCAAGGCGTTGGCGATCACAGCGATTCTTGCGGTGATGGAAGTTTCTCTTTCTTTTGATAATGCGGTGGTCAATGCCTCTGTGCTCAAGGGTTGGGATCCATTTTGGAAAATGCTATTCCTAACCGTTGGTATTTTGGTTGCTGTGTTCGGTATGCGACTGGTTTTCCCACTACTTATCGTTGGCGTTACTGCGGACATGAGTATGATGGAAGTGGCACGTTTAGCCCTCAATGACCCTGATCAATATTCTGCAAAATTGATGGCGCATCATGCAGAGATTGCGGCTTTTGGTGGTATGTTCTTACTTCTTGTATTTTTAAACTTCATGTTCGATGATGAGAAAGATACACATTGGTTCCATTGGCTTGAACGTAAATCAGCGCACTTCGGCAGCATTCCTGCGGTATCGGTGTTTATTTCCTTAATTGCTTTGATCATCTTGGCAGGGCAAGTGCCTGAAGCACAAAAATTGGTCGTAATCATGGCGGGAATTTGGGGCATTGTGGTCTATGTTGGCGTACAAGTCATTGGCCATCTGCTTGAAGGAAGCCCTGAAGAGGGTGAAGAAGGCAACGGCAACGCTGAAGTCGGTAAGGCAATCATGAAAGGTGGCTTGGGTGGATTTATCTATCTCGAAGTGCTTGATGCCTCGTTTAGCTTTGATGGTGTGATTGGCGCTTTTGCGATTACCAATGATGTGGTGATCATCATGCTTGGTTTAGCGATCGGTGCAATGTTTGTCCGTTCAATGACCATCTATCTTGTCGATAAAGGCACGCTTGATGCCTATATCTATCTTGAGCATGGTGCGCATTATGCGATCGGCGCATTGGCAGTGATTATGCTCGCAAGTGGTACAGGCGTGCATGTGCCTGAGTTGGTGACAGGCTTGATCGGGATCATCTTTATTGTTTGGGCGGTCTTCTCATCTATTGCGTATAGAAAGCGTGAGCAAGCAAAGCCCAGTAGCTAATACTGGCTATTAATATTAGCTATCAATATTAGCTATCAAATCGTGATCAGTCGAATCTAGGTCGGTTTTACTTATCAGAAAAGAGCACTTCGGTGCTCTTTTTGTTTTAGGACTAGATAAGATGCTATTTGTTACATCATTCAAAAGCTAAGATAGTAATAGGAATCAGAAATTGGCATTGAAAAAGTATGTCAAAATGTAAGCTCTGCATTATTTTTGCACGGAAATAAAGGGCAGTGCTTGATGAAGTCTGTATTCAAAGTTATATTGCAAGATTCGAACAACATGAATGACTTGAATTTTGCAGATCTAGACGCATATACAGCATTCATCGCTATATAAAGATTAAAGGAAATAATATTCTTATGTATGTCCCAAGTGTTGATAATGCGCTCGTTCCAATGGTGGTTGAACAATCTTCACGTGGAGAACGTTCATTCGATATTTTTTCTCGTTTATTGCGAGAGCGTGTAATTTTCCTCACTGGTGAAGTGGAGGACAATATGGCGAATTTGATCGTGGCGCAGATGTTGTTTTTAGAAGCGGAAAATCCTGATAAAGATATTCATCTATATATCAACTCACCGGGTGGCTCGGTCACAGCAGGTATGGCGATCTATGATACGATGCAATTTATCAAACCAGATGTGGTGACCTATTGCATGGGGCAAGCGGCATCTATGGGTGCATTTTTATTGAATGCGGGTGCAAAGGGTAAGCGTTATTGCCTTGAGAATGCTCGAGTAATGATTCACCAACCGTTGGGTGGCTTTCGTGGTCAGGCTTCTGATATCGAAATCCATGCCCGTGAAATTTTATATATTAAAGAGCGTTTAAATCGCTTGATGGCAGCACACAGTGGTCAAGATTATGAAACTGTTGCACGTGATACAGATCGTGACAACTTCATGACTGCACAAGCTGCTAAAGACTATGGACTTGTTGACCAAGTACTCAGCAAACGTCCATAACCCTGATCGATCGAATTTGGAGTGTCTATGTCCGAAACAACGAAAGGACAAAAAAGCTGTTCATTTTGCGGTAAAGCGCAATCAGAAGTCGGCAAGTTAATTGCTGGCGAAGATGCTTATATCTGTAATGAATGTGTCGATGTCTGCCTTGATTTGGTGCAAACCAGTCAACAAGTTGAGTCAGGTGATTGGGCATCACGTCCGTTGCCAAAACCTCAAGAGATTCGTGAGGCTTTGGATCAATACGTGATTGGTCAAGACTGGGCGAAAAAGACACTGTCCGTCGCAGTATATAACCATTACAAACGCTTGAAGATTACACAACAAGTCGGTGCAAAAGCCGATATTGAGCTTTCTAAGAGTAATATTTTGCTGATTGGGCCAACAGGTTCGGGTAAGACCTTGCTTGCTCAAACGCTTGCTCGCTTATTGGATGTGCCTTTTGCGATGGCGGATGCAACGACATTGACCGAAGCAGGCTATGTCGGTGAAGATGTTGAAAACATCGTTCAAAAGTTGCTGCAAAAAGCGGATTATGATGTCGATAAAGCCCAAAAAGGTATTATCTACATTGATGAAATCGACAAGATTACTCGTAAGTCTGAGAATCCATCCATTACTCGTGATGTATCGGGTGAAGGTGTTCAACAAGCTTTGTTAAAAATGATCGAAGGTACTGTCGCCTCTATTCCACCTCAAGGTGGGCGTAAGCATCCGCAGCAAGAGTTTATCCAAGTCGATACGTCGAATATCCTCTTTATCTGTGGTGGTGCATTTGCTGGCTTGGATAAGATCGTTCAACAACGCCATGAAAAAGGTGGTATTGGCTTCACGGCAGAAGTGAAGAAAAAGGACGAAGTGAAAAAGCTTGGTGAATTATTCCGTGAAGTTGAACCAGAAGATTTGATCAAGTTTGGTTTGATTCCAGAGTTTATTGGTCGTTTGCCTGTCATTGCGACTTTGGAAGAGTTGGATGAAGCTGCACTCATGCAAATTCTCACAGAACCAAAAAATGCACTCACTCGTCAGTATCAGTATTTATTCGAGATGGAAGATGTTGATCTGATCTTTGAAGATAAGGCATTACGTGCTGTGGCGAAAAAAGCATTAGAACGTAAAACAGGTGCACGTGGTCTACGTTCGATTCTAGAAAATGTTTTGCTTGATACCATGTACGATCTGCCAAGTAGCAAAGACATTGGTACAGTCACGGTGACCGAAGAGGTGATTCGTGACAATGCGAAGCCAGTATTGGCTAAGCAACGCCTAACCAAAACAGCCCAAAAAGAAGATGAGCCATCTGTTGATTTGAAAGTTGTGAATGATCAACGTTCTGCTTAAATTTTCCAGTTGATAAATTTTCTTTAAAAAGCGCATGATCTGTTCATGCGTTTTTTGTTTGCAAAATAAGATTGAAATGTTAAGCTTGCATCAAACCACATTGATGTTGGTGTTGTGGCGTTTTAAAAACCCACGAAGGATTAAAAAAAGAAAAGCACGCTAGAGGGAAGTCATGCGTTATTTATAGATTGTCATCTGTGCCTCCATCATGGTGGGATGCGCATCAACGGGGAAAGAGCACTCGTCGCTGTGGAATAAGCTATGGCATAAAGATCATAAAGAAGAAGTTACCACCGACCAAGCGCCAAATAACTCAACCTTACCTGATGTGGATTTGAGTAAAGAACCAGGCTTGCTTGAGCAATACCATGTTGGTGGATTTTCATTGGGTGCGTGGGTCAATCAGACGCCGGGTCAAAGCTTTCAGCCTGTCAATATTCGCCATCCTGAAGCAGCAATGGTCTATTTGTATCGACCATATACGCAGTGGAATAGACAAGAAATTGCAGCGCCAAACTTTTTCTTAAATGGAAAACGTATTCCAAGCTTGATTAATAACCACTATTATTAGGTTGAACTCCCTGCTGGAAGCTATCGCCTCAGTTCAAGTCATCCTCTAATGAATATGCATTTTCAAAAACCGAAGTTGCTCGACTTTGATGTAGAGGCAGGGCAGACTTATTATATTAAATATGAAGAGCAAGGTTTCCGTACAGGTGGTAGCTATAAAAAACCATTTTATCTGATGTCAGAGCAACTTGGTTTGCGTGAAATCATGGAAACACAGCTGAAATCCCCAGGAATTAGTTTTGTCAAATATGATGATATTGAGCCTGTAGCGTTAGCGGGCAATATTCATCAAGGTCAATATCAAAAAGTGGATGAGGATGAGCTCTCTGACAAAGAACGCCTCGTATTGCGTAAGCCATTTGAGATATGGAATCCGCTGACTTGGTAAGCTCTAGAGTCTAAAAGTTATAGAAGATAAAAAAAGACGCCGAGGCGTCTTTTTTTGTCAATGTGTTGATTAGAGTGGTCTAGCTTATGGATGATATGGCTTATGGTTGCATTAACCGTGTCACGACACCTTCAAGCTTCTGTTCAAAGTTCGCTGTATGGAAGCTATTTTCTGCGAGGCTCTGAAAGTAGTTTTGCATTTGATTGACGATTTCTGTTTCTTTTCGATTGATAGATTGACCTTCAGGCGTACTCAAGAACTTGATATAAGCCTGCACTTCTTCCTCAGTATAGACGGTTTGCATAATGTCTTTGATTTTGAGCTTCACTTGAGGCTGAGTCATGATCTGCTTCGTGGTATCAAAAAGCAATTGAGCGATCTCTTGTGATGCAATGAGTTGCTGTGCATCAAGTTGATCACTGCCTGTTATTCTCAAAATAATACTTTCAGATTCTGCTTCAAAATGAGGGTGTAATTCAGCCAAAGTGCTTTGAATGACAACATCTACTTCTGAAAGCTGTAGTAGATGTTCTACAGAGCTTGCTTTTGCAGGAGTGGCAATTGCCGTAGGTGTAATGAATACACTTGTGAGTAATAAGACAAAATTTAGAGGCTTAATTCCCAGCATGACCTGTTCCTTCTTCGAGATTCAAAAGCAATAGCTATGAATTCCAACATAGCATAATGTGATCAAAGTACAATTATTTTCTAGAGATGTGACCTAAATAAGCTGATAAGCGGTAATTTCATCCATTAATCTCATTTTTATGCTGTTTTTTATCCGTTCTCGTAACTTAACATTTTTGGATTCGTTGTCATTTGAGCATCTAAGGAGAATAAAAAAGCACAACCGAAGTCGTGCTTTATGACGTTCCAAATGGCTTGAACTAATTAGTTCGCTGCATCCACCACTGGTATTTTTCCAATTTTCGCTTGCCAGATTTTCGGTGCTGTTGCGTGTACCGATGTACCGTTGACATCCACCGCCACAGATACAGGCATATCTTCAACCACAAATTTATAGATGGCTTCCATACCAAGATCAGCAAAGGCAACGACTTCTGCTTCACGAATCGCTTTAGACACGAGATACGCCGCACCGCCAACTGCCATCAAGTAAGTCGCTTGGTTATCTTTGATTGCTTCCACTGCGGTAGGACCACGATCCGCTTTACCAATCATGCCGAACAAACCAGTTGCTTCAAGCACTTGACGAGTAAATTTATCCATACGAGTTGCAGTCGTAGGACCTGCAGGACCGACCACTTCATCACCAACTGGATCAACTGGGCCAACGTAATAGATAAATTTGCCTTTCAGATCGACAGGAAGTTCTTCACCTTTATTGAGCATATCGACCATGCGTTTGTGCGCTGCATCACGACCTGTATAAATCGTACCATTGAGCAATAAGGTATCACCCGGTTGCCACGCATTCATTTCTTCTTGGGTAATGGTATCCAAGTTGACACGTTTCGACGTTGAGGTATCCCAAGTCACTTCAGGATAGTCTTCAAGTTTTGGCGCTTGGATATGTGCAGGGCCAGAACCATCCAAAGTGAAATGTGCATGACGAGTCGCTGCACAGTTTGGAATCATACCGACTGGTTTGCCTGCGGCATGACATGGATAATCTTTGATTTTAATGTCGAGTACAGTGGTCAATCCACCAAGACCTTGTGCACCGATACCGAGTGCGTTTACTTTTTCAAAGATTTCAATACGAAGTTCTTCGATGTTGTTTTGTGGACCACGGCGCAGTAGCTCGTCCATGTTGATTTCTTCCATCAACGATTCTTTGGCGAGCATCATAGCTTTTTCTGCTGTGCCGCCGATACCAATACCGAGCATACCCGGCGGACACCAACCTGCGCCCATTGTTGGGACAGTTTTCAACACCCAATCGACGATTGAGTCAGATGGATTGAGCATTGCGAGTTTTGATTTATTTTCCGAACCGCCACCTTTGGCAGCCACAGTAATATCAACGGTATTGCCTGGGACGAGTTTGTAGTGAATCACCGCAGGCGTATTGTCTTTGGTATTTTTACGACCGAATGCAGGATCAGCCAAAACAGATGCACGAAGTACGTTGCTACTTTCTAAATAACCTTGACGCACGCCTTCATTGACCGCGTCGTCTAGGCTCATAGTCAAGTCAAATTTGACATCCAAACCAACTTCTAAAAAGACATTAACAATACCAGTATCCTGACAGATTGGGCGATGACCTTCTGCGCACATACGAGAGTTAATCAAGATTTGCGCAATCGCATCTTTTGCTGCTTGGTTTTGTTCACGGTCATAAGCACGGCTCATGGCTTGGATAAAATCTTGGGGATGGTAGTAAGAAATAAATTGCAGGGCATCCTTGACCGAAGTGATCAAGTCATCTTGTTTGATAATGGTCGTCATATAAATCTCTTTTGCGGGCAGGTAGCTAGCGCAGGAAATTATACGAGAAATTCACCGCCTTGTGGTGAAAAAATGGGTGAACTGCGCTAAAGGTCGGAGTATATTGGTGAAAATATTCGCTGAATCTGACTGTGTCAGGACAAGTGATAATCATTGACTTAAATAACCAGATAAACCAATAGACAAAACTGTATGAGCGATCAACACCTTGCAAAAAATATCATCGACTTCTACCGTAAATACGGACGAGTGTGGACTGAGCTGCGAGGTGAATATTTGTATGAGCAGTCTTGGTTAGATCGTTTTTGTGAAAAATTGCCAAGCAATGCAAAAGTATTGGATTTAGGATGTGGTTCGGGTGTACCGATTGCACGTTATTTAAGCGAGAAAGGTTGTGAAATCACTGGTGTGGATAGTTCCGAAGTGATGTTGGAAATGGCACAGCAAAATTTTCCGATGGAGAATTATCCGAATCATCGCTGGATTCTTGGCGATATGAGAAATGTTCAGCTCAATGAAAATGCTAATTACAATACGGATTCTATTTTCGATGGTATCTTGGCATGGGATAGTTTTTTTCATCTGACTGCGGATGATCAACGGCAAATGTTTGCACAGTTTCAGCAATTTTCCAAAATCGGCACGATGTTGATGTTTACATCAGGTCCAAGTGATGGCGAAGCAATCGGTGAGATGTTCGACGAAGCCTTATACCATGCTAATCTGTCGCCTGATGAGTATCGTGAATTGTTGGCGCAACACGACTTTCTAGTCCTAGGGATGGTCGCTAACGATGCTGATTGTGCAGGGCATACCGTGTGGTTGGCGCAGAAAATTTAGTCCTAAAAAATAGTTTGTGAGTGATGCTGTGAATAAAATGATGGAAAGCAAAAAATATATCAACGTGATCCAACATCTTGCTTTTGAAGATTTGGGCAGTTTTGGCAAGGTGTTTCAATCACAAGGTTTTGAGATTCGCTACTACCATGCGGGTGTGAATATTCCTGAGTTGGTTTATCAAGATGAAGCAATCTTAGTGGTGTTGGGCGGTCCAATCGGTGTCTATGAAACGGATAATTATCCGTATTTACAGCAAGAGATTGATGGGCTGAAAAACCGTATTCAAAATCAATTACCCACATTAGGCATTTGTTTGGGCGCGCAATTGTTAGTTGCGGCAAGTGGTGCAAAGGTCTATGCAGGGCATGTTAAAGAAATCGGTTGGTCTACTTTACAACTCAGTGAGCAAGGCTTCGCTAGTCCACTGAAACACTTACACGATGTGAATGTATTACACTGGCATGGTGATACTTTTGATTTACCAAAAAGTGCCACGCTTTTGGCAAGTTCTGAGCATTATCCGCATCAAGCCTTTGCGATGGGTAAACATATTTTAGCGATGCAATTTCACCCTGAAGCGGATACAAACCGTTTTGAGCAATGGTTAATTGGGCATTGTAGTGAGCTCAATCACGCCAAAATTGATATTCCAAAACTACGTGCAGATAATCAACGATTTGGTGCGACATTAGCGCAAGCGGGTGAGAAACTGTTAAGGGAGTGGCTTGATGAGATCGGTGCGCTTTTACAGTGATTCAAAATACACAAGTAAAAGCACATCAAATTTCCAATATTTACTTATCTACGTGTGAGATAAATATTGCTCAGTCGATTGATCAGTTGTGGACTCATCGCACTTAAACGGTACATCCATTTGGTCGAAGTGCCGATTGGGTGATGTGTATTTTTAAGCAATGTATGTCCTGTTGCGAGTTTCCACACGGCTTTGGCAATATCATTCGGTTGCAAGTTGACGCCCATATTTTTGATAGATCCTGCATCCATGTCAGTCACCATATCGGTCTGTACAAATAGAGGCATCACATCAAAAACACGAATGCCGTGTTTGCGCCATTCGATATCCAACCCTTCGGTAATACCACGTACAGCAAATTTACTACTTGAATAGGATGCTAAATCTGCTTGTCCGTAGATCGCTGAAGCTGAAGATAGGTTAATCACTCGAGCATTTTTTGCATGTTTGAGGTATGGGAGTGCGGCATGACAGCCGTTCAGCACGCCTTTGACATTGACATCGACTGTACGGTGATGTGCCTCGATTGGCGTATCTTCAAATGCACCAGAATATAAGATCCCTGCATTATTCACCAAAATATCAAGCCCACCGCCATGCTTGACGAAATCAGCCAAAGCATTTTGCCAAGATGAGTAATCAATCACATTGAGCTCACCTGCAAAAGCGCCATCGCCGAGCGATTGAGCTAGGGCTTGTGCTTTTACTTGATCAAGATCATAAATGCCAACAATCCATTTGTTTTGATGGAAAAATGTGGCAATAGCTGCACCTATGCCTTGAGCTGCACCTGAAATAAAAATCCGTTTTGCCATGATATGATGATCCGTCTTGATAATAGTCAATGTCATTGATTGTTAGGATCGTTTTAGCATAGAAGATGATGTGGAAACAATGTCATAATCACAATCTAAGTTGGGCAGAATTGACGTAAAGTAGAATCCCCAAAAGACCAAAAAAAATTAGAGATGGTGTTAGAGAAAAATGCAAGATTTATTAGATTTGATGCAAACACTCAGACAAGAATGTCCGTGGGATCAGAAACAAACGCCTGAAAGTCTGACGAAATATGCCATTGAAGAAGCTTATGAGGTCGATGCTGCTGTTCGCTCAGGGGATGTGGAGCACGTCAAAGAAGAGCTTGGTGATTTACTGTTGCAAGTGGTGTTTCAATCGCAAATGTACGCAGAGCAGGGTGCATTTGATTTTCAAGATGTTGTCGATACATTGAATGAAAAATTGATTCGCCGTCATCCGCATGTCTTTGATCCGAATTTTCAACATTTAGATGAAGCAGGTGTTAATCAGCTTTGGCAACAGATCAAAGCTCAAGAACAACAATTAAAACAAAAATCGTCAACAGCTAAAGCAGTCAGTCGATTGGAGAAAGTGAAAGTTGGCGCAAGTATTGATCAAGCGCAGAAGATTCAACAGTATGCAGCGACATTAAACTTCGATTGGGTAGATGTTGAAGGTGCTTGGCTAAAGCTTGATGAAGAATTACAAGAACTTCGTGAAGCCACAAAAACCAGTGATATTCAGCACATTCAAGAAGAGTTGGGCGATTGTATTTTTGCCTTGATTAATGTCGGTCGCAAGCTTGATCAAAATTGTGATCAGGCTTTACATGGCACGATTGCCAAATTCCGCAAACGCTTTGCCTATATTGAGCAAGCTTTAGCACAGCAAAACCTGACACCAGAGCAATGTGATTTGGCACAGCTTGATCAACTTTGGGATAAAGCCAAAGCACATGAACGTCAGTAAATTCTGCTTAAAAATTATTGTACTGTTATTCGGATTCTGTAGTTTATGTGCAGGGATGGTGCATGCCAAAACCACTCTAAGTTTTGAGCAATGGAAAGCTCGACAAGAGCGGATTGACCAGCGTTTAATGGAACAGCACTTAAAAGAGCAACAATCCCGTTCGACAACGCTTCAAAGTGCGCCACAAAGCTTATTGACCACACCACACCATACAACGACACCGCAAGTTGCAGATTCGACCATCACTCAAATACAGCCACAACGACTTGGTGAGGCAGTGTCGATTAATATCAATCAAGCCACTGCACAAGAAATCACGGCAAAATTGGATGGTATTGGACGCAAAAAAGCCCAAGCCATTGTGCAATATCGAAAGCAACATGGCGATTTTAAAAAAGTGGATGAGTTGATACAGGTCAAGGGCATCGGTGAGAAAACTTTGGCAAAAAATCGTTCCAGAATCCGATTAAAACCTTAAATCAAATATCAGCTTTGTTTAAATTTCAGTAATTCTTAGATAAAGAAATTGCCCTTTAACTTAGATAAAGCTATGATGAAGGCGTATTTTTTGATTTATCTTTTTAGCTAAATTCCAATCTGGAGCCAGCTTCTTTGCAAACTTTGCGTGCCTCTAAATGTGGACTATCCACTTCACAACTCAGCCCTGCCATTTTAGACATTATTGATAACCTTAGCAAAGCGGGATATGACGCTTATATCGTTGGTGGTGGTGTGCGTGATTTGATGCTCGGTGAGCATCCAAAAGACTTCGATGCGGTGACCAATGCGACGCCTGCGCAGATCAAACAAGTATTTGGTCGTCGCTGTCGTATTATTGGTCGTCGTTTTGAATTGGCACATGTGCATTCTGGACGAGAAATGATCGAGGTGGCGACTTTCCGTGCACCACCGAAAAAAGCTGTGACCAGTTCATCAGGCATGATTCTAAGAGATAATAATTGGGGAACGATTGAGCAGGATTTTGCACGTCGAGATTTCACCATTAACTCGATGTACTATCAGCCACGTGACGGTATAGTGCTGGATTTTTGCAATGCTTATAGCGATATTCAAAATAAGAAATTAAAACTACTCGGCGATGCTCGTCAGCGCTTTGAAGAAGATCCTGTGCGTATGCTTCGCACGTTGCGCTTTGCCGCTAAACTTGGTTTTCAGATTGATCAAAGTATTCTCAAAGTGTTTGATGAAGCCTGTGCACAGCAACTGCGTGAAGTGTCGCCACATCGACTCTATGATGAATCACAAAAAATGTTCTCGATGGGACGTTTGGAACAATTGCTCCCATTGTTGATCAAGTTTCATATTTGGCGTCAGATGTTCGCTGATGTAAAACCTGAAATTACCACTTTTATGCAACGTGCGGCGTTCAATACCGATCAGCGTATTCAAATTGGTAAGTCGATTAATCCTGCATTTTTCTATGCGGTATTGCTGTGGGAAGCTTATTTAGAGCGTGCCGATTTTTATCGTGGTCGTGGTGTGATCGAGGCGGAAGCACGTGCGCAAGCAGGTATTGATGTATTGAAACGTCAGGCGTCACGTACCATTATTCCACGTTTTGCGGAAACTTTTATCCGTGAAGTGTGGGAGATGCAATCTCGATTGATCAGACCAAAGCCACAACACATTATGAGCCTGGTAGGACATGCCAAGTTTCGTGCAGGATTTGATTTTCTATTACTACGTGAAGAGTCAGGTGATACTGGGACTCAAGGCATGGGCGAGTGGTGGGAACAATTCCAAGAGCTCAGCAATGATCAAAAAGAAAAAGCCATTGCCAGTTATAAGCGCAACTTCAACCGTCAGCATAAAAAGACCACAGCGGATGAACCTGAAGAATTTGTACCTTTAGTGCTGGAAACGGAGGTGAATCGCCGTGCTGCACGTCGTGCTAAACAGCGTAATGGTGCATCTTCAGCGCCACAAGCTGAGCAAAGTGCGAACAATACAATGCAAAACGGCTCGAGAAACAGTTCAAACAGTGCCAATGATCGTCGTTCAAATGATTTAGGTACGAATCAAAATAGTCATCCGATTACACGTCGTCGCCGTGTACAACGTGATTTATCGCAAGTGGTATTTGGACCAACGCAATGATTGCTTCCGCTCAAGACATTCAGACTGAAGCAGATTGCACACAAGTAGATCACACAGAAGCAGGTCACACCAGTTATATTGGTTTAGGGAGTAATTTGGGGGATCGGCTTGCCTATTTGCGTTTTGCGATCGAAGCTTTATCTAAGATAGGTCAAGTTCGAGTATCTCGACTCTACGCTAGTCCGCCGATGGGACCGCAAGATCAACCAGATTATCTTAATGCAGTGGTTGAATTGGTTACTACATTATCGCCTTTAGATTTGTTAGATCAATTACAATCCATTGAACTCGATGCAGGACGAGTGCGCAAACGACATTGGGGCGAGCGTACACTGGATTTGGATTTGCTGTTATACGATCAAGTTCAGATACAGCATCCGCGATTGAATGTACCACACGTCGGATTAATGGAACGTGATTTTGTGCTGTTACCATTGCTTGATGTGTTGCGACAGGCGACGATTTGCGAAGTTAGATTATCTGATTTGCCATGTGTTCAAAATCCAACAGCACATGCGATTTCTGATTTGCCTAACCAGAATGCGATTCAGAAAGCATGGTTTCATGATCAATTGTTTAAAGTTGCTGAGAAGTACACTTGAGTTGTGTTATTTTCATGATTCCTGACATGTCAAGATAATATTCATGGCATATGATTTTAGATAAGTGATATTTAGAGATACGATTTTTGCGATAGAGGAAGAGCCACATGATTAGTCTGACTGATTTAAGACGTTTTAAAGCAGAAGGTCGCAAGTTCTCATGTTTGACTTGTTATGATGCGAGTTTTGCCAAAGCCTTAGAAGTTGCAGAAGTCGATACGATTTTGATTGGTGATTCGCTCGGCATGACTATTCAGGGGCATGATTCGACGTTACCTGTCAATATTGAAGATATGGTCTACCATACGCAAAATGTTGCTCGTGCCAATTCACATGCTTTTATCATGGCAGATTTGCCGTTTATGAGTTATGCCACGGTCGAAGATGCTTTAATCAACTCACGTAAAGTCATGCAAGTTGGTGCGCATGCGGTGAAGATCGAAGGCGGGGCATGGCTTGCAGATGCGGTACGTAGTCTTACTCGAAATGGCGTGCCTGTTTGTGTGCATTTGGGTCTAACGCCACAGTCGGTAAACGTCTTTGGCGGTTATAAGTTGCAAGCAAAAACACGCTCTGCGGCAGATCAGCTTTTGGAAGATTGTCAGGCAGTTGTTGATGCAGGGGCTGCTTTGCTATTATTAGAATGTGTGCCTGCGGCTTTGGCAAAAGAGGTGGCAGAAAAATTTTCTGTACCAGTGATTGGTATCGGGGCGGGTGTGGATACCGACGGTCAAGTGTTGGTGATCCAAGATATGTTAGGTTTAACCTTTGGTCGAGTGGCACGTTTTGTGCGTAACTTTATGCGCGAGCAATCTGGGGAGAATGCAATCGTTGATGCCATTAAAGCCTACCATCAAGCGGTATTGGATAAGACATTCCCAGCAAAACAACATACTTTCCAAGTTGAGCTTTAGTCGCTTTATCATTTGGATAGTAGATTTTGAACAGTATAAATTGAGTAAAAAATGAAGACTGAAACCACAATACAAAGTTTGAATGCTGCGCTATCTCCTGCAAGATTGGCTCGTAAAACCATTGGCTTTGTGCCGACCATGGGGAATCTGCATCAAGGTCATCTAAACCTTGTCCGTGAGGCGAAAAAGCTGTGTGATGTGGTCGTGGTCAGTATTTTTGTCAATCCAATTCAATTTGGTCCAAATGAAGATTTTGACAATTATCCTCGAACTTTAGAAGCTGATAGTCAGCTTTTGGCGGAAGTGGGTTGTGATGTGCTGTTTGCACCATCAGTTCAGCAGATGTATGGTGATCTACCACGTCGTACAGCAGTGGTGGTGGGTGAAATCACAGAGGTGCTTTGTGGTCGCTCTCGTGCAGGACATTTTGATGGTGTGGCGACAGTCGTCACCAAGCTGTTTCATATTGTGCAACCTGATACGGCATTTTTTGGGCAAAAAGATTGGCAGCAACTGGCAGTGATTCGTCAGATGACACGAGATTTAAGCTTTCCAATTGATATTGTTGGTGTGCCGATCGCTCGTGCAGAAGACGGTCTAGCACTGAGTTCACGCAATGGTTATCTCACTGACTTGCAACGCAAAGTTGCACCGAAAATTTATCAAAGTTTGACGGATGCAGAAAAGGCCTTACGTAAAAAAACACAGTTGGCAGAAGTTTTGGCAAGTATCGAAGCGAATTTAACGAAAGCAGGTTTTGAAATTGACTATGTTGAAGCTTTGACGCCTGACTTAGAGGCTGTGAATGTGTTTGACCGAGATATTGTTTTATTCATTGCAGCCAAACTTGGTAATACACGATTGATTGATAATCTCTTGGTCAAATTTGCTTAAGCTAAACTTTCTGTAAATGAATTGTGCAAAAAACTAACACAGTTTTGAGTTTGGGCTGATATTTTAGCAATGTGAGAAAAATATAAATATCGCAGTACGACAACAGAAACGAGTTATCACACAGATTTTACGATGAAACCATCACGATGAAACCATTGTCATGAAACAGATATTGCTTGTCACAGGTCGTTCGGGTTCAGGAAAAACTTCGACGTTGCAGGTTCTAGAAGATTTAGGCTTTTATACCATTGATAATTTGCCGTTGTCTTTAGTGCCTGAAATTGTGAGTAAACTCAGTACAGATCAAGCAATGGATCAACTGGCACTGGGTTTGGATATTCGTAATTTACAGCCTGAGCAAATCTCAATTGATGAAGTCTTAGATGAGCTACGGAAGCTTGGTACGGTTGAAGTTTTATATTTAACAGCACGTGAGGAAGTTCTCGTTTCTCGTTACGCCTCATCACGGCGTCCACACCCTCTAGCACATCGTTATGAAACATTGACGGAATGTATTCGGGTTGAAGAGGATTTGCTGTACTCAGTTTATCGACGTGCAACGATGACGATAGATACGAGCAATAAAACTGTACATGAACTTCGTCACACCTTGTCCGTGAAACTTGGTCAGGGCGATAAGCTCATTGTTATTTTACAGTCGTTCGGCTTTAAACATGGCGTACCTTTGGATGCAGATTATGTATTTGACTTAAGGCACCTAGTCAATCCTCACTGGGATAATACGCTACGGAGTTATACAGGTTTAGATAAACAGGTGCAGGAATTTTTAGCATCTGATGATACAGTCAATGCCATGTATGATGATATTTATCAATTTTTAGAAAAATGGTTGCCGATTTTTAGCCAAGGGCATCGTCATTTTATCACCGTGTCTTTGGGTTGTACTGGCGGTCAACACCGCTCGGTATATTTTGTTGATAGACTTGCCAAAGCGCTTCAGGCAAAATGGTCGGTTCAGGTATTGCATCGGGAAATGAAGCACTGGTCATGATCGACACGAGTTTAGACGTAATCAATAAATTGGGCTTACATGCACGTGCTTCGGGGAAACTCATTGAGGTCACGAGTAAATATCGCTCCAATATCCAGTTGGGGAAGGGTAAAGAATTGATTGATGCCAAAAATATCATGTCTCTGCTCATGCTTGGTGCAGGCAAAGGCACGACCTTGCGGCTGGTGGTCGATGGTACAGATGAAGAAAAAGCCTGTGAAGAAATCAAAGCACTTTTTGCTGCAAAATTTCACGAGGGCGAATAATCATGGCTAAACGTCAACGCCCTTATACCGAAGGTGATTTTGAAGATTTGCTCGAAGGTCGAGCCAGTAAGTCGGAACAGAAACGCCATGTGCAACGTATGGCAGCACTTGCCGAGCAACTGGCAGAATTGCCGAAAAAACAACTGCAAAAATTGCCTGTTGATGAACGATTAGTCGATGCATTTTTAGAATTGGAAAGTATCAGTTCTTTTGAAGCACGCCGTCGCCAATTTCAACGTATTGGCAAACTGCTCAGAAATGAAGATGAAACCATGCTACTGAGTTTCTTAGTGCCAAAGCAGGGTGCAAAAAAACAAGCACAACTGATGCGTTGGGTTGATCGGATTATTGAACAAGGCGATTCAGCGATTAATGAGTTCTGTAAACAATATAATGCAGCAGAACGCCATACCTTAAGACAGCATGTGCTACGCTATCAACGTGATGCACAGCAAGGTGTCGATGAAGATACCTCAAATAGCTTAAAACAAAATATAATTAACTATGTGCAACAAGTAGCGTTAATTTCTGAGTAAATTTACCAAAGTCGATTTGAATGCTCAATACAGTATAAACCCCGAATCATTTCGGGGTTTATTGTTTTTCAGTGATTCAATTTTTTAAATCATTAGGAGATGGCGCTATTCTCCAAACTCAGCTTGAGCACGCTCCTTCGCCCAATCCCGTAGAATGAATTTTTGCAATTTCCCTGTCGAAGTTTTTGGGATCTCCGTAATCACAATCTCTTTGGGCACTTTAAAACGAGCCAATTCATTGCGACAGTGCGCAAGCAAGTCATCCACACTCACTTCCACGCCTTGCTTTAACTCGATAAAAGCACATGGCACTTCTTGCCATTTTGGATCAGGCTTAGCAACTACAGCTGCCGTCATCACCGCAGGATGACGGTAGAGCACTTCCTCCACCTCAAGCGAGGAGATGTTTTCACCACCTGAGATGATGACATCTTTGGAGCGATCGGTTACTCATCATAAGCCTTCACCATTATGATTCCCTTAAGTGGTTTTTAATCATGTCAATAAAGGTAAAAGTATGTGTGCATTTACTCACTGCGACTTTAGTCGAGAAAAACGAATCAGTTCTTTGATTAGGTTTTAAAAACAATACAACAGATTGATATGGAATTTTTCGAGATC
>NZ_JAYROT010000034.1:0-15269 GCF_041911495.1 Acinetobacter sp. | reverse complement strand
TCATCGCAACTACAAAACAAGGGAAGAAGCCAAAGTGGATATTACAAAATATATAGAGTTATTTTATAATCAGCGAAGAATTCAAAAAGGCTTGGATTTTAAGACACCAAATCAAATGGCAAAAGACTTTTATCGGTTAGCCGCCTAGAATCTCCCAAGTGAAAGTCTCCTGCTAATTCAGCACACATCAGCTAATAGTTCATCTTTGCGTGAACCTGTAATCAAGGTACATATAAAGAAAGTACTAATTTTGGTATTCGATATATTTTTAATTTCATTAAACCATGATGGTAATTGTTGTTTCGTTAGGCAATCTTTCTTGGCATTAACTGGAGCAACATTTCTGCGTACTGCTTTTGTATTAAATGATTTGGATGGAAGCAGATTCTCAAAACGAGTATCTTCATCGCACCAATTCAAGAAGGCTCTGACAAGTCGATAAGATTTACTTGCTGTTGTCGCTCTAAATGAGTTCTTGTTTAGCCAATCGATAAAAAAATCAGAAGTTAAGTCTATAAGCTTGATATCAAGCAGTTGTTTAATGGGTTGTTCTTTATAAGTATAATTCCTTTCAGAATCATAACCTCCACGGCACAGGTCAATATGATCTTGGTAAGTTCTAGGTCTCCAACGATTTTTATTTGCAGTCACATATAATTCCCAAGCATCACGAAATTTTATCTCTTTACGTTTACTTTCTATGCCATATTTAAGATCAGATTCAATTCTTTTAGCTTTTTCAATTACCGGGTCTATTCCTTGAGAGCATAATACAGCAAGCTCTTTGGCTTTTTCACGAGCATCACTAAGACGCCAATCTTTTACTTGGCCAATAGTTATACGCCGTGTGTTGGAACCAACACGACCTTGGAAGATATATGTTTTTTTATTGTTTGGTGTGACTTTTACACCAAAACCACTAGTGGAGCTATCCCAGTAGAAAGAAGGTTTAGAGTCGGATTGGCATTCTAGTTTTTCTATTGCTGGTTTTGTGAAATTCATATTGATACCAAAAAAATAAGCAATTAGTAAGCAATTTAAGGTTACTATAATCAACAATAAGAACCAATGGTTGATTATTGAAATATTGTAAGCCATTGTATTTATATTATTTTAATCTAAAGTTATCGATTTTTATATTATGGGTTATAGAACTCATAATCCGTTGGTCCCGTGTTCGAGTCACGGTGGGCCCACCATTTATTTATATTCTTATAAGAAAATACTCTACCTTTATTTTTGATAGCAAACTTCCGTGTTCACTCTTTCTCTTGATTACTTTCTCTTATTTAGCCTTTTCTTACTTATACTGATTTAGTATTTATATTCCATTTGCACCCAAACTTTACGGGTATCAACCAAGCTCGCATCTTCGCTTTCAAAGTTGCTCCATTTGGTCAGTACACTTGTCCCTTTGAGTGGTAAAGCTGAGCTTAAAACTAAGCCATATTCTTGCCCTAAATAACGGCTATTTTCATCAGTCGTGTAGTAGTGATATTCACCACCTAAGCTGACTTTCTCGATCGGATTCACCTTAAAATTCAAATAACTATCTGCCAATCCATCGGCAGGCGTATTTAAGAATACATCATTCCAACCATTGAATTTATGCTTTGTACCCAATGGCGTTTGAAAGCCTCGAACGCCTTCGTCACTGCCCAGCACTTCGTAACCTGTTGCAATTTCTCCCTTAACTACACTTGCAGGGAGAAGATATGCCAACTCAACATTGTAATAATCCGCCTCATAATCAATGGGATTATCTGCATAATCTTGCTGTGTCGCATATTCAGCAGCGTAACGTAATGGTAGGCTTGGGATTTTGCCATGAATACGAGCACCGATCGTTTGGCTACTTAAAGTATCTGCACTCCAATCTTGCAAATCCAATAGATAGCCATAAGCAACCGCATTGAACGCTTCACTGGCTTTATAGCGCAATTGTACCAAATGTGACTCACTATCAACTTCACTCGGCTGTGCGACATTATTGGCTATAGGTGTCGCACCTTCACTCCCAAATATAGTATTCACTTGATCAATATAAGCATAGTACAGCGCAAAGTTTGGCGTGAATTTTAAGTTTAAACTGGCCGCATCATAGGTTTGTTCATTTTGACGCCATGCCACACCACCAACGAAGCGTTGATTATCTAAGTTAATCGATTGGCGACCGACAGTAATATCACTACCCTTTAAAAATCCATCAACAGGAAATTGATACTTCAACCACAGCTTATTCAGCTCATAGGATTCTGGATCAACTACGGTGTTGTAATCGCCCTGCCCATTGCGTGTGCTGTTAAATTTATCATTAATTTCAGCAGTCGCTTCCCCCTCTACACCTACACTCAGTCCATTAAATACGCCCGAAATAACGCCCAATCTAGCCCTTGCCGTCACAGCATCGGCATCTATTTTTGTACTTTCCATATCGACATTTTCATAACGCAGACGGAGATCTGCATTGACTTTTGCATCATCAATAAATGGTGATGCAATCACAGCATTGGAAGCAAGGAATACAGCGACAGTGGTGGTATGAAGTGCTAATTTTTTCATAAAATTCCCCATGCAAGCAGGTTTTCTTCATTTGAAAGAACTGTGAAACACAGTGCCAACTTTCTTCTGCTTAAGGTGGTGTTATGAAAATAGGGAATCTAGGAGAAATTCATTGAATGGATAGATGCCCAACTTCATCACGATTTAAGCGAGAAGTGTATTCGGGCATCTTTGACCGTGTGCAATATCAGCGTCGATATGCAACTGTCATAAAATTGCAATACTTATGCCAAACGGAAACTCATCAGTGGGATTCATTCGTCATTGAGCGTTGATACACATACCATCTAATCTTTGGAATCAAGCAACATAGCGACGTAATAAAGATCAATAGCAAAGTCTGAAAATAACCTAATAATTCCGCCAAGCCACCACTCACCACATATAGTCCACCACTCACCATACTCATGATCGCCACATGAAAGGTAAAATCCGAGCCTGCCATATGCTGACGTGCATATCGCATAATCAAGCTTAGCATCGCCACCAATGCCAAAGCGGAGCAAAATTCTTCTAAAGCATTCGCAACATACAAATGAAACTGCGGAAATAAAATATGATTTTCAAATAGATAGGCTAAAATCACATAATAAATAATCGCTAAACTTTGCAATATTGCAAAGCATACAAACATGCTTTGCAGTCCAAACAGACGAATCATCAAACCTGCCAATAATGCACCAAGCAATGCACAGACTGCACCAAATACCGTCACGTTTAAGCCGATCTGCGCTAGGCTGAGCCCCATATCAATCATCATCGGTTTAATAATTGGACCACTTAAACCATCAGCAACTTTGTAAGTCAGTAACACGAAAAACCATAATTTTAATTCAGTATTTTGCCAAAGATACGCCAAGCCTTGTTGAAACTTTAAGAGAATTGAATCTCTAGCAATCGGCGTATCCATTGAATCTGTGCATTGAACTTTCTGTGGCTCACGGTAAAACAATACGGGAATACTATTTAGAAAAACGCCAAGACTAAGCAACAAAAACGTCATTTCCCAAGACAGTAAATCGATCGCATACAACACTGCTCCACCACCAATCAAGAAACCGAGCCGTGAGCCAATCACTTGGAAGCTATTGCCCCAGTGAAGTTGCCCCTTCTTTAAAATATTCACCGCCAAGCCATCAGTGGCAATATCTTGTGTTGCACAAAATAGATTGAGACAAAATAGTACCGTAAATAATCCCCATAGAATCGCAGGATTTGCCATTTGATCAATCGGTAAAAATGCCAAAACAATCAAGCAAATTAAAGTCAAACTTTGGGTGAAAATAATCCATGCACGATAATGCCCTAAACGTCGAGACCCAAATTGATCGACTACAGGCGCCCACAAGAATTTAATCGCCCACGGCAACATCAACAGACCTGATACACCAATCTCGGCAAGTGATACACCATAATGACGTAGCAATGCAGGTAAGGCTTGAGTCATAAAGCCAACGGGTAAGCCTTGTGCCAAATACAGACTGAGTAATAGCCATAGGCTAAAATGCGGATTTTTAGAATATATAGGTTGTGCCGATTGGATTGGCTGTGCAGATGGTGAGTTGCGTTGCAGGTTGTCGGTCATGAGGTGGCTTAAATGTTACATCATCAGTGCAGATCAAAATAGCACAAAAAAATAAGGCTTCAATCGAAGCCCTATTTTTTTTAATTCATATACACATCGACGGTTAGTCATCAATTTGTTCATTTTCCACACGTTGTCTAAACTTCTGACCCGCACGGAAAGTCACCACACGACGTGCAGTGATTGGAATCTCTTCACCAGTTTTTGGATTACGACCTGGACGCTGTCGTTTATCACGCAGTTCAAAATTACCAAAACCCGAAAGTTTGACTTGATCGCCATCGATCAATGCCTGACTCAACTCGTTAAAAAATAACTCAACCAATTGCTTCGCTTCCCTACGATTTAAGTTGGTCTTCTCACTTAAGTGATCTGCCATTTCGGCTTTTGTTAATGCTGTCATGAGGCCCTCAATTTAGCTTTATACGTTGTTTCTAGGCTTCCAATTACACGATCCATCGCTAGTTTTATTTCCGCATCTTCTAATGTACGTGAAGGATGTTGGAAAAGCAAAGCAAAAGCTAATGAACGGTGTCCAGTTTCAACGCCTTGTCCTGTGTAGACATCAAACAACCAACTCGCTGACAAAAACTCACCTGCAGATTGCTTGATCGTTGTTTCTATTGAACTTAACGCAATATTAGCATCAATTACAAGTGCAATATCACGTCGAACTGAAGGAAATCGTGATAATTCTGTAAAATTATATACATACGGTTGCAAAAGCAGGCTCTGATCCATTTCCGCAACCCAAGTTACGCCGAGATCTAATTCCGCTTCTAATGATGGGTGCAAACGTCCGAGATAGCCCACAGACTGACCATTAACCACAATCTCAGCCGACTGACCTGGGTGCAACCAAGCACGTTCAGAACGCTGATATTCAACACTGGTATGTGCCGTGTCAATTAACGCTTCGACTTCACCTTTTAGATCGTAAAAATCCATGTCTTGCGTTTTGACATGCCATTGCTCAGGTGCTTTTGAGCCAACGGCGATCATCGCCAAAGTCGGAATTTGTTTCAGATCATGGATAGACGTTGCTGTCTGATAGTCAAAACGCAAGCCAAGCTCGAAGAAGCGTACACGATCTTGCTGACGGTTTAAGTTGTATTGCACACATGGAATCAAGCTAGACAATAATGTGCTACGCATCACCGCCAAGTCGCTAGAAATCGGGTTAGCAAGGGCTAAAGCATTCACTTGTGGATTAAGCTGATTTTCTAGTTTGGCATCGACAAAGCTAAAGCTAATCGCCTCTTGATAGCCGAGGGCCACCAAAGTCTGACGCAACTGCCCTATTTCACTTTGATCTTGATAATTTTCCAAAGTGATTTGCATATTCGGCTTAGTCGTTGGAATATTGTCATAACCGTAAATACGGGCAATTTCTTCGATCAAATCTTGATAAATCGCTAAATCATAACGATGCGATGGCGGAGTCACCGACCAAGTTTGATTATCTGCATCACCTTGTGCAACCACCTCACACTCAAGGCGAGTCAACACATCTTGTATAAATGACGCTTCAACATGGAAGCCGAGTAATTTATCCACTTGCGCTTGGCTCAATTGAATTGCTGTACGCTTTGGTAAAAGAGATACATTTTCCACCGTGGTCACTTCACCAAACTCACCACCTGCAAGCTGTTGAATCAATTGACTAGCACGATCCATCGCCAAAGCAGGCAATTCAAAATCTACACCACGCTCAAAACGCTGTGAAGCATCTGTATGTAGACCAAAACGACGTGCACGCCCTGCAATTGCAAGCGGTGCGAAGAAGGCACTTTCTAGGAAAATATTATGCGTATCATCGGTCACACTCGATGACAGACCGCCCATGATGCCACCGATTGCCAAGACTTTTTGATCGTCTGCAATTACCGTCACATCATCTTGCAATTCCACTTCTTGGTCATTGAGCAAAACCAGTTTTTCACCTTGTGTCGCTTGACGTACATGCACGGCGCCTTCGATTTTATCCGCATCAAAAGCATGCAAAGGCTGACCAAGTTCAAGCAAGACATAGTTGGTAATATCCACCAAAATGCTGTGGCTACGAATCCCTGAATTGGTCAGCGCTTGCGCCATCCAGTCAGGTGTCGGTGCTTTGGTATTGACGTTTTGAATTATACGACCGAGATAGCGAGGTGAAGCTTCCGTCGTCACATTCACCGTTTTTTGCGCTGAAATCGTCGCTGGCACGGCTTGAATTTCAGGTGCTTGGGCACTCAGCTTGTTAATCACAGCAACTTCACGAGCGATACCACGAATACTAAAGCAATCACCACGGTTCGGCGTGATACTGATGTCGATGACACGATCATCGAGCTTGAGATACTCACGGATATTGACACCAACAGGCGCGTCCGCAGGCAACTCTAATAAACCGTCAATTTGATCTTCTAAATCAATCTCTGATGCACCGCACAGCATCCCATGTGACTCCACGCCACGCAGTTTGCCTTTTTTAATTTTAAAATCACCTGGTAAAACTGCACCGATGGTTGCCACTGGCGCTTTCATACCCACAGTGACGTTCGGCGCACCACAGACGATTTGCACTGGTTCAGCTTCGCCAATATTTACTGTCGTGACACGTAGGCGATCAGCATCAGGATGTTGCTCTACCGTCAACACTTCTCCAACTACAACGCCAGTAAATGGTTTTGCCACTGGTGAGCTGTCGTCAATTTCCAATCCGAGCATGGTCAGTTGATCTGCCAATGTGTCGCTATCGACCGCAGGATTCACCCAAGCACGCAACCAATTTTCACTAATTTTCATTTTTTCAATATTCCTTCAATCTCCCCTAACCCCTCATTAAAAAAGAGCGGGACTTAGATGAATCTTATTCACTATAAGTTTCAGGATAAGTCCCCCTTTACAAAGGGGGATTTAGGGGGATTTCTTAATCACTCAATACTTCAAATCTATAAATCTTAATCAGTTCTTTAGGCGAATTGACGCAAGAAACGCACGTCATTTTGATAGAACATGCGCAAATCATTCACGCCATAACGAAGCATCGCAAAGCGCTCTATCCCTAATCCAAACGCAAAGCCTGAATATTGCACTGGGTCGATTCCACAATTTTGCAGCACGGTCGGATGCACCATGCCACAGCCCATGACTTCAAGCCATTTGCCACGCTCATCCATAATGTCCACTTCGGCACTTGGCTCGGTAAATGGGAAATACGATGGACGGAAACGCACGGTGAGTTCTTTTTCAAAAAAGGCTTCTAATAAATTGATGATGATGCCTTTAAATTCGGTAAAGTTGGTGTTTTCGGTGACGTACAAGCCTTCGATCTGATGAAACATCGGCGAGTGGGTTTGATCTGAGTCACAGCGATACACACGACCTGGGCAAATGATGCGAATCGGTGGTTTTGCCGTTTCCATGGTACGGATTTGCACACCAGACGTATGGGTGCGCAATAAATGCTGTGCATCAAAATAAAAGGTGTCATGCATGGCACGTGCAGGGTGATGACTTGGAATATTCAAGGCTTCAAAGTTGTGATAATCATCTTCAACCTCAGGGCCTTCTGCCACCACAAAGCCTGCTTTAGTAAAAAATTGACTAATCCGCTCACGCACTTGGGTCACTGGATGAATGCTACCGACCTGCTGACCACGACCTGGCAGGCTAATATCAATGGTTTCGCTGGCAAGTTTCGCCGTCAATGCTTGCTGTTGTAGCTCAGCTTGTCGTGCGGTCAAAGCATTGTTGATCGACTCACGCACGGCATGGATTTTCGCCCCTTCGACTTTACGTTGTTCAGGATCCATTTTACCTAAGGCTTTAGACTGTTCTGCAAGTTGACTCTTTTTCCCTGTAAATTGCACACGGACTTGATCAAGTGTGGCAAGTTCATTGGCTTCGGCAATCGCCGTCAGCGCTTCAGCGGTCAAGGCTTCCAGTGACATAATAACTCTCAAATGTTCATCAATTTTTTTAGAGGCTGTATTCTAACAGTTTTTTCTCAAATATTTTATGAAGAAGATGCAATAAAGCGTATCTCTCAAATAAATTGCACAAACTAGCATTTTCCATCATTGCTATTAAACATTCGTGTCATTGCAGATCAACGTCGATTCTGTACACTACATGCAGGAATTTTTTGAATAGACATAGGAATTGCACATGAGCGAGGCTTATATTTTTGATGCCGTCCGTACCCCACGTGGTAAAGGAAAAAAAGACGGTAGCTTGTACGAAGTCAAACCCATCTCCCTCGTTACCACCCTACTTCACGCCTTAGAACAGCGCAATCAACTCGATACCTCCAAAGTCGAAGATGTGATTCTCGGCTGTGTCACGCCGATTGGCGATCAAGGTGGTGATATTGCCAAAACCGCTGCCATTGCCGCAGGTTGGAGCGATCATGTATCAGGCGTACAGATCAATCGCTTTTGTGCATCAGGCTTAGAAGCGGTCAATCTCGCTGCACAAAAAGTCCGCTCAGGTTGGGAGGATTTGATCGTGGCAGGCGGTGTCGAGTCTATGTCACGCATCCCAATGGGTTCTGACGGTGGACCATGGGCGCTTGATCCGCAAACCAATCTAAAATCTGCCTTTGTTCCACAAGGTGTCGGTGCAGATTTGATAGCTACATTGGATGGTTATAGCCGTGCCGATGTTGATGCTTTTGCGGTCAATTCACAACAAAAAGCGGCCAATGCACAGGCGAATGGCTATTTTGAAAAATCCATAGTCCCTGTCAAAGATCAGGCAGGTGTGACCATTTTAGAAAAAGATGAATTTATTCGTGGTAACACCACAGCGGAGAACCTTGCCAAGCTCAATCCAAGTTTTGAAATGATGGGCAATATGGGCTTCGATGCAGTGGCACTACAAAAGTATCCTGAAGCACAAAAAGTCAACCATGTGCATCATGCAGGTAACTCCTCAGGCATCGTCGATGGTGCAGCACTTGTATTAATTGGTTCAGAGAAAATGGCTCAAGAGTTGAACCTTAAACCTCGTGCAAAAATCCTGTCTACGGCATTGGTCGGCACTGATCCAACCATCATGCTTACAGGGCCTGCTCCTGCGGCACGTAAAGCCTTAGCCAAAGCAGGTTTAAAGATTGATGACATTGATTTGTTTGAAGTGAATGAAGCCTTTGCCGCAGTGGTGATGCGTTTCGTCAATGAGCTGAACGTGCCGATGGATAAGGTCAATGTCAATGGCGGTGCGATCGCCATGGGACATCCGCTTGGCGCAACTGGTGCAATGATTCTCGGAACATTACTCGATGAGTTGGAACGCCGAAATTTAAAGCGTGGTTTGGCGACGTTGTGCGTTGGTGGTGGGATGGGTATTGCCACAATTATTGAGCGAGTCTAAAAACTGGCTATGTGGTTCTTGCTTCGTTGCGTTGATTTTTGCTGTATGGATCTCAAAAATACTCATTGACCGAATGTCAACTGCGCTTTTTTCGATCTGCCTCGCCTCGCAAGCCCTGCCTCGCCGACATTTTTAGTAATTTAAATTTCAGATTTTAAGTAATTACATCAATATCAGGACATCATAATGAGCGCAATTCAATATCAAAAAGATGCCGACAACATCGTGATTTTAACTTTAGATTCACCGAATCAATCTGCCAATACCATGAATGCAGACTTCCGTGAAGCGCTAGAAGCAACTACGACGAAAATACGTGCAGAGAAAGATCAAATTGCAGGGATTATTTTCACTTCTGCGAAAAAGACCTTTTTTGCAGGCGGTGATTTGGATGAGTTGATCCAAGCCACACCTGAACATGCCACAGAATTTTTCAACATGATTGAAAGCATGAAAGTGCAATTTCGTCAGATCGAAACACTTGGCGTACCTGTAGTTGCTTGTTTGAATGGCACAGCACTTGGTGGTGGTTGGGAGCTGGCATTAGGCTGTCATCATCGTATTGCTCTGCAAGATGCTAAAGCAAAATTTGGCTTACCTGAAGTGACTCTAGGACTGCTTCCGGGAGGCGGTGGTATCGTCCGCATGGTGCGTTTGCTTGGGCTTCAAACAGCTTTTCCATTCCTCATGGAAGGTAAACAGTTTGGCGTTGCACAAGCCGTTCAACTGGGCTTAATTCATGACACAGCAAGCTCGAATGAGGAATTACTCGACAAAGCTAAAGCATGGGTAAAGTCTAATCCAAAAAGTCAACAACCTTTCGACGTGAAAGGTTATAAAATTCCGGGTGGCGATCCAAAAACACCTGCCGTTGCACAAGTCCTTGCCATTGCCCCTGCGATACTCCGTAGTAAAACCAAAGGCTGTTATCCTGCGCCTGAGGCGATCATGGCAGCAGCCGTTGAAGGTGCACAGGTCGATGTCGATACCGCACTACGAATCGAAAGTCGTTATTTTACTGAACTTGCCACAGGTCAAGTATCAAAGAATATGATCGGCACTTTTTGGCACGGCTTAAATGCGATTAAAGCAGGTGAAAGTCGCCCGAAAAATATCGAAAAATGGCAAGCGACAAAAGTCGGTATACTCGGCGCAGGCATGATGGGCGCAGGCATCGCCTACTCGACAGCGATTAAAGGCGTGCCTGTTGTGCTAAAAGATGTCAGTATTGAAGCAGCGGAGAAAGGCAAAGCGTATAGCCAAAAACTACTCGAAAAGCGTGTATCACGTGGTCGTATGACAGCTGAGAAAAAGGATCAAATTCTTGCGCTCATTCAGCCGTCTGCCGATGCCAAAGATTTGCAAGGCTGTGACTTGATTATCGAGGCGGTATTTGAAAATCAAGCACTCAAAGCCAAAGTCACCGAGGAAGCCGAACAGTATCTGATCGATGGTGGTGTGATGGCATCGAATACCTCAACCTTACCAATTACAGGGCTTGCACAAGCCAGTAAAAATGCCAAAAACTTCATTGGGCTACACTTCTTTAGTCCAGTCGATAAGATGCAACTGGTCGAAATCATCAAAGGGCATGAAACTTCAGATGAAACTTTGGCACGTGCCTATGACTTTGTACAGCAGATTGCCAAAACTCCAATCGTCGTGAATGATAGCCGTGGCTTCTTTACCAGTCGTGTGTTCGGCACTTTTGTACAAGAAGGTATGCGCTTACTTGCAGAAGGCGTACACGCTGCCAAGATTGAAATGGCTGCACTCAAAGCAGGCATGCCAGTTGGGCCACTAGCCATTCAAGATGAGGTCAGTCTGAGCTTGAGTGAGCATGTCACCAATGAAACTCGAAAAGCACTTCAAGCTGAGGGCAAAGACCTGCCGAAATCACCTGTCGAAGACGTAATTGCAGAGATGATCCACAAGCATGAACGTAAAGGCAAAGCTGCTGGTGCAGGCTTCTATGAATATCCGAGCGATGGCAAAAAATATCTATGGGAAGGTTTGTCACAGTGGCAAAAAGACCATGATATCAACGAGCAAGATATGATTGATCGCATCCTCTTTGTACAAGCATTAGATACCTTACGATGCTATGAGGAAAATGTTTTGACTTCGGTGGTTGATGCCAATGTCGGTTCGATCTTTGGTATCGGCTTTGCGCCGTGGACTGGCGGTGCAATTCAATTCTTAAATCAATATGGTTTGGATAAAGCCTTGCAACGTGTCAATGAATTAGAAAGTCGTTTTGGTGCACGCTTCAAAGCGCCTGAGTTGTTAAAAAAACATGCGCAGTCAGGTGAGCCAATCCGTTGATTTGAATTAATCTTCAATAATTAAGTAATAAAAAAAGCAGATTTTCGAATCTGCTTTTCTATATCATTTTGAACGATCAACTAGGTTTAAGCCGCATCCAACGCCACCAGTTTTTCCACAAGATAATGATCCAACTCTGCTACTTTATCCGTAGGGAAAGACAAACCCAGCTTGCTACGACGCCATAGAATATCCGCACTGTGACGAGCCCACTCATGCTCAATCAGGTAATCTACTTCTTGAGAATACAAGCCTTCACCGAAGTCATAACCTAAATCTTCGACTTTGCGAATATGTGCAAGCATCGACCATACACGTGAGCCATAAGCATTGACCCAACGAGTTGCAAGACCTTCTGAAACGCCAACACATTTCTCTTGAACTTCAGAAATTAACAGTTCAATCGACGTGATATTTTCACCACCAGGTAAGGCTTCTTTTGTCGTCCAACTTGCTTGCATTTTATCTTTGAAAAATGGACGCAATTGCTTCATCGCCGACTCTGCAAGTTTGCGATAAGTCGTCAACTTCCCACCAAATACCGCAAGCATCGGTGCTTGATCAGCCTGATCTTGGATCAAAGACAAAGTGTAGTCACGAGTAATCGCCGCAGGATTATCCGACTCATCATCACATAATGGACGCACACCTGCGAAAGTGCTCACCACATCTTCACGCTGTAGTTGTGCTTTGAAATGTTCATTACTGATTTTGATCAGGTAAGTAATTTCTTCTTCTGTGATTGCGACTTTAGCAGGATCGCCTTCATATTCACGATCTGTCGTACCAATCAGGGTAAATTTATCTAAATAAGGAATTGCAAATACAATACGTCCATCGTCATTTTGCATGATGAAAGATTTATCCAAGTCATGCAGTTTTGGTACGATGATATGACTACCCTGAATCAGGCGAATACCATATGGGGATTTGATTTGCACATCTTCACGGATAAATTGCGATACCCACGGTCCTGCCGCATTGACCAAGACTTTAGCTTTGATTTGGAATTGTCCGTGCGTATTTTCAAGATTAATTACCCACAGCCCATCTTCACGCTTTGCCGAAACACAACGAGTTTGTGTCATGATTTGTGCGCCCTTTTCACGAGCTTGCATGGCGTTGAGAACGACTAAACGTGCATCATCAACGGTACAGTCTGAATATTCAAAACCACGAGTGATCGCAGGTTGTAGCGGGCTATCTTCTTTAAAAAAGACATTGTTTGAACCTGATAATTTTTTACGCTTACCCAAATGATCATAGAAAAATAAACCTGTACGAATCAGCCATGCAGGACGCAAATGCGGACGATGTGGCATGATAAAGCGCATCGGTTTGATAATGTGTGGTGCTTTAGCCAACAAGACTTCACGCTCAGCCAATGCTTCACGCACCAAACGAAATTCTTTGTGCTCTAAATAGCGCAATCCACCATGAATCAACTTACTACTCGCCGAAGAAGTATGACTGGCTAAATCGTCTTTTTCACAAAGAAATACCGACAGCCCTCGCCCTGCGGCGTCATTGGCGATACCGACACCATTGATCCCGCCACCAACGACGAATAAATCAAAGATACTTTGGGACGATTGAAGTTTTTGCATAGCACACCACACATCTTATTAATTTTCTATTATGAAAATAATAAACCTTAAAACGAACATTATCAAGCGTTATTTTTGAGAAATAACGAATATTTTCGAACATTTTTAGCTTATAGAATTTTTATTTCAAAACAATGAAAGTTATTTAAATGCTTAATTTTAAAGACATTAACTCAATCTTATTTGATTTATTCCGCAATAATTAGCGGCACACCAGATGCTTTGATCCGATCAGCATATACTTTTTCAGGCATTTCATCGGTATAAATTCGATCGACTTGATCTAAGCTCGCTAAGCGATTCATCGCATTGCGTCCAAACTTTGAACTATCTGCAGCTAAAAATATCTTCCTTGCACCCACCATAATCGCTTGGGACACACAGACCTCTTGAAAATCAAAATCGAGTAATGTGCCATCTTGATCAATACCACTGATCCCAACTAGCGCATAATCGACTTTAAATTGTTTAAAAAAGTCAGCCGTCGCCTGACCAATCACTCCGCCATCGGGACGCACTCGACCGCTAGCGATCATCACTTCAAAGTCTTGCTTACTGCTGAGGATTTTGGCGACATTGAGATTATTGGTAATGACTTTGAGCCCGCTATGTTGCAACAGCGCATGTGCAATCGCTTCAGTGGTTGTACCGATATTGATAAAGATCGAGGCGTGATCTGGCACATCTTTGGCAACAGCCTCGGCAATACGGCGCTTTTCTTCGAGCAACTGCCCTGCACGCATGCTGTACTCTGTGTTGGCAACTGTGGAGGAGTCATAAGCCGCACCACCGTGATAACGACGCAACAAACCTTCATCCGCCAGTTGATTAATATCTCGACGAATCGTCTGCGGTGTCACATTAAAATACTGTGCCAACTCATCAATACTGATATAGCCTCTCGTCTTGACCAGTTCGATGGTTTGTTGATGCCGAAGAATTAAGCCCATCACATCTCTTCCTAGATTATGTTGTTATTCTGATTCCCACTCTCGTGTACGTTTTACCGCCTTTTGCCACCCTTTATAGAGTTTTTGCATCTCATCGTGATCATGCGTCGGCGTATAGGTTTGATCAATAGAGATTTTCTCTTTCAACTCATCAATATCTTGCCAAAAGTCTACCGCTAGACCTGCTAAAAATGCAGCGCCCATTGCTGTCGTTTCTCTGAGTGTTGGACGCTCTACAGGCACATTTAAAATGTCAGACTGGAATTGCATCAGAAAATTATTCCCTGTCGCACCACCATCTACACGTAATTTTTTCAGGGAAATATCGGCATCATTTTGCATTGCATCAAGGACATCTCTAGTCTGATAAGCGATCGCTTCCAAGGTCGCACGGATAATATGCTCACAGCTTGCGCCACGCGTTAGCCCAAAGATTGCACCACGTGCATCAGGATCCCAATATGGTGCACCGAGCCCTGTAAATGCAGGCACGACATAGACGCCATTACTGTCTTTCACCTTAGTCGCATAATATTCTGAATCATGCGAATCATGAATGACTTTGAGCTCATCACGTAGCCACTGTACGCTCGAACCCGCATTGAAGATTGCCCCTTCTAAGGCGTAATTCACCTCGCCATTTTTACCGCAGGCAATGGTAGTAATCAGACCGTGTTCCGAACGTACGGCTGCTTTACCTGTATTCATTAGCAAGAAACAGCCTGTACCATAAGTATTCTTTGCCTGACCAGACTCTACACAGATTTGACCAAACAATGCAGCCTGTTGATCACCTGCAATGCCTGCAATTGGAATACGAGTTTCTTGCCCGCTGATGGTATACGTATGCCCATACACTTCAGAAGATGAACGTACTTC
>NZ_JAYROT010000033.1:0-4737 GCF_041911495.1 Acinetobacter sp. | reverse complement strand
GCAAACTACTCGGTGATAATGCAGGTGCAGTAGCGCAACATATGGTGCAGGCTGCGATCTATGGTGTGATGGAACAACAAATGAATAAATGGCATGCCAATGTGGTCGATCAAAAGCCACAACACTATAGTTAATTGCATTGATGTGAAAATATTAGCTGAAAAATTGAAAAGGTGCAGATTGCACCTTTTTTGTTTTTTGGACAGTTCCCTTAAGATGATGAGTTAACTGAAAGATTAATTATCCAAAGAATTAGTGTGTAGTTTGATGCACACGTTCGATATGCGTCAAAATATCTCCAGTGATATTTTTCGCCATTTCTTCTTGAGCAAAATAAACCTGTCCGATGTTTTCTTCACGAAGCACTTTTGCCTCTTCGACACTTTCCGCACCGACGATGATTTGTAATTGTGGATTGAGCTGTTTTGCGATATTTACAATTTGATGAATATCTAAAATATCCATCGTGCGGAGCACTAGTAGGCGTGCGTGCATAATGTGCGCTTGAATCAAGACATTTGGATCGGTTGGTTTCCCTGATACCGCAGCAATGCCTTTCTCGCGCAACTTCTCGACCACTTCACGGTTCTGATCGGTGATTACCACTTTGATATTCTGCGCTTGTAATTGATCTGCAATGTGGCGACCTGTCGGTGTGTAGCCAACAATCACCACTTGATCACGCAGATTACTTTGATCCACTTCATCAGGCAGCATCGCCAGTGGATCGCCACTACGCTCTAGGAGTCGTGCCAAATGTGAGCGTTCACGAATCCAGCGTTGAATTGGTTCCACTGCTGTAAAGATAAATGAATTAAGAGAAATAGAAATCAAAGCACCTGCCAAAATCAAATTTTGTGCTTCAAGGGTGAGTAATTTTAATGCCACACCAAGCGTCGCAAGGATAAAGGAGAACTCGCCGATTTGTGCCAAGCTTGCGCCGACCGTCAGTGCCGTGTTGAGCGGATAGCGGAAGAACAGCACCAATGCCATCGCTGCGATGGTTTTACCAATCATGATGATGGCAACTACGGCAAGGATATGCAAAGGCTCTTCGATGATAATGCGAGGGTCAAACAACATCCCCACCGATACGAAGAATAGAATGGCAAAAATCTCACGCAGCGGTTGTGTTTCTTCTTCAGCACGATGGCTAAAGTCAGATTCTTTGACGACCATCCCTGCGAAGAACGCACCAAGTGCCATCGACACGCCAAAGATCGCATAAGAGCCGTAGGCAATGGATACGGCTGCAGCGACTACCGTCAAGGTAAATAATTCACGTGAACCAAGTCGAGCGACAAACTGCATAATCATCGGCACAAGACGTTTACCCACGATGAGCATAAAGGCGATAAAGCCAGCAACCTTGAGTAAGGTAATGCCGATGGTTAGCCAAATATTTTGACTATTGTCATCACTAAGACTGACACCGCCTAATAAAACTGCTGTGGCAGGAAGTAGAACTAAAGCCAAGACCATCACCAAGTCTTCGACCAAAAGCCAACCGACGGCAATTTTCCCATTGACCGAGTCGAGCAAACCACGATCGCCCAATGCTTTGAGTAAAACGACAGTACTTGCACATGATAGGCTTAAACCGAAGACCAATGCCGAGCCAAATGACCACCCCCAAAGCATCGTGACAGCAATACCCAAAATGGTTGCCACAGCGATTTGCAATATTGCACCGGGGAGGGCAATCCGTCGTACTTGTATTAAGTCCTTTAGGGAAAAGTGCATGCCAACGCCAAACATCAGGAACATCACACCGAGCTCAGCGAGCTGATTGGCAAGGTGGATGTCGCCCACAACACCCGGTGTATTCGGGCTAATGATAATCCCTGCAATCAAGTAACCAATGAGTGGCGGAAGTCGTAGACGTGCAGCGATATAGCCAAAAATCAAAGCCAAGCCAAAACCAACGGCGAGTAAGATAATCAGGTCTACATCATGTGGCACAGCACGCTCCAAATAATATTGTGAATAGAAATAGATGTTTAAGAGAGATAAAGCATAAATAATGCCAAAATTTATCGCTTAAAGTATAGCAAACAATGCAAATTTCAGGCATAAAAAAACGACTCATCGAGAGTCGTTTTTTATAGAGACTAAAATTATTTGATTTTAGCTTCTTTGAAAATCACGTGTTGACGGATTTTTGGATCAAATTTTTTGATTTCCATTTTTTCCGGCATCGTACGTTTGTTTTTCGTAGTGGTATAGAAATAACCTGTACCAGCAGTTGAAACTAGGCGAATTTTATCACGCATGGCAATGGCTCCTTAGATCTTTTGACCTTGAGCGCGAAGATCAGCAACAACCTTCTCGATGCCCAATTTGTCGATAATACGCATACCTTTGGTAGAAAGACGAAGACGTACAAAACGCTTCTCAGTTTCTAACCAAAAACGGTGGTGGTGCAGGTTCGGCTCGAACCGGCGCTTGGTTTTGTTGTTTGCGTGCGAAACGTTGTTACCAACGATTGGACGCTTGCCGGTAACTTGGCAAACCTTAGACATGGTGAACTCCATTGATTAAGCCGAACAATAAATGGTATTTGTCAGGCTTGTCAGTAAGTAAAACAGGGTAACTCATTTGTAAGGGGCGTTTTATACCAAATTTCAGGTTAAAACACAAGCACGCCTTCCAAAAATAAGACATAAACAATGCGATTCGTTTATGTCTTGATCAATCTTCAAAAAAATGTCATCAAAATAGCTGACCATGGTTTTGAATGTGCCTCGGCGTCATGTTAACGACGAAGCAGAGTATTATACATGATCTTGTGGATCGGTTTGTTAAATGGCGGCAAAATCATCTTAAAGGTGTACAACTTTGGCTTAGACATCATCGAGCGCTCATGAGAGAAGCTAAAGAAACCTTCTGGACCATGATATTTGCCCATCCCTGATGCACCAACGCCACCAAATGGTAAATCATCTTGGGCAACGTGGGTGAGCGCTTGATTGTTGCCAAAATGACCTGAATGGGTGTGCTGCGCAACGTATTCTGCACGATCCTTATTATAGTCAAAATAATACAAAGACAACGGGCGTGGTCGATCATTAATAAAGTCAATCACTTCATCAATGCTGTCATATTCAAAAATCGGCAGGATCGGACCAAAGATTTCATGTTGCATCACTTGCATGTCAGGGGTGACATTGGTCAAAAAAGTCGGCGCAATTTTGCGTACATCGGCAAGCGCTTCATGTTTACAGTTAATTTCAATGATTTGTGCACCATGTTGTTGTGCATCTTCAAGATAACCCTGTAAACGACGATACTGCTTGTCATTGATAATCGAGGTATAGTCTTGATTGTCCCGAATGGTCGGGTACATATGTGTGACAAATCTACGGAAACTTTGCACAAACTCAGCTGTCTTGCCACGTGGTAAGAATAGGTAATCTGGTGCAACACATGTCTGACCTGCATTCCATAACTTTCCTGCAACGAGGCGTTGCGCAGCATCTTTGATCGACATTTCAGGATGGACGATGGCAGGTGACTTGCCACCGAGCTCCAAGATCACTGGAACAAGGTTTTCTGAGGCAGCACGCATCACAGTTTTGCCAACGTCGGTTGAGCCTGTAAAGATCAATTTATCAAAAGTTAAATGGCTAAACGCATCGGAGATCGCACCACCACCATTAATGACAGAAACCAAATCACTTGGAAAAACTTCTGCCAAAGCTTTTTGCAATAATGCACCAAACTTTGGCGAAGCGCTTGAGATTTTGATCATGGCGTGGTTGCCTGCAGCGAGTGCGCAGATCAGTGGTCCCACAGATAATAGAAGCGGATAGTTCCACGGCGCAATGATCCCGATCACACCAAGCGGTTGGTATTCTACCCATGCTTTGGCAGGGTGGTGAATGTGTCCAACTTGGCGTTTCGATGGCTTCATCCATTTTTCTAAATTTTTTGAATAATAATGAGTTTGCTCAACACAAGTCAGTACTTCACCGATCTTGGTTTCTGCTACAGCACGATTGCCATAATCTTGTGAGATTGCTTCGGCAATGTCATCTTGATATTTCAGTAAGACTTCACGTAGATTGGTCAAACGATCAATACGCTCAGCAGCAGTTGGCAATTGATGACGGCGATAAGCACGCTTTTGCTCTGCAAGGATGTCATGCATTTCTTGGATTTTGTCTGATCCAGTGTTGCTGAGGCTTTTGTTGAGGCTGTTCATATCTTTGTGGCCATATTGACTATTCGTTGCGCTATTTTTAGAGTAAAAGCTCTAAATAGTCAAGCAATAATCAAAAAGCTATGCTAGATTGATGTGGTGTTAACGCTTTTTATGTATCGTGTGGCGATGATCATATGGTGCAAATGGGCTTGTGTTATATTGCAACACGATGATTTTAAATCTAATTTCAACATGGATTTTAAAAGCGGATTTTAAAAGTTAATTTTAAGCACGGATTTTAAAAGCGGATTTTAAACATAGGTTTTGTGCATCGTGATTGTGGTGTGTGGATCGCATGCGATGAATATTTTAAATGCTCAGCGTGTGCATTAAATCGATAAAGGATAAACGGTTGAAAGCGTCTAAAACCAAGGAAAGAATTTTGCAAACCAGCTTGGCGCTGTTTAATGAACGGGGCGAACGGGCGGTCACCACCAATTATATTGCCGCTGAGCTCGGTATTAGCCCAGGCAATCTGTATTATCATTATCGCAATAAACAAGAAATCATTCGGGAGTTGTTCGATCAATATC
>NZ_JAYROT010000032.1:0-9460 GCF_041911495.1 Acinetobacter sp. | reverse complement strand
TTTGCATTTTGGCGATTATGGCGGTCTACCACTGAAAATTCTGAGGAGTTTCTGCACTGTATTGACCTTATTTATCACCATGAATGGGGCGTGGCTATGGTGGGCAAAACGTAAGCAAAAGAACATGAAAGGAGAGCAGAATGCAACTGTGGAGTAATTTAAATACTTTATGGTTGCTTTGTGTGATTAGCATGCTGGGTATTATTGGCATGCTCGTGGTCGACGTTATTTGGGATATTGTATTGCTGATTGTGACGGCTTTACCAATGATTATTGCCGTCTATCGAATGAAAAAATTAAAAGCCAAATAGAGTGCTCAGAATAAGAATGCACAGGTTTTATTAACATAGACTTCACAGTTAAAATCTAAAAAATACCGTATGCTGATAAATTAAAGAAGTAGAATCAATGGAGTGTCGCAAATGGGTAAAGTCAGTAAACAGCATACAAAATACAATCCCAAATCTTTGTGTGTAAATCTTTGCATGGTCATGGGGCTAACAGTCACTGCGACATTGACAGCTTGCTCCTCGCCAAATAAATCTGCGCAAGCAACTAATCAAAATCTAGAAGCGTCTGCGAATGGTGTAGATTCATCGAAAATTAATCAAAGCTATGAAGTTGAAGAGGTTGCAACATTCGATGAGCCGTGGGCAATCAATACACTACCTGATGGAAAATTGCTGATTACCGAGCGACAAGGCAAGCTGAAACTATTCGATCCGTCGACTCGGCAAAGTGTTGATGTACAAGGCGTGCCAGTAGTTGCCTATGGCGGACAAGGCGGTTTAGGTGATGTGGTGATTCATCCACATTTTAGCGAAAATCAATGGGTTTATCTGAGCTATGCTGTACAAGGTCAAGGCGGTTATGGTGCAGAAATTTCCAGAGCTAAACTCGACCTCACGAATCCGCAACAACCGAAGCTGACAAATTTAGAAAAAATCTGGGAACAAGTGCCAAAAATGTCAGGACAAGGGCATTATGGGCATCGCATGTTATTCGACTTTGAAGATCAGCTTTGGGTGGCTTCAGGCGAGCGTCAACACTTTGATCCTGCACAGGATATGAAGAGTAACTTGGGTAAAGTATTGCGACTGAATGATGACGGCACACCTGCTGACGGCAACCCTTTTGCCAATCAAGGCGATGTGGCAAAGCAGATTTGGTCGCTTGGACATCGCAATCCACTGGGTATGGCACTTGATCTGCAAGGACAACTTTGGGTGGTCGAAATGGGACCAAAGGGTGGTGACGAACTGAATCTCATCAAAAGATCAGCCAATTACGGCTATCCAATTGTTTCAAATGGCGATCATTATGATGGGCGAGATATTCCCGATCATAACACCCGTCCAGAGTTTCAAACGCCTACGATCAGTTGGACACCTGTGATTTCGCCATCAAGTATGATTATTTATCAAGGTGAGCAATTCCCACAATGGCAAGGTAAAGCGATCATCGGCGGGCTATCTTCAGAATCCATCGTGATCGTTGATCTCAGCCAAGCCAAAGACAATATCGCCAAGGAGGTCCAACGCTTAGATATGGGCGAGCGGATTCGCGGGATGATCTCTGCCAATGATGGCAGTCTGTGGGTCATTGAAGATGGTTCAAATAGTAAGCTTTTACATCTCACTGCAAAGTAATGAAATAGTCGATGATTTTCAGTGCCTTCAAAATGACTGAAATTGTTTGTAAATATTTGCATCATCACTGACAATGGATACATTCTATTTTATGAATTTAGCCCAACAACCCTGACAAAATCATCTTGAGTAGTTTGCATGTCGAATAGCACCATCCCATTACCCGAACGTATCCGACCACGGAGCTTAGATGAGATCATCGGACAAGATCATCTTTTGGGAGAAGGTGCGCCTCTACGTCAGATGATTGATCAGGGGCATCTACCCTCAATCATCTTTTGGGGGCCTCCAGGTGTGGGGAAAACCACGATTGCCTTGTTGCTTGCGCAGGCGGTCGATCGACCTTTTGTCAGTTTATCTGCGCTGAATACTGGGGTGAAAGAACTCCGTGAAGTGATCGCTGAAAGTGGTGATTTACTCACGCCAGTGGTGTTTATTGATGAGATTCATCGCTTTAATAAATCACAGCAGGATGCGCTCCTCGGCGCAGTGGAAAAAGGCAAAATTACGTTGATTGGCGCAACCACGGAAAATCCTTCTTTTGAAGTGAATAGTGCGCTTTTGTCACGTTGTCAGGTGTATATGCTGAATGCCTTAGATCATGAAGCGATTCAACAACTGATTGGTCAAGCATTAACACAAGATCAATTTTTAAAAAGTCGTGCGATGCGCATTGATGAATGGGATGCGTTGATTCAGTTTGCCGCTGGTGATGCACGAAAAGCTTTAAACCTGATTGATTTAGTCGCTAGTACTTTACCTCCTGCGGAAGATTTGGAAGAGCGTCAGAACAATGTAGTCAATGATGCTTTAGTGGTCAAAGTCGCTCAACAGAATATTGCTCGCTACGACAAATCAGGTGAACAGCATTACGATTTGATCTCTGCTTTTATCAAGTCGATTCGAGGCAGTGATCCTGATGCGACGCTGTACTGGATGGCTCGCATGCTCAAAGGTGGCGAAGACCCTGTATTTATTGCACGGCGGATGCTGATTGCTGCATCGGAAGATATCGGCAACTCCAATCCAAATGCACTCCTGATGGCAGGAGAATGTTTCCGTTCGGTACAAGCGATCGGTATGCCTGAGGCTCGCATTGTACTTGGGCAATGTGCGGTGTATTTGGCGACCAGTGCTAAGAGTAACAGTACCTATATGGCGATCAATCGGGCGCTGGCTTTGGCGGAAAAAACGGCTGAACTTCCAGTGCCACTACATCTACGCAATGCACCGACCAAACTGATGAAACAACAAGGCTATGGTGTGAATTATCTCTATCCACATGATTATCCTGAGCATTTTGTCATGCAGGACTATTTGCCACCCGAGCTGAAAGGTACAGTGTTGTATCAACGTGCGTTGAATAAACGAGAAGTGGAATCTGAGCGTTTACAACAACGTCGTTGGCAACAACAGAGTCAACAGCAACAATGATAATCGTTAAATAGATTGTTGCTATAAAGCTATTTAACAAATTCGAAAAAAATTAAGGAAAAAATATGCTGACCCTACACCATTTACAATTTTCACGTTCGATTCGGATTCTTTGGGCGCTGGAAGAGCTTGGCATCGATTACGACATGCAATATTACAAACGCTTGCCAAATATGTCTGCGCCACCTGAGCTGAAAAAAGTACATCCACTGGGCAAAGCGCCTGTGATCACCGATGAAGGTTTGGTGGTTGCTGAGTCTGCTGTGATTCTAGATCATCTACAAGCCAAGTATGATATGGACAGTCAATTTAAACCGCAGACCGCAGAAGGCATCAATCAATATAATTACTGGATGCATTATGCCGAAGGTTCATTAATGCCGTTGTTGGTATTTACTTTGGTGGTCAGTCAGTTAGGTAGCAAAAAAGTGCCGTTTCTAGCCCGTCCGATCACCAATGCGATTGGTGAACAATTACAAAAACAATTTTCAAAACCACGTTTAAAAGAACATGTTGCCTTTCTCGAACAGCATTTGGCGCAGCATGACTATTTTGCAGGCGATCAATTTAGCTTTGCCGATATTCAAATGATTTTCCCATTAGAAGGTTTATGCTCACGTCAAAGCGAACTGTCATTGCCGAATGTGGAAAAATATCTCGCCCGAATTAATCAACGTCCTGCCTTGCAACGTGCCAAACAAAAAAGCCCAGACGGTGGCAAGGCGATGAGCGTTTAAGAATTTAAGCTTTTTAGAAATTAAGGTGAGTTGGAAATTTTATGTCAGGCATTATTCAGTCCTTACTCGACACCGATCTGTATAAATTCACCATGTTGCAAGTGGTGTTACACCAATTCCCGCAAGCAGATAGTGTCTATCTGTTTCGTTGTCGCAATAGCAAAGAAGCCGCCTATCCACTCCGAGAATTAAAAGCAGAATTAGACCGAGAGCTGGACGATCTGTGTGCGCTGAAATTTACTGCGGAAGAGTTAAAATTTTTACGTCAATGGCGCTTTATCAAAAGTGATTTTGTTGATTATTTAGAATTGTTCCAACTCAAGCGCCGTTTTATCGAAACTACAGTGGATGACAGCGGCGAATTGGTGATTCGCATCGAAGGTCCGATGGTGCAAGCCATGTTCTTTGAAATTTATGTGCTCGCCATTGTCAATGAATTGTACTATCGTCGCTTGGATGTAGAGTCGGCACATATCGAAGGTGAAAAACGCCTACAAGCCAAAGCTGAGCTTTTAAAAAGCTATGCCGAACAGCAGGTCGATGGCGAGCCACCATTTTTGGTCTCAGATTTTGGTACACGTCGCCGTTATAGTTATGCGTGGCAAAAGCATGTGGTAGAAACCTTAAGAGCGGCTGCGCCAAATGTGCTTCGAGGGACAAGCAATGTCTATCTGGCAATGCAACTGGGCATTACGCCGATCGGGACGATGGCGCATGAATTTCTACAGGCATTTCAGGCGTTGGACGTGCGTTTGCGAGATTTCCAAAAGGCGGCATTGGAAGCATGGGTGCAAGAATATCGTGGCGACTTGGGAATTGCCTTGACTGATGTGGTCGGTATGGATGCTTTCTTGCGAGATTTTGACCTGTATTTTGCCAAGCTATTCGATGGTCTACGACATGACAGTGGCGACCCTTATGAATGGGGCGACAAAGCCTATGCACATTATAAAAAGTTGAAAATCGACAGTCGCACCAAGATGCTCACCTTTAGCGATGGTTTGGATTTAGAAAAAGCGTGGGATTTGCATCACTATTTTAAAGATCGCTTCCAAGTCAGCTTTGGTATCGGAACGAATCTAACCAATGATATGGGACAAAAGGCGTTAAACATTGTCTTAAAATTGGTAGAGTGTAATGGTCAGTCGGTGGCGAAAATCTCCGACAGCCCAGGCAAAACCATGACGGATAATGACACGTTCCTAGCTTATCTCCGCCAAGTCTTTGAAATATAGTCAGAGATTTAATTCTGCTACAGCGTTAACCTCGCTCGAAGTACTCTTTGTACATCTTCGCTCGGTTGCCTCGTATCAGAAATAAATTTCCTCGACTATACTCGATGATCAAGGTTGATTTTACGATGGATGTTGATTCGCAGAAAATTGACTAAGCATAGACTGATTTTGTGTAATTGCTGATAAGTGACTATGTTATGATTTGGGGCTTTAGGGGCGAATCAAAATCACTATGTACTCGCTCGAAATGGTCGTATTACAAGGTTAGAACTATGAATGCAGATGTGCCGTTTGGTTTGTTGGTTGAGCCAGAACAGTTTGCACCGTTTTTAGATGATCCAAAATTTCGGATTGTTGACTTGAGTCGTGAGTCGGTGTTTGAACAATTGCATTTGCCCAATGCCATCTCGGTACGTCCAAGTGAATTGGTGCGTCATCATGAATTTGCTTCAGGACTATTGCCTGAAAGCGACAAATTACAAGCCTTATTCGATCGACTGGGTATTACCGCAAATCATCATGTCATTGCCTATGATGATGAAGGTGGTGCATGGGCAGGGCGCTTGATTTGGAATTTGCACTGTGCAGGATTTTATCAAACCAGTTTGCTCAATGGTGGCATTCACGCATGGCTTGCAGCAGGATTACCCACCTCGATTGATCACTATCAAATCGAACACACTGCAAATATTTTCCAAGTCGATTTAAGCGCCAAGCAAGACTATCAAATTGAATATGATGAACTCTCCGAAATTGTTGAAGCGCAAAGCGTACAACTTTGGGATTGTCGAACTGAAGATGAATATACGGGTGTGCGCTTGGCGGCACGGCGTGGAGGTCATATCACAGGGGCAAAATGGTACGAATGGAGTACTGCCATTAATCGCCAAGATCATTTAAAATTGCATCCATTGACACGCATTCAACAGCAATTGGAACAACGTGGATTTGACCTCTCTAAACCTGTGATTGTCTATTGTCAGTCCCATCATCGTTCAGGTTTGGCATATATCATTGGGCGATTGCTGAACTGGAATATTCGTGCCTATGATGGTGCATGGAGTGAGTGGGGCAATCGCATGGACAGTGCTGTCGTCAAAGGAGAACATCCTGTTGAACAAGGCTAATCCGAAAAGATTTAAATCCCAAACCAAGCGCAATCCGCAAACAGAAGCCACATTTAAAAAGTCTAAAGCCATGATCGATCAAGCATTTATTCGTCTACAAAAAATCATTCCACAACATGCGCTGAGCCGTCTTGTGGGTAAAATCGCAGCCAGTGAGCAACCACTGCTCAAGACTGCGGTGATTTATGCCTTTAAACAAAAATATGGCATTGATCTCTCGATCGCCGAAGCAGAAGAAATTAGCCGTTATCCATCGTTTAATGCCTTCTTTACTCGGGCACTGAAAGAAGGTCAACGTCCGATTGATCACAATCCAAAGCATGTGGTCAGTCCTGCCGATGGAGCAATTTCACAACTCGGTAAGATCGAACAAGGCAAAATTTTCCAAGCCAAAGGGCAAAGCTATACCGTAGAGCAACTGATCGCTGATCCAAATTTGGCTGAACCGTTCCAAGATGGTGAGTTTATTACCGTGTATCTTTCGCCAAAAGACTATCACCGTGTACATATGCCATATGGTGGGAAGCTGACAGAAACATTGTATGTGCCAGGGGAATTATTCTCGGTGAATCAAGTCACAGCGGAGAATATCCCAGAACTATTTGCACGTAATGAGCGCATGGTCTGTTTGTTTGATACCGAGCTTGGGCGTATGGCAGTGGTCTTGGTTGGGGCGATGATCGTGGCAGGGATCGAAACCGTAGCGACTGGACAAGTCAAACCTAATGGACGTATCGAGCTACAAGAACATGACATGACTTTGGAAAAAGGCGATGAGCTTGGTCGATTCTATCTAGGTTCAACAGCGATTGTCTTATTTGAAAAAGATAAAGTGAATTGGGATGGTCATTTCAAAGCCAATAGTCCGGTGCAAATGGGTCGCCCACTTGGGAAGACGAAGGGTTAATGTCAGGACTCATATTATTATTGATCGGATTGTTTGTGGGTTATTGGTTTGGTCGAAATACTGCACCTAAGCCTGAACCAACAAAATCCTATCAACGCCCAAAAAACTATACTTATGAACAGCGTCAACGTATGAAAGTGATTTATCATTCTGATGCTGAACGGATTCGTGAGCTAAATACATTATCTTCAAATGACAGTATTTTTCTTCGCATATTGAAGCAAGAATTTGACCCAAAAGAAATCGTAGTGAAGCAAAAGCGATATTTTGTCGTGGATAGAGATCATTTCCCGATCGCTATTTTTGAATACCGAGATGGTTCGCAAGTCTTTAGAAATAAAGATATTGAAGATGGCTTGCCTGTATTTATGTACAAAGGATTGTTATCAAGTGATGCAATCCAAGAAGATGCAGAAGAAATTCAACAATATCTCCAGAAGAAACCAAAAGGGTTTTTAAGTAAAATCAATCAGGTTGAAACTTGACGCGAAAACTTGTACTAATAAATGCTTAAAAAGAAAAAGGAATAAAACATGATTTGGTTGATAGTCTTTGTGGTTTTAGTTGTCCTCATTGGAGCATTTTTTTCAAGCACGAAAATTAATTTTGACAAACGTGGTACACGTAATCCGATCAAAGCCAAGCGTGTATTGACCATGAATGAACAGCCAACATTCTTGCGGTTGAAGGAGGCTCTGCCTGAGCATCATGTGCTTGCACAGGTTTCTTTTAACGCATTTATGACTGCAAAAGGCTATGCCACACGAAACTTATTCAATCGCAAAGTTGCTGATTTTGTGGTTTTGGATAATAAATTCAATGTGGTTGCCATCGTGGAGTTAGATGATTCAAGTCACAAAGGTAAGGAAGGCAGAGATGCCGAGCGAGATGCGCTCATCGCAGAAGCAGGCTATAAAGTGATTCACTATAAACGCACACCAGAGATTGAGAAAATTAAGTTAGATTTTGGTATTCAGCGAGATGAAGCCGTGAAAGAAAACATAGCGCAACAGATTCAACCGAAAGAAGAACCAAAGACAAAGTTAGTTGGTGATGCGATTATTATTCAAACTGATAAAGAACTACCAAAACCAAATGAGAACAATAGTTCAGCGAGTAACGCTCAATAATTTACAATAATTTTTTTTGCAAACTCAAGAATGCAAAAAACCCATATCATTCGATATGGGCTTTTTAGAATTTGGCGTCCCTACGGGGATTCGAACCCCGGTTACCGCCGTGAAAGGGCGATGTCCTAGGCCTCTAGACGATAGGGACTAATATGAGGCATGTTCTGATTTAGAAGATTTAATTTCTAAAACACTTCAATCCTTTGTAGGTATTAAAGTGGCGTCCCTACGGGGATTCGAACCCCGGTTACCGCCGTGAAAGGGCGATGTCCTAGGCCTCTAGACGATAGGGACGCAGAGTACAAGTGATTGCCATGATTTAAGACATGACATGAATCTGCTTGCTTAGAACGAGGTGCATTGTAATGGCATATCTTTGATGATGCAAACGATTTCAGAAGCCTGCATCGCCAATCGCATTATTTTTATACGGTGTTTGTCTAAGAATTATGCAATGTGATGGCGTTCTGAAAAACACATTGGGTTTTCAAAAATCAACCCTATTCAAAAATGATGCTTATTGCTTATAAATACTACAAGAAAAATGATTGCTTTCGTGTTCCAATCGACTTTTCTTACGGTGTTCTGCCGCTTCAAAACGACACTGTTGCACCGCATTTTCAATGACTAAAGGTGGAATCGCTTTAGGTTTGCGATGCTCATCGACGGCAACCATGGTGAAATAACAGGTGTTGGTATGGCGAATGGTGCGTTGTTGGATATTTTGCGCTTCGACACGGATGCCGATTTCCATTGAGGTTTTACCAACAAAGTTGACACTGGCAAGGAAAGTCACCAATTCACCCACATGGATCGGCTCTTTAAATAATACTTGATCGACGGAAAGCGTGACCACATAGCTACCACTGTATTGACTGGCGCAGGCAAATGCTGCTTGGTCAAGTAGTCTTAAAATCGTACCGCCATGCACATTTCCCGCAAAGTTTGCCATATCTGGCGTCATCAACACAGACATTGAAAGCTCGGTCTGTAGGTTGGCTTGAGTGACTGGATCAAGTGGGGACATATTATATTTTCCTTATCATCTTGGCGCATAGCTTGGGATAAGGTTGATCTTTGAGAGCAACACTTTTTGACATCAATGCGTTAACCACATTTTTTAATCAGAGTGGTTGAACACATCGCTGTGAACTGATTATACGCTTAAAATAAAACACAGGCTGAAAAAATCTTGTGTTCGTAGCGCATAGAAGCTCACGATAGATCATGCCCAAAGCCTT
>NZ_JAYROT010000031.1:0-29132 GCF_041911495.1 Acinetobacter sp. | reverse complement strand
GAGCGGATCTTTGAAAATGTATATCGTTGGCAGAAGAAATTATTTAGACCAATCATCAAAGACTTCATTGATGACTTTATTCTCGATAAAAATCATCTCCTACCACAGAGAATCTATAAATAATAGTGCGTAAGTCCTATACTATTATTCGTGGTGTCAGAATCACTAATACCACTTGGCGTGGAAATCGTTGCCGTATTGGTATACGATCCTTGCGTAGCTAAAAAAGGAGCATTTGCTCGAATCACCACTGTACAAGTAGCACCAACTGGACCACTAAAAGTACCAGTGACGGTATTACTTCCTGTTGGATTTTCAGTTGCAGTACAAGCTGTTGCACCTCCTCCGCCTGTTTGACTTACAATCGAACTAAAGATAAATGGGGAAGGTATAGCATCAGAAAAAGTCGCCCCAGTAACTGCTGTTGGACCATTATTAGTCATGACCAACTGATACTCAACAGTACTTCCAACTGAAGGTATAGGAACGATGCCCACAGGATCTCGTGTAAAAGTACCTGATGTACCTGCGCGTTGAGTTTTTACAATACTCAGATCAATAAATGTACCTGTGTTTGTATACGTACAGGTTACATTTTCATCTGGCATTGTGATTTGATTATTTGTGACAGTAACTACTGTTGGTGTCGTACGCTCTGTCATACATTGCAATGAAGCATTATAGTTCGCAGAACTTCCAGTCGTAAATGATTCGGCAATCGTGATTTGCGCACCAACCGTAGCAAGTTTAGCCCCCGCAGAGTCAATTTCACTCGCTGTTTGCGCTATCGCTGAAAAATCCGTCAAACCAGTCGCTGTAATATTTACAGCATCATTAATCTTGGCATTCGACCAAGACTTCCGAATCGTTAGATTACGCTTTTTCTCATTGGTAAATGTACAGGTAATATCTGCACCATTTTTAATATTCGCCGCTGCTATCGTGAGTGTATTATTCACAAGCGTACCAAAATTACCTGTATTCCCCGTTGTTGCACTATTGGCATCGGTACATACTGCACTCGTCAACTGATAATTAGGTACAGACCCCTCAGTAATATTTACCGCAGTATTTAAGGACTTAGCCCATAATTGAGCAGAAGTTACAGCAGTCCCAGCGACAGTCGTCGTCAAACTCGTTGACGTGACATCTGTGGTTGTATTTTGCAAATTTGAGATAGAAGAGAAGTTAAATGTACCTACGCCACCTACTGACCTTTTCGCAATTTTAATTTTTGCACCATTGATAATAGTTGCATTGACAGAACTACTGTTGTTGGTGGTATCAGGATCGGTACTACTTTCAAACAAATTTGCAGTGTTGGTAAAACTACCTAAAGCTGTGGCAGTGCCTTGAACTATTACTGTACATGTCCCACCAACAGGACCTGAAAATACACCCGAATAAGTATTACCTGACAAGCTGCCTGTACAACTTGTACCCGTCCCTGTAGTTGACGGTGTGCCGACAACACTCAGATTGGTGATATTACTCGGAATGTTATCACTAAATGTCGCAGGAGCAACTGCGTATATCGGACTAGTGCTCCCATTGGCAACTGATAACTGATACTGCATGACTGTATCTACTGGTACATCATTCAACGCTGTACGAACAAAACTATCACTGGTACTTTTTCGCTGACTTTTGACAATAGAAACATCATTATCTGCTTCAAGACTAGAAATACCAAAAAAGAATAGATCTCCAGCAACTATATTATCAGAACGGCGCCAATATGTACCCCTGCCATCACCATGTAAATATACATCGAATGTTAATGATGTAATTCGTCGACCTTGCAAATAAACACTGCCACTCGCACCACCACTACCAGTAGTTGCACTAATAACGCTATTACTATTTGCAATACGTGTCGATGTGACAGAAAAGCCTGAGCTACCAGAGAGCCTTGACATTGTAACGCCTGTAGCAGAGGCGCTATTTACCAAGTCGAACTCAGCTGAAAATCCTTGATTACCAAAAGTTCCACCCAAGCCAGCAAGATGAAGTACAGGGTTCGTTACAGCACGATTAAAAGTTGCTGTAATTGTACCTACTCGATGGCGCCCATTTAGCGTTTGGTTAGTTGCTGCCAATCCACTAGTTGAAGTAAATAATGCCATTCCATAGTTACTTGAAGTATTAATACCACCCGTAGTTCCCGACGAACAGTTAGTACTATTCCCTGCACAGCCTGTAGGTGCATTCTGAATCGACGCTGAAAAATTCCCATTAATTGGATCACCAATAGTATTCAGGGGCGAGAACGTTCCTCTACTTGTTATAAAGTCGCCCGAGGCATTAATTGAACCGCCCATTGTAAAGTCAGGATTGGTACTTGAGCTCCCACTTGAATATTTAGAGTAGTTGTAAACCGAGCTAATATTGTACGTCACCGTCGTCGTTGGGGTATAAGTAGTATAGTTATTATCGGTAGGGTTATTTGCATTTAAACGAAATGTATGTGTCTGCGCACTTGAAGTTGGTCCCGTGGTTGCTCCAGATGTTCTAGAGTCTGAAAATATTTCCAAAGTTCTTGGTAGCGCTGAAGCTGTCATACTAATGCATATTGTCATCAGTATTACCATGCTCATCAATATAGCTTTTTTGTACGAAGTCATTGCTCTATTCAACGTAATCATACTTATGCACCTAAAATTATTCTGCAACATAGCGCACCCCAAAACTAAACTCATAAGACTGACCACTTGCCACACTGCTCAAAGTACCACTGACATTCCCTGCGCTACCTACAGCTGTTGTACTAGAGATCGAGCTACAACTAGCACAACTAGGCGCATGAGATAACACCGTATACGCTGGTGTCTGATCACGGAAAGTAAAGACGCTATTTAAAGGTGTTGCACTCTGATTCGTTAAAGTCACACGATACTGCACACACTGCTCTGAGCCATTCGTATTTTTACCGATTGGCAAAATGTTGCTTGTGTATGCACCTTCCACCGTACCATCACAATTTGCATCCAAACCTTGTAGCTTCGTTAAAATCAATTGTTGGTTATTCACGGTCGTTAAATCAACGACTTGATCAATGACTACATCAGAAGCATCAACCAAATTCACTGTAGTGGTATTAGTTTGTGCAAGGTTATTCGCAGCTGTATTTTCCACTCGAACAAAAAGACGAACTTCCGTATTCGCAGCTAAGACGCCACCTGGCAAATCTGCAATGCTATCAATAAGCACATCTGCACTATCAAACTGACCATTACCATTACTATCCAAATACAAGTCTGCTTTAAAGTCAGGATTTGAGTTATTAATCACAAAGTCATGCGTAGAATCTAATGCTGTATCGGAATGATTGAGCAAAAGATGGCTATAAATGATCGTCCCTTGTGGTGCAACTTGACCACTGAGATCAGGCATAAACTCAACTTCAGCCTCAGATGCCACACTGGTAATTGCAATTTGGTTCAAGATCGTATCGAAGCCCGGATTTGTCGTTCCATCTGTACTTGTGACACTTGTAGAACTCGCACGAAAATATACTGGCACCGTACTTGTTTCTGCTTCAGGGCTTATTTCCACAACAGCACAAACAGTTTGTGTTTCACCATCATTGAGATAGCGTGTTTTACCAATTTCAGCACCTAAAGTTGTACAGTTTGCATCTGCAGTTTGATAAAAGCGTACTGAATTTACACCTGCAGGCAGATTTGCTTGAGCAAAGTTTTGATCTGCATCAGCACTGAGTAAATATTCTGTTGGCGTCCCTGTGTGTTTTACCGTTAATGGGAACACAACAGTAGAACCTGCTTCTGCATCACTTGTATTCGTTGTTAACGTCTTCCAAGCAACACCTGCATTAGCAACATTACCATTACCTGTACCATTCGCTGTTGTTTCTGGACTGTTATATAAATCAACAAGTTGAGTAGATGTAATCGCATTTAAACTACTACGATCTTCAACCGTATCAACAACCGAGCTTTGATTGATTGATTGCGCTTGAGGCGTAATGCTATATGTTTCTGATGCAGATACAGCATAGTCACTTGGTAGGCGCACCTTGACCACGATTGCAAGATTTTGATTTGGCGCAATGCTACCTGTGTCAGGAACACCATCAGCATTACTATCAAGGAGTGGCGTTACACCATCTGCACGATAAAACTCAACCACACTGCCCGCTGGGAATGTATTATTTGCGATGATGAGGTTATAGCGATCGGTTGTATTACCTGTATTCCACACATAGTTAGTGAAATTAATAACACCACCCTGACTCACGCCTGCAGCAGTCAATACGTTATCTGCTGCACTTGCACTGGCAGAGCTAGAATTCGCATTAATTTCAACGTCATAGATCGGCTCTACACGTAGGACAGCGATATTCGATTCATCAGAAATACTAGCAGTTGATGTCGAGTTATCGTGATCAGATGCAACATATACAACATTACTAATATCACCAGCGGTTGCACGTACTACAGTTGCACGGAACTCAATAAAGCCTGATGTATTTGCAGGAACACTAGTAATAACAGCAGTTACAACATCATTGGTGACGCTATAGTTAATACCTACTGGATCATTTGAACCTGTTGCAGGATTAACCGCTGTTCCATTCCAATTTTCACTTCCAGCCAAATAATCTAAGTCTGTACTTAATACATCGACCAAAGTCACATTACCTGTAACCGTACCATTATTATGATAATCAATACGAATCGTTACTGCGCTTCCCGTTGTTGTTTCAGTTACTGAGAATTTTTTACGCACAACCAATGCAGATTGATTCGTCACTGTCAATGTATCACCATTAGTTCCAACGTGTTGCCCATTAACAGAATTTACAGTAATTCCTGATACAGACACCTGACCAGTCGTTACACTACTTGGAACTACACCACCAAGCAACAAACCAACAGACTGCCCCGCTTCTAAAGCATAAGATGTAATCGGTGTTGAAGAGTCAGGCAAACCATCACGATTGGCATCCAAATATATTGCCAATCCTGTTAAATCAAAATTATCACCAACTAAACTCGAACTCGACAAATTGAATTGATCAGGAAAATTCCCATTATTGGTTAAAGTATGTGGTAAATAAACAGTCTGTCCTGCAACTACATTTTTATTGTTATCTGCTGTCAACTGGAAAGAATACACAGGTAAAATCGTCGTTTGCACTAAGTTCGAACGGCTGACTTGAACTACTGTAGAGCCTTCTTCTGTGTATTCACCAATTGCCATATTACTGATAATGGTTTGATTGGCAGCGAATACATTTGTGCTCAACAGCACACCAAAAATTATGACAGCAAAGTAAATACTTTGCTTGAAATAGTGGCGGGCTTGGCTGAAATTCGACATTTTATCCATGATATTCATCCGCTCTTTAAGGTGTCACACGTATTGAGAAATAAAGTATTGCCTGCTCAAGAGGTTCTAATGTACCCATTGACCCCACAATGTTCGCACCTGTTACAGTCACACTACCTTGACTTACTGACGGTGGCAATAACGGCCTTAAAAAGGTATAACTCGGAACAACATCATTAATCTGCACATTAGTGGCCGCGGTATAACCATCGTTCCGAATAGTAATACGATAGTTTAAACACTGGTTTGGTTTAATCTCTTGAGGCGTTACGGTGTAGGTAGCAGTTGGTACAATAGCCGCAGTCCATGCACATCCCTCATCTTTGGCTTGTTCTTTTAATAAACGTAACTGTGAAACACCTACTGTTGTTTGATCCGTATTTTTAATTGGCTGTAAAGTTAGACCTTGTATTGTATCTGTGGCAGTCACGATCAATTCCGCAACACTCAACATCCCATTAGTGGTATTACTAGGCGCTTCAACTTTTAATAATAACTGAATAGACTCATTTGGCTGCAAGCCCATAGGCATGATCGCATTTAAATCACTTGCTAATGGATCACTGCTATCCAAAACTCCATTAGCATTTGCATCAAAATATAGTGTATAGATAAACTGATCATTCACATCCATAGGCGCTACAGAAAATACTACGTCGCCTACCACATCACCCTCTACATATGTACCATTGTTACGCAAAGTATGTAGATAGGTAATCGTACCACCAATAGCCACCTGACCTTGCTGATCATTCGCCAAGCTCAAATTACGAAGCTGTTGAATCACAATCTGATCTTTTACACTATCTGCTTGACCATTCAGCGGAGATTTCATCGCAAACCAAATTGGTAGTGCATCAAGCGAAGTCCCTTGTGGAATGGTCACGACTGCACAAAATTGTTTAGCAGTTCCTGCAGGAATACTTCCTGAGTTTGTGATCTCAGCACCCAAAGCTGTACACGTTGGATCACCTTCAAAGAACTTGACCTCCCAATCTGCAGGCATCGTTGTCGTGATATTTGTGACATCTATCGCTACGCTTGAGGCAAAAAGCTCGTAGTTATTCGGTAAATTGCCACTATTTAAGATTTCTAATGGAAACACCACCGTTCCGCCACGGCTTCCACTTTTGGTAATCCACGCTTCACCATTATTATCAACATTACCGACGTTAAGACCCGAATCATCCTCAGCGTTATATAAGTCACTCGTACCAGTAATTACCACATTAACGATCTGATCACGCGTGCTATTCGTAATTGCAGTATTGGTTACTGAAGTCGCTTTGATATCAAAGTTCATCGTTCCAGTCAGTACGCAATCTGATGGGAAATAAACGCCCAATTTGATTTGCTTATTTGTTGAAGAAGCCATCGCTCCTGTATCGATGACTCCATCTGCGTTTGTATCGGTTAATAAAGTACGACCATCGCTATGATACATACGTACTACAGCACAATTCGGAACATTACTTTTAGCAATCGTCAGATTATAAGTATCTGTCGCTTGACCGACATTCCATACATAGTTTTCAAAGATGACTTCCGCACCACCAGCCTGTGAATTATTAACACTAATCAAGTTATCAGGTGCATTCGTTGCATCGCCATTATCATCAGGTGCAGATGGTGTATTATTCATCACAACAGCCAATTCATGCTGAACTGTAAAAATCACTGTATTGGTTGGTGTTGTTTTCTGCGCTGTATTTGTTGAATCGAAGACTTGATAGTTTGCTGTATTGGCAATTTTTACTTTTGCATCATCATTCACCATAACATCAAAGCTTATCGTGCCTCGTGTTAAAGCAGGAACAGACACAAACTCAAACTCAACCACGCCAGCATTAAATTGATAAGCTACTGCAGCATTATTGCCTGTTTCTGTATCATCATTATCAGTCAAACTACCTGTACCATTACTCCACTTACCAGTACCTGTTTGATAAGTTAAATCTACAGGCAAAGTATCTGTGAGTAATAAACGCCCTGCTGCTGTACCCGTGTTTTCATAATTAAAGGTATACGTAATCACTGTGCCAGTTTTGCCATAACTCACACTTTGTGATTTGGTGACATGGATTGCAGCATCATCGATTACTTTGGTTGTATCTGTAACAGTGGCGTTGATCGCTGTGTTAAATTGACTTGTTGCTGTGAGGGTAAAGTTTGCAATATTTCCAGTGGTTTGATTCGCAGGTATTGTACCCACCACAACAAGCATCGCAGACTCTTCTGCTTCTAAACGAATCGTTGCGCCATTTGCCAGTAAGTTATTATTATCATCAGGAACACCATTTTGATCACGGTCGATATAGACTGCTACACCACTTAAATCAAACTGATCACTGCCCGACTGAACCAAACTCAATTGATAATCGTCAGCAATATTACCTGTATTGGTTAATACATGAGGAAAATCAAGTTGACTTCCAATTGTACCGATATTCGATTGGTTGCTTTGCAGTGTTAATGCGTAGATCGGCTGTACAGAAAGTACAACGGGATTGGAATTGATAACTTGAAGATTGCCTTGTGCATCGTAGAAGTCACCACTTGCAATATTGGTGATCGTTGTACCTGCTTTTGGCTGAGCGTAGACAGCACTATTTGCAATCAATAAAATTAAACCAATGATTGGAATGATAAAAAATTTTTGGAATATTCCAATATTGCATCGGTCGTCCATGCTGGCCTCGCTCACAACAGATGATCTCAAAAGTTTTGCAGGATTGTACAATTACCACAAAAAAATTTATTTTTACGTGACTGAATATACATTATTTACACAAAAATACAAACAAAATCCGTGTAATTGAGGCAAAAGAATTCTGACTAAAATGATTAACAAAAAACCAAAATATAAAAAATATTGTATAAAACTAAACCACTTATAATAAAAATTATTAAAAAAACCACACGAATGCGGCTTTTGATTACAAAAATGTTTGAAGGTTTATAAGTTTGGATCTCTGAAAGCAACTGTTTTTTGTGAAAGTTTCATCAAGCTCTCTTTGGCAGAATCAACCAAAGTCGGCATCATCGCTGTAGCAATACTTGCAGCTTGCAATCCAAGCTTTTCACCCAAAGTTGGCTTTTTGCGAGTATTAAGCACATAGACGTCATGTTGCTGTAAATGTTCTAACAAATAAGCATCCGAGGTTTGGATTTTATCAATCAATTTTAACTTCAGCGCATCTTCACCATACCAATGCTCACCTGTTGCGACTTCGGTGACATTCAACTGCGCACGGTAGTTTTCGACAAAATGCTTAAATAAAGCATGAGTTTGCTCAAGCTCTTGTTCAAACTTGGCACGACCTTGCTCTGAGTTTTCACCAAATAAGGTCACAGTGCGCTTATATTCACCAGCGGTAAACACCTCATAGTCAATATGATGTTCTTTTAACAGTTTATTAAAGTTTGGCAACTGTGCTACCACACCAATCGAACCTAAGATCGCAAACGGTGCCGCAATGATTTCATTGGCAATACACGCCATCATATAGCCACCACTGGCAGCGACTTTATCGACACAGATGGTCAGATGAAAACCCGCATCACGTAGACGCACCAATTGTGCCGCCGCAAGACCATAGCCGTGCACCACACCACCAGGACTTTCTAAGCGCAGTACCACTCGATCTTTGCCTGCTTTAGCTGTGGCTAAAATCAAAGTAATTTCTTCACGAAGCTGTTCGACCGCACTGGCATTCATATCGCCTTTGAAATCTAAAACAAAAATTTTCTGATTATTTTTCTTACGGGCTAAGGCTTCACGCTTGAGCTGTGCGGTGAGTTGCAACAGTTCAAGTTTACCTAATGTGGTTTGTGCAATACGACGACGTTGTTGTTCGATACGTTGGTTGAGATGGACGACTCGAAGCTCTGAAGGCAACTTTGGCAGATGAAATAACATAGATGGTCCAGTACATAAATGAAAATGAATATTGTCTACACGTTTATAAGGTCTATCCGTAGAAAATCAAGCCTATTTTTTAAGGAATTAAATATTCATGGCGTAGATAGCAATGTGTGATAATATGTAACACGATTTAAATCTCTGATTTGTTGAGTAACGCCGTTGTTATTTCATCAACGCATGTCGCCTAGCGGTTTCAATCAAAAGCAATTTAATCAGCATTGCTCAAATCAAAGCATGCTTTTTTTTAGTGGCTTATTATTGAGTTGTTTTGCGGTTTGTTTACAGGTTGCGGTTTTTCTGCAACCACTCCTCCCAGCGCAATATCAGATTTCACCTGTGTGTGAGACTATTACTCGTGCGCTACTGTTGCATGATTATTCTGTCAATTCAAATACATCAAACCATTTATTAAATCATCAGTATTCACATCAAGCGCATACAACAGATCAGAATCAAAATAGTACGCACGATGCACGCTCAATGTCATTACACTCTAATCATCTTGTGATATCTATGGATGATCAAGCAAAACCTCTTCCGCACAGTACACATCAACATGATGCAGGTCATCAATGTCAATACTGTACAGTGTATGCCAACTTAGTCTTACCGCCTGAGTTTGGGATTAAAGAAGTGTTTGAGCGTGTACAAGTGCGTTTGCTGTTTTTACAGCGACAATTTGCGCCGATTTATTTTTATTTACAGCGTTTATTTCTGATTCCTCAAGGGCGTGCCCCGCCACTATTCGCATAACTTTAAAAAAACTTCACTGCAAAATAATGCACATCACTTTCCTTGGCTGATTCACGCCAGTGCAAAAGTACGTGCCATGTTTTGCGATCGAATTTAAAAATTGTTTTGCGAATATTTTTATGAAAAATTTTAAAACTCAACCTTTAATGTTTGCGATGACTTTGGTCTGTCAGTCCGCTGTTCAGCTCAGCTATGCAAATGCTTTAGGCACTGAAACGACTCAAACGCATGACCATCAGCATGCCGAAGTGCCGACTAAAAATACTCCTGTTATGCCTTCTCCGATCCAACTCTCTCCAATTGTGGTGACAGCGCAACAAGGCAATCAAGCCAATGGTTTGATCGTGGAAACCGATGCCAAACAAACCGTTCAGCCGATGCCTGCCTCTGATGGTGCTGCCTATTTGAATAGCATCATGGGCTTTAATAGCGTGAAAAATGGCGGAACCAATGGTGATGTGACCTTTCGTGGCATGTACGGCTCACGGATTAAAATGCTTACCGATGGCACGGAAAATCTCGGTGCCTGCCCAAATCGCATGGACGCACCAACCGCTTATATTTCCCCAGAAAGTTTCGACAAAATCACCGTGATAAAAGGCCCGCAAACTGTGCAATATGCGACACCAGGTTCTGCAGCGACGGTGCTGTTTGAGCGCGAAGCCCCTACTTTTGACAAGGATAAACCCTATCAAGGTGAAGCCAGCGTAATGCTTGGATCATTTGGGCGTATTGATCACAATGTCGAGGTGGCTTTGGGCAACGATAAAGTCTATGCACGTCTCAATGCCAACCGCTCCAAATCTGAAGATTATCAAGATGGTGATGGGCAAACCATTCATTCCAATTGGGAACGCTGGAGCAGTGATCTTGCGCTTGGTTGGACTCCTGATGCGGATACATGGCTCGAACTAAAAGCGGGTGTGGGCGATGGTGAATCCGCTTATGCGGGACGCAGCATGGATGGCTCGCAATTCAAACGAGAAAGTTTGGGCTTGCATGCTGAGAAACGCAACTTTAGCGATGTAATTTCAAAGATTGAAGCGCAGGTTGATTATAGTTTTAATGATCATGTGATGGACAATTACAGTCTGCGTGATGCGCCGATGACCACCATGATGGGAATGAGCATGCCCAATGAAATGTCGATTCGGGTTACACGTCGTACCTTGAATAGCCGTATTGCTATGACCAGTGATTGGGATCAATTCAGCTTAATCACAGGGCTAGATTCACAGCGCAACAAGCACGCTGGCGATATGAAAAGCTCCGCCATGCCGTCGATGAATATGCCACTCGAAGAAGATTTGCATTTTCAAAGCTACGGTGCGTTTGGTGAGCTGAGTTATCAAGTCAATCCGCAAAACAAAGTGGTGACAGGTCTACGTTTTGATCAGGTCAAAGTCGATAGCGCCGAGAATGATCAAGTGCGTAAAGACACCCTACCAAGCGCATTTATCAGATTAGAAAACAATCAAGACAATGGTTTGAAGAGCTATGTTGGCGTGGGTCATGTCGAGCGCAGTCCAGACTATTGGGAGCTGTATAGCACCTCAACCAGTTATGCCGACATGATGGGCAATAGCAGTTATCTGATGGTCGATAATCTCAATAATCTAGAAACTGAAAAAACCACGCAACTCGATCTTGGTTTTGAACATCAATCGGGCAAATATAAGTCTTGGGCATCGGCTTATGCGGGTGTGATCAACGATTTTATTCTGGTTCGTTATAATGGCAATACTCGACCGCTTGCTGAAAATGTCGATGCAACCATTGCAGGTGGTGAGCTTGGCGTGGGCTACAACTTTACTGATCGTCTGCAAACCGACCTCAGTGCCATGTACGCATGGGGAGAAAATACTACGGACAATACGCCATTAGCACAGATCGCGCCGCTTGAGGGTCGCTTGAATCTACGCTATGTCACAGATCAATATAGTCTTGGACTGTTGTGGCGAGTGGTTGCCAAGCAAGATCGGATTAGCTTAAACGAAGGTAATATTGTTGGTTATGATCTGCAAGAAAGTGAAGCCTTTAATACCCTGTCACTGAATGCCAATTATCAAATCAATCCTGCGATCGGACTGGCATTCGGTATAGATAATGTCTTGGATGAGACCTATACTGAACACCTCAATAAAGCAGGCGCATCGGTATTTGGCTATGCCAGCAATGAACAGTTTAATCAAACGGGACGCAATTACTGGGCTCGTGTCAGCATGAAGTTTTAAGTGATTTTAATTTTTTTGAATGTTAAAGAAAGGAGCTCAATATGAGTGACGAATATACAAAATCAGACAAGTCCATCTTTGGTTGGAAAGGTGTGATTATTGCGATTGTTTTTGCTGTGCTATTTTTAGGTTTCTTGTTCTTATCCATTTCACAAGAACCTGACTACATGCCAAGCCAAAAGCGCAAACAAGCCGCTGAAGCTGCCGCACAACAAGCGGCAACTGATGCCAAAATGGCGAATGCGACCACGCTTGAATCAAACACTGAAATGGCAATGCCTGAGGGAAATAGCACAGATGGTACAACTACAGAGATGAATCATTCTGAGCAACACGCACATTAATTGATTTTATCTACACCAATAAAAATGCCAGTTTTACACTGGCATTTTTTCATTTATACGGCATTCTAGTACGAGTTATGCACTAAATGGATGGCGTAAAACAATGGTTTCCGCACGATCAGGCCCTGTCGATACAATATCAATCGGACATTCAATCAATTGCTCAATACGCTTCACATACGCCAAAGCATTTGCAGGGAGTTGATCAATATTGGTTAAACCAACTGTCGATTCAGTCCAACCTGGCATAGTTTGATAGATTGGTTTTAAGCACTCAAAAGAGATCGCATCCGAAGAACCTGCACAGCCCGAATCCGCTGGCTCATAGCCCACACAAATTTTAATTTCTTCTAAGCCATCAAGTACGTCAAGTTTAGTCAAACAAATCCCTGACAATGAGTTCACTTCAACCGAACGACGTAGAATCTCTGCATCAAACCAACCACAACGACGCTGACGACCCGTTGATGCACCAAACTCATGACCGACTGTACCCAAATGACGACCGATCGCATCACCTGTATCTGTCGCTGCATCATAATGTAGCTCAGTCGGGAAAGGTCCTGCACCAACACGTGTGGTATAGGCTTTGGTGATGCCTAAAACATAATCAAGATGCAGTGGCCCCATACCTGAACCAGAACTCACACCGCCTGCTGTGGTGTTTGAACTGGTCACATACGGATAGGTACCATGATCCACATCAAGCAACGAACCTTGTGCGCCTTCAAACATGATCGCCTTGCCCGCTTTGCGGTATTGATGCAAAGTTTCTGTCACATCTACGACAAGCGGTGCAAGCACTTCACGCCATACATTGCAAAGCGCCAACACATCTTCAAGTGCAACCGCTTCAACGCCGTAGTATTGGGTCAATTGAAAATTATGGAATTCTAATAATTCTGACAATTGTTGCTCAAGCGCCGCACCACCACGAATCAAATCTGCTACACGCACCGCACGGCGAGCGACTTTGTCTTCATACGCAGGCCCGATACCACGACCTGTTGTACCGATTTTGGCATTGCCACGCTTTTTCTCACGAGCTTGATCCAGTGCAATATGATTTGGCAAAATCAATGGACAATTTGGTGAAATACGCAGACGCTCTTTGACAGGTACGCCTTCTTCTTCCAAGATCGCCATTTCCTTGATCAAAGCTTCAGGTGAAAGCACCACACCATTACCAATGAAGCACAACACATTGTCACGCAAAATACCTGATGGAATGAGGTGAAGAACGGTTTTCTTACCACCGACGACTAATGTGTGCCCTGCATTGTGACCGCCCTGATAGCGCACTACTGCAGCTGCTTGATCTGTGAGCAGGTCAACGATTTTACCTTTACCTTCGTCGCCCCATTGGGTACCGAGTACCACAACATTCTTGCCCATAATAGCCTCATTACATCATTAAAAATTGTCTTGAAAATGCACACTGCTCTGTATTGTATTCAAACAATGGTGCATCACCCGAATTACTAAAACTTTAAAACCATCAATCTTTTACAGGACTTTTACAGCAACTCGATTAAATCGCTAGAACCTGCCAATCTGCATCTATTTTCACCAACTTATGCGAAGCCTGTGGCACAGAATCCAATTGATCTTGACCCAGTAATTGCACCACTTGCTGACCATTCGCACGCACTGATTCAATCGCTTGCAGTAAATCAGCATCACGCCCTGCAGGCGCAACCACGATCTCAATCGTTTGGAATTGATCCGCAACTAGACGGTATAAATCACAACTAAAACCTGTCGCTGCACGTGCTCGCCCGAAGTGCTCACCAATGCCGTCATAACGTCCACCTTGCGCAAGTGGCGTGGCATTATTCGGCGCATAGACAGCAAACATGAGCCCAGTATGATAGTGATAGCTACGCAGCTCGACCACATCGACACCAACACTAACCTGTGACCAACGGCTTTGAATTTGTTCAACTGTAGATTTTAAGGTATCAAAAGCATGACTAAATTCAGCATCAGCACGTACTTCAGCCGATAGACTATCAATTAATTGATCCAAATCACCTGACAAACGACCTAAGGCTTCAAAGTCCGCACCGTTTTGAATGGTTGCAGTATAGGCTTTGAGTTCCGGCAATGCTTTGCGTTGATATAGCTCAGATAAATGATTTTCTTGATCTTGGGTTAAGCCAGCAATTTTCACCAAACTTCTAAAGATACCAACATGTCCGAGATCAAGGTGTAGTTTTTCAGTGATGCCGACGCTATACAATACGCCTAGCATGGTTTCAATCATCTCAAGATCGGCATCAACACCGTCATGTCCGAAGAGCTCTGCACCGAGCTGTAAAGGCGCACGAGACGCAGCCAAACCTTGTGGTTTAGTATGTAAGGTCGTTCCTGCATAGCAATAACGTGCCACACCCGCAATCGGGCGCACATGCGCATCAATACGTGCAACTTGCGGTGTCATATCGGCACGCACACCAAGCAAACGCCCTGAGATTTGATCGATCAATTTAAAGGTGACCAAATCCAAATCTTGGTTGAGCGCACTTAAGGAAGATAATGATTCTAAATATTCAATAAATGGCGTGTATACGAGCTGATAGCCTCGCCCTGCTAAGAAATCTAAGGCTTGACGGCGCATGTTTTCGATCACTTGCGCTTGTTCTGGCAAAACATCTGCTACACCATCAGGCAGCAACCATGTCTCTGAAATGGGCATGTACGAAGACCTAAATGTAATTTTTTCGACTACATCGACAAATTTGTCGCATAAAAAAATCGGGCAATACCCGAATTGCAAGCTATCTTATCACGATCTAAAAATCGTTGCACCCACACATTTCATTTCTAAGGATAAAAATTTATCTATGAAATATGTGGTATAGCCTAGATAAATTATTCACTAGACATTGTATTGATTTCCACAAATGGCAACTTACTTTCTAAATGAATTTCTTTGGTAGGTGCTGGAATATGCCCTTCGGTAACAATGCCTAAGCGTAAGCGAATCACATCAGATAAATCAGTTCGATAAGAATATAACGGTGTACCGCAATACGGACAAAATACTCGCCCCTTATTTTGCGATTAGAAATACGTTTTTAGCGCATCTTTACCATTTTCAAAAGTGACTAGTCGCTCATCTATCGGGCTGTTAAATGCAAAGACTGAACCTTGTGCAATCTGACAATGCTTACAATGACAAACGATTGTTTCCGTGAGTTCTGCCTCATAGCGAAACTTCACTGCGCCACACTGGCATTGTCCTTTGATCATTTAAATGCTCCTTCCTTTTATTGATCCTTTTATTGATCATTTTATTGCGAAATTTTAATTCAACCGTTAAATCCTCAACTGCCGTGTATCTTGCATATATTTAAGTCGAGATTCGATCTTGGCTTTCAAGGACACATTGTCCTTTTCCTTGATCAGCCGCTCTGCATGAAGCAAACTTTTGATGGCATTCTCTTCTTCACCTGACCAAAACAGTGCTTCTGCTCGATAGCGTAAGCTATTAATCGTTTGAAACGCTTGATTAATTGCTGTTTTACTGCGCACATTCTCCGCACGTTGTAAGGCTTGCCAAACTGCTACGTCACGTGGATTGCTTTGACTCAAGCGATTTAAAATCTGATGGGCTTGATCACCATTGCCTTGCAAAATATAAATTTCCGCCACTTGCATGGCTAAGGCACGATGTTCAGGCATCACTCGATACAATGGCAATACTGCATCCAAAGCTTGCTGATATTGCACATTGGCTTTGTACCAATCCGACCACGTGAGTTGATACAAAGTCTTTTCCACAGGGTGTGGCGTGAAGCTTTCTAAAAGCTTTTTTGCGTCATCATATTGAGATTGTTCAATATAGTAATGTGCCAATGCCAAAGCCGCACCATGATTCCGTGATGCCATACTTTTCAGTTGAGTTAGATTTACATAGCCTGAAAGCACCGCTACTCGCCAACGCATTAATTCAAATAGTATTTGCTGAGTGTTTTTATGATTGAGCGTATAGTTGGTCGATTTGTAATCGTATTGCCGTGCTCGCAGTCGAGCCTCACTCATACGATCAGCGGTCAGTGGATGAGTCAACCAAAAGTCAGGCAAAAAGCTCAGCTGTGCGGTTTTGCGATGCATCGTTTCAAAGAAATCTGCCATGCTTTCAGGGTTATAGCCTGCAATCGCCATATATTGCATTCCTACACGATCGGCTTCACGCTCTTGATCACGACTATAGGAAAGCTGTCGATCCAACATCGCCGCTTGTGAGCCGAGCATCACCGCCGCACCTGCATCAGGTGACTGACTTGCCACCGCAATCCCTGCCAATATTCCCGCTATAGTCAATAAGCCCTGACCTTTGAAATTTTCCTTTGAACGACTGTAATGACGTTGTGTGACATGTGCCACTTCATGCGCCATGACACCTGCTACCTCGTCCATATTTTTTGCAGAAGAGATTAAACCTGCATTGATGGCAAACAGTCCCCCCGGTACAGCAAACGCATTGATCTGCTCATCTCTTACCACGACTAATGCAATCGGCGCTCCTAATCCACTCTGACCGTACACACCACTGAAAATATAGTTCAGCTCATCTTCAAGCCAAGCATCTTGTAGCACAGGAAGCTTCGCACGGACTTCTCGTAAGACTTTCTCACCGATGCGTTGTTCTTCATTGCGACTAATTAAACCGACACCACTGCCAATTTCGGGAATATCGAGATACTGGTGCTTTTGTTTTAGATTGCTCTCTGGTGGAATTACACCCCAGTTGTAACCTGAATCTGCACTTCGCATTGGATTTGGATAACGATTTAATTCAATAATTCGATCATTGGGCAATTGCGTTGAATTTGAACCGTCGGAACTTAAAGAACTTACTGTCGATATTTGCGCATAAGCTGATGTGCAAACATTAGAAATACTCAGACAGAGTATGCTGAGTGGCACAATACATGTATTCTGAAAATATTTTTTGGAAAATACTTTAAAATTAACCGTTATCACCTTAGCCACAGACATCAATATTCATTATGAGAATAATATTGTTTTAGCACTCGCCATCATGTAACTCAATAGAGATTTGTAAAACTGAAATTCGAATTTTCACCTATAAACAACTGATAAAAATGTGATTCAATTTACTAAAGCATTACAATTCCGATCCTCCTAGCGATGTGATCATTTTTATATTTGTTCTAAAATAATCAAAGTTTTAAGCGTTCATTTTGATCTTGAAACGCTTTGAATAAAATTACAGACTATTTATCAATGCTGATCAAACCCTACTAAGAAGGATTGAGGAACACATCGTGCGCCGTTTATTTGTCGTTTTGCCGTGGTTATTATTGGCTATCGTGATCGTTGGATTCATTGCATGGCAAAAGATGCAGGTGCCGAAACCACCTGTGGCAGCTGATGGCGTCAAGATGCCTGCGGAAAATGTCGAACCACTAATAGATACTAGCCGTACTGGTGGCGTGGTGTCGTATAGTGGTGCGGTCGAAGTTGCTGCGCCTGCTGTGGTCAATATCTTTACCCTGCAAAAAGTTTCTCAACAGCAAAGCTTACCGATCAATGAGCAATTTTTACGTGAGTTTTTTGGTGATCAAATTCCTGAACAGCTTCAGCCTGAAGATCAAAACAGTTTAGGTTCAGGTGTGATCGTCCGCCCTGATGGATATATCTTGACCAATAATCATGTGATCGCTCAAGCAGATGAGATCGTGGTGGGTTTGCACGATGGACGCAAAGCGAAAGCAACGGTGATTGGTACTGATCCTGAAACTGATCTTGCGGTGATTAAGATTGAGCTCGGCGATTTGCCTGTATTACCATTTAAGCTCAGTGGCAATGCCGTAGGTGATGTTGTCCTTGCGATTGGTAACCCGTTTGGAGTAGGTCAAACCGTAACGCAAGGGATTATCTCGGCGACTGGTCGGACTGGTTTGGGTATCAATACTTATGAAGATTTTATTCAAACCGATGCAGCGATCAATCCAGGCAACTCTGGCGGTGCGCTGATTGATGTTGCAGGGAATCTGATTGGTGTAAATACAGCGATCTTCTCACGTACAGGTGGTTCGCTTGGGATTGGTTTTGCCATTCCTGCGCAAATCTGCCAACAAGTGCTTGATTCAATCTTGCAAGAAGGTCGTGTGGTACGTGGTTGGCTCGGTATCGAAGTGCGTGGATTGAATCAAACCAATCCATTAAACACTGAAAGTAATGCAGGTGTGCAAGTGATGGGCGTCTTGAAAAATGGTCCCGCCGATCAAGCAGGGATTCAAAAAGGCGATATTATACTGTCGATCAATGATCAAGCTTTTGAAAACTCAAATCAGCTGATCTCGTATGTCGGTCGTCAAAAGCCAAATAGCGAAGTGCCTGCGGTGATTCTACGTGCTGATAAAAAACTGAACATCAAGATCAAAATTGCCGAGCGTCCTGAAAGTAAAACAGGTCAATTCTTACCTGTGCCACAACAACAGCCTAGATAAACCTACTTAAAATACTTTAGAGAAGTAAAAATGGCTCAAATCATGAGCCATTTTTTTGCACTTTCATTTTTGTACATTAAGCCTTAAGTTCAATGCGATTACATTTGGCTCAAATATGTCGCCACAGCAATGATAAAACCAGTAATAAAAATAAAATACCACTTAAGCTTTGCCAAAATTTCACAGGATGACGCTCAATCAAGCTCGGCTTTTTTGCACCTAAATATTGCGGATTTGGATGCTGTAGATCATAGATAAATTCAGAAATTTCTTGATAGCGCTGCTGAGGCTGTACGCTTAATGCTTTTTGCAAAGTGGCATCAAGCCATAATGGAATCTCTTCGACATAACATATCGCAGGAATATATTTCAGATTTTTCAGATCCTTTTTCGACTTGGCTTGCACTACGGCTGTGCCATATGGCAATTGTCCTGTTAGCATATAATAAGTCATCACTGCCAAAGCATATTGATCAGCTTGTGTACCAATCAAGCCACCAACGAGATATTCAGGTGCAAGATATGCCATTGCGCCAAGTGGTAATTCGTCTTGTGTAGGTGCAGATTCTTTAAGCCCTGCGACTTGCGATGCACCAAAATCAATAATTTTAATATTCAAAAATTCATCAATCATAATATTTTCAGGACGTATATCTTGATGCAATATTTCTAAGCGGTGCATGGATTGTAACCCTTTGGCGACTTGCTCGATGATGCCTCTCACCTTGCCAAGTGGTAATGGCAAGCCTTGATCAATCAACCATTGCTTTAAGGTTTGACCTTGCACATACTCCAAACATTGATAACGATAATGTCGTGGTCGTGTCATTGAGTACGCAGAAAGCACATAAGGACTTTGCACGCGTTTTGCCACCCATTCTTCAAGCATGAATTGCTCAATCAAGCGTTGATCTTGCTTAACCTCTACCGCAGGGACTTTCAGTACGCACTGCGCATGGTTGGTGGTATCGGTCGCTAGATATAGGCGACTACGATGGTTTTGATGCAGTTCACGCACGATTTCAAACCCATCAAATTGCATTTTTGCTTTCAGCTCAGGCACATCTGCAAGTTGTTGTGTGGCTTGGTGACTTTCAAAATCTTCTTGTGCTGCAAGCTGTTTGATTTTGATGACTTGAATACTGAGATTATCATCACTGCCCTGTTCAAAGGCATGTTCGACGATGAGCTGAGCGATCTGATCTAAGTCTGCATCTAAGGCTAAAAATGATTTGAGCTTTTCTGCTTCAACAAACTCATAGACACCATCGGTCATGAGTAGAAAGATATCATCGACATAGATTTGATGATTTTGATAATCCACATCGACTTTTGCACTGACACCGAGCGCACGACTGAGATAATTTTCCTGTTGCGAAAGCCAAACCCGATGATCTGTGGTGAGTTGCTCCAATTGTCCAGCTTGCAGGCGGTAAATCCGACTATCGCCGATATGAAATAGATGCGCAAATTGACCTTTTAAAACCAAAGCGCTCAGTGTGCAAACATAGCCACGATCTTTATCATAACGATATTGGCTTTGCCGAGTTTGTGCATAGAGCCACGTATTGGTTGCATCTATGACACGCAGCGCCGATGTTTTCACCGTCCAAGTTTCAGGTGTGGAGAAATAATCATTGAGAAAACTGCTGACGGCAGTTTTACTGGCGATTTGACTGACATTACTACTGCTAATCCCATCAGCCAGTGCAACGGCAATGCCTTTATGCTTTCTTAAATAGTTTTGCGGTATGGATGCAGCGTGAAAGTCCTGATTTTCAGCTTTACGACCTTGATGTGAATATTGCCCAATCTCAATCTCTAACACGTCGCACCTTTATTGTTAATTTTTAAAATGAATATTGCACTGCTCATACATACTGGCAGTGCAGCTTATCAGTGCACCACCAGAAGAACCAAATTACTCAACCTTAACATTTTCAAAGTTGAATATTCTAAGATCAATATTCAAAGATCAAAATGATTGCTTAAAGTTGACGATTCGGTGCAGTACGGACATGCGTGCTATATAGCGTCAATCCTGTGAATGCCAAGCCACCAACCAAGTTGCCCAGTACCACAGGGATTTCATTCCACAGCAAATAGTCCATAATGGAGAAATTGCCACCCATGATCAATCCTGTAGGGAACAGGAACATATTGACCACTGAATGCTCAAAGCCCATAAAAAAGAACAACATCACAGGCATCCACATTGCAATGACTTTACCACTGACCGAAGTCGATACCATCGCACCCACTACGCCAAGTGACACCATCCAGTTACACAACATGCCACGGATAAAGATCGTCAACCAACCTGCAACACCATATTCTTTGTAGCCTAGCGTACGATCTTCACCAATATGCGACAGTGCAATACCCACCTTATTTGGCTCCACTGAGAAACCATATGTGAACGTCACTGCCATCAACAACGCAACGGTTAAAGCCCCTGCAAAGTTACCGACAAAGACCACGCCCCAATGCTTTAAAATCCGTGGAATCGTCACTCCAGGACGTTTATCCAGCCATGCCAAAGGTGTCAGTACAAATACCCCTGTGAGCAAATCAAAACCCATGAGATATAACATACAAAAGCCTACTGGGAATAACAATGCACCCAATAAAGGCATGCCTGTAGTGACTGAAATCGTCACCGCAAATACCGCCGCCAATGCCAAAATAGCACCTGCCATATAAGCTCGAATTAAGGCATCTCGTGTCGCCATATAAAGTTTTGATTCACCTGAATCAACCATTTTTCCTGCAAATTCGGAAGGAAGAAGATACGACATGTTTTGCCCCTTATACCAATGACTTGATATGAATCTAAGATCAAAAATCAGAAAAAAAGCACCTTAAGCATTTTTCAGCCTAAGGCGCCTTTGCCTAAATTTGATGTTGTAGTGAAGTTTGTTTTGAGCGCCATTGCTCACCATCCCACAACAAGCAAACTTTATGCCATCATTAATATTTATATCAAGTTAACTTATTTAAAAAGCTCAGCGATATTAGCCAAGTAATATGTACCAGTCATGAGGGAGGTGTAAAAGATATTTGATACGTGGAAACGTCAGTCGCATTGTTCGAGGGCAGGACAACATCAGCAAATTGGCGTGTTTTCAAACTATTAGATTAATTTTGGTATTTGACCGAGTTTGCGACTGACAAAATGGCTTTCTTGCGAAGCTTAGCTTCTCATTTCCCCGAAAGGAAAGTAGGTCGAACCGAAGGTTAATCCCGACTTATGAACATAAACCATAATGCTCTATCTCAAATGATTTTTTTCAATATCGTGATTAATCCATTTTATTGAGCAAAGATTAGGGTCTGTTGACATTTCACAGATGCTTGCAACTACGGATGCTTTTTAGGCGATACGAGGCAGGAATGAGGAGGTTTAGTCATTCTAAATGACTCATTCATAACGAAGTAGCGTCAAAAAGCATTCTAGTCCTAAAAGGTTATCGCTAAAACTGCCATTAACTTCGTTATGAAACTTGGCAAGGGAGTAAACATTCCCTGCGTTTCATGCCTCGTTTCTGTAGTTTTAGCGGATAACGCAATGCATGGTTGAAATGTCAACAGACCCTAAATAAATTGACAAAATCACGCCACAAAAATCAGCGCCACACGCACCTGTTCATAGCCCAAACCTGTTTCACTGACTAACGGACGTAGCTTGACACTACCATCATCATTCAGGTCATCGGCTTGATTGCGTTTTTGAATTTTCTTATAGGCTTTACGCACTTTTTCCAATTCATCTTCTTCAGGACGAATCCGCTCGACGTCGATACTGCCTGCTTTGGCAAGTTTGGATAAATGATTAATCACTGTGGATTTGGTCAGTTGACGCTCTGAGGCAATGTCTTCAATATCATAGTCCGCTTCATATAGCGCCTGCGTTTCTGCCAAAGTATCACTGCTATAGCTTCGCTTTTGCCCTTGTAGCTTCTTCTCTAATCGTGCAATTTCATTCGGATTGGTAATGCCACCAGTGCGACGGATAAACGCTTCATGCTGTTTGCTCAAATCAAGCTCAGCAAAATGTTGCTCTGCTTCATCAGACAACTCTTTAAAACGTGCATCTGCCTTCACCGCCAAGCGATCTAGCACCAAAGCCTGCGGATTGAAATCCAGTAATTTTAATCCTTCAATCGACTTGAGCCGTGATAGTGCCACATAGCCCTGACCATTTTCAAAAGTCCGAGCAAGATCAATTTCAGCACTTTCAAGCGTCATGCCCTGGCTTTTATGAATAGTAATCGCCCACGCAAGACGCAGTGGAATCTGCGTCAAACTGGCGAGGACTTTACCCTCTTCATTTTCGATCGACCATGTTTCTGCTTCCACCGCAATCGACGAGCCATCATTGAGCCGAACCTGTGGCATCATGCCCAGCTCTTCGTCTTCGATAAAGCCAATCACCTCGCCGATACTGCCGTTGACATAGCCAAGATCGAAGTTGTTTTTGACAAACATCACCTTTGCGCCTTTTTTCAGGATCAACTGCTCTGGACAACGTACCGAAGATTTTAAGGTTTCTAATAATTTTTCATTGCCCTCAAGCACTGCATCAAAACGATGCATCTTTTGGCTAATGGTGTCGAGCTGTTGTTCGTTGATGCGATCGACATCGAGATTATGCGTATACAGCCGAGTCACGATCTCTGTATCGTGCTGTTGATGCTTGGTATTGATCAGGGTTTGAATCTGTTCATCACTCACCGCTTGGCGACGGATCGCATTGAGAATTTGATCTAACACACTATCCGACTGACGATGTTGTTCGCTGAGGTAACACACTCGAAACTGAGCTTGCACCCACGCCTCAGACATAAACGCAAATTTATCTCGATTCAGCTCATCATTTTTTCCCACAGGTGGTAGCTGAAAAAAGTCACCCGATGCAACCACTTGAATCCCACCAAACGCCTCTGCTGAGCCTTTGAAATATTGCAACACTTGATTGACGAGATTGAACTGCTTGGCATGGAGCATCGAAATTTCATCGATGATCAAGACTTGTACTTTTTCCAAGTGTTCACGCAAATATTTGCGCTCTTTCATGCGCTTGAGATCATTTTCAGCAAGCTGATCTTTGATCCCGATCCCTGCCCAAGTATGAATGGTCATCCCGTTCATATGCGTCGCAGCAATACCTGTCGATGCCGTGATCGCTACTGGGATTTTCCGTGCTTTAAGATATTGAATATATTGATTTAAAGTATAGGTTTTCCCTGCGCCTGCGGAGCCTGTGAGGAATACATTTTCTCCAGCTTTGAGTAGTTTTAATGCGGTATCTTGTTTCATTGTTGCGTCTTAATTCAAAAATATAAAATGGCTAAAAATCGAATTCAGGCTTAGTGTAGCCGATCTCAACAGCGATGTGGTGATAGATGTACGATAGATCAGTTTTCAGAGTATCAAAGTCCATTCATTTTAAGAAATTTGGTAAAAGTAGGTAAATGAATTTCAACCGAATCCATAGAATGGGCTCAAGTATCTATGCTGAGCTATGATACTTACTCCCTTTTTTTTGGAAATATTAGCACCGCTGATATTTCTTTTTTTTTGCCTAAAATTTTTAATTCAAAGTTTGTGATTTATAGCTAGTGGTTGACAAATCGTACTTAGAAAAAAATTTAGATATTATCACTTTTAAAATCATCACTTTTAAAATCATCACTGATCCTGCATACGTAGCAAGCTTTGTTGCATCAGATGATCTTCAGGTAAAAGTTCCATCAATCGCTCAACAGCATCAATCGCATCAGGAAAATGGGACAAATGTTTGAGTAGCAAATCTTTATCATCAATTTTAAAAATCACCTCACTCATTCTCGATTCGACACAATCACGCCAAGCCGTCAGGAAGGGACTCTCCGTTCGTGGTAAAAATATACCTTGATACAGCTGCAATGCGCTGTGTGAAGCGCCTTGATCCAAGGCTTCTTCCAACTCGATAAAGTCTGCATCGACATCGAGTAGTAGACGATAAGGACGTGAGCCGAGCATGCCACAGAGCAAATCACGCAGTTGTGACATTTCCGCTTTCAATGTACCCATACTCACTTTGCGCTCACCGTACAAAGCCTGATGTAACTGATCCAAACTCATCCCTTGCTTGCACAATGTCAAAATCGCAATGATCTCAAACTGGCGTGGACTCAAATTCAAGGCTTTGCCTTGCAGTTGCGCTTTTGTACGACCAAAACAGCTGAGTTGCAAATGTTGCTTGGTTTGCTCTCGCAATGCACCTTGTATCATCTGCGAACAACGCTCTGCAGCAAGTATCCCCAAACTGTTGTGCTGATCCCATGTCGTTGATAAATCTATCACACCGAGCACTTGCCCAGTTGATGGGTGATAAATAGGCGCTGCATAACACACCCAATCTTGGATCGCATGCATATAATGCTCATTGGAAAAGACACAGCTGGATTTGCCTGTGTAGAGCGACAATGCCAACGCATTCGTCCCGACTAAATCCTCTCGCCACTGTCCACCTTGAACGAAATGCACACTTTCTGATGCACCTTGCATATTTCGGCTAGCTTGAACCCAGCGTATCTGCGAGGCTTGATCTGCAACAGCAATTACCATCGAGGATTGATGTGCGATATCACGTAATGCGGGTTCACAACTTTTTAGTGCATGATCTAAATTGGAAATATTTTCTGACACTTTTGCCAGTGGTGCTGCCTGCATCGCACTTGAGATCTTGGCTTGGCTTGAGCGTTGCCATGAATACAGTATCGTATCCTCTGTCGAAGCATGATCAGTGACTGCTTGCAAACATTGAACTTTGAGTTTTTCAATATTTTTACGTCTTTGATTTAACTCTTTTTTTATTGCCATTCGATCATCCTGATTTTGCTGTAGATGGTTTGATCAAACTCGTTCCTACCTTTTCCCAACCTGAGATTGATTAGGCTAATCTCATGATCCACTGTTTGAGACTTCAACGATACGTATCTAGCATATCGAAAGTCCAATCTACAGTATAAGAGGGATCATTAGAATTTAACAATGTACTTTAGACAAAAGGATGTGAACCATGCGCTACGCTGACCCAAATACCGAAGGATCAAAAATCCAGTTTAAAAAACAGTACGAAAACTTTATTGGTGGGAAATGGATCGCACCAGTAAAAGGAGAATATTTCGACAATATCTCACCTGTGAATGGTGAAGCATTTACCCGTATCCCACGTTCAAGTGCCGAAGATATTGAGCTCGCTTTAGATGCAGCACACGCTGCCAAAGCACAGTGGAATAGCACCTCTCCAACAACTCGCTCAAATCTGTTGTTAAAAATCGCCGATCGCCTTGAGCAACATTTAGAAACCCTTGCCGTTGCAGAAACATGGGACAACGGTAAACCGATTCGTGAAACTCTCGCTGCTGACATTCCACTTGCGATTGATCATTTCCGCTATTTTGCAGGCTGTATCCGTGCGCAAGAAGGTGGCATCTCTGAGATTGATGAAGATACGGTGGCTTACCATTATCATGAACCGCTTGGCGTGGTCGGACAGATCATTCCGTGGAACTTCCCAATCCTCATGGCATCATGGAAACTTGCTCCTGCGCTTGCAGCAGGCAACTGTATCGTGCTCAAACCTGCTGAACAAACCCCCGTAAGCATTTTGATCTTGGCTGAGTTGATTCAAGACTTACTACCCGAAGGTGTATTAAATATCGTAAATGGCTATGGCGCAGAAGTCGGTCGCCCACTGGCAATCAATCCACGGATTGCCAAAATCGCCTTTACAGGCTCAACTCAAGTCGGTCAGCTAATCATGCAATACGCGACTGAAAATATCATTCCAGTGACACTTGAGCTTGGCGGTAAATCACCAAACGTCTTCTTTGCCGACATTATGGATCAGCAAGATGATTATCTCGACAAAGCACTTGAAGGCTTTGCGATGTTTGCCTTGAATCAAGGTGAAATCTGTACCTGCCCATCACGTGCATTGGTACAAGAAAGCATTGCAGATCAATTCTTAGAAATGGCTGTAGAGCGTGTCAAACGCATTAAAACAGGTCATCCACTAGATAACGAAACCATGATCGGCGCACAAGCCTCTCAAGAGCAACAGGACAAAATCTTAGGTTGTATCAATACTGGACGTGAAGAAGGTGCGCAACTCCTCACAGGTGGCGAAGCACGTAATGAAGTCGGTACAGGTTTCTATATCGAACCAACCATCTTCAAAGGCAATAACAGCATGAAAATTTTCCAAGAAGAGATTTTTGGACCTGTACTATCTGTCGCAACCTTTAAAGACTTCGATGATGCGATGAAAATCGCTAATGATACAATTTATGGCTTAGGTGCTGGTGTCTGGGCACGTAGCGGAAATACTGCCTACCGTGCAGGTCGTGCAATCCAAGCAGGTCGGGTATGGACCAATTGCTATCACATCTACCCTGCCCATGCAGCATTTGGTGGCTACAAAAAATCAGGTATCGGACGTGAGAATCACCGTATGATGCTTGACCATTACCAACAAACCAAAAACTTGTTGGTGAGCTATTCGACCAAGCCTGCTGGGTTCTTCTGATCAATCATTTATCACAATCTTTCTAGTGTCTAACCAATACAGCACTATAGTTTCAAATCAAAAGCCAGTTGCATAGATAACTGGCTTTTGATCTGTGCTAAAGTTACCTAGACCCCAATATTAATTTTCAATTATATTAACTCTCACATTATGCTTGAATCAGTTCTTAGAATTTTAGCTAATCACCACACGAGATTGAATTACATATTTTTATACAATCAGTTACTTGATTTACGCAACTATGATTGAAGAAAAAAAATATTCCTTAAACTCGATCTTTTAAAATTGTTTGATGAGAAAAAATGATGCAAATAAAACCAATTTTTAGTTTCACTGCTTTGAGTCTTTTTGTCAGTGCATGTACAATGACGCCACCTGCACCAGTTGAGCCAAAAAAAACCGTTGAACCTGAACCAATCGTCTACACCGAACCGCAAGTTTCTGCGCCTTATTATGCACTGAATCCCACAGACTATACTGCGCCGCCAGAGTTCGAAGTCAATCTACAAAAGTCAATCAATGCACCACTGACCAAACTTCGTGTAAAAGCTGATCCTAATAATCCAAACTCAGAAGAAATCATTTTAGATAAAAATCGTTTTATTATTCCTCTTGCCAATAGCAATAACAAAGCCTTGAAATTTGCAGCGATTGCTCAAGATAACGAATTAGATGTCACTGATATTGATGACTTTTTAACGATTTTAGAAGGTAAAGCACGTCATTACCCTACACGCTTTGATGTCAAACGTGAGAAAAGTGGGATGACGGATAAATTAAAATCTATCATTCATACTCTTGATCGTTATGCAGTTCAGCCGAATGCTTCTTATGACATCTTGCTTCGTGCAGCAAAAGCAAGCCATATGGCACGTAACCTTGATATGAGTGAAACTTATGGACCTAAAGCACTTAGCTATGCGACACGTTTGCTGAAGATGAAGCCAAATGATCCTGAAACCAGTTTTTGGTTAGGTTTTGGTTTATCTGAAGGTGGTGCATTCAAAGAAGCAACTCCTTATTTGAAGACTGCAATGGAAGCCAATATTCAAGAAGCACATCTTTCGATGGCAAACAACTACTTGAGTATGGAACAAAAGAAAAATGCCGTGACCACTTTGAAGAATTACAAAGTGAAATACCCTACTGAATCTGCGATCGTTGACCGTCTTGTGACAGAGATTGAATCAGGTGGTCGCTATAACGTGTGGCAGCGTGGCAGTTAAGTCTGTTTTGAAGATCAAAATCATACTTACAAAGCCAGTTTACGAACTGGCTTTTTTATATTCATCTCATGGAATAAAAGTGTCATAATCTGCCCTTAAAATTGAATAAATTTTGATGGGGTATTTCATGTTTCAACAATCTCTCCTTGTTGCGCTAAGTATTAGTATGCTCGGTTTGACAGGTTGTCAGGTGGTGAGTGTTAAAGAACAAAAAGTCGGCACAACACTCAGTAAT
>NZ_JAYROT010000030.1:0-73860 GCF_041911495.1 Acinetobacter sp. | reverse complement strand
CTCGGTAAGCTGTGCTTGGAGTTCAGCTAAGTTTTCTGTGATCTGCACTGAATCTAACTGATGATTTGTATCTACAGATTGCATATTATCCAATTTATTTTTTGACCACAGCATAGCTATCCCTGAATATTTTTAAATCATAAAAAAATCGTGCCTCTTAGCACAGTGCAATACAACACACTTGATATTAAGAGTACACGATTTAGTGATGGCAATGTGATCTTTACCGTGAAAAATCGTTGCAAATTTTGATCTTACACAACACGTCTTAGCACGGACATTTCTTCATATTGCCAGCTTTAGATGGATAACGCGCATCAACACAGTAACGAAAGAATGTTTTCTCATCCATAGCTTCAAGATCGGGATGATGCTCACGCATATGCGCAACATACGCCTGATAATCAGGCACGCCAACCATTAGCCGAAAACTCTGCTGAAGTCGTTGCCACATCTCTGCGATTCTCGACCAATTTTTAGGTGAAACTAGCAGGTGCTTTTGCGACAAGATGGTAAATTTAATAATGCGTACCATCACACTTTTGCCGTTTCGAAACAGTTTTAAATTGAATGGTTTGATTTGCATCATCAATGTCCTTTAAATTCATTGGCTGTCATCGGTTGTTCGGTATAAATCGTCTCAGCTTCATTGACTGTTGGTGTTGGACTCGCCAACGCACGGCGAATAATGCCGATAGAAGCAAAGATCATCACAATCGCCACGATCATAAAGAATGCACACAATGCTGCATTGATTTGATTGGAGAAAATCACAGTTTGCATCTCTGCAACTGTTTTCGCTGGTGCAAGGATTTCATCACGTGCTAATGCATCTTTGAAACGATTCGCCTGTGCAAGGAAGCCAATTTTTGGATTTTCATGGAAAATCTTTTGCCAACCCGCAGTCATACAGGTGATGAATAGGAAAATGGTTGGGACAATGGTCACCCAAACATATTTTTCTTTTTTCATCTTAAACAAAATCACCGTACCCAAAATCAATGCCATTGCAGCAAGCATTTGGTTACCCACACCAAATAGTGGCCACAAGGAGTTAATCCCACCAAGCGGATCGACCACACCTTGATAGACAAAGAAACCCCACGCAGATACGGCGACACCTGTACCGATCAAATTCCCGACAAATGAGCTTGAGTTTTTGATCGCTGGAATGACAATCCCTGCAGTATCTTGCACCATGAAACGACAAGCACGTGTGCCTGCATCGACCGCAGTCAAGATAAATAAGGCTTCAAACAAAATCGCAAAGTGATACCAAAATGACATCATGGCACGGCTATTGAAAATCTCAGAAATAATATGCGCCATACCGATCGCAAAGGTCGGCGCACCACCTGTACGAGATAGAATTGTGCTTTCCCCCACTTCTTTTGCCAAAGTAGATAGCATCTCAGGCGTTACAATAAAACCAAGCTGACGCACTGCTTCAGATGCACTTTCCACCGTTGTACCGATCACCGCCGCAGGCGCATTGATGGCAAAGTAAACACCTGGATCAAGTACAGTGGCACAGATCATTGCCATGATCGCAACGAAAGATTCCATCAACATACCGCCGTAGCCGATCATACGAATATTGACTTCGTTATCGACCAGTTTTGGCGTGGTACCACTTGATACTAGAGCATGGAAGCCTGAAATCGCACCACAAGCAATGGTGATAAATAGGAATGGGAATAGTGAGCCAGAGAATACAGGTCCAGTGCCATCGACGAACTGCGTTACCGCAGGCATTTTCATTTCTGGTAATGCAATCACGATACCGATCGCAAGACCTGCAATCACACCAATTTTTAAGAAAGTTGATAAATAATCACGTGGTGCGAGCAGTAACCATACAGGCAATACCGATGCAATAAAGCCGTAAATTACCAATGTCCAAGTCAATTGCGTACCTGTCAAGGTAAATAATGGCCCCCAATATGGATCAGCGGCAATATGACCACCATAGACAATGCCAAGCATCATCAGTACAAAACCGATAATTGATACTTCCGCAATTTTCCCGGGGCGTAGATAACGCATATAGATGCCCATAAACAAGGCAATCGGAATAGTTGCTGCAATACTGAATACGCCCCACGGACTTTCAGCAAGAGCTTTCACTACCACCAGAGCCAGTACCGCAAGAATGATGACCATCACCCCGAGCGCACCGAGCATCACGATCACACCTGCAAAAGAGCCAAGCTCCTGCTTTGCAATCTCACCCAGTGAGCGACCGTCACGTCGTGTCGAAATGAACAGCACCAAGAAATCTTGTACCGCACCTGCCATCACCACACCGACCAAGAGCCAAATCGTACCGGGTAAATAACCCATTTGTGCAGCGAGAATTGGTCCAACCAATGGTCCTGCACCTGCAATCGCAGCAAAGTGATGCCCAAACAAGACATATTTATTGGTTGGTACATAGTCCAAGCCATCTTTGAGCCGATGCGCAGGTGTCAATCGCCGATCATTCAGCTCGAAGACTTTTTGGGCGATGAATAAACTATAAAAACGATAAGCAATGCTATAAATACACACCGCTGCAAGTACAAGCCATACAGCATTGACATGCTCACCCCGACTGAGTGCCAAGATCGCAAAAGAAATTGCACCGACAATCGCAATTAAAATCCAAATGATTTTCGATTTTGTAGTGGATTGCTTATTTGTCACATCCATGTTGATACCTCATCAGTTGTTGTTGCTTAACATTTCAATGATTCAGTGAAGTAACTCTGTGAATTATTGGGCAACAATTTTGTTTCAACTGTACTGTATCTCTACGACTTTGGAACTACGACTTTGGCATAAAATTGGCATTAAAAAAGGAGATGAATTGATCATCTCCTTAAAAGAAAAAAGTATTTCATTTAGTCAAATTTAGTTCAGCTGAAGCAAAAACATCATGTGGAAAAGGCTCATTCAGTGACAATAATCGCTCTTTTTGCAGGCTCCATTGCTCATCAATGTAACTTGAAACGCCACAAACATATTCATAAGCCTGAGATAAGTTTATGGTGTATGCGCCTAGTTCAATTATTATATTTCCCGTTCCTTCTATAAAATTTATCTTTTCTTTAGGTATTGAAAATTGAAAACTTACTTTCCCGTTTATAATGCCAGATCTTACGACAAAAGTATGGATATTAAGTGGTTGAATATTTTTTACAGAAACCCAACTAATTGATCCTGATACAGATGAATTCAATGCAATTATTTGATCAATTTTTTGTGCCATATGCGAAGATACATTTCTAATATTACGCACTTGTTGTAAAGAGCCATTTATCTCTTCTGTACTATATGGCGAAGGAATTGCGATTGAGTTAGCTTGCATAATCCACAAACATCTAAAACGATCTATCGCATCAATTACTGCCCACATATCAACATAAACATGTGTGTAATTTTTTTGGTATTGGGTTAATTTTGAAAGCTTGGTAAGTTCTTGATAAAGCCTTTTATAAGAAAAATCAATAATTTCAAGGGCATGCCTCATACCATCAAAAAACACAGCTTGTTTGTAGTCCAAATTTTTAGGAATGTTTAATAATATAGAGCCGTCTTTGATCATTGTTTACAATTAGTATTTATTTACAACGATTCTATCAAAACTAAAATAAAAGTTAACCCTTGAACGTCGAAGTATATAAAAAAGGAGATGAATTGATCATCTCCTTTTCGATTTGTTAAATATGGCTCAGCAATTAAGCACGTTCTAAGTAATCACCTGTACGTGTATCAACACGGATACTTTCTTCTTGTTGTACGAATAACGGTACACGCACTACAGCACCAGTTTCTAGTGTTGCAGGCTTACCACCTGTACCTGCTGTATCACCTTTCACACCTGGATCAGTTTCAACGATTTTTAAGATTACAAAGTTTGGTGCGCTCACGTTTAAAGGCACACCATTAAATAACATGATTGAGCACTTTTCATTTGAATCGTCTTTTAACCATTTTGCTGCATCGCCCATTGCTGTTTTGTCAGCAGCGATTTGCTCAAAATTCTCAGGATTCATGAAGTGCCACATTTCACCATCATTGTAGAGATATTCCATCTCAACTTCCATAATGTCAGCAGCTTCTAGGCTCTCACCAGAACGGAAAGTCTTTTCTAATACTTTACCTGATTTTAGATTACGCAATCTTACACGGTTAAAGGCTTGACCTTTACCTGGTTTTACATATTCATTTTCCATGATCGAACATGGGTTGCCGTCAAGCATTACCTTAAGACCTGACTTGAATTCATTTGTAGAATAATTGGCCATGATCGGCACACTCCAACTTTATAAATAAACTAATCAACTATACTATAATGCCGCATCGCATTATCAATTCGTGTCGCATGATAAACTATTTATACCAAGAGAAAAACTGGCAATCACAACTGAATGATTTAATTTCTGACCCAGAAGAACTTTTGGCGTTGTTAAATTTATCCGCAAGCGACCTCAAATCAGAACAACTACTGTCACAACATGCACATCAGCAGTTTAAACTACGTGTACCTCGCCAATTTGTTGCCAAGATGCAAATTGGCAATGCTTACGATCCGTTATTTTTACAAGTCTTTCCACATCACTTGGAAATGCAGGATATGGAAAAACAATTCCAAGCGGGATTTAGCGCCGATCCTTTAGGCGAGCTTGAAGCCAACACCCTGCCTGGCATGTTGCATAAGTATCAATCACGCATTTTGTTGACGATCACTGGCGCATGTGCAATTCATTGTCGCTATTGTTTTCGACGACATTTCCCCTATCAAGACAACTTACCTAAATCAAAAGATTGGCAAGCTATTGCACAATATATTCTCGACCACCCGAAGATTAACGAAATCATCTTAAGTGGTGGAGACCCACTGTCAGTTTCCAATGAGAAATTGGCACTGTGGATTAATCGTTTTGAGGAACTTCCTCAAATCAAAACCATCCGTCTGCATACACGCTTACCCGTAGTGATTCCACAGCGTATTGATGAGGATTTAATCAAGATTTTATCAACGACACGTTGCAAGATCATCATGGTGGTGCATAGCAATCATGGTAATGAGTTAGATGCAAATTTTGATGTGGCAATGCGCAAGCTATCCGAGATCAATGTGATACTATTCAACCAATCTGTACTTTTAAAAGGAATTAATGACAATTTTCAAACTTTAAGCCAGTTAAGCTATCGACTGTTTGATGCACGTGTGCTACCTTACTATTTGCACGTCTTAGATAAAGTGCAAGGTGCGTCACACTTTCTAATAACAGACGCAGAAGCACAAACAATTTATCAAGCGCTTTTAAAAGAATTATCAGGATATTTGGTACCAAAACTCGTGCGAGAGTCTTCAGGGGAGCTCCACAAAACCCCACTGAATGTCTTTTAGTGAGAAATGGTTAGGGGATAGAGTATGACAGTGAAACTGGAAAAGTTGTTCCAAGAGTCGGTTGACTTAAACATCAAGCAGCTAACTTATATTGCTAATTATAAAACGGACACTCAAAGTTGGGCGACTCAACTCTTGCAACTTGACCTCGGTGAAGCGGCGAAACAAGTATTCGTCACACTGCTTGAGCTACGTAGTCTGAATTGTAGTGACCTCTCTCGTTGGAAGATTTTGCAAAACATCGAACCTGATTTGCAACATTTGCTACTTTCCTTAGAGCATCATTATCTTAATAATGCAATGATCGATACCCTACGCGATCAACAAATCGCAGATTTAGTACTTGAGATTAAATGTCAGCACGCATTGCTCTATCGGGATATGGCAAAACGTGTGCAACATCAATTGGAAAATCAGAAATTTTCAATCTTTGAACTATCTAGAAAGAAAAAATTAACAATATTAAGAACCTATTGTGCATATGCAGTAATAAAACTATTAACAGATTTACTTTACTCACTGCAACTTATCTATTTTGATGAACCTAAATACTTTTGGCATACAGCATATGATATTATTTGGATGGCTCGAGCATTTCGATTTGATAAAGACAAAATTAATTTCAATCTAGAAAAATACCAAACTCAACAAGAACATATTGAAAATGCATTTATCGAACTTTCATTATTAAGCTTACTCAATAATCACAAATTACGTCAGGAAGACTTAAAAAATCTTAAGAACTGCCTTCCTTACTGGTTACATTTAGTGAAGTTAACGAGTGACCCTAAACCTGAAGCAAAATTTTCTTGTAATTTGTTTGGAGATCGTCCGCCAACAACGATCATGAACAAGAATACAGACCAAAAAGACAGTCTATATATAGATACAACAGACTTATTGTCCTACATCGAATCAACGATGAATCCTGAGGCAAACTATTTTTCAAATGAAGAGCAACAGCATCTTAATATCATTATTAAAAGCCACTTACTTACAACACTGAATAACGATGGTGTACGTAAGAATACACGTTTTGCTGAAGAGGGGTATGTTGATATTACTCTTGGTATAAGTGCTGCTCATTACTTTTTATCTGGTGCAAAACATTTTAAAGAAACTTTATTACGCGATAGTGATCTTACGATACAAAGTAGTTCGTTGAGTTTTTCCGAATTGGCAAATGATCAAGAATGGAAACTCTCAAGTAAAACCTTTGAACAACGCTACAATGCTGAAATTACAAAGATTTATCAATCTGATATTGTGAACCGTAGTAGCACTGGTTACTGCCTAAGCTGGCAAAACCAATTGCCAAAACATCTACGTACAGGCGATTTTATATTGCTTCGAGAGCAATCTGATCAGCCGTGGTCAGGTGCCTTGATTCGATGGTTAAAAAACACCGATCAACAAAATGTCGAGTTTGGTGTCGAAATCATCGTGAATAAAATGGCTCCAGCTGCAGTATCTCTCGCAAAGAAATCGAGTGATGTGATTTATCACCCTGCTATTTTGACGATGGATGAAGATAATAAGTTTTCTCTGATCTTACCAAGCCCACAGATTTTTCACGAAAATCAAAATCTGACCTTGCGGTTTGGTACAGATGAACTACGTATTTTTTTAAAGCAATGTATTAGCCTAGTACAGAGTTGTGCGCGTTTTGATTTTGACTTACTAGAGCAATCAAAACTGACGCTATTAAATGAATATTTTGAAACTCAATTAAATAACTTAGATACACAGGATTTGTGGGAAGCCCTTAAATGAAGCTACTTTTAAATGACAAAAAATCTCAAACTCATGTTGTTCGTTTTTTGATGGTTGATAGTCAACAAAATACGCTAAATATTATTCAACAAGGCTTAAAAGATAAATTCAATGTCAATGGAAAGCTACTGGATGACTTATCTAACTTTGACAAAATGTTGAACTTACAATGGGATGTGATTTTATTTAAAAATGCTTATGATTTTGACTATGAAAAAGCATTGGAAATCATTGAGTCAAAAAACAAAGTCACACCCATAATTTTACTCACAGATGACTCTACAGAATCAGCTCATACCAATAAGGCTTACCAAAAAGGTATATTTGATATTGTAAATACGACAGACCTTGAACAACTTGCTGTCAGCATCGCACGAGCTACAGCATTTTCAAGATTGCTTCGTAAAGAAACTCAGCTCAGTAAAGAGATTGATAAGCTTCAACAGCAAACACAAACCCTAGTTGAAACTACTGAATATGCTGTCGCAACCTTTCAAGAAGGTGTGCATGTTTCTGCAAATCCGCAATATGCTGAACTATTTGGATTTAGTGATATTGAAGAGTTAATTGGCTTGCCTTTAATGGATGTACTACAACCAGAAGATGTACAATCCTTTAAGCAAAGTTATAAAAAATTAAGCCGCGGTGACTTTGGACAAGCCGCTTTCAATATTCAAAGTCGCAATGCAAAAGCAAAATATCAGAATTTAAACCTACAATTTTCTGAAACCGAATATGATGATGAAACCGCTCTACAGCTCGTAATTGCTTCCGAAGCAGCTACCACCTCATCAAGTGGCGCATTTGCTCCGCTAACAGATGTTCAGTTGCAATGTCAGCAAGTCCTCGATTCACAACCATTTTCTGCTTTGTTGCTTTTTAAAATCAAGCAATTCGCTGCTGATAAAGCATCAAAACAATGGGATACTTCAACGCATTTCTTTCAAGCGATTCAACATCATTTGGAACAAATCAGTAGTGCTCGGGTTTTACGTATCTCAGAGCATGTATTCACGAGTACTTTAGGCGTTGCAGATAAAGCAACGCTCAAACAAAAACTCAATACCATATCTGAATCCTTAGCCAAACAGATTCAGGTGGCTGATCAGAGTATTCCTGTAACGCTTCAACTCTGCTATCATCATCTCGATCAAAACACAGTTAATGATCAAGTTGCCCTGCTTCTTACTGACACTTATCAGCATCATTATGATCCTGCATCAGAAGTCGATTTGAGCGGTGCAACTGATTTATCCCTTACTAGTAGTCAAACCCCTTCATTTTCGCTTTCAGAGAGTGCGCCTACAATTCAATTTGAGAGCTCGCCTGCAAGCCAGCCGGCACTTGCTTCAATCGTTGATGCAACCAATGACGCAAGCCTAGATGAATCAGAAAAATCACTTGTTGCTCAGCTAGATAACAACACCATTCAGCTACAATTCCAACAGCTATACGACAAAGAAGATATTGATGGTTCAATCTTTGAGGTAACTGGCAGCTTTGAGTTTGAACAGCAACAGATTCCTTTCTCACAATATGATGCTTTGCGACGCAACGCAGAGCTTGCAGCACGTGTAGATCGTTGGATTTTGGTTGAAGCATCTAAACGCCTACATCAATTCTTGCAAAAAGTACCTAAAGCTCGCATTTTGGTGAATATCCATGCTGCTAGCTTGCATGATGCAACCATTCAAGGTTTATTAAATAAGCTGGTTGGTTTAATCAATTCAAAGTATGCGAAACCATTGATCTTACAAATTAATGAAGCGGATATTTTGATGAATAAAGATCAAAACACTCAGGCAATCAAATCTATCCAAGAACAAGGTGTCGACGTTGCAATTGCTGAATTTGGCGATTCAATTTATAGCGTACACTTATTGCAACAACTCGATCTTGCTTTTGCTAAACTGACTAAAGGCTTTACCTCGCAGTTGCAAAATGATGAAAGTATGGTTGAACTGCAAGAGAAGATTGATCAGTTCCGTGAGCATAACTCAGCGATTCGATTCTTGATCAGTCACTTGGATGATATGACTTCATTTGCCAATGCGTGGAATGTCGATGTACGTTATCTACAAGGTGACTACTATCAACCGAAACAAAAAGAGTTTGTGAATAGTGCGGGCTAATGTGACGCACTCACACCCTACTTCTATGCTTTCATAGCAAGCTTTTAAAGATAATAAAAAATGGGCAGTGAATTCACTGCCCATTTTCTTTTTACAATTTGGTATTTGCTATCGCAGAAGCGATATAAAAGCTTAACGCTTGATCGTACGTGACATACCAGCGAAACGTTGCTTGAACTTGTCAATACGACCGCCAGTGTCTACAGATTTTTGCTTACCTGTATAGAATGGGTGGCACGCAGAACATACGTCAAGATAAAGAGATTCTTTACCTAATGCAGAACGTGTTTCGATGACGTTACCGCAAGAGCAAGTTGCTGTGAGTGTTTCGTATTTTGGGTGAATATCGGCACGCATGGTCGATGACTCCTAAGTTAGAAAGGTTTTGCTACCTTCGCTATCAACCACTCTCAAATCACCAAGATCAATTGACCATTTGAGGAAAAGGCAAACTAAAATTTTATAAAAATTAAAAGTTGGCAGATTGACACGAAAATAGACCATTTCTTTTGGCCCACCGAAACCTACAAGGTTAGAGCTAAGCGCAACAAGTGGGCAATATTATACAGTACTTTTCTCAATATTGCTATATGTAGGATAACAGCGCAAAACACTAATCATCAGAGTTTGGTAGGTTTTGCTTTGACCATTTTGCAGCAATGACACCGCACACCATCAGTTGAATTTGATGAAAAATCATGATCGGCAAAACCAACATCCCCATCGGCTGCCCTGCAAATAAAATTTGTGCCATTGGCACACCACTTGCCAATGTCTTTTTTGAACCACAGAAAAAAGTAGTGATCTGATCTTGACGGTTAAAGCCAAGCCATTTTGGAATATAAAAGGCAAGCAACATAATAGCCGTAAGCAATACCGAACATGAAAGGATTAAATAAAATAATGTCAACGCATCAAGCTGTTGCCACAATCCTGCAATCACCGCACTACTAAACGCACCGTAAACGACCATCAAAATACTGCCTTGATCAAACGCTTTAACCAGCTTCGGCACTTTGAGCATATACGGATAAATCCATGTACGAAGCAATTGCCCTAAAATAAATGGTACAAGCAGTAAAGCGACAATTTTGATAATGGCACTAGTCGGGTCATAGGCGTGTTCGGACTGACCCAAAATAAAAAAACTGACCATGATCGGCGTAATAAACATGCCGATAATATTGGAAAAAGATGCACTACAAACAGCACCTGCAACATTGCCACCTGCAACTGAGGTAAATGCAATCGAGGACTGTACCGTTGACGGTAAGAAGCATAAAAACAAAAAGCCCAAATACAGTGCGTCACCTAAGAGTGGTTGCAAAATTGGTTTTGATAGCAAGCCCAACAATGGAAATACAATAAATGTGAAAGCAAAAACTAAGCTATGTAAACGCCAGTGCAAAATACCTTGAATCACAGCCTCACGAGAAAGCTTCGCTCCATGTAGGAAAAATAAAATAGCGATGGCAATTGTTGTAAGTGTATTAAATCCGTCTGCCCACAGCCCTGAGATCGGTAAAATACTGGCAAGGATTACCATTACAACCAGTAATATCGTAAACCGATCAACCGCCAAATACTTCAACACTTTGTTTCTATCATCACAATACAATTAGAATCTAGGAAAAAAACTCGGCACAGATAATAAATGCCGAGTTATAAAAAACAAGCCCATTCTTAAAGATAAAAATAAGTTGAATGATAAAATACAGTGACTCAGTGAATAGTCACTGTTAAACAATGCTCGAGGTAAGATTAGTTGTTACGTGCATGTTGATCTTGTTGAATCAATTCCACTTTATAACCATCAGGATCTTCGACGAATGCAATCACAGTTACACCGCCCTTCATCGGCCCTGCTTCACGTACGACATTGCCACCTCGGGCTTTAATATCTTCACAGGCTTGATAAGCATCCTCAACGCCAATGGCAATATGTCCATAGCCATCACCCAAATCATAACTCGACGTGTCCCAGTTATGTGTCAGCTCAAGTACGGTATGATCAGATTCATCACCATAACCAACAAAAGCCAAGGTAAATCGCCCTTCCTCATAGTCTCGTTGACGCAACAATTTCATGCCGAGCACTTCGGTATAAAACTGCAATGATTTGTCCAAATTACCGACTCGTAACATGGTATGCAACATGCGCATCATATTTTCCTCACGATTAGGTGGTTGGTTAATAGGAATTTTCAATCTTTTGGCGTTCATGCGATTTTAGCAATTTTGCCACCCAGACCACAAGAATTAAAATTGGAATACCAATCAAGGTGGTCATCAAAAAGAAGTTTGGATAACCAATATTTGTTACAATTGTACCCGAGTATCCACCGATAAGTTTTGGTGTCAAGGTCATCAAAGAACTAAAGATCGCATATTGAACAGCAGTAAAAGAGACACTAGTCAAACTTGATAGGAATGCAATAAACGCTGCACCTGCAAGACCTGAGGCTAAGTTATCCATGACGATCGCCATATATAACCAAAATTTACTGTACTCTTTCACTACTTTGCCCGAGATCGTATATTGACTTTGTGTCAAGTCAATCATTGGCATAGGGTCAATTAAATTATTGAACTGATTCGATTGAATTGTAGGTGCGGTTTCATCAATCTCATAACCTGTCAAAGTCATAAATTCATAATCATTGAGAATATAGCTTGCTTTTAATGATTTAAGCTCTGCTTGACTAAATTTTTCCGCTGGAATCGCTACAGTAAATGTACCCTGCCCATCTATTTTTGCATCATATGATGTATCAGCCGTTTCCTCTCCAAACGAAACTTGAACCGTATTCTTAGAGTTTTTCTCGGCTTCTGTAAGACCAAGAATCTGCCCCTCAACCACGATACTTTGCTCAAGCTCATTCGGTTGTAATACACCATCACGAGTAAGTGGCAAAAAATGAATTTGTACACGACCAATCGCCTTATCAGCTTTTGCATTCCCAACCACGTAAGGCAACTCACGCTCAACTTGATAAGACTGATCTTGATAAGCCACTTGGGTCACGATCTGTCGATCTTGCACTAAAACTTGCTGTGGTATAGCAACTTTCCAAAATCCGACCTCATCTGTATCAACACGATATTGCTGACCTGCTACAGAAACAGTGACTTGAGATGTTGGTGCGCCTGACTTCACTAAAGCTATAAAAATTAAATTGGTACTACTCGCCAATATCGCCCCGATGAACATCACTTTCATGATATTAAATCGCTGTGAAAGCAAGCCACCTAAAAAACCACCAATCAAGGTAAAAATCACCCCGTAAATTTTCACAGCTTCGGCAATTTGCTCTTTACTAAAGTTCATGTCTTGATAAAAAACATTGGAAATAACACCAGCGACAATATCGGAAATACGGAAAAAACCAATCAACAACAATAAAACTAGAGCGAGCTTTACACCATAACGCTTAAAGAAATCAGCGATCGGGGAAACCCAAGTTTCTTTTGCCATATCACGATTGACTGCACCGAGTTTGACCAAGGAAAATCCGACGACAAAAGCGATCAAACCTGAACCAATAAATCTCACTGCAGCAAGCATAAATGATAATAATGGGTCGTCCACAGTGATCATTGTTAAAGTTTTACCAAAATAAATAAAACCTAAAACAAAGCTCACCACCGCACAGAAAAATACAAAAACCAAGCGTAAATAATCTGACTTTTTATAACTTTTATAAAGTCTCTCAACCTTTGGCTCACGCACAATCAGCGTCGTAATGATCCCAATGATCATCACTGCAGCCATGATCCAGTAGGTTTTTTGCCACGCCTCGTAGATATAATTGCCCTTCGCTGTGCCAAATCCTGCAGCGATGAACAACGCCCCTGCACCTGCAATGATCATCCCGATGCGATAGCCTGCATTGTAGGTCGAGGCAAGAATAGTTTGCATCTCTGTCGGCGCAAGCTCGATACGATAAGCATCGATCACAATATCTTGCGTGGCGGAAGCAAAACCTAGCAACACCGCACCAATCGCCATTTGAATTAATTGCGACTGCCCCATCGCAGGGTCAGACATTGCCATAATGTAGATCGCCACCATGATCAAACACTGCGCAATCAATAGCCAAGCTCGTCGTCGCCCGAGAGTTTTGGTGAGAAAAGGCACGGGAATTTCATCAATCAACGGTGCCCAAACAAACTTAAAAGAATAACCAAGTGCCGCCCAACTAAACATCGTTACGGCACTTTTTTCAATGCCTGCTTCACCGAGCCACAATGACAAACTTGAAAAAATCAGGAGAATCGGAATCCCTGCCGAGAAGCCCAAAAACAGCATAATGATCGCCCGACGATCCAAAAATGCTTTGAATGCATTGTCCCAATTTTTTGTAGCGTTTGCTTCAGCTTGATTTGAATTTGCCATGTTGCTTGATGTTCCTAATATTTTTCGAATCGATATTCAAAACAGTTTCATTGAAATAGTGCTATGCGTATTCAATCGATACAAAGTGAGATTTTCAAATGAACATTTTGACACAATTCAATATTCAGCTTTCTACATTGATTTTAAATGATAAATTTTCACTAAAAATGTATCAGCCGTTATCTTTTATCCAACTCATCTGAGCTTGCCGATTTATCTTAGATTTTCACTTGAAATAAAGCAATAAAACTGTCACTTTAAAGCTTAAAGCACTACTCAATTTTTATGGATTAAATTGTGATTAACAATCAAAAAGCTGCGCATAGTACTCTCATTGATTCTCAACCTTTATCACAAGACTACACCATCACCGACCAAACTCTGAAAAACAGTCCATTGAAAACCAATAAAATCAGCGCACTTGAAAATAAACAAATCACACAGACCATGCAAAATACTCGACTTAATGTTGAGCAATTGACCCATTTTGCTAATTTGGACAAGATTCCCGCATCAACACGTCGCATCAAAGCACTCAATGACTTTCTCGGTCAAGACCGTGCTAAAGCTTCGGTGGAAGCAGGTTTGAGTCTACCTTACTCAGGTTACAATATTTTCGCCGTTGGCACTGCGGGCTTAGGTAAACGCACCATGATCAAGCGTTTGTTGACCCAACATGCCAAAAACTTACCAACACCATCAGACTGGGTTTATGTCAATAACTTCCATGATTCCCGCCAACCATTGGCACTTGAGCTGGGTGCAGGTCAAGCTCCGAAATTTCAAAAAGCCATGCATGACATGTGGGGCGCAATTTTACAACAATTAGAACGTCGTTTTAGTGCCGATACATATCACAAACAAATCGAAGTGATTCGTGGACAAGTCAGTCAACAGCAACAAGAAGCATTGTTGGCACTCACTCAAGAAGGCGAAGCTCTATCTTTAAAATTAATTTCGAAAAATGAAGAGCATATTTTTGTTCCTGTACACGGCGATAGTCCAAATGCAGACAAAGAAAAAGCGCAATCGCAAGAAATGACCCAAGAAGATATCGATGCGCTGAATCCCAAAGATCGCATGAAGATTGCATCAGATATCCGATACATGGATAAAAAATTGCAACGTCTTGGCTCAACCCTCGGCAATATGGAGGATGTCGCAAGAGATAAAGTCGTTGATCTCAATCACGATATTGCAAAGCAAGTGGTCGAACCCAAGATTCAGAATATTTATAAACGTTTTGAAAGTGTTGAACATTTGGCAAATTATCTCAAAGCTTATGCCAAAGACATTATTGAGCATGTAGAGCTGATTCTCGACCGTGAAGAGGATGATTTTATCCCGACCACTTTCAACCGTGTCCCTGCACGCTATCAAGTCAATGTCGTAACGACACACAAAGCTAATGCAGGTGCACCTGTGATTTTTGAAGACTTTCCAACGCATTATAATCTGCTTGGACACGTCGAGCAGCTCACGCAAATGGGGACAATTACCACTGATTTTACGCTGATTCGTTCAGGTGCATTGCATCGAGCTAATGGTGGTTTTCTAATTCTCGAAGCCGAACAAATGCTTGAGCAAGCTTACGCATGGCAAGGGCTAAAACGTGCGCTAAAATCGGGCAAACTCAAACTATCCTCACTTGAACACATGTTGACCTTAACAGGCAGTATTTCTATTGAGCCACAGTCGATTCCCTTGACAGTCAAAGTCATTTTGCTCGCTGAACCACAGATATATTATGAAATCTTAGACTATGAGCCTGAACTCGGTAGCGTATTTAAAATCCGTGCTGATTTTACCGATACATTGCCTCGTACAGAAGCCAACGAACAGGCTTATATGCAGCTCATCGCCGACTATGTACAAAAGGATAAATTGCGTCCATTTGACCGTTCTGCACTTGCTGCACTACTTACCGACTCAAGCCGTCAAGCGGAAGATCAAAAATCACTGTCCTTGCACGCTTCGACACTGGGTGACTTGATTCGTGAAGCGCATCATCATGCCCTGCAACAAGATGCCAATACTGTCACGGCAGAACACATCAATATGGCATTGCAACATCGTCAATATCGTCTTGGATATTTACGAGAACTCTATTGGCAAGACTTGTCACGTGGTACACAACTCATTGAAACTTCAGGCTATCGCTTGGGTCAGATCAATGCGTTGTCTGTGATTCATTATGCAGACGTCGAGTTTGGCTTACCATCACGCTTGACCGCATCAGTCTATCAAGGTGGCGGTGATATTCTCGATATTGAACGTAGTGTCGAACTGGGTGGCTCGTTACATGCCAAAGGTGTATTGCTGATGTCGAGCTTCTTAAAAGCACATTTCGGTCGCACACAAACCCTGCACTTCTCAGCGGCACTTGCTTTTGAACAAAGCTATGGTGAAGTCGATGGCGATAGTGCAACGGTGGCGGAGCTTTCTGCGCTCATTTCCGCAATTAGCCAAATTCCAATTGATCAATCTTGGGCAATCACAGGTTCAATGAATCAACTTGGACAAGTACAACCAATTGGTGGCGTCAATGCCAAAATCGAAGGCTTCTTCGATGCCTGTAAGCTACAAGGCTTCTCAGGTTCGCAAGGTGTGATTATTCCACGTCAGAACATGCAACATCTAATGCTTCGCCAAGAAGTCATTGATGCGGTCAATGAAGGCAAGTTCCATATTCACGCCATTGACACGATTGACCAAGCCTTAGAAATCCTCATGTCACGCCCTGTTGGCACTTTAGATAAAGACGGACAGTACAGTAAAGATTCGATTTTTGCTGCGGTAATGGAGCAACTGAACTACTGGCAAGCTGTTGAAGATGGCGAGATTGAAGAACCTAAAAAAGCCAAAAAGAAAAAGCCGAAAGATGATAAAACGAAAAAAGAGAAAGTCGCAGAAACAAAAGTGCCTGAAAGCAAAAAGATCTCACGCAAACAAAAATCAAAGCTGAAAAAGAAATAATGATTTTAATGAATCAAACTCAGCCAGTAATTCGTTACTGGTTTTTTTATTGAAAAATAATAACTAGATGAAAAGTTTACAGACTTTTCGCAATTTTCTAAAATCTAAGAAAAAACAAAAGTAATTGTTTGAAATTACAAATATAGTGATCACAAATTAAAGAAATGATAAAGCTAAATAAATTAATAAAATGCGTGGTTAAAATAGAAATACAGACACAATAAAATTGAAAACTTATTTTTATAATACATCCACAGTCTCACTATAATAATGAACACTATGGTGGGGACGGAGAGACTCGAACTCTCACACCTTGCGGCGCTGGAACCTAAATCCAGTGCGTCTACCAATTTCGCCACGTCCCCGATGTGTTGCGTATATTAGCAATGAGTTTTTCAATTGCCAAGTACTTTTTTTAAAAAACCATGACAAGCGTGTATTTAATCATCAATTTTATAATTTTCGTATATTTTTAAATCACTTATGACACTTTTTATCGCTGAAGCTCGATTTTTTTGATGTTTTGCGAGCATATGGTCCAAACATTCTTGATACTTTTGCAAACCTTTTGGAAGCAGTGGGATCTCTTGTTGGCAGTGTGCTTTCGCCCATTGTCGATAGCTATTCTGCTGACCACGAACCGTATAAGGCTTCTCACCGACTAATATTTCATAAAAGATAATTCCCAAAGCATATAGATCACTTTGCACAGACTTCGCTTGTCCATGAAAAATCTCAGGTGCCATATAGGCAGGAGTGGCAGTCATTTCACTTACAGTTTTTAAATGAGAAGAATGCACAGAATTGATTGGTTGCAATTGCGCAAAATCAATGAGTTGAATGGGCGAATCATGACTTTGTTCAGCTCGGAGAAAATGGCGAAGCTTTAAATCACCATGAATAAAACCCAAATCATGCAAATCATCAACACGTTTTAAAATGTCGATAAAAATCGTTATTCGCTCAACTATTGAATGCTTTTGAAAATCAATTGTATGAGCGTATGGGAGCACTAAAATTGTGGCGTTGGTATCGCTCTGATGCCGAAATTCAGCAGATTTTAGTATCAAAAAAGGTAAAACTAGCCCTGTACTTTGTAATTGCAAATACATTGCCATTTCATTCTGAAAGGCACTTTTTAGCTGTGAATCAGCCACGTCATCGAGATACTTGAAAACAAAATATTGGTTTTTTTGGTCAACCAAATCAACGAACTGCCCTAACTTTCGACTAAAATCCGCATTGAGCGATTTGATCTTCTGATAAGGCAGTTGTGGATCAAAGTCGATGTTCATGCGCTGAGGCTTGATGTTGTTGCTGTCCAGATTTCAAAACTGTCAGACAATGCTCAATGGTTTTGCCGATTCGAGCGTGCATTTCAATACTGCTAATCTTCGGCCAAGTCGCTCGTTCACCTTCTTTTTGCAATTGTTTAAAGATTTTTTTATCAGGATTTTTCACCATCCATAGATAATGATTCAGGTTATATTTCGCAGCAATATTGATATCACCATAATAGCGCTGTCCAACGATACCGTAGCCATGATCAACCACACGCTGAATCAACGGAAAACTGGATAAATTGTTGCGCGTAAAATCTAAACCTTGCATGGATAAAGTCTTGGCTTGATGACGAATAAAACGACTTGGCCAGCTGAGCAAATCTCGACGATAACGCTGAAAATCCGATTGCATGAACGGCACCACATGCGGATTGACCTGACAAGCAATGCTGTAATTAATATTATAAAGTCGAGCCATACGAATTTGTGGAAAATCACTGCGCACACTGCCATCCACCCAATGCGTATTTGCCATATAGGGTGTGTACACGCCATCATGGCGTTTAGTTTTGAGGCGGACAGGTGGAAAGAAAAATGGAATCGCACAGGATGCCAATGTCGCACTCCACACCAACAACTCTGGCGACATGATTTCATTCATAATCCGAGGGTTATAACCTGTGCTATAAGGCGCTACCACAATCGAACAATGTCGACCCGACTTGGCAAAGGCTTCCTCAAAAGTATAATCCCCAAGATTGGCAATCAAGAATTTTTTTAGGGTGCCGATATCCGCTAGACCACCTTGATCTGCCAAAATTTGGTAAATACTGCGATATTTAAAGGCATGGTCAATAAAACCATCGCCTTGGATAAAATCCATCAGCTCTTGATCATTATGCGTTGCCAACATCGCCGCCATGATCGCACCCGCACTAGAGCCTGAAAATACTTTTGGTAATAAATCTTGCTCATACAGCACCTTACACACACCAAGATGAAAAATACCCAGTGTCGCACCGCCTGAGAACATCAATGCAGGCTGACCATAAGCTTTTAAAGCGCCTTCGAAATATTCGATTTTTTCGGCTCGATTAAATGCAGTGAACTCATCGGAAGCGATATGAGCAAAAGCTTTACTCATGCTATCGACATAATCTTCAATCAGCTTCTTTGTCCCTGTAAAAGTTTGATTATAAAGTAAGGGATGCGCAATATTGGCAATATCAAAGTTTAAACCTTCGCGCAAATATTCTGCCAAATCAAGCTGTTGATCATTTTCAATCAATCGCTTCATCCGCACCAAACGCTGTGCCAAAAATGGATACCCGTAATGTGGCGAAGTATTATCAAATTTCCATGCTTCCAGACCCGTCGCCTCATCCAACTGCTGCGCAATAGTTTTCCATTCATTATAATTCTCGGCGTGTTGCAAATCACGCTTCAGTGAAGCGATCAAATAGCGTTGGTGACCATTAAGATGAGCATCGTTGTATATCGGCATAGAAAGCACCAAGTTGATTTTTATTGCATTTATTTAGGCATTGAAATCATAGCATGACACGAAGCCATCTGCTGACTGTAGCGTTTTGTAGTTGTCTAACAAGTTTTAAAAGTTAATTCAGTTGTATTAAAAAAGCCCTAAACCGTAATTTAGAGCTTTTCTTTTTTTAAGTTTACTTTTGAATTAAAGAAACTGTCGAATTAAAGCTGAACAATCGCCTTAATCTGAGCCACAGCTTCATCGACTGATTTTGCAGTGATTTCAGTATCTGCAAGCTCAGCTTGATCGACAAGTACAGTGATACCAGTTTCACGAAGTAAATTGATGCTGTCTGCATTCAAGTTCGCTTGTGCAATCACCACAATACCGTCAGAGAGTGAGGCACGTTCAAGCTGTTGCGACTGTGCAAATAGCTCAGCAGTCACTGCCAATACCGCAGGTTTTTGACCAAGTCGAGCCGCACGATCTTCAGCAGTCACAGGTTGTGCGCTATCAGACACTTGCGCCAAATCTTCGATCATCGCTGCGCCAATGGTGACATTGCTCAAACGATCAATAAAGATAAATGCACCTGTATGACGACTGTCTTGATAATGATCAAACACGATTGGACGGTCAAATTCAACAGTAATATCCGCAATACCGTTGAGCTCTAACTGCTCAACCTGACCATGCTCAAGCGTATTGACATCAATACGATGGTTAATACGGGTGACTTTGGCAGGGACACTTTGCACGCCAACTTTGACGTTGTACAACTTGCCCACCACGAGCGGATGGTCACTCATCCACACCACAGTCGAACGTACCGCACGAGATACAGACGGTAATGCGCTTGGGTGCGTGATCAAATCACCACGGCTAATGTCGATTTCATCATTTAAAGTCAAAGTGACGGCTTGACCAACTTGCGCCTGATCAAGATTGCCATCATAAGTCACGATTTCTTTGACGGTACTGCGTTTTCCTGATGGAAGCGCAACGATCTCATCACCGACTTTCACTGCACCGAGCGCAATTGTCCCTGCAAAACCACGGAAGTCGAGGTTTGGACGATTGACGTATTGCACAGGCAGACGGAAATCTTGCTTCTTGGCATCACGAGTGATTTCAACGGTTTCCAAGATATTCATCAAAGTTTGTGCTTGGTAACCATTCTCGTAGTACCACGGCGTACTTTCTGATGGATTGACCACATTGTCGCCGTTCAATGCAGAAATCGGCACAAAACGAATGTCTTTAGGCTGACGGTCGCCCAACTGCTCAACAAAAGCATAATAATCTTGGCGAATTTGATCGAATTTGTCTTGAGAAAATTCCACCAAATCCATCTTGTTAATTGCCACTACGATATTACGAATACCGAGTAATGCAGCAATAAAAGTATGACGACGAGTCTGTGTCTGTACGCCATAACGTGCATCAATCAAGATGATCGCAAGATCACAAGTCGATGCGCCAGTTGCCATATTACGGGTATATTGCTCATGTCCTGGCGTATCAGCGATGATGAATTTACGCTTTTCCGTGGAAAAATAACGATACGCCACATCAATGGTAATGCCCTGCTCACGTTCTGCTTGCAGACCATCGACCAACAGTGCAAGGTCAATTTTCTCACCTTGTGTACCGACCTTTTTACTGTCACGTTGTACCGCTTCGAGTTGATCTTCATAGATCATTTTCGAGTCATGCAACAAGCGACCAATCAAGGTACTTTTACCATCATCGACATTACCGCAAGTCAGAAAACGCAATAAGTCTTTTTGTTCGTGCTGTTTGAGATATGCCAAAATGTCTTGGCTAATCAGTTCGGATTGATGCGACATTTATATTCCGCCTAATATTCTTTAAAAACTTTACCAGTTAAAAACTTAAATCAGTCATTGCTGTGAAAAACCAAACCACATGCAATCAACAATGAAATGCTGTGAGAAAAAAATTAGAAGTAACCTTCTTGCTTTTTCTTTTCCATTGAACCTGCTTCATCATGGTCAATCATGCGACCTTGACGTTCAGAACTGGTGGTTAGGAGCATTTCTTGGATAATGTCAGGCAAGGTATCCGCTTTCGACTCGACCGCACCTGTTAGCGGATAACAGCCCAGTGTACGGAAACGTACCGATTTCATTTCAGGCACTTCATTTTCACGCAGTGGGAAACGCTCGTCATCAATCATGATCAAGGTGCCATCACGTTCAACCACAGGACGTTCCGCAGCGTAATACAACGGGACAATTGGAATCTGCTCAAGATAGATATATTGCCAAATGTCGAGCTCCGTCCAGTTTGAGAGTGGAAACACACGGATACTTTCGCCTTGATTGACTTTGCCGTTATAGATATTCCACAGCTCAGGACGTTGGTTTTTTGGATCCCAACGGTGCTTGCTGTCACGGAAAGAATAAACACGCTCTTTGGCACGTGATTTTTCTTCATCACGACGTGCACCACCAAATGCCGCATCGAATTTATATTTATCCAATGCTTGTTTTAAGGCTTGGGTTTTCATGATGTCGGTATATTTTGAGCTACCATGATCGAATGGGTTAATGCCCTGCGCCATGCCTTCAAGGTTTTTATGTTCGATCAATTCAAGACCATTTTTTTTCACCATCTCATCACGGAAGGTGATCATGTCTTTGAATTTCCAACCTGTATTGACGTGCATCAATGGAAATGGGAGCTTTGCAGGATAGAATGCCTTCATCGCAAGATGCAGCATCACCGCCGAATCTTTACCGATCGAATACAGCATTACAGGATTGTCAAACTCTGCTGCAACCTCTCGAATAATATGAATACTTTCAGCTTCAAGCTGTTTTAGGTGGGTTAATCTTTCGTCAGACATTAAGGAGACCCTACTACGATTCCAATCAAATATTCCAATGAACACGTTTTCAAAAAACGTATGACGCATACAACAAGGTGTTAAATTTCATGCAACTAGTCTAGCATATTACTGGTTAACTTTCTGAATGTTATGCCGATATTCTGCCATACTCATGGATTTTCAAGTCGATGATAAGAATTTTTGAGATATATTGATGAAATTACAACATATATATTTTTTGCATGTTGTTATGAAAAAATATGATAAGCAATCATTCTCATCTTCTGATTTTACGATATTAAAGCGTCAAACCGTTCGTAAAAATCAATCTCAGCAAAGTCATTGTCATGACGAATAACATAGCCATTTCCGACAAAATTTCGTATCATATGCACCTCAATTTTGAGGGCTTGTAAAGATGGCGAATACTTCAAATTTAGCATCATCAAACGCAACATCAGCGTGGACTGCACATGTCACCGTAGCAACTGTGGTACAGCGTGAAGATCGCTTCCTGTTGGTTGAAGAACATAGCGAAGGGTTTAGTCATAGCGTGCTTAACCAACCTGCGGGACACGTCGAAGCAGGTGAAACCTTAATCCAAGCTGCCATCCGTGAAACCCTAGAGGAAACTGCTTGGCGAGTGGAAATTACCGATTTACTTGGCATCTACAGCTATACCCCGCCGATGTTTACTGATCGTACTTATTATCGTTTTTGTTTCTTAGCGAATGCGCTTGAGGATACTCAGCAGGATTTAGATGATGGCATCGTGCAAGCGCTCTGGATGACATTTGAGGAATTACAACTGACTGCACGTGCACGGAGTCCATTGGTGATTCGAGCGATTGAAGATGCTTTGGCTGGTAAGAAGTATCCCGTCGATTTGATTTATGAACATCCATTTGCGCAAGTTTCAGCCTCACCCTTTACCGCTTGAGTTGATTTAAACGCTCTAAACGCCATATAGGCTTTTAAACTGCCTTGTTAATTTTAGGCTATAATTTTTTGGAACGACATTCTCCTATGACTGATCACAACACTCCTACACCACAAAACACACGTGTCATTGTCGGCATGTCTGGCGGTGTGGATTCTTCAGTTTCTGCGGCACTTTTACTTGAGCAAGGTTATCAAGTCGAGGGCTTATTTATGAAGAATTGGGAGGAAGATGACGGTACGGAATATTGTACAGCACTGGAAGATTTAGCCGATGCGCAAGCGGTTGCCGACCGCCTAGGCATTGTGCTCCATACCGCAAATTTTGCCTCAGAATACTGGGATCGTGTGTTTGAGCATTTCTTGGCGGAATATTCTGCAGGACGCACGCCAAATCCAGACATTCTCTGTAATAAAGAAATTAAATTCCGTGCATTTTTGGACTATGCCATGACGTTGGGTGCAGATTATATTGCCACAGGTCACTACGCACGCCGTGGACAAACCATGCACAATAGTCAAGGCGAAAGCTACGCACCATTACTACGTGGCGTAGACAATAATAAAGATCAAACCTATTTCCTGCATGCCGTGCATGGGCGTGAAATCAATAAAACTCTATTCCCTGTTGGTGAATTAGAAAAACCACAAGTGCGTGAAATTGCCAAGAAATATGATCTTGCCACAGCGACTAAAAAAGACTCGACGGGGATTTGCTTTATCGGTGAGCGTCGCTTTAGTGATTTCTTAAAACAGTATTTGCCTGCTCAAGCTGGGGAGATTGTTTTGGAGGATGGTAAAGTCATCGGCGAACATCATGGCTTAATGTATTACACACTTGGTCAACGAGGCGGTATTGGCATTGGCGGTCTGAAAGATGTGGCTGAAGGTGCATGGTTCGTATTGCACAAAGACATTGCAAATAATCGACTTGTCGTTGGTCAAGGACATGAACATACGCTGATGCTCAGTCATAGTCTTGACAGTGAAAACATTGACTGGATAGCAGGCGAACAAGCCATTCCGACGACTGGACTGCGCTGTACTGCAAAAACACGCTATCGCCAACCCGATCAAGACTGTACAATATTTCCACATCCTGATTTTGAACAGGGTGTGCGTGTGATATTTGATCAAGCGCAACGTGCCGCAACGCCAGGGCAATCTGTGGTGTTTTATCAAGATCAAGTGTGTTTGGGTGGTGGTGTGATTCGTAGTATTGATGCGCCGTTACCGAAATATTTAGCTTGATGGATTTAACTTGAGTAAGTTGATTTTAAAATTTCAATCGTAGCTAGCCTAGCAAGGCAACCTAACCGTTACAAGGCAATAGTACATGACCGATCTTAGCCCTTTTCAGCCAAGCGTGACGCTCAGCCGTGAACAGCATCAAGTGCTGGCGCTGGCTGCGGTGTTTCAAGCGGCGCAGATTGTGCATCTGATTGCGCTACGTGGCAGTCAGGCGGTACATGATGTCGGCGATCAATATAGTCAAACGCTATTGCAAGCTGCCCTAAATATTCGTGCGACAGACAACCCAAATCAAAACAGTTTATTATTTTTTGGCTCACTTGAGCATTTGGGTTTAGGCTTACGCACACTCGAACAAAGTTTGATTGCGCCTTACGATCCACAGCCGAAGCATCGTTTTCCACGCTTTAAATTGCCTGCGAGCAAACGGACTTTGGCTTATGCGATGGCGATGTTGCAGCTCTCAAACAAAGTTTACAGCAACAAAGATTTTCAGCAGAAAATTCTCAATACTCAGCAACAGATCATTCGTCAGTTGACTTTTTTTGAGCATAATTTTCAGCATCAAAGTATTATTCAAAGCCTAGCGACTTTATATACCGACACTGCAAGCACCATGAAACCTCGTATCATGGTTAAAGGCACGGCTCGGACATTTAAAAATCCGAATGATGTGGCACTGATCCGAGCGATGTTATTTACAGGTTTACAAGCGGCACATTATTGGCGACAGCTTGGCGGTAGTCCGTGGAAAATGATTTTCTCCAAATCCAAAACGCTAAAACAGATTCGTTATTTTGCTTCGATACAACATCAGCAAAGTCAAAAAGAGATGGTTCATGATGGTTAATCTAGCTCATTTAAAATCAGATGAGTAGAAACCATCTGATTCGTGGAAACGTCTGTTGCATTGTTCGAGGTCAGCATGAATTTTGAAAGATACTGTTTTTCAAAAGTATTTGATAGATAAATGGAGTTCGATCGAGTTTGCAACGGACAAATGGTTTTGCTTACTTTTCCCGAAAGAAAAGTAAGTCGAACCGAAGGTTAATCCCGACATATGCACATACACCGCAAGACCTTGTCGAAAATGCTTTAATTTTTTCATATAATGCGACACATATTTTGCACCACTTAACATATATTTCCCTTTAATTTCTTAGGAATTGTCATGCTCTCTAGCCTAACCGCACTTTCACCACTCGATGGACGCTACGCCAGCAAATGCGATGCCCTGCGCCCTTTTCTCTCTGAATTTGGTCTGATTCATGCTCGTGTTACTGTAGAAGTGCGTTGGTTACAAGCACTTGCCAATCACGCAGAAATTACAGAAATTCAGCCATTTAGCGCAGAAACCAACACTGCACTCGATGCGATCGTAGCGAATTTTTCAGAAGATGATGCCAATCGCATTAAAGAGATCGAACGCACAACTAATCACGATGTGAAAGCGGTTGAATATTTCCTTAAAGAAAAAATTGCACACATTGATGAACTCAAAGATGCAGGCGAATTTATTCACTTTGCCTGTACCTCTGAAGACATCAACAACTTGTCACATGCTTTGATGCTGAAAAGTGGGCGTGATGTGCTGATGACGAGCATGAAAAATATTTTAGATAGCATTGCAAAACTCGCTGAAACCCATGCAGCACAGCCTATGCTTTCACGCACACATGGTCAGACTGCAAGCCCAACGACTTTGGGTAAAGAAATGGCAAATGTGGCGTATCGCCTGTCTCGCCAAATCAAACAATTTGAACAAGTGGAATTGCTTGGCAAAATCAATGGCGCAGTCGGTAACTACAATGCGCATCTGTCAGCTTATCCAGAGCTCGATTGGGCGAAACATTCTCAAGCCTTTGTTGAATCTTTAGGTTTAACCTTTAACCCATACACTACGCAGATCGAACCGCATGACTACATGGCGGAATTATTCGATGCACTGCGTCGTTTTAATACGATTTTGATCGATTTTAACCGTGATGTGTGGGGTTATATTTCACTCGGTTATTTCAAACAAAAACTCAAAGATGGCGAAGTTGGTTCATCGACTATGCCACACAAAGTGAATCCAATTGACTTTGAAAACTCAGAAGGTAACCTCGGTATTGCCAATGCCGTGCTTGCGCATTTGGGTGAAAAATTACCAATCTCTCGCTGGCAACGTGACCTTACCGACTCAACGGTACTACGCAATATGGGCGTTGGCTTTGCGCAAAGTCTGATTGCATTTGATGCCTGCTTAAAAGGTATTGGTAAACTTGAGCTGAACGCTGATCGCTTACTTGCTGACCTCGATCAAGCACAAGAAGTCTTGGCTGAACCGATTCAAACCGTGATGCGTCGTTATAACATTGAAAAGCCATATGAAAAACTGAAAGCACTGACGCGTGGTCAAGCCATGACGCGTGACATGATGGTGAACTTTGTGAATGGTGATGAGCTCACTCAAGTGCCTGCATCTGATCGTGCTCGCCTCGCTGAAATGACCCCTGCAAGCTATACAGGTAATGCGGAACAGCAAGCGAAAGACTTGAAAAAGTTTCTTTAAGCTTTAATTATTGATTTTTGATAGTTAACACAAGTCGTTTTACTCATCAAAACCAAATACCATCCTAAAAATATGGGTGGTATTTTTTTGCTCGCACAAAGACGAATGTAAGTAATAAGATTCCGGAATTCCATAAAATCTACACGCAATAAAAAACACCTTATTCCATTCAGCCTATTTAAAATAGGCTGAGAAATAAGGTGTCTTTTTGGCTTTAGGTTTTGAGCAAACCTAAAACTATCGTGATCTAGAAATTAGTCAACTGGACGAACTTCTTCAGCTTGCAAGCCTTTTTGACCTTGAGCAACTGTAAATTCAACTTTTTGACCATCACGTAGTGAACGGTGACCATCTGCTTGAATCGCACGGAAATGTACGAATACATCTTCGCCACTATTACGTTGGATAAAACCGAAACCTTTAGTATCGTTAAACCACTTTACAACACCTTGTTCACGTGCCGTCATAACTATTCCTCATCGTTTTTTGGAAAAAAATAAGGACGCACAGGTGCTGCTAACAGTAGAGAAACACGATTGAAAAAACATCTTAGTTATTTTACTCTCGTTATCATTCTGAAGAACTTTCAACATCAACCCATTCACATCCATTTGTATTTTGTCAGTGGATCGTGCATTTCCAGCAACGAACTCTATTCAAAATTACGCAACGAGCTTAGCACGACTAAAAGGATATTGGTACTTATTTTTTAAGATATTGATATGAATCAGATGAATAGTTTTTATACAACGATTTATATCTTGATCAAATTTATTGATTCTGCGCTATCGTGGTGCGCTAGAACGTCCAATACCAAAATATTTTGCCATAATAGCGTCGTAGCACCATTGAAAAATAAAGGTATACACTACGATACACATTGCTAAGGCAATATCGAGGATTAATGCTTGCCAAAAGCTAATATCCATCATCCACGCAATGATTGGCACCGTAAAAATAATCAAGCCACCCTCAAAGCCGATCGCATGTAAAATTCGCACTGACAAAGTACGTTCCCACTGCATTTTATATTCAATCTTTTCAAAGCCAAAGTTAAAGACCATATTCCACAGCATCGCAATCACGCTCATGATCACCCACAGTACACCAGTATGTGCCAAATCTTTATTCAGCACCCAACTGAGAATAGGCGTACCGAGAATGAGTAATATCACCTCATAACTTAATGCATGGATAATACGATGTTTTAACTGAACTTGATTTGATGCGGCGCGTTTCATGGGCGTGATCGAAAAATTAAAACATAATCAAGCTCATTCTAGCTGATTCTGCGTTATTTTGGTGCGCAAATTGCCATTTTATTTTTATCAAGCCTAACTCATGTAAGGCTGACATCGGCATATGTTTTGCTTTATGATCCACCATACAATGTGATGAACGATCTTCGCTTGGTTCACCATTTTTATTATTGATTTTCTATTTTGATCTTATTGTTTCTTATTTCAGAGTCATCTTATGTCTAGCGCTCAATCCAGTTCTCAACCTACATCACAAAAACGCAATATCTACGCTTTAGAGGAGCACCCTTTTGCGCAGTATGTTCGTATTTTGGGAAAAGGCAAAACAGGGAGTCGCTCGCTGAGCTATGAAGAAGCGTATCAAGCATTTCGCATGATTTTAAATGGTGAAGCATTGGATTTGCAGATCGGCGCATTTTTAATGTTGCTTCGAGTGAAAGAAGAATCCGTTGATGAATTGACAGGTTTTGTTCAGGCGACCAAAGATTCATTGAATCTACCGAATCTTAGCTGTGAAGTGGATCTAGACTGGTCGAGCTATGCAGGTAAGCGGAAACATTATCCGTGGTTTTTACTTGCTGCGCTGACCTTAGCGCAACATGGTTATAAGATCGTCATGCACGGCGTTGCAGGTCATACCGTCAATCGACTCTATACGGAAGATGCTGTTCAAGCACTGGGTTTTCAAAGTTGTGAATCACTTGAGCAGGTTGATGCACATTTGCAAGCACAAAATTTTGCCTTTATTCCTTTAGATTTGCTGAGTCCAAAGCTTGCAGAAATGATTCAATTTCGTCAAATGCTTGGCTTACGCTCTCCTGTGCATACGCTCTCTCGCTTGATTAACCCATTTGATGCCAAAGCAACTTTACAAGCCATCTTCCACCCTGCATATCGTGCATCGCACCAACAAGCAGCATTTCAATTGGGTTATAAAAATAGTGCGGTGATCAAAGGTGAAGGTGGTGAGTTTGAGCGTAATCCTGATGCCAAGACATTGATTTGTGGTATTAAAGATGGTGAATGTTTTGAACTCGAATTACCTAAAATCAATCCTGATCGATCACAAGCGGAAGAAGCATTTGATTTAGATGTGTATAAAGCGGTGTGGTTGGGTGATGCGACGCATGATTATGGTGAACAAGCGATCATCGAAACTTTAGCCATTGCTTTAATGACCATGAAGATTGAGTCAACTTATACCACTGCCCAAGAAAAGGCAAAAACGCTTTGGCAAACTCGATTTGCACCAACCAGTTAAGCCTCACAAAATTACAGCGATAAAAAAAGCACTTCGATTGAAATGCTTTTTAAATTCTCGGCGCAACATCATGTAAAGCGAATCGGTTGAAACTCATCGTCATTTTTCGGATCATGTGAGTCGCAATGCTCATCTTCTTCTTTTGTGCCACGATCAATATAACCTGTACGCTCAGCTTCTGGTAGATGCTTATGATCCCAAACCAAAACCGCCTGCATACACGTTTGACGTTGCTCTTTTGTGAGCGCAACACCATTTGGCCATTTACCAATTTCGACCGCAGTTTTCAATTTTTCTACGATCTCTGGGGTGAGCGTATTTAACATTTGTTCAATATTCATCAGGTGATATTTCCATGTTCTTAGAGCATTTCAATCTGCTTGTCTACAATTCAAATTTTCATAACCAAAATCATTCATCATTCGGATCAAAGTCACGATTCCAACCCAACTTCGTGCGACATGCTGCATAGAAGTCATAACCTGGTGGGTGTAATAAAGTGAGTTTGAAAGGATGTTTACGAATCAACAAATGATCACCAACTTGTAAAGTCACGCTGTTCTGACCATCAGGACTGACCATTGGCAAGATTTGATTATCTCGGATAAAAATTTTGATTTCGCTCTGTCCACCGACCACGATAGGACGAGAGGACAAGGTATGCGGGTGCATCGGCACGACCACGATCGCATCCATGTTGGGATGCACAATCGGACCACCACCTGAGAGCGCATATGCTGTCGAGCCTGTTGGTGAAGAAATGATTAGACCATCACTGTGTTGGCGATAGACATACATGCCATCAATATTCATCTCAAAGTCGATCATATGCACCGACTTTCCAGAGTGCAGTACGATATCGTTTAAGGCAATATCTTCGTAGACCGTCTGCCCTTTGGAGCGAATTTCAGTTTCTAATAAAAAGCGCTGATCATAAACAAAATCACCATCTAACACTTGTCCAAGCTTATGTAGGACATCAGCAGGTGAAATATCAGTCAAGAAGCCCAAACGACCTCGGTTCACACCTACTACAGGGACGTTATATTTGGCGAGTGCACGAGCAGCATGCAGTAGTGAACCATCACCGCCTACTACGACCACTAAGTCTGTCACTTGCCCAAGATGCGATCGACTACTGGTTTGCACATTTTCAAATGGACCAAGCTCAGCTGTTTCTTGGTCGAAAATAGTGCGTAGCCCACGTTCAATGAGATATTGATGAATGATCTTTAATGTATCGACAACCGAAGACTTTCCTGGACGTCCGATCAGACCAATATTCCGAAAAGATTTCGAGAAATTTTGTTGCACCCAATTCACTCCAGTGAAATTCGCCTTTATCATAGCATTTCACAAGGGCTTGACCAATCAGACATTTACACTTTCTACATGAGTTTGCAGGTTGTTTTATGTTTTTTATGTGAAGTTGATGAAATTTAGCAATTTACAACATAGTTTTTATTGCATATCCCTGCTTGCTATCGCATTATTTAGCCACCTAGGTCGTTGTCATGAATTTTTAATCAATGCAAAAAGCAATACAAAATCAACGTGGTCTTGGGTTAATTTCCTTGATTATTCTTATTATTTTTCTCATATTTTTTATTGGCTTGGGGATTTATCTCGTACGTTTGGACAATATTGTCCGTGACCGTTTTGATGGTCAGCGTTGGGATATTCCTGCCAAAGTTTTTGCTCGCCCATTAGAGCTATATAGTCAAGCAGATAGTAGCAAGGCAGATATCTTAGAAGAGCTTCGCTTGCTTGGCTATAAGTCTGCCAATGACTACAACAATCCTGGGACTTATACCAATAAAGATTCACAACTTTTTATTCATACTCGTGGTTTTGATTTTGGCGATAGTAAAGAGCCTGAACGTGTCATTGAGTTGAGTTTTACAGGCGATACCATCGCAACGATTCGTACGACCAAGCCATCTACTTCAGGCATTCTTCGCCTTGAGCCAATGGTGATTGGTGGGATTTACCCACAGCACAATGAAGACCGTGTCTTGATCAAATTGCAAAATGTACCAGCGCCTTTGGTTGATGCACTGCTTGCAACTGAAGATCGTAACTTCTATGAACATCATGGCGTGTCGATTCGTGGTACTGCACGTGCTTTACTTTCCAATATCACAGGTGGAAAGCGTCAAGGTGGTTCAACATTGACGCAACAATTGGTGAAAAACTTTTACCTGACACCTGAGCGCACGTATAAACGTAAAGCCAATGAAGCGCTGATGGCGCTTTTGGTGGAGTTTCATTACAACAAAAATGACATCCTCGAAGCCTATCTCAATGAAGTCAATCTCGGGCAAAATGGCAACTATTCAATTAACGGGTATGGTTTAGCTGCGCAATATTATTTTGGTCAACCATTACGTGAGTTAAATACTGCAAAGCTTGCTTTCTTAGTCGGCTTGGTCAATGGACCTTCTTACTACAATCCGTGGCGCAATCCTGAACGTGCTCGAGCTCGTCGTGATGTGGTGCTCAACAATATGTTAGTTACCGGTAAACTGACCCAAGCAGAGTTCGATGAAGAAATCGCTCGTCCGCTCGGTGTGTTAGAAAAACCAGGGTATACCGCCGTCAAGTATCCTGACTTCATGGATATCGTACGTCGCCAACTCAAAGAAGAATACCAAGTAAAAGATTTGACCAATCAAGGTCTACGTGTCTTCACGACGCTTGACCCATTGGCACAATCTCGTATTGAAAATACTTTCCATAAAACTGTCGATCGACTTGCAAAAGGCAACCCTGCTCGATTAAAAGATTTGCAAGGTGCGGTCGTGGTTTCACATCCTGAAAATGGTGAAATCGTCGCTGCCGTCGGTAGTACAGGTGAGTTTACTGGCTTTAACCGTGTGCTTGATGCAAAGCGTCAAGTGGGTTCATTGCTAAAACCTGTGATCTATATGCAAGCATTGCAATCTGGTCGCTATACATGGGCAAGTCAAATCCAAGATACGGACATTGTGATTCGTGGTGCAGGTGTTCAAGATTGGAAACCTAAGAACTATTCAGGTGGTGAAAAAGGTCTTGTGACCATGCAATCTGCACTAGCGAACTCGTATAACCTTTCTGCTGTTCGACTCGGTTGGGAAGCAGGTTTACCAACATTTATTAACAACTTACATCGTCTTGGCGTACAAGGTGAGATTCCACGCTACCCATCCATTTTACTCGGTGCAATGACCATGTCACCAATGGACATGCTTGGTATCTATCAAAACTTCGCCACAGGTGGTTATTCTTATCCAACACGCAGTATTCGCTCAGTCGTCAATGCGGATGGTGAGCTCTTAGAGCGCTATAGCTTAAAGGTGCAAAACACTATCGACCCTGCGACAGCATATCTTGTGAATTATGGCTTACAACAAGTCATGAGCACTGGGACAGGTCGTGCAGCTTATAGCACATTCCCACCTGAGATGGGACTTGCAGGAAAGTCTGGTACAACCAATGATGCACGTGACTCATGGTTCGCTGGCTATAGTGGTAATTATCTAGCCGTGGTATGGCTCGGTGAAGACAATAACAAACCGATCGGTTTAACTGGTTCATCAGGTGCATTGCCTGTGTGGATCAACGTCATGAAACAGCTGAAAAATACGCCAAATAACATGCCTCAACCTGACGATATTTCTTGGCAATGGATCGATAGCTTTGAAGGATTACTCTCTGCGCAAGGCTGTGCAGGTGCGATCTATGTCCCATTACTTCGTAATACTATTCCTCGTCAAGCGACGACCTGTGGTCTACCGCATTATCAGGTTGAGCCTCAGTACTATGAAGAAAGCTATGTCGATGAGTTTGGCAATCCAATCCCTGCGACGAATTTTAATGGTGAGCATCCGATCAATCCTCAACCCAATACTGGCCTTACGCCAATGCAAAATCCAAATACACAAGGACAAACAGCGCAACCAAATCAACAACGTGGCGCACAACAAGCACGCAATCCGCAAAACCTCAACAATCCATTAACTCAAAACCCAAAACGACCTTCACAAAACTATCTCCGTGAAAGCGACATTGATCGAGCACCACAACAGCGCACTGCAACGGTCATCTCTGAGGGTGAATATACGATTGGGAGTCGATAATGAATCAATTTAAATTAACTCTAGTCGGTGCAATGACCATTGTATTTGTAGGCTGTCAAAGTACACCAACAAATCCGCCGGAAACTCTACCCAAAGTAAAGCAAGATCAAAAAACAAGTCAAAAGACGCAGAAAGACACATCAAAAGTCGTGGTCACCCCACTTCCTGATGACGGGATTCGTCGAGAATCTCAACCGCTTCCTTCTCGACAACCTCCCCGTCTGATCTTACCTGAAAATCAGAAAAATCATCAACATCTCAAAGATGGTCAAGGTGTTCCTGCTTATCAAAATTTGATGCAATCTTATCTCGGCAATCTTCGACAAAATAAACTCAAAGTGGCAGAAAGTAGCTTACTACAAGCACAGCGCATAGCACCGCAATCGGCGGAAGTTTATCGAGAGCTTGCTCGTCTTGCCAATCTTCGAAAGCAAGCCAGTAGCGCAGAAGCCTTTGCACGCAAAGGACTTAGCTTTGCGCAAAACAACACGATGCGTAAACAGCTTTGGGAGCAAATTCTACAATCGGCTAAGCTACGTAACAATGCAAACCTGACACGTCAAGCTACACAAATGATGCAACGCTACTAAGTAACTTAGCATATAAGCTGTCATCAAAAAATGGCTAGAAAATCTAATTTCTAGGCATTTTGTTTTCATGGTACTTACGTTTTAAATGATTTAGATTGTAAGTAGCTTAGATGTTAAGTAGTTGGGATTTTAAGTCTTTAGTGAGATTTTCTTAGAAAATCTCGAATCCCTGCAACACCATAAGCACCATATGCTTTCGCTACATCCAAATCATCTCGCCCTACACCACCAAGCGCATACACTGGCATCTCCGCCATTGCTGTCAATTTTGAAAAACTTTCCCAACCCAAGCCACTTTGCTCAGGGTGTGTTGGCGTCGCCTGTACAGGACTGATAAATATCGCATCGCAAGCGATCAAGTTTGCGCATTCAATTTCGTTTTCATTATGACACGCACCGATTAAATTTTTATTTTGTAATGACAATGGAAGTTCATTATTTTGAGGTACAGACTCAGCAAGGTCTACAAGTTGCTGACTATTCAAATGAATTGCAAAGACTTTTTCCTGTAAATCATCATTCAATTGTTGATAATCCTGCCAACGTACAATGACCTTTTTTTCTACAAACAATTGCGGATTATCGATGAGTAAGGATTTTAAATTCTCATCACTTTGGCGCAAATAGATTGTAACTACATCATGATGTACTTGTTGTTTTGCGGTGTGATCGCCGTTCAATATCGCAATTCTACGTGACCATGAAATTCGCTGAATAATCGCCTGATTGGCTTTGGGAAATTGATAATTTTGCACATCATCCAAATCAATCCATCGCCAAGCTTGATCCATTTTGTCTAGTTCAGCATAGTTTTTAACTTTGCATAAAATAAAAAATAAAGATAAACAACGGTCAGAATAGTCAAACTGAAATGAGGCAAAACGCTTGAGGGGCATGACATCAATATCAACCTCCTCTTGTACTTCTCGGATCACGGCGTGCTCGGGCGTTTCCCGAGCCTCCAGCTTGCCACCTGCAAATTCATAGCAACCGCCTTGATGCAAATTTTCATCTCGCCAACCCAACAGCACTTGGTTTTTGTGGCGGATAATGGCGATGGATACTTGGATGTGTTTTTTCATTTCAGTCTAATTGATCATCAGTTTACAAATTTGGTGAGAAATATAACAATTATTTCATGAAAACCATTGACAGATGATTTCGATAATTATTATCATTTAAACCGTTAAGACAAACCACGGAGTAAACAACAATGAACGCACCTTTCACGATTTTCACACGCAGCAACGACACACAACACAATTTACCAATGCTTCATTCTAGCAATCTTTTTGCACTCGGTCGTGAGATTCGTATTTTACACGCAGGTGAAGAATATCGCCTACGTTTGACGCGTAACAATCGTTTAATTCTCACAAAATAATACGATAAATAGTTCGATAAGAAAATAACACGTGGGAATGAGAGCGTATCTAAGCTTCGGTTTAGGTTCGCTTTTTTATCAGCATTATATTCAGATTCACTTTTGTAACATCGAATAATCTAAGATGAAATCTGCTTCTTAGGCGCAATATTTGCATTTTTACACGGTACATTTTTGTCAAATGTCGTCTACGTCAAAGGAGAATTGATAATGATCAGTAGCCGTGAACAAGTCACCCAACTTATCGTGTCAGCAAAAGTTGCCAAAGGCATCAAATGGGCTGAAGTCGCAGAAGCTGTTGGTTTATCTAAAGAATGGGTAACCGCCGCTTGCTTAGGGCAAATGACATTTAATAAACAACAAGCCGAAATCGTTGGTAAACTCTTTGATCTGAGTGACGAAGCAGTGGCTTGGTTACAAATCGTGCCCTACAAAGGTACATTGCCAACGGCTATTCCGACTGATCCTTTGATCTATCGCTGGTACGAAGTCGTCAGTGTGTATGGTTCGACGATTAAAGAGCTCACCCATGAGGAGTTTGGTGATGGGATTATGAGTGCGATTGATTTTAGTATGGATATTCAAAGAGAAAATAATCCGAATGGTGATCGTGTCCGTGTGGTTTTGTCTGGGAAATTCTTACCTTACAAAAGTTATTAACTCGCTAGCCTAAAACTTCGTACAAAGTCTTGAGCCTCTACACAGAGCCTCAAGGTGAACGTTAAAGTGGAACGACTCGCATTACTTCTTCAAAGCTTGTGACGCCTTCAGCAATACGTTTCGCACCTGCAAGCCTTAGCGGTTGTAAACCTTCTTGATATGCAGTCTGTCTAATCTGATCTAAAGTTGCGCCCTGCCCAACCAATCTTTTTAAATCATGACTAAGTGGCATCATTTCATAAAGTCCAACACGACCTTTATAACCTGTGTGACGACATTGATCACAACCCACTGCTACATAGACTTGTTCAGGTGGTGTACCATTCCACGGCTGAGTGAGCTGTTGCCAAAGTTGTTGATCTGTATTCACACATTGTTTGCAATGTGGGCAAAGGGTTCTCACCAAACGCTGTGCCAATACACCTAATATCGTTGCAGCCGATAAGAACGGCTGTACACCCAAATCATTAAGACGAGTCAGGCTTGATGGTGCATCATTGGTATGCAATGTGGACAATACCAAGTGCCCAGTCAGTGCAGCTTGAATCGCCATATTGGCAGTATCTTGATCTCGAATCTCACCCACCATGATGATGTCTGGATCTTGACGCATCAGTGCCTTGATGCCTTCAGCAAAACCAAGCTCAATCGCGGGATTAATCTGCATTTGGTTAAAGCTTGGCTCGAGCATCTCGATCGGGTCTTCGACCGTACAGACATTGACTTGATCGGTGGCAAGCTGTTTCAAGGTAGAATACAAAGTTGTGGTTTTACCCGAACCTGTAGGACCTGTGACCAAGATAATGCCGTGCGTATGATTGCTTAAATCTCTCCACGTATCAAGTAGTTGTCCTGTAAAACCGAGCTTTTCAAATGAACGCACGAGGACTTCAGGATCAAAAATACGCATCACCATCTTCTCACCAAACGCTGTTGGCAAGGTTGATAAACGAAGCTCAGTTTCAATGCCTTTTGGTGTACGTGTTTTTAATCGTCCATCTTGCGGTTTGCGTTTCTCTGCAACATTGAGCCGTCCCAAAATCTTAATCCGTGCAATGACAGCGATCAAAATATTACTCGGCATATCATAAATATTGTGGAGTACACCATCGATACGGAAACGCACTCGACCATTATCTTTACGAGGTTCGAGATGAATATCACTTGCGCCTTGCTCAAAGGCAAATTGTAAAATCCAATCCACGATACGCACGATATGCTGATCATTCGCATCGGGATTATTACTCACATCGCCAAGCTGCAATAATGCCTCGACACCTTTTTCAGACTTAAATGCACCCAAACCTTGCGCAGATGCAACCGCACGACTGACTTGATAATATTCTTGTAAATATCGAGTGAGCTGCTCAGGATTTAGTAGCACCACATCAATGCTTTTATTTTTAATGGTGTTGCCAAGCCCTGACTTCCATTCAGTGAAAAATGGCTGATCTGTTCCGATCACCACCCGATCTGCAAAGACTTCTACTGCAAGAATCCGATTGCGTACTGCAAACTCTTGCGACATGACTTGAGTCAATTTGCCAACATCAGCTTTTAGCGGATCAATGACGAAATAAGGGATATTTGAGCCTTGCGATAGCCATTGGCATAGACGGTTTAATGTCAATTTTGACTCAGGATGCGTTTGATCAACCACATTAAAATACGCAATCCATTGTAATGGGTGCCAATTGAGCTGCTCTTTGGAGCGAGAAGTGGTTTGGATGAGATTGGCGTCTTTTTCACTGATTTTTTTTGCTTTTTTCAGTTGGCTTAAACACCATTGCAAATCAATTTTAAAAGGATGTGCGTACAAGTCCATATGTTTTCATCTATTTCAATTTTTCATTTCTAAAACTGATCTTAGCATTGATCGACATTGCACAACACAATAATCAGCGGGTTTAACGAAATTATCCTGACACTTAAATGACTTGAACAAGCAATAAAAAAGAGTGCCGAAGCACTCTTTTAATGACTGAATACATTTTGTATATCAGTCATTTTTGCGAATCAAATATTATGAAGTTGCATAAACGTTGATTTCAACACGACGGTTTTGTTCACGACCAGCCGCAGTATCATTTGATGCGATTGGATTGCTTGCACCATAACCTTCTGAGCTGATACGGCTTGAAGATACGCCTTTGTTGATCAAGTATTGTTTCACAGCAGCAGCACGATTTTTAGACAATGGAATATTAATACCATCATTACCTGTGCTATCTGTATAACCAGATACAACCACTGCAACAGTACCGTCATTCAAAGTTTGCGCCACTTTGTCTAAAGTCGCATAAAATGAAGGACTGATTGAATATGAATTGGTTGGGAAAGTAATGTTACCCGGCATGACCAAACCAATTGAACCATCTGCATTACGACCAACGTCAACGCCAGAACCAGCCAATTGCTCTTTCAATTTTTTCTCTTTTTGATCAAGCACATAACCACCTGCACCACCAAGTACTGCACCAATTGCTGCTGCACGATTATTTTGTGCACTGGTATTTGCATTGCCTTTTGACACACCATAACCAGCGGCTGCACCAATTGCCGCACCGATTGCTGCTTTGTTATAGTCACGTTGACCAGTGGTAGGATCAGTAGTACATCCTGTTAATGCTACTGCCCCGATAAGTGTTGAAATCGCTAATGCACGCATGGCATGCCTCCTTTAACGTTATGTTTAATATGTCATTCATTATGATATATAGTTTTTAATAAACCATTGAAGTAATGTAAAAAAACGTCCGTTTTGTTACAAATTGCAATCTTTATGCGTTTGCTTCGTGAGATTCTCATCATAATTTATACACAATACACTTTTTTTTGCTACTAACCAATTATTATACAATTGCACATTAAATAATTTTATCACCGCTTGGTTTCATCTCACATCTCTGCTATGTTTTGCAAAAGCAGAAAGTACTTCATTTAGGTCAAATATGTCCAAAGTAAAATCCAATAATGTTTTTAAAAAGATTGCCAAAGGTTTATCCGTATCTTCTACGATTACAGCAAGCACCTTCTTGCATGGCCCCCCTGTACTGGCACTCGGTTTAACTAAACTTTTTGCACAATCAAAAAAAATTGATGAAGCCAATATCAATATCGCCAACAACTGGCTTGGCATCAATAACTGGCTGATTGAAAATGTGCTGCCCGAAACAGAGTGGGATATTTATGTCGATGAGCAACTTGACTTAAATATGGATGGACGCTATTTGATGATGTGTAACCATCAAAGCTGGGTCGATACCACGGTCAATCAATACTTTGGCGTTTCACGTATGCCATTAACACGGTTTTTCACCAAGTGGGAATTGATCTTTATTCCATTCGTTGGGCAGGCATTCAAAATTCTCGGCTTTCCAATGATGAAACGTCACACTAAAGAACAAATTGCCAAAAATCCTGAACTCAAAAAGCGAGACCTCGACGAAGCTCGTAAGTCTTGTCAGCAATTACTCAGTCAACCTTTTACGCTGCTCAATTATTTGGAAGGCACTCGCTTTACCCAAGAAAAGCATGACCAACAGCAATCTCCTTTTCAAAATCTACTTAAACCCAAAGCTGGCGGCTTGGCATTAGCATTAAATATTCTAGGTGATCAAATTGATGCGCTTGTTGATATGACAATCGTCTATCCTGATGGCGTTCCAGGCTATGGTGAATTTTGGTTAGGTGATGTCCCTCGAATCGTTGTACAGCTACACAAAGTCCCATTACCTGAATGGATTTTGCAAGGAAATTACGAGGAAGACGATGCATTTCGTGCCAAGTTTCAGCAATGGGTTGAGCAAATTTGGCATGAAAAAGATCAACGTATTTCTGCGATCAAAGCCAAATACGTCTGTGAATAAATAGCCTCCACACATTTTTTTTGATCTGATGACTTTTGTGTTATTTTGCCTGAAAGAGATCTTCGGATAACTTTCAGGTTTTTTAGAATTTATAAACCAGTAGATTGAATCAATATAGATTCAGTAAAGTCATCATTAGGACGATGTCATGATTGATCAGGCCAATACCGACGGCAATACACCGAATCCAAATCAGCATAGGCAAATCGACCACACCACGACACAGTGGAAAATGTTCTTAGTTTATGACGTGATCATGATGGTGCTGATCGTCTTGAATTTGATCGTACTCGGTTTGCAGGCTTTGATATTAAGTGATTTTGGTGCGTGGATTGCTGAAGTGTTGAATATCACCACACAGCGAAGTGCTTATATTCAGCAATGGGATCCGATCATTCGGCATATTGATCAATACTTTATTATTTTCCTCATTGTCGAGTTGGGTGTGCGTTGGCTAATTGCCATCATCGGCAAGCATCATAGACGTTGGTGGTTCTTCCCCTTTATTCATTGGTATGAAGTGATTGCAATTATTCCACAATTACGTTTTTTCCGCCTACTGCGAGCAGGTGTCATCGCCTATCGTTTGCACGAACTTGGTTATAAAGTGATTCCTCATAACATGATCAATCGTGGTAAATTTTACTATGATTTGGTCATGGAAGAGCTGACTAGCCGTATCGTCCTCACGGTACTTAGTCAAGTAGAAAAAGAGTTGAAAGATAGTGACGATCATAATCACCGCATTCATCAGTTGATTGATCGCCATCGAGATCAATTCGCCAATGTGCTCGCCATGATCTTACAAAAATCACTTGCGACGGCATTGAGCCAACACCAGCAAAACATCAGTCAAAATATTGGTCAAATCGTGCACCAAGCCATTGATGATACACCCGAATTAGTTCAGCTCTTAAAATTAATGCCGATCGTGGGCTCACGTATCGAAAGCCTGATTCAAACCATTGGCCAACAACTGGGCGAAAATATCACGCAAGGCATCATAGCTGAACTGTCTGCTGTGCAGTCGCCAAATCGACAAGCCAATCCGCTACTGACCGAAGTTGCCCAAGAGATCAGCCAAGTACAATTGAATTATCAACAAGTCGATGATCTTGTGGATTCGGTTGTAAAAGACAGTTTGGAGCTGATTCGTGAACAGGTCAAAGTCAAACAGTGGCAGCAGATCATTGATGAAACTCAGCAGTAAACTGAGCGACTTATTTATTTTCTCCACACGATACCAAACTCAAAAGATTTAAATGGATCACAAAATCGTTAAATATTACGCAAATGCGACTAGATCAATTCACTATTTTGCTCTAGCATGTTGCCTCATATGTAATGAAATCTGTATTAGCGAATCAATGCTAACATGACAATAGCAAAGGACAACACATGACAGACATACGCATCACTGGGCGCATGGTCAATTTTTCTCGTCTTACCTTTAGTAATAATGATTTAGATCAAATTCGTCAGCAACTCAAAGCACTGACTGAAGAGCAAAATTATAATGGCACATTAATCATTATTGACAGTACAGTGAAACAAGAGCTGATTGAACTGATTCAACTACTGATTGAGTTTGGGCTGCAGCCGATGGCTGTGGTTGATGGTTTACTTGGTGACGATGCACGCTCCATTCAGTTCCCAGTCCTTCCAAAAGATCAGCCAGTACAGCGCATCACTGCAAGCTCTCAAACCAATACATTACCAGAGGCAGAATTAAGCACACCTGTTGCCAATGAGCCTGTTGTTGAATCTGCACCAGTAATACCAACACCACAAGCAAGTCCCGCAACGGTATATCACGACGAAATCTTGCGCACAGGTCAAAGCCTAGTTGAAGATCATGGCAATATCGTCCTCACAGCAAGTATGAATAATGGCTCGGAGCTAATAGCTGCCGGCAATATATTCATCTATGGTACTGGGCGTGGGCGCATCATTGCAGGTGCGAGTGGTGATCCAAACGCACGTATTTTCTGTCAGAGCTTAGAAGCACAGCTGATCTCAATCGCAGGGACATTCTGCGTCTATGATGACATTCCTGCGCATTACTTGAATAAATCGGTACAAATTTACCTAAATAACAATCAAGAACTTGAATTTGAACTGCTATCCATTTAAGGTTAGTGAGGAAAATTTGAAAGCCCTCTAAACACAGAGGATATAAGACAAACAGGAGTATTTTCGGTGGCCAAAATTGTTGTCGTAACATCCGGAAAAGGCGGCGTCGGTAAAACAACCACGAGCGCATCATTTGCAACCGGTCTGGCAAAACGTGGTTATAAAACTGTCGTCATCGATTTTGATGTAGGTTTACGTAATTTAGATTTGATTATGGGCTGTGAACGTCGTGTCGTTTATGACTTCGTGAATGTCATCAATAATGAAGCACGCTTACAACAAGCTTTGATTCGTGATAAAGAATTAGAAAATTTATATATCCTACCTGCATCACAAACACGTGATAAAGATGCCCTCACAGACGAAGGCGTAGAACGTGTTATGGATGAATTGGCTGAAGAATTTGACTACATCATCTGCGACTCTCCTGCGGGGATTGAGCGTGGTGCTATGCTTGCAATGTATTATGCAGATGAAGCCATCATCGTGACGAATCCTGAAATTTCATCAGTTCGTGACTCAGATCGTATTATTGGTATGCTCGACAGCAAAACCAAAAAAGTAGAACAAAAAGAAGGACGTATTCGCAAGCATTTGTGCATTACTCGTTTCAATCCAGAACGTGCTGCACGTGAAGAAATGCTGAGCATTGAAGATATTTCTCAAGATATTCTACGTGTTCCAACTCTGGGGGTAATTCCTGAATGCCCAACGGTACTTCAAGCATCGAACGAAGGTAAGCCTGTGATTCTGTATGAAGACACCAAAGCTGGTCACGCTTACGATGACTTGGTGGCACGCTTCCTCGGCGAAGAGCGTCCTTTCCGATACATCACCGCTCAACCTAAAGGCTGGTTGGCTCGACTATTTGGAGGCTAATCATGGCAGGATTTTGGAATAAATTATTCGGTAATGACGAAAAGCCGACCAGTGCACAAACAGCAAAAGATCGCTTAAAAGTCATCGTTGCATCTGAACAAGGTCTAGGACGTCGCTTAAGCCAAGACAAGATCAATCAAATGAAAAAAGAAATCTTGCAAGTGGTGAGTCGTTATGTGCGTGGTGTGGATGAAGAACACATTCAAATGAATGTACGTTCTGAAGCCAATATCGAAATGCTTGAAATGAATATCAATTTACCTGATGACCATTAAAGTCAGAATTGACTAGTCAAGTCAGTTAAATCAAGGCAAAATAACGCCAGTTATTTTGCTTTTTTTAATGTCTATTTATATACAGGCATTATTTGATATTTTTAAGGAATTTAGCATGGCGTTATCCCAACCGGCGACGTTTAATGAAGAATGGTCTGATGAACGTGTATTTGCTTATCTGAACCAATTACCTCCGCAAGATGTGAGTGCGGATTACCATGTGCTGTATCATGCGTTCAAACATATGCGCCCTTTTGACTATGAGCGTCTTTTGACTCAATTTGTCGCTGATGGTCGTGATGTCAATGCAACCAATCCTGAGGGTGAGCGTATACACGATGTCATTGCAAAATATCCACGTCAAAAAGATGAGTTCCTTGCTGTACTTGCAAAATTCGCTTAAGTGATTTGAATGATTTTTATAAAAATGGCATCCAATTGGATGCCATTTTTATGGATATACTAAACAACTGAAAGTTACAAACTATTCGTATTGAAGGTATCACACTGATTAATATCACCACTGGTGAAACCACGATCAAACCAACGCTGACGTTGTTCACTGGTACCATGTGTAAAGCTATCTGGTACAACACTACCACGAGATTTGCGTTGTAAATAATCGTCACCAATCTTCTCAGCCGCATCCATTGCTTCAGCAATATCGCCTTGCTCTAAGAATTGATGGCGTTGATTGGTCTGCTTCGCCCAAAGCCCTGCTAAGCAATCTGCTTGTAACTCTTGACGTACAGAGAGTTGATTACCTTCTGTTTGACTGACTTGTTGACGTGCTTTATTCACTTGCTGTGAAATACCCAATAAAGTCTGCACGTGATGACCAACTTCATGCGCAATCACATAAGCTTGCGCAAAGTCACCTGCTTGATCTTGACGACTAAGCTCAGACTGATTCTGCTCACCTGAGATGTCCATCTGTGTACGCATTTCTTTGAAGAATGTGGTATCAATGTAGACCGTCTGATCAGCAGGACAATAAAAAGGCCCCATCGCAGATTGCCCTGTACCACAAGCCGTCGAGGTGGCGCCGCTATACATCACCAAAGTTGGCTCTTGGTATTCACGACCGATCTGCTGAAAAATCGGTACCCACGTATCTTCTGTATCCGCCAAAACGGTCGAAACAAAAAGCCTTGCTTCTTGCTGTTCTGCAGTTTCATTCTCAGGTGCAGCTTGTTGTGCACTACTCGATTGGGTCACTTGACTGGACATCTGATAGGCTTGCATCGGATTGACTCCGAAAAACTTCCAAGCGACAAAAGCAATAATCACTCCAATAATACTAATTCCACCAGTCTTTACCGCACCGCCACCACGACGATCTTGCACATTACTACTTGTACGACGACCTTTCCAGCGCATGGTCTTACTCCTCGATAATTCAAATAATCCTTTTTGCAGCTATGCTTTTTTCAAACTCTGCTATTTTCAAACTAGTTTTTTCGAACTTAGCTTTTTCAAACTTAGCTCTTTTAAATTAAGCTTTTTTCGAGAATAACTTCTTCCCTAATGTCAGAATCAAAACAACAATAATCCCTGCAATCGCACCAATGACAAAATTGATTAAAGTCGGTGTCAACGCACCAAAAATGCTACCAACCGTAGGAAGATGACTCGTTACTTCGGTCGCATCTTCGGTAAAGTGATGCAGGAATGGTAATGCGTGATTGATGATCCCACCACCAACTAAGAACATTGCAGCCGTACCGACGATAGATAATATTTTCATTAAAATCGGTGAAAAACTAAGCAAACCTTGTCCAAAACTTGCCGCTACGCCGTCTTTATTTTCAACCAAGTAAAGCCCCATATCATCAAGCTTGACGATCAATGCCACCAAGCCATACACACCAACTGTCATGGCAATTGCGATAAACGATAAAACACTCACTTTGGTAATAAATGGCGCAGCCAATGAAATCGTCCCTAATGTAATGACGACAATTTCAGCAGATAAAATAAAATCGGTACGAATCGCACCTTTCACCTTGTCATCTTCAAAGGCTTTCATATCCGAAGCATTTTTTTCCAACTGTGCTTTGGCGGCATTAACATCATCCTCTGCATGCGGATTTCTTTTATGTTGAATGGTATGCCAAACTTTTTCCACACCTTCGTAACACAGGAATAAACCACCAATCACCAGTAATGGATTGATCAACACAGGTGCAAGCCAACTGATCAATAATGCCAATGGTACTAAGATTAATTTATTGACAAATGAACCCTTTGCAACACGCCATACGATTGGTAGCTCTCGCTCGGTACGCACACCACTGACTTGTTGCGCATTCAATGCCAAATCATCGCCCAATACACCCGCAGTTTTTTTGGCAGCCACTTTACTCATCACCGCAACGTCATCCATGATCGTCGCAATATCATCTAAAAGGAGTAATAAACTACTGGCCATGCGTTCTTTCCTAAATTTTGTTTGACTCTAAATTTTATAAAATAACTTTATAAAAACATTAATTTACTTACAATAATTAAACTCTTGCGCTTGTGCAACATAATTCATGCTAAAAACTGTAGCACCAAACATTTTCTCTTACTTTGCTTTTCACGCTTCTTACTTTTTTTAATTGCCTTGATATTTGCCTTGCTGAATTACTTTGCCATAAGTCCGTTTGTTTTTATCTGAGTTGCTATAAGGATAGCCATAGTTCGGTGTATGGTTATGCGGATAAGTGTATTGTGGATAGACTGGATACTGCCCTGTTGATTCTGTGGTTTTTCGATAGGTGCCACCATAAGGCAGATAGACTTCTTCGGTACTTTGGTAATGGGTCTGTGTTTCAGGTTGCACGTGTATCTGAACATGCGGTGTGCCGATATAGACCTGTGTGCCATGATTTCCATGACCATTTGGAAAGTCATGTGGATAGCCATTTGGGTAATGTGGAGAATGGTTTGGATCGTAATTCGGATAACGGTTATAAGGATTATTTCTAGGCTGTGCATATGGATCAGGACGCGGCTGACCCAGTACACGATCTCGGATTTGAGCGTGTTTATTTGGATAAGTAGGATTGCCACTTGAATAGCTTTCACCAGTGTAGACTGATTTATACACGCTCTTTGTTGCAGAATACGTCGCACTACTCAATACAAAGATCGTATTCACAAACAATGCCTTCACGGCAACAGCATGAATACTCAAAACTCTTTGCTGATTGAAAACCGCTTGACCGTTTGACCTTCTCATTAAAACCATCAAAGGCTCCTTATCTTTAGGGTCTGTTGACATTTCACAGATGCTTGCGACTATGGAAGTTTTTTAGACGATACTAGGCAGGAATGAGGAAATTTAGTCATTCTAAATGACTCTTTTCTAACGACGTAGCGTCAAAAAACTTCCTAGTCCCGAAGGGTTATCGCTAAAACTGCCATAAACTTCGTTATGAAACTTGGCAAGGGAGTAACCATTCCCTTCATTTCATGCCTCGTTTCTGTGGTTTTAGCTGATAACGCAATGCATGGCTGAAATGTCAACAGACCCTATATCTTTCAATTTGCTTAATGAATATATTTTAACCGATTTTAAATCATATCTTTTTTATATTTGTATCCATACTTTCTGACTCAATGTCTGTTCTGTACAAATTTAGACGCTTAAAAACCAAGCACTTAAAAGCAACCATTTAAAGCTAGGAAATTAGGGCGAGCTTCTTTACAATACAGCCTTTCAAGATCACTTCAATATATCGTCACTAAAAGACCGACATGGGAAAAATTATGACTGAATCAGCAGAGCGTCCAATTATTCTGACAGGCGACCGCCCTACTGGACAATTACACTTAGGACACTTTGCAGGCTCATTGCGTACTCGTGTTGGCTTACAAGATTCGCATCAACAATATCTGTTGCTTGCAGACACCCAAGCGCTGACTGACAATGCGGATAATGTTGAAAAAGTTCAGCGTAATATCATCGAAGTGGCGTTAGATTATTTAGCGGTAGGTATAGATCCAACCAAGACGACGATTTGTATTCAATCTTGCTTACCTGTGTTATTTGAGCTGACCAGTTACTACATGAACTTCGTTACTGTTGCACGTTTGGAGCGCAACCCAACGATCAAAACAGAAATCCAATTGCGTGGTTTTGAGCGTGATATTCCTGCAGGATTCTTATGCTATCCAGTGTCACAGGCTGCGGATATTACCGCATTTAAAGCGACGCTCGTTCCAGTCGGTGAAGATCAAATCCCAATGATCGAACAAACCAACGAAGTCGTTCGCCGTGTCAACCGACAGATTGGCAACGAAATACTTCCTGAATGTAAAGCATTGCTTTCCAATGTCGGACGTTTACCGGGCTTTGATGGTAAGGCGAAAATGTCAAAATCTTTGGGCAATACCATCGTACTTGACGCATCGGATAAAGACATTAAAAAAGCCGTCAACGCCATGTACACCGATCCGAATCATTTGCGTATTGAAGACCCAGGTCAGGTCGAAGGCAATGTTGTATTCACTTATCTTGATGCTTTTGATCCGAACAAAGCAGAAGTTGAAGAACTCAAAGCACACTATCGTCGTGGTGGACTCGGCGATGGTACTGTGAAAAAACGCCTTGAAGGTGTGCTGAAAGAGTTGATCGGTCCAATCCGCGAACGACGTCATGAATTGGCTAAAGATCCGACCTATGTCATGGATGTCTTACGTGATGGTACGGAAAAATGCCGCTTAATCACCCAAGATACATTGGACGAAGTCAAAGCAGGTTTAGGTTTATTCCGCTTTTAAGTTTTGAGAATGTAAGCATTTTCAAATAATTAGTGACACTATTTACGCACGCTTACATTCTTTAACGGCTTTGCTAAAGTCATTACTTTGCCGATTAGAGATAATAGGTGCATAAGTGATGAGGCGATGAACCTTTATCGCAGTGATTGAAGTATTCAGCGCAATGATTCCCCCAGATCATTGCGTTTTTTTTGACTTTAACTTCTTAGCGATATAATACTAATTTTTATTGGACCACGCTCAATTTATAAACAACACCCCTTTGACAGCGTAACAAAGCGTGCTAAGTTAAATCATCACTTTTATTAAAAATCTTATGAACATGACAGCACTTGAACAATTAAAGCAATTCACCACCATCGTTGTAGACAGTAGCGACTTAGAGGCGGTACAAAAATTTCGTCCTATCGATGCAACAACGAATCCCTCATTGATCACCGCAGCTGCAAGCATCCCTGAAAATCGTGCTTTGATCGAAGATGCCATCGCCATGGCAAAATCAGAAAACTATGAAGGCGATGAACTGGTTGAGCGTGCCATTGATATTTTAACGGTCAAATTTGGCGTTGAAATTTTAAAATATATTGATGGTCGTGTATCAACTGAGGTCGATGCCAGCCTGTCTTATGACACCGAAGCGACTATTCAGAAAGCTTATGATCTCATTAATCTCTATAAGCATTTTGGCATTGATACCAATCGTGTGCTGATTAAAATCGCATCGACATGGCAAGGTATCCAAGCGGCAAAACATTTGGAGCAAAATGGTATTCATTGTAATCTGACTTTATTGTTCGGTTTGCATCAAGCGCAAGCCTGTGCCGATGCGAAAGTCACGCTGATCTCACCATTTGTCGGTCGTATTTTGGATTGGTATAAAAAAGCGGAAAATAAAGACAGCTACCCGATCGAGCAAGATCCAGGTGTTAACTCGGTGAAGACGATTTACACCTATTACAAGCAAAATGGTGTACAAACTCAGGTGATGGGTGCGAGCTTCCGTAGCACTGCTCAAGTCTTGGCATTGGCAGGTTCTGATCTACTGACCATTGCACCGAATTTGCTAGATCAACTCAGCCAAGATAAGCAAACTGTTACAGCTCAATTAACTGTTGAGAAAGCACAGCAAGCTGACAAAATCGAGCGTGGCAACTTAGATCAAGCCACTTTCCAAAATGAATTAGAGCATGATTTGATGGCATTCCAACTGCTACAAGGTGGGATTGATGGCTTTATCAAAGCACGTGATCAGCTTCATCAAGTGCTTCGTGAAAGTTATGGTTTGGCAAATATTCATGCTTAAACCAAAATTTTTATAGCGACACATTACCAACAGAACAGCGATGCATTTGCATCGCTGTTCTTATATTAACTTGAATTTTAATTGTATTACCCACCCGCCATTTTACCTGTTCTGTACCAGTCGTAAACTGATGTCGCCCGTATTTAAACTGTTCAAAGAAGCACTGACCGCAGATTTGATCAAAAAATAGCAAAAGCATTTCCCTGAAAAATTGGAATGTTTCATACATCACAATGCGCCGTTTTTTGGTTATAGTAGTTTGCAGTACTAATGACACATCGGAAGAACAGAACATATGTTGCGCAACGACTGGACTCGAGCAGAAATTCATCACCTCTATCAACTGCCGTTGATGGATTTATTGTTTCAGGCACAAAGCATTCATCGCCAACATTTTGAGAAAAATACCATTCAAGTCAGTACTTTACTCTCGATAAAAACAGGGAAATGTCCTGAAGATTGTAAATATTGCTCGCAGTCTGCGCATTACGATGCCGACCTCGAAGCAGAAAAACGTATCGCTGTAGATAAAGTCATCAGCGAAGCACATGCCGCCAAAGCCTCAGGTTCTTCTCGATTTTGTATGGGTGCAGCATGGCGCAATCCGCATGAGCGTGATATGCCCTATGTTTTGGAGATGGTCAAAGAAGTCAAAGCACTCGGGCTAGAAACCTGCATGACACTGGGCATGCTCAACGCTTCCCAAGCCACACGTTTAAAAGATGCAGGCTTAGATTATTACAATCACAATCTCGATACCTCTCGTGAATATTATGCCAATATCATCAGTACCCGCACTTTCGATGATCGTTTAAATACGTTGGATCATGTGCGTGATGCAGGCTTAAAAGTCTGTAGTGGTGGGATTGTCGGACTGGGTGAATCTGAACAAGATCGCATCGGCTTACTGCATGAATTATCGACTTTGCTAATTCATCCTGAATCTGTACCGATCAATATGTTAGTACCCATCGCAGGGACACCGCTTGCCGATGTCGAGAAGTTAGATGTGATTGAATGGATTCGCACTATTGCGACTGCTCGGATTCTCATGCCGAAAAGTTATATTCGGCTCTCCGCAGGTCGTGAATCTTTAAGTGATAGTGATCAAGCTTTAGCATTTATGGCTGGTGCAAATTCGATCTTCTCAGGTGAAAAACTGCTGACTACACCAAATGCAGGGCAAGGACGAGATCAGCAATTATTCGCCAAACTTGGTCTAGTTGCAGAAAAGCCACAACTGAGTGTACGTGAAAGCGCAGTCGATGCGATGGCGATTTAGTTACTGTTTGGTTTTAATTCTAAAGCATGTGTCTAAAGAGATTTTAGGGGCATGCTTTGCTATACTTGCACGCTCTATTCTTATTCCCTTTTGCATAGCTTATGTCCTCGCCACTGCAAACGCCCAAACATCAGATTTTAGTACAGCAAATTGACCAACTACTACCACAAACCCAATGTGGACTGTGTGGTCATGTTGCTGGCTGTTTGCCCTACGCACAGTCGATTGCTGACGGCGAGGAAGCCAATAAATGTATCCCCGGCGGTCAGCCTGTTGCCGATGCCATTGCTAATCTATTAGACCGTCCAAAACTCGACGCCGAACCAAGCGTCTGGGCAGTACAAGCCGATGGGCGACCGCAGCGCATCAAGGCAGTGATTCGAGAAGATGAATGTATCGGCTGTACCAAATGTATTGCCGCCTGCCCTGTGGATGCGATCATCGGCAGTGGCAAAGTCATGCACACCATCATGCCTGACCTGTGTACTGGCTGTGAGCTGTGTCTTGCACCTTGTCCTGTAGATTGCATTGATTTGGTCGAAGACCTATCACCATTACCAACGCCTGACGAGCGTATTCAAGAACAAAATGATTTGCGCAACCGTTATAAAGCACATCTCTTGCGAGAGCAAACTCGTGAATCACAAAAGCAATCTGCTCGCCCAGTAACCAAAGCCTCTACTTCAAAATCACAGCTCGAAGTCATTCTTGGGCAATCCTTGCCTGAGCAAGCCGTATCAACACAAAATGATACTCAACCACTTAAAGTACAAGATGCACAAACTACCATTGAATTGGCAAAGCTGCGCACGCAAATTAAGAAATTACAGAAACAACTCAGTGTACGCCCTGATGCAGGTAAAACTGAACAAATGCATGCACTTGAGCAACAACTTGCCCAGTTGATGGAGTCTTGATTATGGAAAAAACTATAAAAACGAGAACAATCAAAACGAAAACAGTCAAAGCCACAACTGAAAAAGCGAATGCGAAACAGCCCTCTCAGAAACAAAGCATCAAGAAAGAAATCGGCAAAAAAAATGGTGTCGAGAAAAAATCCTCTAACAGCAAAGCCATGACTAAGGCGCAAATTCAAACTTTTTTCGAGCGCCTACGTGAACAACGCCCAAATCCAGAAACCGAACTGAACTATGGCTCACCTTTTCAATTATTAATCGCTGTTTTGCTCTCTGCGCAAGCCACCGATGTCAGCGTGAATAAAGCTACTGATCAACTTTTCCAAGATGCGCCAGATGCACACAGCATGTATGCGCTTGGCGTGGAAAAGCTCAAAAGTTATATCAAAACCATTGGCTTATTTAACTCTAAAGCCGAAAACGTCATTAAAACCTGTCATATTCTGATTGAACAATATGGCGGTGAAATTCCACAGCAACGTGAACAACTCGAAGCACTGCCTGGTGTTGGTCGTAAAACAGCAAATGTCGTATTAAATACGGCATTTGGTCAGCCGACGATGGCGGTGGATACGCATATTTTTCGGCTAGGTAACCGCACTGGTTTGGCTAAAGGCAACGATGTATTAGAGGTCGAACAACAACTGCTCAAACGTATTCCAACCGAGTTCATCATTGATGCGCATCATTGGTTGATTTTGCATGGTCGATATTGCTGCATCGCCCGCAAACCGAAATGTGGCGAATGTATTGTGTGTGATGTCTGCAACTGGAAAGAGCGCTTTGATTACGGTGCCGAGATTCCAGAGTTAAAGTCCTAAGTTAAAACTATAAATGAGTACAAATAATTATCGGCTAATTTTCAGCATCTTGCATATATTTGATATTGAGCACGTACCACGTCTTTTTGCCATTCGGTGTATGCACGACGACTTCATCATCCACCGCTTTACCTAGACAGGCTTTTGCCATCGGCGCTTGCAATGAAATGTAATCCTGATTGCCATAGATTTCTTCATCACCAACGATGCGAAACTTCACCTGTTGCCCTTCATCATTTTCAAGCTCAACCCATGCGCCGAAATAGACTTTCCCTGCTTGGTCTGGGTGATATTCAACTTTTTGAGCGACTTCAAATAGCTTGGTCAGGAACCGAATCCGTCGATCTATTTCACGTAGGCGACGTTTGTTGTAGGTATAATCGGCATTTTCTGACCGATCACCAAGACTCGCCGCCCAAGATACGATTTTGGTTATCTCTGGACGTTCTGTGCGTAACAAATGATTTAATTCATTATGTAGCCGAGTATAGCCCTCAGCAGTAAGCAGTTTTCTTTGCATAAAAAGTCAGTATTTCTTGAATAATTTGAAAGTTTGCCATGCAAATTTTATTTTATCCACTGATGACTGGTCAGTTTTCATACACTCTATTTTCATTGAAATTCAGTCACTGCTCAAACTTTAATCTCCATGATTACAACACATTAGTTGTGATTTTGTGACCAAAATCTCAGTTATTTGACTACAATCGTTTATTTGGATAAAATGCGCCACCACGTTAGGTTTTTGCAATATATCTGTACGATATTTATTCTTTTTTGTTATTTCGCTGCACAAACCTATTTTTTATATGCACATGCCAAGCATTTCATTTAATGCTTCGGCTCGTTTAACTAGATCATTAGCTATCCAATTTAGTTAATTAGCAAATGTTCAAATACGTTTGTCGCAAACAGCCTTTTATAATCTCATTTGATTTCCGTTTCTATTATGAATCTAGGTGTTTGCCACAGTGAATAGCATTACTGCGGAGATATCATGAAGCAAAATCGTCAGCTTTCTCGATCGAGGCTCTGCCTCAAATATCTTAACTCACGACCCTATCTTAAAGCGACTATCTTGTTCGCTGCCATCGCACCTTTAAGCTTAAATGTTTCTCAAGGTCATCAGGTCAAACAAGATCTCAAACCAAGTAACACCCTTACTGTTGTTGCCGTTCAAGGTCCAACGACTGTATTCCAACAAGATGGTTTTACCCACGGCTTTGGCTATGATCTTGCGCGTAGTTATGCAAAAAGCATGGACTTACGCCTAGAGCTGAAAACAGTCAAAGACAATGCCACTGCCCTCAAATGGGTAAAACAAGGCAAAGCTGAATTTGCTTTGAGTACAGCAAATATCGCAACCATTGAAAATGCACAACTCACAGCCGTTGAAGGTAGCTGTGGTGCACAGCCTGTCTTAGAAAAATACGGCTTAGATACCAACTTTTCTTGGGTGTTTAAATCTGCTGAAGATCCCTTGGCTGTGACTGCAACAGGTCATCTCTGCCAAAATAAAAATACAGGTACAATTCAACAGCTTGCATCATTTTATGATCGCAACTATGTCAAAGAGAGCGACATGGTCAAGGTTGATAAAGACTTACAAAAACGTCTTCCAATATATCAAGCGTCATTCAAACAGTCTGCAAAAAAGCACGATTTAGATTGGCACTTCCTTGCAGCGATTGGCTATCAAGAGTCTTACTTACGTCCTGAATCAGTTTCTCCCACTGGTGTGCGTGGCGTGATGATGCTGACCAGTAGCACAGCAAAAGCGATGGGTGTAACCGATCGCACAGATGCGACCCAGAGCATCCAAGGTGGTGCAAAATATATGCAACTGATGCTTGATGAGTTTGATCATGTGCCTTATCCTGATCGTAATTGGTACGCATTGGTTGCCTACAATATGGGACCGGGTGCGGTAAACTCGATTCGTAAGCGTCTTGAACGTCAAGGTAAAAACCCTGATCAATGGATCAATTTGTATAATTATCTTGAGCGCAATCAACGTGCAAATGGTCGTTATCGCCAAGCTTTACAGTACGTGAAACGCATCCGTGTTTATATGGAACATATTAAAAGTAATGAGTTGGCTCAGCTCTAGTCGTTTTAAACTACTTTAAATAATCCCATCGCTAGAAATAACGGTGGGATTTTTAGTTTTGTCTTGCTTATTTTGATTAAATCTTTTCAGATTTTTCTTGATCTGAACCAAATAGCGAACGGCGTTGATGACGTTCAACTCTCGGACATTGTTTTGAAATTTGATACAACACTTTGGCGAGACTTGGAATATGCGTTCCCACTACAGATTTACCTGTCGTGAGTAGTGAAACACTAATATCACGCTTTGGATCAGCCCAACATAGAATATTTGAAAAACCAATATGACCAAAAGCCTGTCCTGTCATTGGTCCGAAGATTCCCACGGGATCACCACCTAGCATTGGTCCAAGTGCATAACGCATCGGAATCAAGAGCGATTGATCCATCACATAGCCTGAAGTCGGTAATGTTGCGCGGAAGACAGTTTCAGGTGTCAAAATTTGCTTGTCTTGATAACGACCGCCATCGAGTAGCATTTCAAAGAATCGACCGATTTCCTCAGCACTGGTATAAATATTTGCCGCAGGACTAATCGTATCCATAAAGCGTGAATCATTGGTAATATTGACCGTCGTGTCCAAATCTGCACCTAAGACATGATGCAAATATTGATCTGTACCCATTTTGGCAAAGAAGCCTGTGGCATAGTTCTTCGCCACTTCTCCACGAAACTCAGGTGCAAGTCCGTAGTTAAAACAGCGCATCCCCATCGGGTCACTGATACGCTCCTGCAACAACTGCGTTAATGGTTTTTGCGTCACTCGTTCTAACACTTCACCCAAGATATAGCCTGCTGTCACCGCATGATAGGCGAGTTTTGACCCTGATACCGACATCGGCTTGGCGTCATAAAGTAGCTGTAAAATCTGTTGTTTATCGAATAAGGTTTCAGGTTCGATTTTCCCTTCTACACGTGGAATTCCGCCACGATGTGACAGTAAATGGAAAATCGTCGTATGACGTTTGCCATGCTTTGCATATTCAGGAATATAGTAGCTAATCGGATCCAGTAGATTGATCACACCCTCTTCATCGAGCATATGCACAAGCATTGCCGTGACCAGTTTTGATGCAGAAAATAAACACACAGGCGTCGTGGTTTTTGCCAATCGTTTTTCTGAAAAAGCATGATCGTCAGGACCATTACCATCTGCAAAGCCAATACTGCGATTAAATACGATCTGCCCTTGACGGCGCAAACATAGCGAAACTTGTGGATGATTGCCAGTGTGATATAACTGTTCGACCGCAGACCAAATGCTTTGTTTCTGCTTTTCTGTCATTCCTGCCAGTTCAATATTTGCTTCATCAGCAATATCGATCACTGCGGCTAAATCGTCGGTCACTTGACTGGTATTGGTTGACCAAAATTTCATAGCTTATCCTTAATACTACAACTGTATTTGTTTTTCTGATGTATGCACTACATCTCACATCATTGTGCAAAATAAGTGAGCGAAAATCTATGCTAACTTGAATAAAAGTCGTGATCATTTTTGCATTAAAACATTTTCAATAAAATAGCGCATAAATGAACAACACATTCACATTAGAAAAATTCAGCTTCTTGCCTCTTTGGCTTCTTCTTCATCAATCTGTAATGGCTGTTTTGGTGGCCAAAAAAACTCACTCGGACGCGTCACAAAATGCGTCGCAATCAGCTTAAATAGTGGACGCCACTCTTGTACACGGACACGGCGTGCACGTAATGCCACAAAGATCGTTAAGCTAAAACTGACAAATAAGTTGGTTAGACCAATCAGCAATACGCCTAAAAATGACACCACGATCAACCCAATATCAGGAGAACCATTGATATTCATTAGCCCTTGAATAAAGTTCGCCGATGCAAAAGCAATATGTCGAATATCCAGTGGCAATCCGAGAATAAAACCAATCGTCCCCATACTGCCTAGCATCACACCGAATAAAAAATTACCCATAATTGCGCCAAGATTTTGCTCAACATAGTTGGCAATTCGTTCAAGGCGATTTTTTGAAAATAGTTTTTTTAGTTTTGGATGGGCTTTGATACGTGGACCAATCTGACGATAAATCGCCATATTGTCATAGTAGCCTGCGATTAATCCTGAGAAAAATAAACACACACCTGCAATCGCTGCATGCGGAATCGCAAGCGAAGTAAATGGATTGAGATCATGCAAGACGTGACTTGCCTTGGCATGATTCATGAGCTCTTCACCGAATACGATGTCCCAGCTAAATGCAATCATCGCTGCCACAGGTATCGCAATCGAAATATTGCCAAGTATCGCTATGAATTGGGTACGAATAATATTAATAATCAGCGCAGCAAGCTCTGCCATATGCGCATTTTTCGTACCTTTTTTCTGCTGAATCGTCGCTGCCAAAGCGGCTGCCGTCATCGCAGGTTGTTTGGTCGCAACGGTAAAGTGCATGATATGGATAAAAACAAAGCCCAAACCATAGTTCAAACTATAAACAATGGCTTGCATCAGTGGTGCTAAAGTCAATCGTGCAGAAAGTATCTTTAGCGTCGCCATGATCGCAATGATCGCCCCTGCACCTGCCGCCGAGCGATACATTTCGAAGTAACCTTTTTTATCGGTACTTACATAATGTTCACCAGTACGACTGGCATTTTCGGTGACTTGTAGCGCAATCAATTCGGTATTTGTGGTGAGTAATGAGCGTACACTTTGGTCGCTATAATGCGCATAAGTGATATTACGGAGCATCTCCATAATCGCAGCTTGTTGTGCCTTATCTTCATCAGTCACAACGTGCAATAAAATCTCAATACGATGTAAACATTGCTCAAGTAATGCCAATAAATACGTCAGATTTAAACTTACACCAATACGCTTGGTCGCACGACGTACACGCTGCATGATGTCACGACATTGATCAAGCATCACCAAAGCCTGATTTGGGTCAGGTACAGGCATCACCGATGCTGTATCGTATTGTGCTTCGTACTTTTTATAGGTTTCGATAAACTCGACGATTTCTCTGTTTTGATTGAGAAATGGTGATTCAAACTCATCAATCTCAGGATAAGCATGAGTAAACTCGGAATGCAAACCGATCGCACTGATACGATAAGATAAAATCATGATCGCATTGATCATTTGCATACGAATGCGATGCTTATTGCCTTGATTGGAATTGGACTGGCTGAGTAAGCGAAAAACTTGTTGCCAATCTTCTGTTTGAATATTATCGAGCCAGTGACGGTCGCTTTTTTTATAAAAAACTTTTCCAACAAGGTCTTTTAGCTCAGACTCATCTTTCACTAAAGGAAGGAAATGTGCACCGATACGCTGTGATAACTGCGTATTAAACCCTTCTGACCCTAAGATGCCACTTTCGACATATAGACTGACTTGTTTATATTGATTAAGTAGTCGCAACACATAACGCTGTACGATATCAGGTGCAGTCGGTGTCATGATCAACGCACGAATAAATGCTTTGATTCTTTTATTAATTTCGCTCTGATCCTCGGCATCACTTGGACGTAGACGATCAACAAGACGCACTAACAGCTGAAGGTCTAAGCGATCTTCATCAATCTGCGCCTGCATCTCGATCAATAAGTCTTGCAATTGAATATGCATCAATCGTCCTCAGTTCAGTCTTTACCAAAATTAATCATTGAATGCGGTCTAAAGCCAACTTGGCTAAATTCGCCAAGGCATCACGATAAACAGATTGTGGCAAGGCTTGTAAAGATTGTAGTGCTGCATCAGTTTCTTGCTTGGCACGTTGCATGCAATAGTCCAAAGCACCTGATGTTTTGACGATCTCAATCACTTGCTCAAGCTGATCCGTACCGCCTGTGGCAATACTTTTATGTACAATTTTGTACGCCTCAGAACCTTGCTCAGTCATCTTCATCGCAGCGATGAGTGGTAAAGTGGGTTTGCCCTCCATCAGGTCATCACCGATATTTTTACCCAACGTTTCTGCATCAGAAATATAATCAAGCACATCATCGACGATCTGAAAGGCATTGCCAAAATGCCCTGCATAATCACGCAGTGGCTGACGATATTGCTCAGTACCCGCTAGAATCGCTGCGCCTTCGGTGGCAAGTTCGAACAAACGTGATGTTTTACCGTGGATAATTTTTAAATAAGTATCTTCAGTGGTATCAGGTTGGTGTTGCGATTGTAATTGCAAAACTTCACCTTCTGCGATCTCACAGGTTCCTGATGAAAAGTCTTTGAGCAGATCAAAATTCTTTAAATTCACCAACAAATCAAAAGCCCGGGCAATCAAAAAATCGCCGACCAATACCGCCGTTTGATTGTCCCACGTGGCATTTGCCGTTGGGCGACCACGACGTAATCCTGACTCATCCACCACATCATCGTGGACGAGTGTTGCGGTGTGAAGCATCTCAATCACTGCTGCAAGATGGCGTGAATGTATCATTTCTTTTTGACCGCAGGCATGTGCAGCAAGCAGGCACATGATCGGACGCATACGCTTACCACCGGCCTCAACGACATGCTTACTCACCGCCATGACCAAGCCGACTTTTGAAGTAATCCCTTCATTAATAAATTGATCCATCGCAGCAAAATCTTCAGCCACTGGCGCAAGAACATCCTGTTTAAAATCAATACTCATGCAGACAAAACCTCTAAATATTTATACAGCAAAATGACAGATGAAAACTTCAAATTTGATTTTCCCGAATCTCATTTTTTGATTTTCAATCAGCCTTAAAATTGAAAGGCTTAAATTAAAAACTCAGAACTAAAAACGTAAAATTAAAAGGCTAGAATTATTGAAAATGTGGAAGATGAATCAAGATCCCCAATCTAAAGCAGATAACCTAATCTGATAACTCAATCTAATAACTACATCAGAAAACCAAATCAAATAACCTCTACAATACATCATACAAGCACATACAATTTCTGCTATTTTCATGAAAGTTCAATGAACTTGCAAGTAGCTACCAACAAATATGCAACCAAATCAAATACAAACAACAAGTCGTACTCAGCAAACTGATACAGAAATTTCAGTAGATTACGCTAATCTCAATTTTTTATGATCTAGATACTACAAATTTACCTTTATCCATATGATATTTAAATATAAATTTCATTCATATTTTGTAAGAATAATCCTAACCTTGTCTCACTGCCTTCGGCAGCTCGGCAAGGGGGCTTTTGGGGCGAAGCCCCAAAGTCCATACGCAATTTTGGTTGGCGTAGCCAACCAAAATTGCCAAAATATAAATTAATTCAATACTTAGTGTAATATTCATACTTTTCTAAAAGTTGAGATTGGCGTATGGATTGTACCAAAGCGCTAAAACTCCCCTTTTTTCTACAAATATTTCAATTTTTACTAGAAATCCAAGGCTTAAAACTTGTTGTTTGAAGAGAAATTGCGTAAAATTGTGCGCCTTAAACCCCAGTGGCGTTCGTTAAAAGTTCGATATATCCCTTTATTGGCACGACGACACGGGCTAGTGTGGAGTACGTTATGTACGCAGTAATCCAAAGCGGTGGTAAACAGCACCGTGTAGTTGAGGGTGAAACTCTTAAAGTCGAATTGTTGAAAGCTGAAACAGGCGCAAGCATCACTTTTGATGATGTTTTGATGGTTGTAAATGGTGACAACATTCAAATCGGTGCTCCAGTTGTATCTGGCGCTAAAGTCACTGCAGAAGTGGTTGGTCATGGTCGTCACGACAAAGTACGCATCGTTAAAATGCGTCGTCGTAAGCACTACCGTAAACAACAAGGTCACCGTCAATGGTTTACCGAGTTGAAAATTACTGGTATCGCAGGCTAATCACGAGGAGTAAGAGAAATGGCTCACAAGAAAGCTGGTGGTTCGACACGAAATGGTCGTGATTCTAACCCTAAAATGCTTGGTGTTAAAATGTACGGTGGTCAACCTGTGACTGCTGGTAACATTATCGTTCGTCAACGTGGTACAGAATTCCACGCTGGTGCAAACGTAGGTATGGGTCGTGACCATACTTTGTTCGCTACTGCTGACGGCGTCATCAAATTCGAAGTGAAAGGTCAATTTGGTCGTCGCTACGTGACTGTTGAAACTGCATAAGTTTCTATATTTCAGAAAAACCCGCTTTATGCGGGTTTTTTCTTGCCTTGATTATTTCGCCAAACTAAACATCAATCTAACGAATAAAACTCCCATGCTCTAAGTCATGATACGCCTCAAGAATTTCTTCATAATTATTCATCACAAAGAAACCATGTCCCTGAATCGGTTCGAGAATGGGCTGTCCCGAGAGCAATAAAAACCGAGAAGATTGTAATGCTTTGATCAGCACATTATCGCCATGACTTGATAGCACCGCCATCTTATTTTCTTCTAAAACACCACTACTTTCAAAACCACTTTCAACATCATCTTCAAACTGCAATCGACCTGATAGCAAATAAATCAACGTGGTATCACCATGCTTTGCAGGAAGTATGAATTCATCTTCTGAAACATTTAAAGCCACATCAAGTACCGTCATCGGTGTATATGTCGTCGCAATACCTTTTACAGTCTGTCCTGCTTCATCGACATACTGCCCTGCGATCACACGAACAAAGCCTTTTTGATCGGCTAAATCGACTTTGGGAATCTCAGCATTTTTTAAACTTTGATAATGCGGTGCAGTCATCTTGTCTTTGGCAGGCAAATTGACCCAAAGCTGTACCATTTCAAAACGACCACCTGACTCCCGAAAGGCATCACTATACTGCTCAACATGCTGAATGCCCGATCCTGCGGTCATCCATTGCACATCACCGCTTGAGATGATACCACCTGCTCCTGTGCTATCTCGATGCTCAAGCTCCCCTGCATACATGGTCGTGACGGTTTCAAAACCACGGTGTGGATGCTGATGGACACCACGTTTATTCGATTTGGGAGCAAGCTTTGCAGGACCTAAATGATCTAACAATAGAAATGGCGAAGTCGTTCCACCCAATTCATGATAAGAAAACACCGTCTGTACAGGATAAAAGTCACCCACAGCAAACTTGGTATCATTATGATGGGTAAAAGCAACTGTCTTACGAGCATTCATAGCGCATGCACCTATCATAAAAGCAATTGATCTTAAATATCTGCATAGCTATTGAGATTAAAAGAAATATTCACAATAAAACAGACTAAATAGCTAACGCAGTGTCGTATTCATCGACTGATTTAAATTACAAAACATTCAACATTTTCGCTAAATAGCACAATCATTTAACTTCACTTTGCATAAAGTATGCTTTTACATACTAAAATGCACCATTCGCCACAGGAATTACACAAAACTTAGAATTTTCTCCATTTTATTCGTTTTGAAAAACAGTAAGATGTGCTCACAAACCTTTAAACAGGAAAAGTAATAATGCCTTTATTTTTAAAAACAGCTATTCAAAAAACAGCTTATGCCTTAACCATCACCTCAATGGTGGCTTCTCCTATCGTGGCAACACAAACTTATGCTGCTGCGGCATCATCTCAAGTGGCGACCAACAACTTGGTTAAACAATTGAGTGCGATTCAAAACTTAACTGCTGACTTTGAACAAAGCACCAAATTAACCAATCCAAAAACGACTCAAAAGAAAAACCAACCCATGCCACAGCACATGAACCAAAACTTTACAGGTCAGATGAAAGTGGCACGTCCTGGTAAGTTTTACTGGAAAACCGTGAAACCTGCGGAGCAAACCATTGTAACCACTGGTCAATCGGTATGGATTTATGATCCTGATCTACAGCAAGCGGTAAAACAACAATTGGATGATCAAGTGGCGAATACCCCTGCACTGCTATTATCAGGGAATGCTGAGCAGATCATGCAAGCTTATGAAGTCAGTCAACCCGATGCGAAAAAAACCTACTACAGTCTAACGCCTAAGAATGACGAAGGAGCGTTTGAGCGTCTATTGATCAGCTTTGGTAAAAACAAAGCGCCAAGTCTAATGATCTTGCAAGATGCGATGGGTCAGACCACGACGATTAAGTTTAAAAATACCAAGCTGAATGCCAATATTGATCAAAGCGTGTTTAACTTTACGCCGCCTAAAGGCACAGACATTATTGAGCAATAATTGATGTCAGTAAAACTGCTCAATTGAAATTAAAATTCTCAATTTAAAAAAACCTCGTTTGTTCGCAAGCGAGGTTTTTTCTGAGAATAATCAAGCATTCGTTAAAACTTACTTTTTAATATTTTGATTTTCTAACTGCTTCAGTCCAATCCAATGCTTAGCAAACTGGTACGCCGCACGACCAGAACGCTGTCCACGCATCTGACTCCAACGCAGTGCCTCAGCACGTGTTTCATCGTTCAATGTTAAATCTGCCTTGCTGAGCCAATGTGTCACCACTTCTAAATACAACTGTTGACCCATCGGATAAAAAGACAACCACAACCCAAAACGATCCGATAAAGAAATCTTCTCCTCGACCGCTTCTTGCGGATGTAGCTCATCATATTGTGGAACATCGACTTTGCGCACCGGTGTATTCTCATGCATAAATTCAGGCAGTAAATGACGACGATTGGAAGTCGCATAAATCAAAATATTTTCCGCACCTGATTGTAAGGAACCGTCTAACGCGCTTTTTAGACTGCGATAATTTTCATCCTCTGCATTAAACGCCATATCATCACAATAGACGATGTACTTTTCCCGACGATCTTTGATCAACTCACGAATGATCGGTAAATCTTTTAAGTCATCACGCTCAATCTCAATAATGCGCAAACCTTGCGACTGAAAATCAGTGAGTAACGCACGAACTAAAGATGACTTCCCTGTGCCTCTTGCCCCTGTCAAAAGTACATCGTTAGCAGGAAAACCGTGCAGAAATTGCTGTGTATTTTGCACCAACTTTTCTTTTTGACGGTCAATACCTTTGAGATCATCAAGGTGTATGGCTTTTGGCGCATGAATTGCCAGTAATTGCTGATCTTTCCATATATACGCAGGCGCACTAAAATCCACCTCTTGCTTGAGCGCAGGGAGTTGCTGTTGCACTTGTTTGGCAATCTGTTGTAATAATTCAATAAAATGATCGGGAAGCTCAAGCTGCGCCATATTTACCGCCAAAAAAGAAACGATGGAAAGCGTTATTGTAAATCGAATATGATCTTCACAGATGAGAAATTGTATTGAATTTAGCCAATTAAGCAGTTTTCTATGGAAAAAATTTGCCAAGACTAGAAAAAATTTATAATATAGCGCCCACAGGAAGCGTGGCAGAGCGGTTTAATGCACCGGTCTTGAAAACCGACGAGGGTGTGAGTCCTCCGTGAGTTCGAATCTCACCGCTTCCGCCAAATTTTAAAAAAGCCTTTGTAGTTGATACAAAGGCTTTTTTGTTAATGGTCTGATAATTCTTAATATTTATTCACTAATATGCTATTACACAAATAATAGAATTGTAATTATATGATCCTCAACTACGTTTGACATATCGAGATAATTCCAAATGATAATTCAATCCATCCAAACACTTTGGCAAAAACTACAAGACACACAACCTTTGGTACATTGCATTACCAATAGTGTGGCAAATAACTTCGTCGCCAATGTCTGCCTCGCAATCAAAGCATCCCCTGCAATGATTGATAATAAGCAAGAAGCTGGAACCTTTGCTCGGATTGCCAGTGCTTTAAGCATCAATACAGGCACACCAACACCTGAACAAGCCTTAGCAATGCAATACGCAGCGCAAAGTGCCAATGCTGAGCATACACCGTGGGTACTTGATCCAGTGGGTTATAGCGAAATCTTGGCGTGGCGTAGTCAGATCGTCGATGATTTATTGCAATATCACCCAACGATTATCCGTGCCAATGCTTCAGAGATCGCAACTTTAGCAGGCGCACAAAGCTCCACTAAAGGCGTGGATAGCACCTTGAGTGCTGAGCAAGCTGTCGATCAAGCTCAGGAACTTTTGGGCATTTGTGATTGTGTCGCAATCTCAGGTGGGACAGATTATATTCTGTCTAAAGAACTTGGCGTCGTTGCCATTACAGGTGGTTCACATTTACAACCTAAAGTGACTGCGATGGGTTGTGCACTTGGTGCGGTATGTGCGGCTTATCTTTCTGTATTAGAACCTGATGAGTCCCCTGCTTTGGCAGCGATTGCTGCGCATGTACATTTCGCTGTCGCCGCACAAATTGCTGAGGAAAAAATGACTATGCAAAATGCAGGTATTGGCTCATTTCAAATATTATTTTTAGATGCTTTATTTCAGATCACAGCGGATGATTTTGAAAAAGTCGAAATCAATCAGTTTGCCAAATAAGCTTTAAGTCATAAACTTTAAAAACTCAAAAAATAAGGGCTGTCGAAAAAGCCCTTATTTTGGATTCATTACGCAATCGTTTTTTAACCGAAGCGGCCTGTGATGTATGCCTCAGTCAACTGATGATCAGGTTGCGTAAAGACTTTCTCAGTTGAGTTCACTTCGATCAAATCACCCAAGTGGAAGTAAGCAGTACGATTCGATACACGTGCTGCCTGTTGCATTGAGTGCGTTACGATCGCAATAGTGTATTGTGTAGAAAGTTCAGAGATCAACTCTTCAACTTTTGCAGTTGCAATCGGGTCAAGCGCAGAACATGGCTCATCCATCAAGATCACTTCAGGACTCACCGCAATGGTACGTGCAATACATAGACGTTGTTGCTGACCACCAGAAAGACCTGTACCTGGTTGGTTCAAACGATCTTTGACTTCTTCCCAAAGCCCTGCTTTACGCAAGCTATTCTCAACGATTTCTTCAAGATCATATTTGCTCTTTGCCAAGCCGTGAAGCTTTGGACCATAGGCAACATTATCAAAAATCGACTTTGGGAATGGGTTTGGTTTTTGGAACACCATACCGACTTGCGCACGAAGCAACACCACATCAAGGTTTTGGTCATAAATATCACGACCATCCATGTTGACTTGACCCGTCACACGGCAACCATCAATGGTGTCATTCATACGGTTTAAGGTACGAAGGAAAGTTGATTTACCACAGCCAGATGGTCCGATAAATGAAATCACTTCATTTTGGTAAATATCTAGATCAATCCCTTTGATTGCCTCGGTTTCACCATAATAAACATGGACGTCTTTGGTGCTAATTTTCACTTCAGCATTTTGACGCTTTTGATCATCTTTATTTTTTACATCAAACTTTGAGCTGTCACGTTGTGGTTGCTCTGGAGTTTGATCATCATGAGTCTGCGAGGTGCTTGGATTGTTCACTTTGATATCCTGTGTATCAACATTTTTTACTTCAGTTGTTAGCATCATTTTTCTCCAATTACCAACGAACTTCAAACTTTTTACGTAACCAAATGGCTAAGCTGTTTAAACCGATCATCAAGGCTAAAAGTACGATGATCGCCGCAGCGGTACGCCCTTCAAAGAAGTTACGCAATTCATTGCCTTGCCATAGATAAATCTGTACAGGTAATGCAGTCGCTTGATCCATTGGTGTAGAAGGAATACTGGCAACGAATGCACTCATTCCGATCAATAGTAATGGTGCTGTCTCACCTAAGGCTTGTGCCACACCGATGATCGCTCCTGTCAAAATACCTGGTAGCGCAAGTGGTAATACATGATGGAATACACTTTGCACTTTTGATGCGCCTAGACCAAGAGCAGCTTGGCGAATCGAAGGAGGTACAGCTTTTAATGATGCACGTGTGGTGATAATCACCGTCGGTAAAGTCATTAAGCTTAACACCAAACCACCGACTAATGGCGCAGATAATGGTAGATGGAACCAGTTAATAAATATCGCCGCACCAAGCAAACCAAATACAATCGAAGGCACTGCTGCAAGGTTGTTAATATTGACTTCAATGATGTCAGTAAGCCAGTTTTGTTTTGCAAACTCTTCAAGGTAGATCGCACTTGCCACACCAATTGGGATCGAGATAAAAATCACGATCAGCATCATGAACAATGAACCCATAAAAGCACCCGCCAAGCCACTCAACTCTGGCGCACTTCGTGAATCAGGATTACTAAAGAGATTGGTATTAAAGCCATTATAAATAATGCCTTCATTTTTCAGCTGATCTGCAAGCTGACGAACTTCAGGGCTGAGCTGTTGTTGCTCATCAGGTAGACTACGGTCAATCTTGCCTGTTACCCAGACATCGACATTCGCAGAAGTCAAGAACTTCAACTCTTGGCGTTGACCAATCAAACTCTGATCTGCAAGTACCATATCACGAAGTCGATAGCCTTCTGAGCTACTAAAAATAGCGACTAAATCATCACGGCGACTTGCAAGCTCAGGATTTTTAGCGATCACGCTATTGACCAATAAGCTATCCCAATCGACCATGGCAAACTCGCCTTGCCAGTTCATGAATCGTTCTTCAAAAGCCGCAGGTGATTCCCCAGATTGAGGCATAGGCTTTGGTGCAACATTGATAATGGTAGGATCGAAGAAAACTTCAGTTTTCATTGAAGATTGCCAAAATGCTGGCAAGCCACGACTCAAAATACTACCGAATAACAACACCACGAAGAATAAACCAATCAATACAGCGATAAAGCCCATTGATTTAAATGCTTTTTCTTTACGATGACGCTTGCCCAATGAGTTTTCGATACGCTTACGACGCTCTGCTTGCTCTGCCGCGGCTTTTTGTGGATCAAACTCTGTGTACTGATCCATTGGCGGATTATTTGATGTACTCATTCGTATTGCTCACGATATTTGCGCACGATATATAGTGCAATGATATTCAGACCAAGAGTGATCACGAAAAGGGTTAGACCCAATGCAAACGCCACCAAAGATTGTGGACTTGCGAAATCTGTATCACCTGTCAATTGATTAACGATCGTCACTGTCACAGTTGATACGGCTTGTAATGGATTGCCATGCAGTAATGGGCTATTCCCTGCTGCAAGTACCACGATCATGGTTTCGCCGATCGCACGAGAAGCCGCAAGTAAGAATGCACCAACTACACCCGGCAGTGCTGCAGGCATCACCACTTTCAAAATCGTTTCAGACTTCGTAGCACCCAAACCGAGTGAGCCATCACGAAGTGAACGAGGGACTTGGGTGATAATGTCATCCGACAGCGAAGATACAAAAGGAATAATCATAATTCCCATCACAAATCCTGCAGTCAATGCGCTGGTGGCATTGATATTTAGACCAAGCGTATTCCCCATACTATGGAAGAACGGACCAATCACCATCAATGCAAATACACCATAAACAATGGTCGGAATCCCTGCCAAAATCTCAATGATCGGCTTTACGATTGCACGGAAACGAGGCTTGGCATATTCAGCCAAATAAATCGCAGTCATCAGACCCACTGGTACAGCTACAAGCAAAGCAATGATACTGACCATGATCGTTCCCCAAAGTAGCGGCAACAAACCATAACTACCTTCGGCAGAACCAGTGGTACTAAATCCTGGATTCCACTCTGTACCCAAGAAGAAATCAACTGGGCTGACAAAGTCAAAGAAGTTTAATGCTTCTGACAACATCGACATGACAATGCCGACAGTAGTCAAAACCGCTATACCTGAACACAATGCCAAAGCGATAGAAATGGTTTTTTCAACTTGGTTACGTGCACGGTATTGTTGGGAGATACGTTGGCGAGCATACGCCAAACCAAATAAAGCAACTGAAATCACAACAGCAAACTTAGCGATCAACCCAACTGTTTGATAGTTTCTTAATTTTTCCGCAGCGGCAACTTCATAAGCTTGTGCTGTATCGGTGACGCCAAAGCCCGATGCAATCGACTGAATACGACGTAAAATCACATCGAGTTCAGTTGCAGACAGACTACTTGCGATTTGTGCAGGAATCTCCCCCATTGCGACATGGCGCAAAATAGAAGGTTCTGCAAAATTCCAAACAAACAACAATAACGCTGCAGGGATACCACACCACAATGCGACGAGTGTCCCATAGTAGCCCGGACGAGAGTGCAACATTGCTGAGTTGTTCCCCTTACCAGCAATCGATCGACTACGTGTCAAACCGATCTGATAGGCAACTGCGATAATCGCTAGCAAAATGCCAACCAGTAATAAATTCATGGTGACTCCAAGTATGCTGTTTTATGGGTTAAACCCACAATTCATAATACAAATTCATTTACTTTTTAATAGACAAAAAAGCCGATGACAGAGTGTTCCATCATCAGCTTCCTTGCTGAAAGACTTATTTTACTGTTTTACCAGCTTTGAAGTCTGCCAAGATTTTGCTACGCTCAGAAGAGCTTAGTGGAATCAAACCAGCATTTACGAGCTTAGAGTTTGGACCAGATACTTTCGGGCTCAAGAAGAACTCAACGTATTGTGGCAAGCCTTTGATTGCCTTAAGGTGTTCGCCTTTTACATAGAAGTAAAGTGGACGAGACACAGGATATTTACCACTGATTACAGTCGCTTCCGAAGGTGTTACACCATTCACAGTTGCAACACGTAGACGGTCACGGTTTTGATCATAGAAGCTCAAACCAAATACACCAACTGCACTTGGAGAAGTTTTCAAACGAGCAAGCGTTTCTGTATAGTCACCAGCGATTTCAACAACACGTCCATCTTTACGGAAAGTTGAACATGCTTTCTCACGTGCTTCTTTGTCCAAAGCTTTGAAGTAGTCATATGCTTCACAGCCTGCTGTAACCATTTTTTCTTGGAAAACTTCACGCGTACCGTGGTTAGACGCAGGAATTACCAATGTGATTGGTTCATTAGGTAATGCTTTGTCAATTTGATTCCAACGTGTATATGGGTTTGCAATCAGCTTGCCTTTAGATGGCATTTTTTCAGCCAAAGCAGCGAATACATGATATGGCTTCAATTTGAATGCTTTTTTACTTGAGTTAGAAGCAAATACGATACCGTCGTAACCAATTTTGATCTCTTGGATTTTGTTTACGCCTGCTTTGTTACAGCTTTCGATTTCGCTATCTTTGATTTTACGAGAAGAGTTTGCGATGTCGATCGTGTTGTCGCCAACACCTTGACAGAATTGACGCAAACCGCCTGAACTACCGCCTGAACCGACAACAGGAGTTTTGTATTGTGGGAATGTATTACCAAACTCTTCTGCAACGATACTTGCAAATGGCAATACAGTTGATGAACCAGCGATTTGGATGGTGTCACGTGCAGCGTTAGCAGCTGTCATTGTTGAAGCAACAGCGATTGCTAGACCGATTTTTTGAGTTAAGCGCATTCTTATCTCTCTTTATACGTTGAGGGTTTAAAAAGCTATATTTGAGGAGTTAGCTTCTTGTGTAGCGTTATTGTGAAATTTAAATATGACAGGAAAGTGACAACAATATGACTATTTTGTTAATTCCTTTATTTTTAATGAATTATTTCGTTTTTTATCCAAAAATATTTCATCGTTTAAAATAGAAAAGAGCCTAGTTTAGGCTCTTTTCATTTCATCTTGATGTCATTAAATTCTGTTATGAAACTTGTTTAATCATATCAATTATAGATGGCTTACAATTCCTTACTGCGGTGTCACACAGAATCTTACTGTACCACTGCTCGCAGGGCTTAAGTTCCCTGTGAGTTGCCACAATAATGCTTCACCTGTACGAGTTGGTGTACAACTGTTTCCGCTAGGTGTAGATTGACAAGAGATACTACCAAATGTTGTACCAGTTGGCACCGCATCTTTGATTTTGACATTCTGAAGATTCTTCACGCTATTGTTCTTATAGGTGATTTCATATTCCAATTTGTCTAATGTCGTCGCTTCATTGATTGTGCTAAATACATCCGTATCTGCTGCAGTCGATGGGCAAGAGGCAACCTTACGCACTTTCTTACTCAGTTCTAATCCTGCACTTCCTGTTAAGGTCGTATCTTGGACTGTATTCGAGTCACCTGTGAGCGTGTCCTCAGGATTACTCAACGTCACGCTATAGCTCGCTTCGAGCTGTGCATTATGTTGTGCACCCGCATAGACATTGGTCGGCACATGAACCCTTTGCACCAAGCAGATAGCTGCCGATGGTAACAAGGTCGCAGGTGTAGATGTCGTTGGGTTAAATAATGCTTCTCCAGCATCTACTGTGCCATTACAGTTGCTATCACGATAGATCAGCGCTTGCCAATCTTGATCAGATGCACTGCTTGGCTGTTGATTCAATGTCTGAGTAATGCCTGTCACTTGCACTGTTGCGTCCGTTTGCAAGCGATGTGGATAGTCTGTCACTGCACCTGCAACAACGGTATGTTGACCGTTTTCCGTCAGAATAAGATTCAACTTCGCATCACCAAAGTTCAGATCAGTGTAGTTTCCTGAAGTTGCCTTAGGTACTGTAATGGTATCTGTACCACGTGTATAGCCAGTCGTACCACTCACTGAGGTATAACCTTCGACATTGGTCTGTACAACACAGAAGTTTGGACTTGGCAATGTCGCTTGACTCACTGCAAACTGATATTGACCCACTGCATCCGTTTCTGTTGTCGCAAGGACAGTGCCCGAACAGTTTGTCAATTGTACTGTGCTATTTGCTATGCCTACTTCGCCAGTGTTTTGCACTGCATTGTAGGCATTCGAGGCGATCCCAGTCGTACCACTATTATCTTCAAAGACTTTACCACTAATCACAATTTGACTAACTACAGTGACCTGATAATCCTCAACCTCGCCATTCACGACTAAATCAGAAGTAGCCGAAACATTAGAAACAGTTGACCAGCTGAAGCGAGCAAAGGTATTTCCTGCTACCGCTGTTGCGGGTACATTGACATTAAAGACGATCGTACCAGATGCTGGATTAGTATCTAACCCACTGTTATCAGCGAGATTAGTCGCAATTTGCTCATTGCTATCGAAGACTCCATTACCATTCCAATCAACCCAAGCTTGCAACATACCACCACTACCTGTAGCAACAACAGTAACTTGGGCTGTTTGACTAGCAACAAAACTTGGTAAAGTTACGCCATCATCACCTACATCACCTGAGGCACTCGCTGAGTTATAAGGTTCGTCTTCGGCTGTATTAATACTTCCCAAAAGAATACCAGTAACTATCGTATGTGATGGTGAACCGTAGCTATCTGGTGCATCACCAAAATCTATGGGTCTAACTGGGAAAATTGCTTCTCGACAAAAAGCACCATCATTTTGGCTCATCACTTCAGGTGGCACTGCTATAGCAATTCGTCTTAAACTACCATCTGTTGGATCTAAACGATAAATATCATTTGAAGCATTGTCGCTAAAATACATTCCGTTATTTGTATCTAGATAGCCTGCCCCTAAACCTAAACCAATACTTGGTCCAATTGTCGTACCCATTCCACCCGTTAAAGGAATTCTCACTGGCGTGCTATCACTACTAGTCAAATGTGAAATACCATATGCATAGCCGTCATCATTAATCACGATATCACCATGAATTGCTTTTGGCGTCGTACCACCTGTACCAATTACAGTGCGCTGTTCAACATCAATAATTTGTAAAGCTCTTCCAGCACCATTTGCAATAACATAAAACTTACCATCATCATCAAAGCTACCAGCGACATACTGTGTAACACCTACTGTCGGCAATCCTGAAACAAGTCCTAAATTGACCTGCGTTCCATTATCACCTATGCGGACTAAGCTATGATCTGAAAGACGAATTGCATAAAGATAACCATCTTTCGGGTTATAACCCAACGCATTAATGGTTGGATACGAAGAGCCAATTGCAGGAGAGCGAGAAACTTGATTCACTCCAGAAATAGTCAATTCATATAGAGCTGTATTAGAATTATTTCCCTGCGTCATATAAATATTTGGCTGACACATAAAGGCTGTTAAAGGTGTGACACTATTTGTATCTGTTGCCGTATTATTTGCCGTATTACTATCTGTAACACCTGATGGCACATCAATAGTTGCCGTATTTGAAACACTACCGCTATTGGCAGTGACTCTCGCTCTAATTGAAAAAGTCACACTACCACCGCTTGGTAGTGTTGGAATTGCCAAACCAGATGCAGACTCAATCGCAGCAATCCCTGTTGCATTATCAGTAATCGTTGGACAAGTTGCTCCGCCCGCAGCTGTACAAGAAATTGTATTCTTTGTTAAACCTGTCACTGCAGGATCTTTGAAGATCGCACCATCAGCAGCGTTAGAACCAGCATTAGATACAACTATCGTATACGTTGTATCTGTATCATTATAACTAGTCGTTGCATTATCAGTTTTCGTAATCGTTAGATCAGTTTGAGGAGTCGAAATTGTTAAACTCACTGAACTTGTGTTATTCGTCGATACAGCGTCATTTACACCTGTTGTAGACACCGAAGCAGTATTGGTAATGCTACCTGTAGTAGAAGCCGTTCCTTGAATCACATAAGTACACGATGCACCAGATGCGCCACTGAATGTGCCACTCACCGTTTGACCACTGATCGTAGGTGCAGGACACTCTGTCGTACCAGTGGTGACTACCTGAAGAGCTGTAATATTCGACGGAACACTATCGGTAAATGATGCTGTACCTGTCGAAGTCCCACCGATTCCTCGTGGTCCATTGTTCGTGACTTTGATTTGATAGAAAATATTGCTTCCACGATTCACAGTCAAAGCTGTTGATGCAAATGAGCCGTTCGTCAAGCTTTGTAGCTTTTCAATCGCCATATCTACAGACGGCAATGACACTGAGTCCGTATCCGTTGCAGAGTTATTAGTACTTACTGGATCAGTCGTACCACTTGGTGCTGTGATTGTTGCAACGTTCGATACATTACCACTGGTCGCTGTGACATTGGCTTTAATTGTAAATGTCACCACACCACCATTTGGCAAGGTTGGAATAGCCAAGCCATTGGTAGACTCAATATTTGCAATGGTAAGATTTGCCGCAGTCGGACAAGATGCACTATTTGTAGCTGAACACGTTACAGAAGTTTTCGTCAATCCTGTTGCTACTGCATCTTTGAACAATGCACCATTTGCTGCACGTGGACCATTATTTGTGACAACCACAGTATAGGTAACTTCATCACCTGTATAAGTTGCCGTCACACCATCTGTTTTAGTAATACTCAAATCTACAGGAGGTAATGACACTGAGTCTGTATCCGTTGCAGAGTTATTGGTACTCACTGGATCAGTCGTACCACTTGGTGCTGTGATTGTGGCAATATTCGATACATTACCACTG
>NZ_JAYROT010000029.1:0-46422 GCF_041911495.1 Acinetobacter sp. | reverse complement strand
GATTTTTTTATTTCAGCTTTTCAAGATTTTGAAATCCTAGCGCACCCAACGAATCACATATTCATCAACATGATCCTCATCAACTTCCGCTTCAGAGATACAACGATGCGCAACTGATTTCTTCGCTCGAATCACACTCTGACGATCACCTGTAAGCAAATAATGCCAACGTGGCAAATCCTTACCCTCATAAACACGGCGATATGCACAAGTAGATGGAAGCCATTTGATTTGCTGTAATAATTCAGGGGTAAGCTGAATACAATCAGGTACAAAATCACGTCGATTTGGATAATCGCTACACGCCCCTGTCGAACAGTTCAAAAGTTTGCACGATACCGACGTATAGGCAACCTCTCCTGTATCTTCATCTTCCAGTTTAATTAGACAACACTGTCCGCAACCATCACACAATGCCTCCCACTCTGTACGATTAAGCTGATCAATCGCATAGTGACGCCAAAACTCTGGACGGAGTACGACCGCGCTGTTTGATGAGCCTTGAGGAGTAATCGACATACGGGAGAATCATTTTAAGATTTGACGGCTAATTGTAACAGCTTGAAGCCTGAATTGATGAATATTGCGCAAGTGAAAACGATGTAAATGTCTTGTCTATTGTACATTTCTATACTTTTCATATCATTAAAAATCATAAAATATCAGAGAACACTTTTTATACGGTTTGTTTTCAGATGAACTACATTAGCCACCAAAGTTCAACAGATACAACCACATAATGACATTATAATGAACCTACAAAAGTTTTTATATAGGGAGTATTATTATGTTTCGCTGGGCAATTATTTTTGCAGTAGTCGCTTTGATTGCAAGTGTTTTAGGATTCGGTGGTGTTGCGGGTCTATCTAAAGATTTTGCAGTAATTTTCTTAGTGGTTGCAGTGATCTTGTTTATCGTTGGCTTTATCTCACGTGGTAAAGTTTAAAAAACGAAAACTTTAAACTATCCAACTTTAAGAATCAAACAATGAAAAGCAATCTTCGGATTGCTTTTTCTATGTTATATTCATAATAGACTTTCATGTTTTATCAACCTAAAAATTCAATACTCTAAACTGAATAAACTTCGATTTTAACTGTACTGCCGAAATGGATTGTGCAACAGTTGGAATTTTATGTCATTTGTTGTCCGTCCCTGTTCTTTACTACGAGCAATCATATACTCAAATACATTGCTTTGATTCTGTGCATAAGGTGCTAAATAGATTTTTTTCAAGTACTTCACCATATGTTGACCATAGTTGATATACAGACGTTTAGTAATTTCCGCTTCATATAAGATATTTTCATCATCCCACTGCGTCACATAGACAATACGACATTCTTGTTCTTCCTTAGTTTTGTTTCCCTTATCCTACAATAAAAAAGAGCCCCGAAGGACTCTTTTTTTTTAATGCATTATTTCAGAATAGCGCTTAGAACTGCTCTTCATTGAATGCTTGGCTTAAGGCTTGATCCACTTCAGAGAAGTCATTTACGAGCTCTTGTTCAGCGTCTTCAGCTTTTTGACGACGACGCTCCAAGTGATGCGCAAGACCTGTACCCGATGGAATCAAACGACCCACCACGACATTCTCTTTCAGACCACGTAGATCATCTTCTTTGCCTGTTACCGCAGCTTCAGTCAAGACACGAGTAGTTTCTTGGAACGATGCCGCAGAGATGAATGAGTCAGTAGACAACGATGCTTTGGTGATACCCATCAATTGACGTTCAAATTTCGCAGGGAATTTGTTTTGCGCCAATAGTGCTTGGTTTTCACCCACCACACGGATGTAATCGACTTGTTCGCCTTTGATAAAGCTCGAATCACCACCATCGGTAATTTCTACTTTACGGAGCATCTGACGGACGATCACTTCGATGTGCTTATCGTTGATTTTTACACCTTGTAAGCGGTAAACGTCTTGCACTTCATTCACGATGTAGTTGGTCAATGCCACTTCACCTTTCAGACGCAAGATGTCATGCGGGTTTTGTGGGCCATCAGACACCACTTCACCACGTTCTACACGCTCACCTTCGAACATGTTGATTTGACGCCATTTTGGAATCAATTCTTCATAAATCTCAGCACCATCATCAGGCGTGATCACCAAACGGTTTTTACCTTTGGTTTCTTTACCAAAGCTCACCACACCAGAGATTTCTGCAAGGATTGCATGCTCTTTTGGCTTACGTGCTTCGAACAAGTCAGCTACACGTGGTAGACCACCGGTAATATCACGTGTACGTGACGATTCTTGTGGTACACGACCAATTACATCACCGACACCGATGGTTTCGCCATCACGTACGGTCAAGATGGTATTTTGTGGCAAGAAGTAGAATTGCTCTTCGCCATCTACAGTATCCAAGACCACTGCAGGACGTAAGTCTTTGCCAGATGCAGGACGTGAAGTCACAGGTAGAATCTCTACTGTGCTCATACCTGTTGCATCATCAGTCTTAGAGGTTGCTGTAACACCATCAGCGATTTGGCTGAAACGTGCTTTACCCGCAACTTCGGTCACGAGTGGATGCGTATGCGGATCCCATGTTGCCACGATACCGCCAGCTTCTACTGCTTCACCATCTTTGATCAAGATCGACGCACCATAAGGCACTTTATAACGCTCACGCTCACGACCGATCTCATCAGCAATACCAATCTCACCAGAACGAGAAGTCGTGACCAAGTGACCTTTGGCATGTTGTACAGTCTTGATGTTGTGGAAACGTACCGTACCTTTGTTACGTACTTGCACGCTGTTGGCTGCCGAAGTTCGGCTCGCTGCACCACCGACGTGGAATGTACGCATTGTCAACTGTGTACCTGGCTCACCAATCGATTGCGCTGCCATAACACCGACAGACTCACCCGGATTGACGATATGACCACGTGCAAGATCACGACCATAACATTTCGCACAAACACCGAAGTCTGCTTCACAGGCAATCACTGAACGCACTTTCATTTCATCGACACCCGCTTCTTCTAAGCGTGCTGCCATTTGCTCATCAATGAATGTGTTACGTGGGAATTGCACTTCACCATCAACGATCACGTCTTCTGCAATCACACGACCAAGAACTCGGTCACGTAACGGCTCGATGACATCACCACCTTGAATCAGCGGAGTCATGACTAAGCCATCTAAAGTGCCACAATCTGGCTCAGTGATCACCAAGTCTTGCGCCACGTCAACCAAACGACGAGTCAAGTAACCTGAGTTCGCAGTTTTCAGTGCGGTATCCGCCAAACCTTTACGTGCACCGTGAGTTGAGATGAAGTACTGAAGTACCGTCAAACCTTCACGGAAGTTCGCTTTAATCGGCGTTTCAATGATCGAACCATCTGGTTTCGCCATCAAACCACGCATACCTGCAAGCTGACGTATCTGCGCCGCACTACCACGGGCACCTGAGTCAGACATCATGTAGATCGAGTTAAATGATTTTTGCTTCTCGTCTTCACCCTGTTTGTTTTTCACAGTGGTAAATGACAAGTTGTCCATCATCGCTTTAGCAACTTGATCGTTGGTACGTGCCCAAATATCGACCACTTTGTTATAGCGCTCACCCGCCGTTACAAAACCTTGTTCGAACTGTTGTTCGATTTCACGGACTTCTGCTTCTGCTTTGTCAATGATTTGGTCTTTAGTCGGTGGAATTACCATGTCTTCCATACCAACAGATACACCTGAGCGAGTCGCTTGACGGAAGCCCAAATACATCAATTGATCGGCGAAGATCACGGTATCTTTCAAACCGAGTTTACGGTAGCAAGAGTTAACCAGCTTGGATAAGTTTTTCTTGGTCATTTCCACGTTGATTTCAGCAAAGCTCAGACCCGCAGGTACGACTTCCCAAAGCAAGCAACGACCTGGTGTGGTATCGACAACCAAAGTTTCTTGATGACGTTCGCCTGATTCGCTGATCACCGTTTGATGCACACGAGCTTTGACACGAGCGTGCATAGCCACTTGACCAGTTGCAAGCGCACGGTTGACTTCGTGAGTATCTGCAAACACCATGCCTTCGCCTTTGGCATTCACTGCATCACGAGTGATGTAGTACAGACCTAAGACCACGTCCTGAGAAGGTACGATGATCGGCTCACCATTAGCTGGTGACAAGATGTTGTTGGTCGACATCATCAAAGCACGTGCTTCAAGCTGCGCTTCAAGTGTCAATGGAACGTGTACCGCCATTTGGTCACCGTCAAAGTCGGCGTTAAATGCGGTACAGACCAATGGATGTAGACGAATCGCTTTACCTTCGATCAATACAGGCTCGAACGCTTGTAGACCCAAACGGTGAAGTGTTGGCGCACGGTTCAGCATCACAGGATGCTGACGAATCACGTGTGCAAGTACATCCCAAACTTCTGGGGTTTCACGCTCAACCATTTTCTTCGCAGCTTTAATGGTTGTTGCTTGACCAGTAGACTGTAGTTTGGCAAAGATAAATGGTTTGAATAGCTCAAGTGCCATTTTCTTCGGTAGACCACATTGGTGCAAACGTAGTGTAGGACCGACAGTAATTACCGAACGACCAGAATAGTCAACACGCTTACCCAGCAAGTTTTGACGGAAACGACCTTGCTTACCTTTGATCATATCAGCCAAAGATTTCAATGGACGTTTGTTCGAACCAGTGATTGCACGACCACGACGACCGTTGTCGAGCAAGGCATCTACAGATTCTTGCAACATACGTTTTTCGTTACGCACAATGATGTCAGGTGCAGACAAATCAAGAAGCCGTTTCAAACGGTTGTTACGGTTGATCACACGACGATAAAGATCGTTCAAATCCGAAGTCGCAAAACGACCACCTTCAAGTGGAACCAACGGACGCAAATCTGGTGGCAGTACTGGTAATACATTCATTACCATCCACTCAGGCTTATTGTTTGAATCTTTGAACGCTTCCATCAATTTCAAGCGTTTAGACATTTTCTTAAGTTTAGTTTCAGAAGATGTCTGTGGAATTTCTTCACGTAAACGAGCAATTTCTGCTTCAAGATCAATATCTTTCAATAGATCTTGAATCGCTTCTGCACCCATTTTCGCCGCGAATTCATCACCACACTCTTCCAAAGCATTGTAATAATCTTCGTCAGTTAATAATTGGTACTTCTCAAGCGTAGTCATGCCTGGATCAGTCACGACATAAGATTCGAAATACAATACACGTTCGATATCACGTAGCGTCATATCAAGTAATAGACCGATACGGGACGGTAATGATTTTAAGAACCAAATATGTGCAACTGGTGATGCAAGGTCGATGTGACCCATACGCTCACGACGTACTTTTGCAGTGGTAACTTCAACACCACATTTTTCACAAATGACGCCTTTGTATTTCATCCGCTTATATTTACCACACAAGCATTCGTAATCTTTGACTGGTCCAAAGATTTTGGCACAGAACAAGCCGTCACGTTCAGGCTTAAACGTACGGTAGTTGATGGTTTCTGGCTTTTTCACTTCGCCATGCGACCATGATTTAATCACTTCAGGTGATGCTAAGCCAATACGGATACGATCAAACTCAAATGGTGTTTGACCATCGTTATCCGTTTTTTTACGCATGATATCGAGCAAGTCTTTCAATTTTTTTCTCCGTGTGTTGTGGAGATTTACACTTCACAACTGGGTCACAAATATTGTTTCTTAACTGAAAATCCTCCCTCAGTCCCTCCTTTAATAAAGGAGGGAAGCCCCAACAACTTATTTTCACGCTAGGGCTCCCCCTTTTTCAAAGGGGGTTGGGGGATTAATGGTTAATTAGTCACCATTTTTCAGTTCAATGTTGATACCTAAAGAACGGATCTCTTTGGTCAATACGTTGAATGACTCAGGCATACCTGGTTCCATATAATGGTTACCATCAACGATGTTCTTATAGATACGGGTACGACCTTCGACGTCATCTGACTTGACTGTCAACATCTCTTGAAGGGTATACGCAGCGCCATAAGCCTCAAGTGCCCAGACCTCCATCTCACCGAAACGCTGACCACCGAATTGTGCTTTACCACCAAGCGGTTGTTGCGTCACTAATGAGTAAGAACCAGTCGAACGTGCATGCATCTTGTCATCAACCAAGTGGTTAAGTTTGAGCATGTACATATAACCCACAGTCACTGGACGGTCAAACTTGTCACCTGTACGACCATCGAACAACTCAACCTGACCTGTACGTGAGTAGTTTGCAAGCTCAAGTAACTCTTTGATCTGACCTTCTTCTGCACCGTCAAATACAGGGGTTGCAAGTGGTACACCACCACGCAAGTTGCTTGCAAGTTTTAGCACTTCTTCATCAGTCAAGCTGTTGAGATCTTCTTGCGTACCGCCAACTTTGTTGTAAATCTTGTCTAAGAAGTCACGTAGATCAGCCATCGCACGTTGTTGCTTGATCATCTTGTCGATTTGTTCGCCCAAGCCTTTTGCAGCTAGACCCAAATGCGTTTCAAGAATCTGACCCACGTTCATACGTGATGGTACACCCAGTGGGTTTAACACCACATCTACAGGTACACCATTGGCATCGTGTGGCATGTCTTCTACTGGCAAGATGTTCGAAACAACACCTTTGTTACCATGACGACCCGCCATCTTATCACCCGGTTGGATACGACGTTTCACAGCCAAGTAGACTTTAACGACTTTGAGTACGCCATGCGTCAACTCATCACCTTGTGCGATTTTGCGTTTTTTCTCAGCGAATTTCTCATCAATCTCTTGGCTCTTCTCTTGTAAGAATGCCAAAATTTGATTCATACGCTCAGCAACATCTTCGTCATTGGCTTGAACTTCTTTCAAATCAACGAACTCAAGACCAGACAACACGTCCGCAGTCAGCTTATCGCCACGCTTCGTCGTACCACCACCGTTTGAAGTCTGACCATCAAGTAGACGGATCATACGCTCACGAGCAGCTTCTTCGAAGATTTTGAATTCTTCTTTCAAATCTTTGCGATAGGCATCAAGCTGTGCTTTTTCAATTGCGAGTGCACGTTCGTCTTTTTCTACGCCATCACGAGTAAAGACTTGTACATCAATAATTGTACCTTTAGTGCCTGACGGTACACGTAAAGAAGAATCTTTCACGTCTGCCGCTTTTTCACCAAAGATCGCACGAAGCAGTTTTTCTTCAGGAGTCAGCTGTGTTTCACCTTTTGGTGTCACTTTACCAACAAGAATATCACCCGCTGTCACTTCCGCACCGATGTAGACAATACCTGACTCATCTAGTTTAGAAAGTGCCGCTTCACCGACGTTTGGAATATCGGCAGTGATTTCCTCTGAACCCAACTTGGTATCACGTGCAACACATGACAATTCTTGGATGTGAATCGAAGTCAAACGGTCTTCTTGCACTACACGTTCTGATAATAAGATCGAGTCCTCGAAGTTATATCCATTCCACGTCATGAATGCGACACGCATGTTTTGACCAAGTGCCAACTCACCCATATCGGTTGATGGACCATCAGCTAAGATGTCGCCACGTGCAACTTCATCACCCAAATTCACAATAATGTTTTGGTTGATACAGGTGTTTTGGTTAGAACGGGTGTATTTAATCAAGTTGTAGATATCTACACCTGCTTCACCAGCAACCATTTCATCTTCGTTAACACGGATTACAATACGAGAAGCATCAACATAATCGATCTTACCGCCACGATTTGCGATCACACACACACCTGAGTCACGTGCAACGTGACGTTCCATGCCTGTACCCACAAGTGGTTTATCTGCACGAAGTGTCGGTACAGCCTGACGTTGCATGTTTGAACCCATCAATGCACGGTTGGCATCATCGTGTTCAAGGAATGGAATCAATGATGCCGCCACAGAAACAACCTGCTGTGGTGAAACGTCCATATGTGTCACTTTTTCAGGTGGCATACGCACGAATTCACCTTGATGACGGACAGATACCACTTCATCAGTAAATGCACCTTTAGCATCTACCGCAGAGTCCGCTTGTGCAATCACGGTACCAACTTCTTCGATCGCAGAAAGGTATTCGATCTCATCTGTCACTGCGCCATCAATGACTTTACGATATGGGGTTTCTAAGAAACCGAAATCATTCGTTTTGGCATATACAGACAGCGAGTTGATCAAACCAATGTTTGGACCTTCAGGCGTTTCAATTGGACATACCCGACCATAATGGGTTTGATGTACGTCACGTACCTCAAAGCCTGCACGTTCACGTGTCAAACCACCAGGTCCAAGTGCTGAAACACGACGTTTGTGCGTGATCTCAGACAATGGATTGTTTTGATCCATAAACTGTGACAATTGGCTTGAACCAAAGAATTCTTTGATCGCCGCAGCAACTGGCTTGGCATTGATCAAATCTTGTGGTGACAAGTTGTCTGTTTCAGCTTGAGAAAGACGCTCTTTCACTGCACGTTCAACACGTACCAAACCAACACGGAATTGGTTTTCTGTCATTTCACCCACAGAACGCACACGACGGTTACCCAAGTGGTCGATATCATCGACTTCACCTCTACCGTTACGAATCTCAACCAAAGTACGCAATACATCAATAATGTCATCATTTGACAACACACCTTCAACTTGGCGTGTTTTATGATCTGTACCAACTTCGTAAGGGCGACCCAAACGACGGTTGAATTTCATACGACCAACTGGTGACAAATCATAACGCTCTGGACTAAAGAACAAATTGCCAAATAAGTTTTCAGCAGCTTCTTTGGTCGGTGGCTCGCCTGGGCGCATTACCTTGTAAATTTCGACCAACGCTTCGTCACGACCACGTGTAATGTCAGCACGCAATGTATCAGCGATGTAAGAACCACGATCAATATCGTTGGTAAATAGGATGTTAAACTGCTTCACACCCGCTTCAGCGATTTTTATTAAGATATCGTGAGAAATCACTGTATTTGCAGGAAGCACTTCACCATCTTTTAAGCTAATGTCTTCCGCTGTAATGCGTTCGTACAGATATTCATCAGGCACAGCAAGCTTAGACAAGTTTGCAGCTTCCATCTGACGCACGTGACGTGCATTGATACGTTTGCCTTGCTCAACAATGACTTTGCCATCTTCGCCAGCGATATCAAACTGTGCCATCTCACCACGTAAGCGGTCTGGAACAAGATCAATTTGATAGCTCGAGGCATCAACATAAACAGGAACTTTTTCAAAGAACAAACCAAGAATTTGCTCAGTTGAATATTCTAAAGCACGTAGAATCACAGACGCCAACAACTTACGGCGACGGTCGATACGTACATAAACTAAATCTTTTGCATCAAACTCAAAGTCCAACCATGAACCACGGTAAGGAATAATACGTGCTGAGTAGAGCACTTTACCGCTAGAGTGGGTTTTACCCTTATCATGATCAAAGAATACGCCTGGTGAACGATGCAACTGAGATACGATCACACGCTCAGTACCATTAATGACGAATGTACCGTTATCTGTCATTAGAGGCATTTCACCCATATAGACTTCTTGTTCACGTACATCTTTGATCGCTTTGGTATCACGATCACGCAAAATCAAACGAATTTTGACGCGCATCGGTGCAGCATAAGTCGAACCACGCAAAATACATTCACGTACGTCAAACTCAGGCTTACCCAAACTATATTCGACAAACTCTAAAGCCGCATTCCCTGAATAACTTTCAATAGGGAACACGGAACGAAATGCGGCTTGCAAGCCAATATCATCACGGTTCTTCGGTGTTTTGCCATCTTGCAAGAACGTTCGATACGAGTCCACCTGAATAGCGAGCAAGTAAGGAACATCCATGATGTTCGGCAAATTACCAAAGTTTTTGCGGATCCGTTTCTTTTCGGTATAAGAGTATGCCATCTGGATTCCTCGGACATTAAACTCATCTCGTCTGCAGTACGAGATGGAGCAGAAGTTATCAACAGGTCAAGGCTGACCGTCGCTTTTCAACGCTGCAAAAAAACCAAAAGCGACAATAAAATGTTTAGCAATATCCTCTACGATCTTTCAAACTACTGAAAAATAAATAGAAAAACATTGCTAAACATTCAATCACATCACATTATCGACGCAAAAATGAGACTTCATCAAAAAGCGAGCCGATTATTGTAACGCAAAAAGGCTGATGACCCAAGAGTCATCAGCCGTTTTTTGGAGCTGATTTAAAAAAAACCAACTCCCCAAGCCATTACTTAAGTTTAACTTCAGCACCAGCTTCTTCAAGTTTCTTCTTAAGCTCTTCAGCTTCTTCTTTAGAAACGCCTTCTTTAACTGCTGAAGGAGCGCCTTCAACAAGATCTTTCGCTTCTTTAAGACCAAGACCAGTCGCTTCACGAACTGCTTTAATTACAGCTACTTTGTTCGCGCCAAAGCTAGCCAATTCAACAGTGAATTCTGTTTGCTCTTCAGCAGCAGCAGCGCCACCAGCACCAGGTGCAGCAGCAACAGCAACAGCTGCAGCAGATACATTGAATTTCTCTTCGAAAGCAGAGATCAATTCAACAAGTTCAAGTACAGTTTTTTCAGCAACTGCATTCAAGATTTCTTCGTTTGTTAAAGCCATGAGAATAACTCCAAATGGATATTAAATGGTGTAAATGATTGATTAAATTTAAGCTTATGCAGCTTCTTGCTCGTTTTTCTCTTTGAGCGCCGTCATTAGGCGACCCAATTTCGAAATTGGAGCTTGAAGAACAGATGCAAGCATAGTAAGCGCTTTCTCTTGGTTCGGAAGATTTGCGATTACGCTTACTTCAGCACCTTGATAAACCTTGCCATCAAATGCAGCAGCTTTGAGTTCAAATGCCTTGTTTGATTTTGCAAATTCTTCGAACAAGCGCGCAGCTGCACCCATGTCGTCTTCAGAAGTTGAAAAACCAAGAATTGTTGGACCAACTAGGTTGTCATTCAAAATATCGAATGGCGTACCTTCGAATGAACGCTTTGCCAAAGTGTTACGAACAATTCGAGTCGTTACACCAAGCTTACGAGCTTCAACACGCAACTGTGTCAATTGCTCTACATTCAAACCTTGATAGTCTGCAACAACGGCAGAGAACGCTTTAGAAGCAACTTCGTTCACTTCTGCTACGATCTGTTTTTTGTCTTCGATAAGAAGAGCCATTGTAAAACCTCCTAAGGTGACTTATGCACTTATACAAGTGCACTCCCAATTTGTAAGTCTTGCGACCTACACGCGGAGGAGGACATCAATCACACCACCGCGTCTACTCAGGCTGGAAGATTAAGAAGCAAAGTGTGAGCACTTCACCTCGCCCGAGGTCTTTGACGCTGACAGGCTTACACCCATCAATTCAAAGTTTGCCTGCTAACTCCCCCTACATCCCCCTTTAACAAGGGGGACTTACGCCCCTCTTTATCAAAGAGGAGCTGGGGGAGGTTTCAGGGCTTTAAAATTCTTTTATCTAAAGTAACTTAGCTTAAAACTTAGTTAGAAACGTTGTTTACATCAATGATCAAACCAGGGCCCATAGTTGAGCTCAAAGTGATCTTTTTGATGTATACGCCTTTAGAAGTCGCAGGTTTCGCTTTCTTCAAGTCAGCAACCAATGCTTCAAGGTTTTGGCGTACAGCAGTTTCTTCGAAACCAACTTGACCAATCGCAGCGTGGATAATACCCGCTTTGTCTACACGGTAACGTGCTTGACCAGCTTTAGCATTTTTCACAGCACCAGCAACGTCAGGGGTTACAGTACCGACTTTCGGGTTTGGCATTAAGCCACGTGGACCTAAGATCGTACCCAATTTACCAACAACACGCATTGCGTCAGGTGCAGCAATCACCACATCAAAGTCAAGGTTGCCCGCTTGGATTGATTCTGCAAGATCATCAAAACCAACGATATCAGCACCTTCAGCTTTTGCAGCTTCAGCAGCAGCACCTTGTGCAAACACTGCAACACGTACAGTTTTACCAGTACCTGCAGGAAGAGTTGTTGCACCACGAACCACTTGATCCGATTTACGTGGATCAACACCAAGGTTTACCGCAACATCCAAAGACTCTTTGAATTTTGCAGCAGGAAGACTGTTAAGTACTTTTACTGCTTCTTCCAAAGTGTAGACTTTGTTTGCTTCAACAGCTGCAGCAATGGCTTTTTGACGTTTAGTTAACTTTGCCATGTCTTATAGCTCCACTTCCAAGCCCATAGAACGTGCAGAACCAGCAATGGTACGCACACGGGCGTCTAAATCAGCACCAGTTAAATCTGGCTCTTTAGTCGTAGCGATCTCTTCTAACTGAGCACGAGTCAACTTACCAACTTTAGTTTTGTTTGGTACAGATGAACCCTTTTGGATACCCGCAGCTTTCTTCAAAAGAATAGAAGCTGGTGGTGTTTTCATGATGAATGTGAACGACTTATCGTTGTACACAGTGATCACAACAGGAATCGGAAGACCTGGTTCAACTTTTTGTGTCGCAGCATTGAATTCTTTACAGAATGCCATGATGTTCACACCACGTTGACCAAGTGCAGGACCGATCGGTGGAGATGGATTTGCTTTACCAGCTGGAACTTGCAGCTTGATATAGCCGTCAATCTTCTTAGCCATGTTCAATTACCTCTTGGGTACAAACGCCGCCAGGCTCCCCAAATTGCATGTATCTGCCACAAAAAAAACACGACAAATACAAAATAACAAAGCCCGAATCATTCAAAAGAACTTATCGGGCAACGATACAGCAGAAAAAACTAGTTGGCTTTTTCTACTTGACGAAACTCTAATTCAACTTGAGTTGGGCGATTAAAGACATTAATCGTCAAGGTCAAGCGAGATTTTTCGTATTGAATTTCCTCAACCACACCTTTGAAGTCTGTAAATGGACCATCGGTCACCAACAATTCTTCACCTGGTTCAAACATGGTCTTCGGACGAGGTGCCTCACCTGTATTATTAATTCGAGCCAAAATCGCATCCGCTTCTTTTTGCGTGATCGGCGCTGGCTTCTCAGGTGTACCACCAATAAAACCCAAAACTTTTGGACATTCTTTGACGATATGCCAAGTATCGTCATTCATATCCATTTCAACTAATACGTAACCCGGGAAAAATTTACGCTCCGATTTGCGTTTTTTCCCATCCTTCATTTCCACTACTTCTTCAGTAGGAACAAGGACTTCACCAAAGCTATCGGCAACTGTGCTACGTGCAATACGTTCATTCAACGAACGCATGACTTGTTTTTCATAGCCAGAATAGGCATGAACGATATACCAACGTTTCATAGCAACTTATCCGATAAATAACTTAATCAACATACCCAATACATAGTCGAAACACCACAATACGATCGAAGTTACAATAACAACAACTAACACTTGCCATGAAGTGGTGATGGTTTCTTGCTTTGTTGGCCATGTCACACGTCGAAGCTCGATGCGTGAATCTTTTAATAGGCGAACAAAACCCTTGCCTTGGTGGGTGGCGTATATTAAACCGATTGCCGCAATAATACAAGCAGCAATCACACCAATGCGAACCCACACATCACTTGCAGTTGCCCAATATTGTGGCAAGTATTGATTTGCCAAACTCGCACCAATCAATAAAGCCAAAGCAATGATCCACAAAATCACATCAAAAGGTGAACCATTCTTGACTAATTCCGCAGGGTTATTACGCTGAGGGATCGGCGCACCGTTAGACGCGTCATTCGATTTATCATTCGACATTTTTTTACTCGTCGTAAATTTCGCGACTAATTATATAGAACAATTCCTCCTGCATAAAGCAGGAATTCCAATTTCATAGACTTAATCTAATCGTCGCTAGTGTAGCGCTATTCAATATTAACCCGCAACTGTCTTAATAATTTTGAATGTGACCATCACATCTTCAGAATTATTTTTTTGAGAAAATCACATGCCCGATCAACCACTACTCAGCTGTTTTCATGGAGATATGCTGAGCCTGACGTGGTGACAGCTCCACATCTTCAACACCTTCCGTTTGTAAAATCTTCACAGGGATGAAGCGGATTTGAAGCTTCGTTGGCAATCCTCGATTATCTTTACTCATTTCTTGATTCAGCATTGCCAATTGTTTTTGTGTCGGCTCATGATCGCCACGAATCACCACTCGTACTAAGGTATAGTCTTCTTTCTGATCAAAAACCACCGCATTGATAATATTGTTGTCGTCATTCAGATTATTTTTGACAATTTGGCTAATCGACGTTTCATAGAGCTGTAGACGAACACGTTGCGTCAAATTAAAACTTAAATACACCGCAAGTATGACTAAAACCAATAAACTCCAGATATTCCGTTTAATGAATTCCAAGACATTGCTTTGAAGCTCCTCTTCCGAACCACGACGAAACCCTGCAATCCACAATACTAATGACGAGCTAATCTGAATCGCCACCATGTTGGTCACTGCCAATAAAAACGCATTACCTGAATTTGCCCATTGAAAATGCGCAAATAAAATCCCACTGGCAACAAGTGGCGGTACTAAAGCAGTCGCCACAGCCACGCCAACCACCGCAACAGAAAGTCGAGGTGATACCGATGCAAACGCACCTGCCGCACCGCCTGCAAGCGCAATCATCAAGTCGATCATCGTCGGTTGTGTTCGAGAGAGAATCTCCGAAGTCATCGGCATATCATGATGAATAAAACCAATCACCACACCAATCGCAAAGATCATCGCAACGCCTATGAGTAGTGTACCCATCGCAGTGCGAAACAATATCCATCGACTATCAATAAATGACAATGCCACACCTGAAATCGGTCCGAGCATCATTGCCACCAACATCGCACCAATCACTACCGCTGCCGAATCTGCAAGCAGACCATACGCAGCTATCACTGCGGCGAGTGCATTCATAATGAAAAAAGTTTTGGTCGGCAGAGCATCTGCTTGGATATTTAGACGGACTTGTTTGTGGTCAATCTTTTTGGCATTTTCACGTTTGGCTTGTTTGTAGCGCAGTTTTTCTTTGAGGACTTCGTATTTTTCCTGCTCGGGATGATCTTCATCAACGACGATGGTTGGGGAGTCTTTTTCGTTTTCTGTTGCCATGCGGAATACCAAAAAAATTTCATTTATCTAGGCTATTTATACATCATTTACTCAAGATTTGAATAATAGAGTGTTGTTAATCACCGCTTAGAATTGATCGCCCCTATCACCCCACATTTTCGCTATAATATCTCATCTTTTGATCCACCTACTTTTGGATACGCATGAAAATCATTTTTGCAGGCACACCTGATTTTGCTGCCGCAGCCCTAGCCGCTTTACTCAAGACTGATCATGAGATCGTTGCGGTCTATACTCAGCCCGACCGCCCTGCGGGACGTGGGCAAAAGCTCACCGCTTCTCCTGTGAAAATTTTGGCACTTGAGCACAACTTGCCAGTACGTCAGCCTTTGCATTTTAAAAGTAGCGAAGACGCAGGGATTGAAGCACAACAAGAACTTGCCGAATTAAATGCCGATGTGATGGTGGTGGCTGCGTATGGTTTGATTTTACCGCAAGTGGTTTTAGATACGCCGAGATATGGATGTTTAAATATTCACGCATCATTACTCCCACGTTGGCGTGGTGCTGCACCGATTCAGCGTGCAATTTTGGCAGGTGATGCGTCGACGGGTGTGACCATTATGCAGATGGCAAAAGGCTTGGATACAGGTGATATGCTGTATAAAGTCAGCACAGAGATTACCGCAAAGAATACCTCGGCAAATTTGCATGATCGCTTGGCGATACTCGGTGCTGAGGCGATTTGTGAAGTATTATCCGATATTTCGACCTTAGAGAGCTATCAAGCCAAACGTGAAGTGCAAGATGAAGCCTTGACCAACTATGCGCACAAGATCGTCAAAAGCGAAGCAAAAATCGACTGGGCGCAAGCCGCACAAATTATCGACCGTCAAATTCGTGCCTTTAATCCGTGGCCAGTGTGCTTCTGTCAAACAGATGCCAATAATCCGCCTTTAAGAGTATGGTCGGCTGCACTGACGAATCAATCGCACAGCAAGACCTATGGTGAAATTCTCAGCATGGATAAACACGGCATCGACGTGGCTTGTGGTGCAGGTACAGTGTTGCGTTTAACCAGTCTACAATGGGCAGGTGGCAAGGCGTTAAATAGCGTGCAAATCCTGCAAACTCAAAAACTTAACATTGGACAAGTCCTCTCATGAATCAGCGTCCAAGACCAAATTTTTATGAAACCTATGCAAAACCGCAAACCCAAACGAAACAGCAAGATAAGCCTCAAGATGTCGTAAAAAATAGCAGTGTAAAAACTGGCAGTCGCTTAAATCTACGTGCACAACTGATTCGACTTTTATCCCAAGTACAGCAAGGTCGTTCACTATCCGAGATTCAAGAAAAATATTTTGAATTGGTCGATGAGAAAGATCGTGGCTTGATGCATGAGCTGAGCTTTGGGGTGCTTCGTCATTGGTATGCACTAAAAAGCATTAGTCTACCAATGCTGAATAAACCACTGAGTGATCCACAGCTTGAAGTGGCGATTTATTTGGGATTGTATCAACTGTTTTATACACGCATCGCAGATCATGCTGCGATTTCTGAAACCGTTGAAGCGGTTAAACAGCTTGGCTTTGAATCAGCAAGTAGCGTGATCAATGCCATCTTGCGCCGTGCCACTCGGGAGCGTGAACAGCTCAGTACCGAGCTAGAGCAAGCACACGGCTTACCAAGTTGGTTGTATAAGCGATTACACAAAGATTGGGCGGAGCAACTGCCTGAGCTTGCGCAGTCTTTACGTCAACCTGCGCCTTTATTTCTACGCGTGAATCACCGTCAGATTGGTCGGGATGCCTATCTAAAACAACTGCAACTTGCAGGAATTGAGGTGAGTGCAAGCCATATTTCAGACGTAGGTATTCGCCTTGAGCAAAGCGTCAGTATTCCCGCTTTACCAAGCTATGACAAAGGTTGGTTTTCGGTACAAGATGAACACGCACAGCTTTGCGTTTCGCTGTTACCAAATCTGAATGGCAAAGTCGTAGTCGATGCCTGCGCTGCGCCTGGTGGCAAGACCGCACATCTTTTGGAAAAATATCGTCCTCAGCAGTTGATCGCACTGGATAATGTTGAAAGCCGTCTACTACGTGTGCATGAAAATCTCAATCGCTTACAGCTTATTTCATCCGAGTGTGATGAACAGGTCAACGTCGTCTGTGCCGATGCAACAGCATGGCAAATTAATGAATCATCGGATGCTACCGAAGCTGATTGCATTATTATTGATGCACCGTGTACAGCGATTGGTGTATTGCGTCGTCATCCTGATATTCGCCTACTTCGTCAATCTACAGATATTGCGCAAACTACTGCACTACAGGCTGAAATTTTAGAAAATATGTGGCGACAGCTCAAAGTCGGCGGGCAAATGCTCTATATCACGTGTTCGATCTTAAAAGCGGAAAATGAAGTGCAAATGCAAAATTTCTTCGCTCAACACGCAGATGCAAAACATATCGAAATCAAAGCCGATTGGGGCACTGCCCAGCAATATGGGCGTCAACTTTTACCACAACAAGGTGGTGGCGACGGTTTCTATTATTGCTTAATTGAAAAAGTGGCTTAATCGAAAAAAATATTTCGGCTTAAGATGAGTAGAAACTATCTAATTCGTACGGACGTCAGTCGCATTGTTCGAGGTCAGGACAATTTTAGTAAAATGACGTTTTTCGAGGGATTGGATAAATTTCAGTATCTGACCGAGTTTGCGACTGACAAGTGGTTTTGCCTACTTTTCCCGAAAGAAAAGTAGGTCGAACCGAAGGTTAATCCCGATATATGCACATACACTACAAGACTTTTCCATAATATACACAACACACATCGAACTCAGCTTACATAAACTTAAATAGAACAAGACTAATCGCCAACATCGACATGCCTGTGACCAAGCCATATACCGTTTCATGTCCTTTGGAATAACGCTTCGCCGCAGGAAGTAGCTCATCGAGTGCCAAGAACACCATCACCCCTGCAATCAAGCCAAAGACTGTACCGAAAACGACTGGATTCATAAATGGCGCAAGAATGCTATAACCAATCAACGCACCCAGTGGCTCAGCAAGCCCCGATATAAAACTGGCAAGCAACGCCATAGATTTGCTTTTCGTTGCCGCATAGACAGGTACAGCGATGGCGATGCCTTCAGGAATATTATGTATCGCAATCGCAGCAGCAAGTGGCACGCCAAGTGTGGCATTTTCCAAAGTCGCAAAGAACGTCGCTAAACCTTCAGGAAAGTTATGCGCTGTGATGGCAAATAAAGTCAGCAAACCTGTACGGTATAGCCCTGTATCATTTTCAGCACTTAAATGCGCACTGTCTAAAGCATCATGCGGATTAGGAATAAACCGATCTAACAAAATGACCATTAGAATCCCTGCAAGAAAAGCAAAAGTACCAAAAGCAAAGCCAATTTGCTCATCATACGATTGCGAAAATGAATCAACAGATTTGGTGAGAATCTCGGTCAGCGAGACATAGACCATCGCCCCGCCAGCAAACGCTAGACCAAATGAAAGCAACCGAGGACTCGGCTGTTTGAAGAATAATACCAATGCGCCGCCAACGACGGTCGCCAAACTTGCCAACACCGTGACAAGAAAGGCGATCAATACATTGGAATTGAAAAAATCTGACATTATGAGTGACTGACCGACCCTAAGATCGGCTTATTCTAACCTAAATCATCAACAAGTGATAAGCGTTATCATTTAAAACTTTGATTAGAAATTTTCATGAAGCTTATCGCTTCGTCGTTTGACTTTTCATGATCAATTTTAAAAATTGTTTATCAACTAGTCTTCAGGATCAGGATGTTTGGACAAATGCACCATTGCCATCGCCAATCCACCCCACAATACGACAATTGAAATAATCATCATGATCAAAGCACTTGTAGTCATCGCTATTCTCCATTTTGATTATTGACGATCTTTTAATCGGCTCAGTACATGTGCGCCAAATGCAAATAACAGCACCACGCCCCAGCCAAAGACCAATTGCATCATCATCGGATAATCACCATATCCTGTGGTGATAAGTGCAATCACAGATAAAACAAATGCAACCAATAGCGTCAACGGTGTTACTACCGTCAACATAAAGCGCCAGCCTTTACCCAGTTGAATACTTGAGATCGCATTGATATGTTGCTCAAGCTCAGGCAATTTCGAACGCTTAAACCAAGTGATCATCACGATCGACAGCAATGCGCCAAAGACGATACCAATATTATTGGCAAAGTGATCAATAATATCGACAAACTTGATGGCACTATGTGTTGAGAACAACAGAATCGACACCACTGCAGAACCACCTGCAATGATCGTCACAGACTTCTGACGTGACCAACCGAGCTTATCTTGGAACGCACTGATCGGCACTTGCAAGATACTTACCATTGAGGTGATCCCTGCGACAACCAGTGATGTAAAGAACAAGAAACCGAATAAATCCGCACCTGCGCCAAGACTTGAAATCAACTTTGGAAAGGCAATAAATGCCAAGCCGATACCGCCACTGACCACTTCTTTAAACTCTACACCCGCACTCTGCGCCATAAAGCCAAGTGCAGCGAAGACACCGATCCCCGCAAGTAACTCAAACGATGAATTGGCAAGCCCGACCACAACGCCTGAACCTGTCACATTTGATTTTGGTTTTAAGTACGACGCATAGGTCAACATGATCCCGAAACCAACAGAAAGCGAGAAGAAGATGTGCCCATATGCTGCAAGCCATACTTTATAGTTTGCCATCGCCGCCCAGTTTGGTGTGAATAACGCATCCAAACCAATCGTTGCACCTGGCAAACGTAAGGCTTGAATCACCAAAATCGTAAATAAAACAATCAATAATGGAATGAAAATTTTATTAGCAACTTCTACACCTTTTTTGATGCCACCATACAGAATGAACATCGTTACAGCCCATACCACGAGCAAACCAAAAAAGAGGTGCGGTACAAATCCAAATGCTAAGCCTTCGCCAGTTTGCAGATAAGTATTGAAGAAGAACGCTTCGGTATCTTCACCCCACTTCTGCCCCCATGACAAGAAAATATAACTCCCTGCCCAAGACAATACGCTGGCATAGTACACACCAATCACCAGTGTCACCATGACCTGCCACCAACCAACTGATTCCATCGGTTTTGCAACACGTTTATACGCTGTTGGCGGAGCGCCACGATACTTATGCCCAATGGCATAGTCTAAAAATAAAAGCGGTAAACCCGCTGTGAAGAGTGCAATTAAATATGGAATAAGAAAGGCACCACCGCCATTCTCATAAGTTACATATGGAAAGCGCCAAATATTACCCAATCCAACCGCAGATCCGATGGCAGCTAAAATAAAACCAGATCGGGCAGACCAATTTTCACGCTGATTTTCACGTTGTTTGGTCACAGAAATCCCCTTATATCTCCGATGCTTCATCTGTAGCATACTGTAAAAAATGCCGCAGATTATCATAATTGCGACATTTTTTTTAATATCAGGGACATGATTGCTGATTAAGTTTTATTCAACAATCTTTTTTTTAATTTAATTTCAATAATCTAGCACCAAATATTTTTTCAAATGATTCACCGTAGCTTATCGGTGGATTCGTTCAAATCGTGCTCTATCCGCCCGTTCTTTCGCTTCAATCAAGCGCTTACGACGGTCGTCCGCTTTGTCATGTGCTTGTTGACGTTGCTTTTCTAGACGTTCTTTGCGCTCACGATCTTGTCTTGCTTTATCTCGAGCTTTGCGTTCACGTTCTGCTCGCTGACGCTGTTCTTGATAACGCTTTTTCTCTGCTTGCGCTTTGCGCTGTGCTTCAAGACGATCTCGGCGTTCACGCTCTAAGCGAGCTTTATCTTGTCTTGCACGTTCTTCACGAGCCTGTTGTTCCCGACGCTTCCGCTCCCATTCAGCACGTTGACGTTGTTGTTCATAATGTTTTTTACGATCACGCTCTCTTTCAAGACGTTGTTGACGTTCTCGATATTCAATCTGACGCTGACGAGCACGATCTATTTCGTACTGACGTTGGCGCTCATATTCTCTACGGTTATCATAACGTCCATCAGGGTAGCGATCTGGATATCCATATACTCCGCCTGACCGTGGATAGCGTTCATAATCAGTTGGTGCAACCACACAACCTACAGCTGAGATTGCAGTGACCAATGATACCAAAACGATCTTATACATGGCCATTTCTCCTATTTATTATCCATCAATCGCTCAAACTTCAACTTGACAATCCAAGTTTTCAAGTTATTGTGTTGACTATATCTCGAGCTTAAAGCGCAATATGCGATGCCCTGTATAGAATCGACGTGCCTTGTGCAACGAGATTTACCGAACTGTGCAACTATGGATAAACAGTGTAGAGCACAGCTATTTTATGACAAGAAAAACAGCAATATGGAGTAATTATGAGTAAGCTATTTGATCTGCAAAAGCTCATGCTAAAAACGCAAGGACACAGTGCCAAAGCCATTGACCGTGCACCTAAACCCGTTCAACGCAGACTTGCCCGTATGCTTGGTTATCATTATCCATTTGCAGCACTTCATCCGTTTTATCAATGTATTTTAGCGGTACAGCACAAACAAGGGCATTCGGGTTTTGTCAAAGCGGATTATCGAAAAAGTCGAAAACTTTTTCTCGATCAAATGACTGCGTTTCAAAGCAACCCAACCAAAATCGCCTAGGTCAAAGATTTACATTTACCACTTGATTCGGGCATGACACCAGCTCGACATTATCACCCCAACCCAAAACAAACTCTGCCGATGATCGTGTTCTATCATGGCGGTGGTTTTGTGGTTGGCGGATTAAATACGCATGATGAAGCTTGCCGATTGCTGGCAAAACACGCCAATGTTCAAGTCCTTAGCATCGACTATCCGAGAGCACCTGAGCATTCTGCACAGCAGATGATCAAATGCTGTGTTGAGGCACTAGAGTGGGCTTTTGAACATCAAAAAGAACTGAACATTGCACCAAATCGCATTGCCATTGCAGGCGATAGCGCAGGTGGAAATATTACTGCAGTTGTTGCACAAGTGTCTAAAAATCAAAGCTTTGCACCACAATCACAGCTTCTCATCTATCCTGCGGTTGACTTTAAAAGCCGTTATTCTTCATTTTATAAATATAAAGAAGGTTTGGTACTGACTGGTGAGGATATTGATCATGTCACTGCATTTTATCCTGAACGTCATGAAGTCGAACTTGACGACCCAATTATTTCACCGCTATTTGGCAAACTGGAAGGTCTAGCACCTGCATACGTGATGACAGCTGAGTTTGATGTGTTACATGACGAAGGCGAACTGTATTCACAAAAACTCAAACATGCAGGGGTAAAAACCCATTTTGTGAATATCGCAGATCAGCCGCACGGCTTTATCAATATGACGACGATTCATCAAGCTGCCAAACAGCATTGGATCAATACCGCAAAATCATTCCGTCAATTTTGGAATACTTTATAACTTTGAAATGGCCTTTAAAGCGAGCTTGAGTGTTTCACGTGGAACGTAATATCAAAATACCAAGTCGTAAAAAAAATGGATGCTAAGGCATCCATTTTTAATACATCTTAGTTTACAAGTAGAATTGCAACATCTTGAGTTTAAACTATAAAAATCAAAAATGCGCTTCTAAGCCGATATAAGGTCCATCAAAATCAAACTTAGTATCGAAGCCATCTTGATCATCAAGCTCGATATTCAAGATACGATAGCCGACTTTTGCGCCAAGATCGATTAATAGATTTTCAACAAAGTTATATTTAATTTCTGCTGATGCATCAGTGATTTGCGTATCATCATAGTTGGTTGCAAGCACCTCAGCCTTTGCACTCAATCCTGTAAATGGTAATTTTCCACCTGCTGATGCATAGATCATCGGCGCAGTTTCGCTGATTTCAACTTTGTCCGCACCCACCGTGCTGTTGAATGTCACATCTCCATCAAGTTGTTTGGCTGCTACACCCACATCAACACTGACGATATTGTCTAAAATCTCATAGTACAAAATGAAATCGGTTGAATCCAAATCAATATTATACGGCGCATTACCTGCAAGGTTCTGTTTTTCGGTATCGACGTCAATCCCTGTATAGCGGATTTTTCCGTTTGGAATCAGTGGCACTGGATGCTCAAAAGCCAAAGAGACTTGCGCCTGACCTTTGTCATCTAAGTCCAGACTATTTGCACTTCTTAGACTTGTGCCTTCAGGTGTTTTGTTGTATTCACCTTGCAGATTCCAATAGTCCACACTGCCATACACGCCAAGCATGTCTGCTTGTGCAGTTGTAGTGAGTAGCGCCAAGCCACTAAGTGATCCTGAGATCATCAATGCTGTGCTGAGTTGTTTCCAACTTTTCATAGATTGTTCCTAATTTACTCTATGTCATTAGTTTAACTGAATTTGAAGCTAAAACTAAAACGATAGATTTTACTTCAATTTCTGATTAACTTGTTCTGATGCTTTTGACTTGATTAACTTGTTTTGATTAATTGGGTTGTTTGATGACCAATAAACGTGGCTCTTGCATATCTGCAATAGCGGATTGAATGCCTTCACGTCCAAGCCCAGAGTCTTTGACACCACCATAGGGCATATTGTCGACACGGAAAGTCGGCACATCATTAATGATCACACCGCCTACATGAAGCTCATCCCATGCCTGCATCATTTTATTTAAATTTTGTGTATAAACACCAGCTTGTAGACCAAATCGGCTTGAATTGATTTTTTCAATGCCCGCTGTGAAATCTGAATATGACTCCAAAATCATCACTGGTCCAAACGCTTCGTCTTTATAAATCTGACAGTCCGGACTCACCCCTTCTAATCACGACGGCTCAAACAACACACCATCTAAAGAACCACCTAAAAGCAATGTCGCACCTTTATCTGTGGCTTCATCCAACCATTGTTTTAAGCGCTCTGCTTCTTTGTGCTTAATCATTGGCCCAACGATGGTGTCATCTTGCATTGGATCTTGTGCTTTGATATTGCGAAGCTTTTCAACCAGTTTATTTTTTAGTACTGCATAAATATCTTGATGAATTAACACACGTTGCACACTGATACAAATCTGCCCTGCATGTGCATAACCACCAGTGATCAGACGATCAATCAACGCATCATCAATAACCGTATCAGGTTCAATCATCACCGCTGCATTGCCACCCAGTTCAAGTGTGACTTTTTTACGTCCTGCACGTGCTTTCATGTCCCAACCGACTTGATCCGAACCTGTGAAGCTGAGCAGTTTTAAGCGATCATCGGTGACCAGCTGATCTGCGGCATCACGAGTACTTGGCAAGATCGAAAACGCGCCTTCAGGTAAATCCGTTTGTGCCAAAATCTCACCAATGATCAATGCGCTAATCGGCGTTAGACTCGCAGGTTTAAGCACAAATGGACAACCTGCTACGATCGCAGGCGCAATTTTGTGTGCAGTCAAATTCAAAGGAAAATTAAACGGACTAATCAAGGCAATCGCACCAATCGGTACATGTTGCACCATACCTCGATAGTGTGCCGAAGCAGGTGTCACTGCCAATGGCATGACATCACCTTGAGCCAGTTGTGTGGTGGCATCTGCGGCTAATTGAAAGGTATTAATCAGACGTTCAACTTCGCCTTGAGCGGCTTTTCGTGGTTTGCCACCTTCAAGAATCAAAACTTCTGTCAGCTCTTCACGACGTTTTTTAAACTGTTCAACACAATGTAAAAGAATCGCTTGTTTTTGAAATGGCTTCAATTTTGCCATTGCCGACTCGGCTTGAACAGCGGCAACGATGGCTTGCTCTACGATACGCTCATCGGCAAGACTGACTTTGGCAAAGACTTGCTGAGCATATTTATCATCGACGTCCAAAAGCTGTTGTGTTTCAACGGCTTTATTGGCGAGGTACAATGGATATTGTGCAATCGTGTTCATTTAAGCTTCTCTGCTATGCAATGCGGAATCATCAATAAAATAGCTGATTTAGTGCCATTCTTCCGTTGCAAAGCGTAAAGCTCAGAACGGAGTGCATTGATACTAACCTATCCGATACATTACACAGCGCAGCACGTCTATTTAGACTATTTCAAGACGAGCTATTTTAAAACTGAAGGCAAGTCTTTTAAGGTGTAATTAACCACTTTGACTTGGTCTTTCATTCGTTGCAACATCTGATACGGCTGTTGCTCGACAAAGGTATTGACAAAACTGGTTGGAATCGCACCCGCAGGATCAGCAAAACCTGATGTAGTCACTTTGACTTGTTTGGCACTCAGCTTGGTCACGATCCAGTCGCCTTCATAATCCGATATACGTATCACATTATTTTTGATCGGTACACGTGGGTCATTGATCGCTTTATTGTTGATAATAATGCGTCCATAACTGTCTTTGCGATAGTTGCCTTGAATCACAACATCACGATCATTGAGAGGAAATGGAAAGTCCATTCGGCAATAAATAATAAACTCACCCGCCTTATCATCACGTTCAATCACTTGAATATCAGACATATATGGCACCCACTTTTTGCCACGCTCAACATCCAAGATCAAACCTGTCGCATTCTCTAGAGTCGTGTCTAAGACAGTTTCCGCACGATATTCGAGCATTGGATTATCTTTGCTTTAATATGTCCAAACTTTAATACCTTGCTTGTTTATACCGAGTCGTTCTTTGCTTTTGGCATGGGTGGCTGTGCTGAGCAACATACTACTGATAAACAGCAACATGAGAATTGCATTGAGGTGTTTTAACATATCCTTGGGATCCAATCTTGTCCAATACTGTCGTTATACGTTCATTTTTGTTTTCAGGGTTGTCGCCCTATATCGCCCATGTTTCTCAACACTATTACTGAGGCGGTTTAAACATCCCTTAGCAGTGTAGATAAACCGCCTTGCTTTGTCCGCTACATTTCTGTTAAAGCTGTGCAGAAATGTATGACAAAAGGTGTCTTTGTAACCACCTATTGATGTCTTATTTCAAATCCAATACATCAAGCATGTCGTAGCGTGTCGCAGACTTGCCAATCACCCATGCCGCTGCACGAACAGCACCGCCAGCGAAGTTCATCCGACTGGTTGCCATGTGTTTGATTTCCAAGCGTTCACCTTCCCCAATGAACATCACATTATGTTCACCAACAATATCACCACCACGAATGGTTTCAAAGCCAATCGTTTGGCGATCACGTACACCTGTAATACCTTCACGGCCATACACTGCAACTTCTTTGAGATCACGTCCAAGTGCGCCTGCAACAGCTTCACCCATCATCAGCGCTGTACCAGATGGCGCATCAACTTTGTGACGGTGATGGGCTTCGACCACTTCGACATCCACCGTATCACCAAAGGCTTTTGCCGCAAGCTCTAGGAGTTTGATCGATACATTGACACCAACTGAGTAGTTGGCTGCATACACCACAGGAATAGATTTCGCTGTTTCATCAAGCAAGGCTTTTTGCGCATCATTAAAACCAGTCGTCCCAATGACCATCGCCACATTCGCTTTCTGACATGCTTGCAAATGCTGCTCTGTCGCCGCAGGCACGGTAAAGTCAATCACTACATCGCATTGTGGTAAGGCTTCTTCGATACTGCCAACCACTTTGACACCGAGCGCACCCACACCTGCCAACTCACCCGCATCCGTCCCGACCAAGCTACTTTCAGGGCGCTCAACTGCTGCTGCGAGTTGATAGCCAGCTTGTTGAACCGCTTGAATTAAGGTACGTCCCATGCGACCACCTGCACCGAGAATGCCTATACGTGGTGAATTTGCCATAACTGCCTCGAATCAAAATCTAGCGATAAAAAATTGTGCTTTACTATAACAAAACTTTGCCATGCTGAAAGGTGAAATCCTATACATCACTGCATTTTTATGTTGAATTTCAGCATTCTTCACAAACTCCGTGTGAAACTTGCATAAAAAATGCCTGCAAGATGCAAGCATTTTAAGATAGATACCGCTGAGCTTAGTCAAACAAGTCCGAAACTTTGTCAAAGAAACCTTTCTTTTTCTTCGTATCGTTTTGTAAGTTGTTTTCGCCCAAAGTCTGTTGAAATTCACGGAGCAATTCACGTTGCTTTTCATTGAGATTGGTTGGCGTTTCTACCACAACACGACAAAGCAAGTCACCCACCATTGTGCTACGTACAGGTTTAACACCTTTACCACGTAGACGGAACATTTTGCCTGTTTGCGTTCCTTCTGGAATTTTTAAACTCACACGACTATCGAGTGTTGGGATTTCCAAATCACGTCCAAGTGCTGCATCAGCAATACTGACTGGCACATCCATATAGAGGTCTGCACCATCACGTTGGAAGATTTCATGCTCACGCACCACTACTTCCACGTACAAGTCACCTGACTGACCATCACGCATCGCTTCGCCTTTACCTGTGAGGCGTACACGATCGCCATTATCCACACCCGCAGGAATAGTCACTTCCAAAGTCTGTTGACGATCTTGGATACCGCTACCATGACAGGTATTACATGGATTTTTAATGGTTTTACCTACGCCACGACAGGTACTACAGGTCTGCTGTACCGCAAAGAAACCTTGTTGCATGCGCACTTGACCTGCACCATGACAGGTTTTACACGTTTCTACATCATTTGGATTCTTGGCACCCTTACCATCGCAAGTATTACAAGGTGCAGGCGCTGAGAAAGTAATGGTCTTCTTGACGCCTTTGATCGCTTCTTCAAGGCTGAGTTCCATCACATAGCGTAGATCTGAGCCACGACGTTGGCGTTGCTGACCACGACTGCCACCACCAAATGCACCACCAAAAATATCACCAAATTGGCTAAAAATATCTTCAGCACTAAAACCACCACCACCGAAGCCACCACCGCCACCAAAACCACCTTCAAAAGCGCTGTGACCCATACGGTCATACATGCTACGCTTTTCACGATCAGAAATAATCTCGTAAGCTTCTGTCGCTTCTTTAAATTTTTCTTCTGCTTCAGCATTATCAGGGTTGCGGTCTGGGTGGTATTTCATCGCCAGTTTGCGGTAGGCTTTTTTTACTTCGTCATCGCTGGCGGTTTTAGCAACACCTAAAACCTCATAATAGTCACGCTTTGCCATGAACAGCTGTACTCCTCACGTGTTATTCTGAAAAGCAATATCTAAAAAGTTTGATAAAGCTGATACGGAAAAAATAATTACAATTTCGAATGCGCTAATCATTGGGGCGATTGATTTTTTTACAAGTGGTTTTGCGAATTTTTTTGAGGAATGACACAAAGAGAGGAGCATCAATGGATTATTTTTTTATAACATCACAGTAAGATCAATATACCGATTTACGTTGAAAAAATTTAATAAAGCCCTTCAACCAAGAGTTCAGTAGATATAGCCACGCTACAATGGAAAAGATCACACCTGCAATGGTGCAAGCCGTGACCCACGTATGCTGATCCCAAACAAAGAAATACAAAGGAATAAACCAAAGCGTCGCAAATACTGCAATGCAAATAAAAATCAGCAAAGTTCTCACGATCCAAAGCGCATGTGCATTGAGCCAAACTTCAATATCATCGACATGTGTCAAACGCGCTGCCAACCAATAACTCAATAAAATAGGCACCAAAGTAAACAGGCTCAGAAACATCATCACATAAGCGAGAAGTATTTGCTTTTGCTGTCGTTTTTGCTGTTCCTGACCCATCTCTACCTCAATATGCGAGCGTTATTTCTAGTCCATACCACGTTGTATAGAATGCTCTACAAGGTCTGTAGCAACATTAAACGAGCGTTAATGCAACCTTAACAGACCTAAATGTATTGCAAAAATACTACATATCGGCAAGAGAAGATAGTAGTTTTTGCATACTACGCCCTATTTTCGATATGTTCGTCTTTCTTGACTTTGAACCATGCTGCATAGACCGCAGGCAAGAAGAATAGTGTCAGCACAGTTGCCGCAATCAACCCACCCATAATCGCCACCGCCATTGGTCCAAAGAAGATACTTCTAGACAGTGGAATCATCGCCAACACTGCAGCCAGTGCGGTCAAGATAATCGGACGGAAGCGTCGCACGGTCGATTCGATAATCGCAGTCCACCGATCAGAACCTGTCGCAATATCTTGTTCGATTTGATCAATCAAAATCAATGAGTTACGCATGATCATACCTGATAACGCAATCGTCCCGAGCATCGCCACAAAACCAAATGGCTTGCCAAAGAGCAATAAGAATACTGTGACACCGATTATGCCTAATGGTGCGGTGAGCAACACAATGATCGAGCGAGAAATACTCTTCAGCTGTAGCATTAACAAGGTAAATACTACTGCCAAGAACAATGGCATGCCTGCATTTACAGACTTTTGACCACGTGCTGACTCTTCGACTGTACCACCGACTTCGATTAAGTAGCCATTTGGCACTTGCTGACGAAGCGCATCAACTTTCTCCGTCATTTCAGCAATGAAAGTGGCAGGTTGTTTTTCGGTACGCATATCTGCACGCACGGTGATGGTTGGCAAGCGATTACGATGCCAAATCAACCCATCTTCAAAGCGATATTCGATTTTGGCAATCTGCGCCAGTGGCACACTACCACCATTGTTGGTTGGTACGGCAAGGCTTGCCAATGCGCCGACATCAATACGCTCATCGGCTTCGCCACGCATACGGATTTCGATCAATTCACGTTTTTCACGATATTGGTCGATGACACTGCCTGTCAATGAGCTACTCAGGAAGTTTGCCAAGTTTTGGCTACTCACACCCATCTGACGTGCACGATCTTGATCGACATTGAGATAAATGATTTTACTTGGTTCACCCCAATCAAGGTGTACATTGGTGACATCTGCTTGTTCACCTAAAGTTGATGCAAGCTGTTGTGCCCATTTGCGCACTTCACCGACATCTTCGCCCGAGACACGATATTGAATTGGATATCCGACTGGTGGACCATTCTCAAGCAAAGACACACGTGTACGCACTTGCGGTAGTATTTCACGCAATTTCTGATCTAGATTTTGACGAATTTCATTGCGCTCTTCCAAGGTCGATGCAAGGACTACAAACTGTGCAAAGCTGGCTTGTGGCAGCTGTTGATCAAGTGGTAGATAAAAACGTGGCGAGCCTGTACCGACATAGGCCACATAGTTATCAATACCGTCTTGAGTCTTTAAGAATTGCTCAACTTTTTGTACCGCTTGCTCAGTCGCTTTGAGTGACGCACCTTCTTCAAGCTTGAGATCAATCAAAATCTCTGCTCGGTTAGATGGCGGGAAGAACTGCTGTGGTACGGTTTTAAACAATGCCAATGAACCAACAAAGACTAATATCGTCGCCACAATCACGGTTTTACGATACTCAACGCAAGCATTGACCATCTCACGAAAGCGTTGGTAAAACTTAGTTTGGTATGGGTCGTGATGCTCATTATGCTGATCATGATGTGAAGGGGCCTGCGGTGCAGGTTGTTTACGAAGCTTTGCCCATAGACGTTGATACCACGGCGCTTGCTGACGCATATTCTGAAAATCAGGCAATAGTTTTGCACCGAGATAAGGCACAAATATGACCGCTGCCACCCAAGACACCACCAAAGCAATAGTCACCACTTGGAAGATCGAACGTGTGTATTCGCCAGTCCCTGATTGCGCAGTCGCTATCGGTAAGAAGCCTGCTGCAGTGATGAGTGTCCCTGTCAACATTGGAAATGCTGTACTCGTCCACGCATAGCCTGCTGCTTTGAGCCGACTATAGCCCTGCTCCATTTTGATCGCCATCATTTCCACAGCGATAATGGCATCATCGACGAGAAGCCCGAGTGCGAGAATGAGTGCACCGAGAGAGATTTTATGCAATCCCACATCGAACATATTCATACCTGCAAAGGTCATCGCCAAGACCAGCGGAATGGAAAATGCCACCACCAAACCAGTACGAAAGCCTAGAGAGAAGAAACTCACAAGCAAAACGATAATCACTGCCTCAGCAAGAACTTTCATAAACTCATTGACACTACGCTTAACCGCAACAGGTTGATCTGATACTTTGCTCAAGCTCATTCCGACTGGCAAAGTGTCTTGTAAGCGAGCAAATTCCGCTTCGAGATTTTCACCGAGAGCAAGAATATCACCGCCTTTGCGCATCGAAACCGCAATGCCAATACCGTTCTCACCCATGAAACGCATACGAGGTTGCGCAGGTTCGCTAAAACCACGATAGACTTCTGCCACATCACCGAGCTTAATCGTACGATCACCGACCAAAAGTGGCATTTCACGTAGTTCATCAATTGAATTTAACTCACCGCTAACACGAAGCTGAATACGATCACTATTTGTTTCAAAATAACCTGTTGAATTAATACTGTTTTGTGCATTTAAAACTTGTTGAATCTGAGTGACAGGAATCCCCAAATTGACCGCTTTGGTATTGGAAATTTCTACCCAAACTTTTTCATCTTGCAAACCAACCAGTTCAACTTTCCCAACATCCGCCACACGTTGTAACTGAAGTTGTAAGCGATCTGCATATTCTTTTAAGACGCCATAATTATAGTCTGCACCAGTCAGCACATAGATATTGCCGTAGGTATCTCCGAACTCATCATTAAAAAATGGTCCTTGTACACCTTGAGGCAATTCGTGTTTCATATCGCCGATCTTTTTGCGTACGTCGTACCATACATCGGGGATCTGCGCCGAACGCATTGAATCTTTGGCAACAAAGGTCACCATAGATTCGCCCGGTCGAGAATACGCCGTGATACGGTCATATTTGCCAGTTTCCATCAGCGTTTTTTCGATGCGGTCTGTGACCTGTAGGGACACTTCTTCAGCCGTTGCACCCGGCCAATAGGTCTGCACCACCATCACCTTAAAGGTAAACGGTGGGTCTTCACTTTGCGATAGATTGGAATAAGAAATAAAACCTAAAACCGCCAAAAGCACCATAAAATAGAGCACTAAGCCTTTATTTTTCAGTGCCCACTCTGAAAGATTAAATGACATGATTTAACCCTCCGATGTGGTTTTTTGAGTCGAAGCTGATGCTTTCTGAATTGGGCTGGTTTGTGTCTGATTATTGCTTTGCTGTATTGTTTTGTCTTCAAGAGAAACTGGTCTGTTATTGACATCAACTAGACGTACTTTTTGTTTCTCACGGAGCAAATGCACCCCACCAACCACGACCCATTGATCAGGCTGTAGACCCGCCATGACTCGAACACGATCATGCTTATATTCGCCCAGTTGCACCCACGTCCGCTTTAAAGTTTGATTGGGGTTGATCACCCACACATACGGCTTTTCATCAATCGCAGAAACACTCGATAACGGAATACTCAGCTGAGCATCTGTTGCAGTTTGGAAATAGACACGTGCACTTTGTCCAAGCTGTATCGCTTGGCTTCGATCTCGTAGTGCAACTTTAACTTGGAAAGTACGACTTTGATCCGCAGCAGGAGAAATCTCACGCACATACGCATCATAACGCTGATCAGGCGCAGACCAGAGGCTCACCGTTGCCGATTGACCGACACGCAAATCACGCACCGCATTTTCTGCAACACCGATCACCACTTCACGCTCGCCATCTAACGCAAGCTGATACGCCGTCTGACCCGCAGCAATCACTTGACCGACTTCGATCTCACGACTGGTAATTACGCCGTTTTTGTTGGCACGAAGTTGATTGTACTGACTTTGGTTTTGTGCCATGGCATAGTTGGATTGCGCTTGTTTTAAGCTCGACTGTGCAGATTTATATTGATTTTCAACGCTGTCATACTGCGAACGGCTCACCGCATTTGCAGGCAGTAATTGTCCAAATCGTTTGAGCTCCGCTTGTGCATTTGCCAATGTAGATTGTGCCTGTTCTAACTGTGCCCGAGCAGCATTCAACTCAAGATTGGCATCTTTGACATCTAAGCGAGCGAGCACTTGCCCGACACTCACACGATCGCCAATATCCACCGATCTTTCAACAATTTGTCCCCCGACACGGAATGCAAGATTGGTTTGTTGACGTGCTTGGACTTCGCCTGCATAACTGTGTAGCTGTTGGCTACTGGTTTTTGGCTGAGTCACCATGACGATTTTAAGCTGTTCAGGTGCTTGCTCTTGTTTATTGCACCCAACCATAACCAAGCTAAGCAATATTGCAATACTGATCGTTGTCCAAGCCCCGAAATGCTGTCGTTTTTTCATGTTTTGCACTCTTTTTTCTGCGTCAATACACGCTTGCGATTCCATACGAGCGATGCGTTATCTTCATGCTTCGCAATTTCTATGCTTATGAGTATAATAATTGTTGCTATTGTAAGCTAGACATTTTTTAATGTCTGTATAGTCAATCTCTGTTCTTGGAAATATCGCCCTATGCAACCCCAAGTTGGTCGTCCCAAAGATCTTAAAAAGCGCCAAGCCATATTAGAAGCTGCAACGCAAAGCTTCTTAAGTTGTGGTTATGATGGCACTAGCATGGATAGCATTGCCAAAGTCGCAGGCGTGTCTAAGCTCACGGTCTATAATCATTTTCAAGATAAGGCGCAATTATTTAGTGCGGCAATCGCAATGGTTTGCGATCAACGATTGCCAAAACATTATTATCAGCTTGATCCAAACAAATCTGTCGAAGCGCATTTAACTGATTTAGCAGTGGCTTTTTTAAACATGGTTTACAGTGAAGAGGCAATCAAACTGCATCAACTGATGACCAGTCTAGCGAGCCAAGCCCCTGAATTGGTGAGCTTATTTTATAATGCAGGACCACAACAAACTCGTACGAACTTACTCTCGTTATTTCAGCAATTTCAACAACATCAATTGATCGACATGGATGATGAATCAGTTGCCATTGACTTATTTTGCAGTCTAATGACCGATGTGCATCATGATCGGGTTATTTGGGGCATTGATCCTGTACCTGATCTTGCGCAAATCAAAGCAAAAATTAAAAAGCAATTAAGCATCTTTTTTAAAATTTATCCTGTGCGTTAAATTTCAGCTCTTAACCTCCCACCGAACATTGCACGCTTTTTGCTTTGCTCTTAATCATGAGCGGAAGCTTCGCTTTAATGCCATGTCATACACTTTTCATACAATCTATATCAGACTTTAGCAGGACAGATTTGTGGCAAGATCACCAAAGCGAGTAGACTAAGCCAAGTAAATTAAACAAAGTAGGCTAGTAAGCATATTGAAGCAAAGCGTTTATTGAGATTTTACCCAAATTTTGAGGAGCTAAAGAGATCATGAGTCAATCCGAAATCGATGTTGAACTACGAGATGATGTGCGTTTACTGGGAAATTATTTAGGTGACACATTAAAGCAACACGTCGGACAGACACTCTACGATCAAGTCGAACACATTCGTAAATATGCCAAAGGCGCACGAGATGGTGATGCACAAGCTCAGCAAGAGCTTGAAGATTTTTTACAACATTTAAGTGATGAAGATGCGCTTCCGCTGAGCCGTGCTTTTACCCATTTTCTGAACTTTGCCAATATTGCTGAGCAGTATCATGGTGTGCGTCAGCGTCGTCGTAATCAATTCGATTTAGATGGCGATACGCTGAATCAAAGTAATGTCTTACAACAACTTTTTAAACTCACTCAATCTGAAAATATTGATACGCAAACACTGTTTGACAGCATCTGTAATTTGCATATTGAACTGGTGTTGACGGCACATCCAACTGAAGTGAGCCGACGCACGCTGATTCAAAAATATGATGATATTAGCCGTTGCCTTGCAGAACTCGATCAACGCAAACTCACGCCAATTGAGCAATCACAGCTCGAATCCGAGTTACAACAAGAAATCACCGCCGCATGGCAGACCGATGAAATTCGTCAGAAGCGCCCTACACCTGTCGATGAAGCAAAATGGGGATTTACCACCATTGAACAAACCCTTTGGACGGCTGTACCAAAATTCATCCGTGAACTTGATCAGTTGGTATTGACGCACTGTGGAGAGCGTTTACCTTTAGATAGTGCGCCGATTCGCTTTGCTTCATGGATGGGTGGCGATCGTGATGGCAATCCGAATGTCACGCACAGAGTGACCGAAGAAGTGCTATTACTTTCACGTTGGAAAGCAGCGGATTTATTTTTAAAAGATATTGAAAATCTGCGGTGGGCGCTCTCCATGCAACAATGCACGGAGGAATTCGCAGAGAAAGTAAATCACCATGTTGAGCCGTATCGTGAGCGTTTACGTGATCTACGAGATCGCTTGCAACTCACTTTGAAATGGTTAGACGCACGATTACATGGACAAAGCAATTTAGATGACACAGGCGTTTTGCAGTCTACATCTGAGTTGCTTGAGCCTTTACACGACTGCTATCAATCGCTTGTAGAGAGTAAAATGCAAAATATTGCTAATGGCTTTCTACTTGATGTGATTCGTCGTGCCAATTGTTTTGGCATTGAACTGTTAAAGTTAGACATTCGCCAGGAATCCACTCGTCATCGTCAAGCTGTGAGTGCGATTACAGCATTTCTTGGTTTAGGTGAATTTTCTACATGGAGCGAACAAGCCAAACAAACTTGGTTGATTCAGGAACTTGCCAATAAACGTCCATTACTTCCGCATCAGCTCGAAATCGGTAAAGATGATGCTTTAGCCAATGATGAAGTGCAGGAAGTCTTAGCTACTGTGAAGATGTTGGCACAACAACCGCATGAGTCACTTGGCGCATATATCATTTCGATGGCGGAATATCCAAGTGATGTACTGGCTGTGATGTTACTGCAAAAAGAAGCAGGCGTGACGAAACCGCTACGTGTCGTGCCACTGTTTGAAACCTTAGATGACCTTGATCGTGCAGCATCGACCATTGAGCAGTTGTTGAATATTCCGTGGTACAAACAGCGCATTCAAGGCAAACATGAAGTGATGATTGGCTATTCGGATTCTGCCAAAGATGCAGGCTTTATGTCGGCAAATTGGGCGCAATACCGTGCACAAGAACAGCTCACCGACGTTGCACAAAAGCACGGCATTCAATTGACCTTATTTCACGGTCGTGGTGGTTCAATTAGTCGTGGTGGTGCACCAACTCATCAAGCCCTCTATGCACAGCCACCAGGTTCGATCAAAGGTGCAATTCGTGTCACCGAACAGGGCGAAATGATCCGTTTTAAATTTGGTTTAGAGCCAATCGCCATTCAGAATTTAGAAATTTATTGTGCTGCTACACTCAAGGCGACCTTACTGCCACCGCCAAAGCCTGAGCCTGCTTGGCGAGATTTAATGCACACGATGACCGCAGAATCAGTGCAACTGTATCGTAAAACGGTGCGTGAACATCCTGATTTTGTCCGTTATTTACGTACTGTGACACCTGAATTAGAACTACAAATGTTGCCACTTGGCTCACGTCCTGCGAAGCGTAAAGTCGGTGGTGGCATTGAGTCTTTACGTGCGATTCCGTGGGTGTTTGCATGGACGCAAATTCGCTTGATGCTCCCTGCATGGCTTGGTACAGGTGCTGCGATTGAACATGCGCTTGATGCACAGCAAAAAGACACCTTACTCACCATGTTGGAAAAGTGGCCTTATTTCAATACTTTAATTGACATGTTGGAAATGGTCTTGGCAAAGGCTGATCCACGTATTGCACAATATTATGAGGCTCATCTTACCGATGATCCTGCGTTGATCGAACTAGGGCAAAGTCTACGTGATCGACTTGATAAAGCTGTAGAAACTTTATTACAGCTCAAATCTGAATCTGCACTGAAAGGTGATAAAGACAACTTTGATCAATCCATGCGTGTGCGCAAAACCTATTTATTGCCATTGCATCTCTTGCAAGCAGAGCTGATGAGCCGTCGTCGGCAATATCTTGAGCAAGGGCTAGAACAGACGCCAGTCGATCATGCGCTGATGGTAACGATTGCAGGGATTGCGGCAGGATTGCGCAATACAGGATAAGTTTAAAAATGCGCAACTATTGAACAATGAATGAATGGTATGCTAAAGTGCATTGCAAATGCAATGCACTTATAAAGTCGAGGTATTCTTTATGAAAATCGCATCGAAAACAGCAACTTTTCCCTCTTTACGAGTCGAGCCTCAATTGCGTGAAGACACCGAAAGTGTGTTACAGGAGAGTGAAAGCTTGTCGCAATTCATGGAGCATGCCATTCGACAACAAGTGGAATTACGTCAAGCAAATGCCGAGTTTTTAGCTCACGGATTGGCATCTCGCGATAAAGCACGACAAACAGGTGAGTATATTGATGCAGATCATGTGTTGGAAAAATTGCAACATCGGCTCAAACGACACAAAGCAAAGCATTCAACACAATGACTTCTTATCAAATACGTTTTACCAAAGAAGCTGAAAACGATTTATTACGCTTATATGATTTTCTCTTAGAAAATAGCGCAGATATACAACTTGCCGAACAGGCTTTGAACAATATTCAACAAGCCATTCGCTTATTAGAAATTTTTCCATTTTCTTGTCGCAAAGCCGATACAAATACGCTTTATATTCGAGAGTTGCTGATTCCTTTCGGTGAGTCGGGATATGTTGCACTCTTTGAAATTGAACCATACCAAATTGTCACGATTCTCGCAGTTCGTCATCAACGAGAATCGGATTACCATTAACACTTTAGTTATGCATTTTTTTATGATGCGTCTATTGCATAGATAGCACGCTTAGCAAATACGATAAAAAATCACAGATTGACTAATGCAAGCAGACGCCACAACTGCTAGCATTAGGCAAATTTATTATTTGAATGAACCGCAATGTATTTGCTCGATTTTATTTTGCATGTCGATCAACACTTGGTCGAATTCGTCACCAATTATGGCGTATGGATTTACGGCATTTTATTCTTGATCATCTTTGTCGAAACTGGCTTAGTCGTCATGCCATTTCTACCGGGTGATAGCTTGCTGTTTGCTGCGGGCGCGCTTGCTGCTACAGGGGCAATGGATCCATTTTTACTGACTTTTTTACTGTTTATCGCTGCGGTACTTGGCGATACACTGAATTATCATATTGGTAAATATATTGGTCCTCGTGTCTTCAACATCGAGTCACGTTGGATCAATAAAGTATACTTGTTGAAAACCCAAGCTTTCTTTGAAAAGCATGGCGGAAAAACGATTATTTTCGCTCGTTTTATTCCCTTTGCAAGGACTTTTGCACCTTTCGTTGCAGGGGTCAGCTCGATGAATTATAAATATTTTTTAAGCTATAACGTGATCGGTGCGATTTGTTGGGTGGCATCGTTTATTACTTTGGGTTATTTGTTTGGTAATATTCCTACGGTCAAAGACAATTTCACCTTTGTCATCTTCGGTATTATTTTCCTGAGTATTTTACCAGCGATCATCACCTTTATCCGTGAGCGAATGAAAAAGCAGGCTTAAGATAGGCGTTCCTCTCTTTTCAAAGGGGAGGCTAGGCGGGGATTTTCTTGGTCAACAATGGATGCACAGGATATTTCAGCTTATAGCCTGACTGCGTAAAACGATCGGCACGTAGTCGTTTGCCTGTTGTCTTTGCATCAGGATGAATTCTTAGCGGTTCAAGCAGATTTTCTGCACGGATTATATTGAATAATTCGTGCTGTAAAGTCGGACGTTGATCGGTCAAGATATAGCTTGATTCGACATTCTCTAAAGTCATTAAATACTGTAAAAAACCGACCAAATCCGTGCGATGAATCCGGTTCGTCCAATGATTTACGTGAAGCTGATGTGTTTCTAAAGCTTTCTTTTTCAAAAAAGGACTCTGTTCCCGATATAAGCCACTTGGGCGGATGATAGTCAGTTTTTCCTTCCAGTAAGCTGACCACAGTTGCTCTGCAGCAATCAAGGTCTGACCAATGGAATCATCTGTATTTGGAATACTTTCATCGTTAATCCATCGTCCTTGATCTTCACCATAGACTCGTGTCGATGAGATAAAGATGACTTTTTCAACAGGATGATGTTGCAATGCTTGAAATACTGGGCGAGCGGTATCAACAAAAATTCGTTGATAAGCATCCACACTACGCTCACTCGGCGAAACAATCACATAGACCCAATCAAAGCTTGGTTGATTGGATAGACCTAAATCTTGAAAATTTAAACTTTGAATGTCTTGCGCAAGATGTTGAATATTGCTGTGAGCAAATATTTTTGCTGTTCGGCTGACACAGGTAATGTGATGCTGAGCTTGATCTAGATGCTGATCTTTATTGTAAGCGTCTTGAGTAAGTTGCTCAGCCAATGCTTGACCAATCTGACCACAACCTAAAATTAAAATATTCACCGCAAATCACACCCTTGCAAATAACCATATGATGATTTATTTCTTATCCTAAACACTTTTTGCTATGCTTGGAAAGTTAAAACCACGCTAGAGTTAGGACAAGTCGTGACAAAACAAGTTCAAGCCAATACACAAGAAAATCCTTCACAGATCAATGCTTCTGTTGAACAGTCATCTGCGCCTGATTCTTCCATACCTAGCTACGTGCATTGGTTTCGTCATGCAGCACCCTACATCAACACGCATCGAAATAAAACCTTTGTCTTGATGTTTGCGGGTGAAGCACTCCAGTCTGATAATTTTCAACACATTATTCACGATATTGCGCTACTACATGCACTGGGCATTCGTTTGGTTTTAGTGCATGGCGCACGCCCGCAGATCAATCAACATCTCGCACAGCTCAAGCTCGACACACCGTTTTTAAAGCATCGTCGCATTACTACACGAGAAGCCTTGCCTGCGGTACTCAATGCGGTGGGCTCGATTCGTTTGCAGATTGAAGCCTTACTCTCTATGGGATTGGCAAATTCGCCAATGTATGGCGCACGCATTGATGTAGTGTCGGGAAATTTCGTCACCGCAAAACCTTTTGGCATCCACGAAGGTGTCGATTTTCAACTGACAGGTGAAGTACGTGCAATTGATAGCGATGCGATCAATCACAATCTACAACATGGTCAAATCGTTTTGCTAGGTCCAACAGGCTACTCAACTACAGGTGAAGTGTTTAATCTACGTGCAGAAGAAGTGGCGACACGTGCTGCGATTGATTTAAAAGCGGATAAACTCATTTTCCTCGGTGAGCAACGTGGCTTCCTCGATAGCGATCAATGCTTAGTTCGTGAACTCAATCCACACCAAGCACAACATTATTTAAGTCATTTTGATTCAGCAAATAAAGAACAATATTTACATTTATCAGGTGCTGTGCAAGCCTGCCGTGCAGGGGTCAATCGTTGTCATTTATTGTCTTATCATCAAAATGGTGCTTTGCTTGGCGAGTTATTTACTCGAGATGGTCTAGGGACATTGGTCACTGCCATGGGCTATGAAGCGGTGCGTCAGGCAACGATTAACGATGTCGGCGGATTATTGAATTTACTGCGTCCATTGGAACAACAAGGCATTTTAGTCTATCGCTCCCGTGAACGTCTTGAAGATGAGATTGAACATTTTGCCGTGATTGAACGTGACGGTATGATCCTTGCCTGCGCTGCGCTGTATCCGCTCGACAATGAAAGTGAAAATAAAACAGCAACTGGAATAACATCAGCGGAAATCGCTTGTGTCGCCGTGCATCCAGACTATCGCAAGTCCAATCGTGGCGTACAAGTGCTACAATTCCTTGAGCAACGTGCCAAAGCACAAGGCATTCAACACCTGTATTTGCTGACTACACATACAGGGCATTGGTTTATGGAGCAAGGCTTTGAAAAAGTTGAACTCAGCGAATTGCCGAGCGTGCGTCAAGCGATGTATAACTATCAACGTAATTCACAAGTGTATCGAAAACGCCTAATCAAAGCGTGAAACGACTGAATATGTAAGAAAAATGCGAAATCCATTATTTCTACATAGTTTTCACGTAAAACTAAAGCCAAATTCATCACTCGTCAGCAAGCATCGGTTATGATGCTGTTCATTAGAGATGTGCGTAAATAGATAGAAAAGAGATAGGTTGCTTCATGAAACAACTTGCTGGAATGATTTTGATTGTATTGCCCTTATTGGCGGTCAATGTGAGCCATGCTGCGCCACATGAAAAACATCAACATGATGAGGCATCAGAACAGATGCAACACGAACAATATCAGCAAGAAAAAGGAAAATCTAAAGAGAAAAAGCGTCACCGTGGTGATGGACGATTAAAAGCAGGTATGCCATTACCCGAAGAGTTTCGCAATGCAGAACGTGTTGATTTTAAAAATGGTCAAAACCTCTCTGAGCCATCACGCTATCAACAATGGGTCAAAGTCAAAGATCGTTATGTCTTGATGAATGTGCTCACCAATACCATTATCAAAGTCGAAAAAGAATAAACCACCTTAAATTTGGATTCTTTAAAGTGGTTTAAAAAGTTATTTCTGAAGCAACTCAAAAGCGCCTAAATATTACACTCAGAATTTGCAAGATTTTGCTTTTTGATAAATCTTGATATTTTCTAAATCAGTATCATGCTTTTTATGCATTGCAACAATTTGTTGCGCATCCATACCTTGCAATTGAATTTCTGCCTGCGAGTTAGATAAGTTATTACCAACATTCGCTAAAGTATTCGAATATTCAGAACCTCGACCTGTTTCTGCCATGACTTTACCAGCGAGAGACATCAGACCGCCTAGCATTTTCTTATTGCCATTTGCTGCCGCTTCTTGTTGCACTTGTGCATTCAAGTTGTCGTAGTTCTCTGCTTGACTAATCAAACTTTTCTTTTCGCGTTCGGCATTTGCTGCCGTCACTGCCAATGCAGCGCAATCCATACCACTCAATTGCCCAACACTTAATGGTGCGGTATGTGCAGTTTTTGATATTGGTTTGTGGTTTGTTTCTGTGCTTGCTGAGAAGTCGCCATGTTTGTAACATGATTGAGCGCAGAAGCTGTATCTTTGTTTTGAATTGCAGAAGCAACTTTCAGTGCATTATCTAAAAATCCTGCATGACTGAGACCTGCGCATAGACATGTCATAATTCCTAGGCTGAGTATTGATTTTTTCATGGTCGTCCCCTGTACTACCTTGGTTTGAATCGTATTATTAAAGTTTAATTACTTTATTATATTGTAATTATTAATAAATAACACCCCCTGTTTAGGGGATATCTATTTTTTATATTATATTTCATAAAAAACCACTGTAGATGCGTTATATTACGAAATGTTAATTATTCAAAAAGCGCATAAAACATACACTGAACAAGTGTAGCTAAGTAAATATTTCACTTTATCTGCTCATCCACTTTTCAATCTAAGCCAACTACAATATGATCAAACACGATTGTGATTAGTTTGCCCTTTTATGAAAGTTTTTTACTGTAATCATTGCAATTCGCAGATTATGTACACCAATAGCCTTTGTATCAATTGTAATAAGGTCGTTGGCTACTTACCTGCGAGTCAAGATATGGTGACCTTTGAACAAGCCGAACAAGGTTGGCTTGCATTGGATGGTTCAGAAAAATATTACCGCCCTTGTGCCAATTATCAAGAATACCATGTCTGCAACTGGATGATTGATGCTGATGACCCTGCACGATTTTGTAGCTCATGTCAGCTCACCTCAGTGATTCCCAATTTACAAGAAGAAAAAAATATCGAATATTGGTCAAAGCTCGAGATTTCCAAACGTCGCTTTTTATACATTACACAGCGTCTGGACATCTTCCCTCGCCCAAAACAACACCCTAATGATGCGCTAGGATTAAGTTTTCATTTCCTCGTTCCAACCGAAGATCATCCTGTGATGACAGGTCATGCCAATGGCGTGATTACACTCAATGCCTATGAAGCCGACCACCTGTATCGTGAGCAAACACGTATTACAATGGGGGAAAACTATCGGACTTTACTTGGACATTTTCGTCATGAAAGTGGGCATTATTATTTTGATGTATTGATCGCCAATACCGACTGGATTAATGAGTTTCGACAGATTTTTGGTGATGAGCGTCAAGATTATAGTCAAGCCTTGCAACATTATTATGAACACGGCGCACCGAAAGACTGGCAAGATCATTTCATTAGCACTTATGCCTCGAGCCATCCTTGGGAAGATTGGGCGGAAACATGGGCACATTATCTACATATGCTCAGCACTTTAGATACGGCATATCACATTGGCATGACCGTGGACAAGCGTCATAAAAATGGACCTGAACTCCGCTTTACCGAAGCACCCACTCATGCGCAAGACTTCGAACTCACATTGAATAACTGGTTTGCATTATCTTATGGTTTAAATTCACTCAATCAAAGTATGGGGCTTGAAGACGCTTATCCGTTTATTTTATCCAGTACCGTGTTGGATAAACTACGCTTTATTCACAAAGTCTTGCAACAAGTGAGTGCGCATAAACGAGAAGATGAGCGCTTCAACCAAATTCAGCGTTGTTAAGTTTTAAAAAATTCCTTTCACATAAAAAATCCTCCGCTTGGGAGGATCTTTTATTTTCTGAATATTACGGATGACTTATTACTACTAACTTGTTACTGCTAATTCGCATCAGGAGAATTATCAGCATGCTTTTTGGCATATTGAATCGACATATACGCCGTAATACTGAGCACCACAACAATAAAGCCGAGTGAAATCCATACAGGCATATGGAACACATCGAGCATCAACATCTTAAAGCCGATGAATAATAAGATAATTCCTAAACCATACGGTAGATAATGCATCTTCGCCGCCGCACCCGACAGCAAGAAGAACATCGCGCGTAAACCCAAAATCGCCATCAAGTTTGCACTTAGTACAATGAATGGGTCGGTTGTGACCGCAAAGATCGCAGGAATCGAATCCACCGCAAAGATCACATCAGAGAACTCGACCAAGATCAACACCACAAATAACGGCGTAATCCACAACTTGCCTTGCTCACGGACGAAGAACTTATTACCATGCAAAGACTGCGTGATCGGCACATGCTTACGCAACCATTTCAGCAATGCCATATTTTCTACATTGCTCTCCTCTTCTTGACCACGTAGGAATTTGATCCCTGTGTAGACAAGGAACGCACCAAAAATATAGAGAATCCACGAAAACTCTTGAACCAGCCATGCGCCAATCAAGATGAAAATGGTTCGTAAAACAATTGCACCAATCACACCGTATAACAGAATCTGACGTTGCAACGCAGGCGGAATTGCAAAAGCCGCAAAGATCATCAACCACACAAAGACGTTATCAATCGCTAAAGATTTTTCCAATAGATAACCTGTGATGTACTCCAAAGTCTTTTGGTTAGCAACTTCAACCCCAATGCTTTGTTGTAAATACAGCCACAACCCACCTGCGAATAACATCGCTACAGTGACCCATGCCGCACTCCACCAAGCCGCTTGCTTGATCGGAACAGCTTCACCTTGCTTTTGTTTAAATCCAAGAAAATCAATCAATAGCATCACGAAAACGATGCCAAAAAATACCAAATACAGCCAAATATTACCGACAGAATCCATAAACCACTCCTGCATCTGGCAATGTGGCGAAATTTTTTATCTATCGTATAGACACAAAAAAACCTCGACCAGTCGCCAGATGTTAAAAAACACCTGTACCAACATGATCAAGGTCTTGCCTACATCGCTTTAGATTTAACGGTGTAAATCATTTACGATGCTCAGATACCGACTTTTTGCAAAGTGTATTGACGATATCTGACACGAGAAGATCAAAATCTTAATGTTTCTTCTCGTTTGGAGGAGGCTACTCCCCTTGTCAAACTGTGTTCACTGAATTGATGATTATCAACTCAGCAAGAATGTGCGAATCATGCCACAAAATCATGCCACCGACAATAGCAAAAAAGAAAACGCAAGACTTAGTGATCATCAGTAGATGATGCCGAACTCTCATCATCTTCTTTATAAATAAATTTTGGCATTTCTAAACCAAAATAAATCGCCACTACACGTAAGCTAAAACCAAAAACTAAAGTCAGAATGACGGTAATTTCAAGACTTAAATGGATGTAATTCAAACACACCCAATAAAACACAACCGCTGCAAAGGAAATACTGGCATACAGCTCACGGCGGAAGACTAAAGGCACATCATTACACAAAATATCTCGCAGAATACCGCCTGACACACCAGTCAGCACGCCTGCAACGCCTGCAACGACGAAACCATGTCCCATCTCGATTGCCACCTGACTCCCAATAATAGTAAAACCAATCAAGCCAAGCGCATCAAGCAACAAGAACATATTGCGTAGATGCTTCATCCAATTGGCAATCAGAATCGTGAATAACGCTGCACACGTGGTCAAAATCAAATACTCTGGATGCTTCACCCAAGTCAATGGATAGTGCCCAAGCACCACGTCACGCACCGTACCACCACCAAGCGCAGTCACACAGGCAATCAGAATCACCCCAAACCAATCCATACTGCGTCGCCCAGCCGATAACGCACCTGTCATCGCCTCAGCGGTAATCGCAATAATATAAATAACCGTCAGTAGCATATTTGCATCAAAAGTGTGTAGCGTAAGATAGCGTTATTGTAGCGAAATTTCTCATCAATTCGACAAAAATGACGCGAAAGCCTACTCAGTAAAAGCAAACTCATTCCTACCATTTAGCGCATCAAGTATGGATAGCAACATTTCTTAAACTTTTTCTGTGAACCGCAAAGACAAGGCTGTTTCATGGTTGGCATGGCTACCGTCGGATCAATGAAGTACCACCTCTCGGTAATTTTTACAAAAGCAGAGCGCTCATGATGTGCATCACGAACCGATACAGATATTGCATTGGACGTCAAAAGATAGGCTTTGAATTCAACTTGTGCATGACTTTTCCCAAGTTTATCTTGATACGTAATGACCTCTAAACCATCCCATTTGGTCTGTTTACTCCATGTCAAGATTGCTTGCCGATCAAGTAAGTTTTGTTGCGATGGCACTGTAGTTTGAACAATATAATCAATCTCTTGCAACACATATGCACAATAGCGTGAGCGCATCAATTGTTCTGCATTCTGTGCCAATGCTTTGCCTTGATGTAGCACTTCACAGCACGCTGAATAGGAAAGGTTTGAACCACATGGACACTGCATCATCGTTGCTATATCTGCTCGTTTGTATTTTTTAACAATAAGAAAAAATAGTAGACATAAAAAAAGCTTGAATCAATGTTCAAGCTTTATATACAACTTTCAAAATCTGGAGCGGGAATCGAGACTCGAACTCGCGACCCCAACCTTGGCAAAAGTCACCCACTTTTTTATAATAAATTTCATTAAGTGACATTATCTGAAATCATTGTATATCAATACATTTAGGAAAAGCAAGCATTCAGAGATCATTTTAAATATCG
>NZ_JAYROT010000028.1:0-17998 GCF_041911495.1 Acinetobacter sp. | reverse complement strand
ACACTCAGAGAAACGCCAAACGATGCGGAAGTGATTTCACATCAGCTCATGTTGCGTGCAGGAATGATTCGTAAATTGGCATCAGGTTTGTACACGTGGTTGCCAATGGGTGTACGTGTGCTGAACAAGGTTGAGGCGATCATTCGTGAAGAAATGAATGCTTCGGGTGCGCTCGAAGTCTTTATGCCAGTGACACAGCCTGCAAGTCTATGGCAAGAGTCAGGTCGCTATGTGCAATATGGTCCTGAATTACTACGTATCCAAGATCGTCATAAAAATCCATTCGTGCTTGGTCCTACACACGAAGAAGTGATCACTGATCTTGCTCGTAATGAACTAAAAAGTTATAAACAATTACCGCTGAATTTTTATCAGATTCAAACCAAATTCCGTGATGAAATTCGCCCACGTTTTGGGGTGATGCGCTCTCGTGAGTTCATCATGAAAGATGCGTATTCTTTCCATAACGACCAAGCGTCATTACAGAAGACTTACGATTTGATGTATCAAACCTACAGCAATATTTTCACTCGCTTAGGTTTGGACTTCCGCCCTGTGCAAGCTGATACAGGCTCAATCGGTGGTTCAGCTTCGCACGAATTTCATGTCTTGGCGAATAGTGGTGAAGATGATGTAGTGTTCTCTACTGAATCAGATTTTGCTGCCAATGTCGAAAAAGCCGAAGCGATCTTGGTCGGTGAACGTGCTGCGCCAACTCAAGATTTACAAGTCATTGATACACCGAATACCAAAACCATTGAAGCACTCTGTGAACTGCTCAATATTGATGTAAAGCAGACACTAAAAGCTGTTCTTGTACAAGGCACAGTTCTTGAAGAGCAGGCCGATGAACACGGTAATTCACCGCTCGTTGCTGTATTCCTACGTGGCGATCATGAGCTCAATGAAATCAAAGCTGAAAATCATCCATTGATTGCCAGTCCACTGACTTTCGCCACTGAAGAGCAATTAAAATCCGTTGGCTTACCTGCAGGCTCAGTGGGTCCTCAAGGTTTAGTAGAAAAAGGAATTACCGTATTGGTTGATCGTGCAGCATCGGTTTTATCTGACTTTGTTACAGGTGCGAACATCGCCGATCAACACGTACAAGGTACAAACTGGGAACGTGATGCGACATATAGCGAAGTTGCAGACTTGCGTAATGTGGTCGATGGCGACCCTTCTCCAGATGGTAAGGGCGTGCTACAAATCCGCCGTGGCATCGAAGTCGGACACATCTTCCAACTCGGTCAAAAATACTCAGAAGCATTGGGCTGTAAAGTGCTCGGCGAAGATGGAAAACCGCAAACAGTTACGATGGGTTGCTATGGTATTGGCGTGACGCGTGTGGTTGCAGCGGCGATTGAACAGAATCACGATGAAAAAGGTATCATTTGGCCAAAAGCACTTGCGCCGTTTGATATCGCCGTTGTGCCGATGAATGCACATAAATCTCCTCGCACTGTGGAAGCTGCTGAATCACTCTATCAAGAGCTTCAAGCTTTGGGCTTTGATGTATTACTTGATGATCGTAATGAGCGTCCAGGTGTGAAGTTCTCTGATCTTGAATTGACTGGTATTCCGCATCGTATCGTGATTGGTGAAAAAGGCTTAGATGCAGGCACTTTTGAATATAAAGGTCGTCGTGATAGTGAGTCGCAAGATTTAAGCAAAGTGGCGTTGCTTGCATTGCTTAAAGGCTAATAACAATTATTTGAAAATTTTAAATAAGCCGATCATCATTGATCGGTTTTTAATATTACAACCTGAATATTATTAAAATTAGAACTCAACAAAAGTGCTTTTAAGAGTGCTTTTAAAAACACCAAAAATATAGTATTATCACAATAATGTGAAGGGGGATTCCAATGAATGCTAAATATTTATCAAACTGGAAAGACCGAATTAAAAATGCCCTGACCGTTGCTTTTTTAGCTTTAGAGAAGATGCGGAATAGAGCACCTTATCCCTATTTTCTTAAAAGTTTTACATTTAGAGCTGAGTTGTTAAGACATATTCTATTAATCAAATTACTTCGACAATTGACTAAATGCTTTAAACTTTTTGAGGAAAAGCAAAATAAACAAATACATGCCTATCTAAAAAAAGAAATCTTAATTTTTCAAAAAATTAGACCGTCAATACACTCTGTAACCATTGCGCCAATTTTATTTTCTATCAATTATTCAGAGGCTTAATTATGACTCAATTAATTCATGCACGAATGACTGCAAGTATTACTGAACTGAAAAAAAGTCCGATGGATACTGTTTTGGCAGGTAATGGTGAAGCTGTTGCGATTCTCAACCGCAATACACCTGCTTTTTATTGTATTCCTGCCGATCTTTATGAAGCTATGTTAGAGCAACTTGAAGATTTGGAGCTTAATCAAATTGCAGATGCTCGTGCGAAACAAAAGCGCATTCGAGTAAATATTGATGAATTATAAATTAGAATTTTTAGAACAAGCGTTCGATGAATGGCAAAAACTGAATCCCAGCATCAAGCAACAGTTTAAAAAGAAACTGACAAAATTGTTGGATAACCCTCGTATACCCAAGAACAAATTATCTGGTCATCCAAATCGCTATAAGATAAAACTTCGTAGCATTGGCTATCGTTTGGTTTATGAAGTGGTTGATAATGAAATTATCGTACTGGTTATTGTTATTGGAAAACGCAAAAATAATGCGATCTATCGTTCAGCAGATTATAGAAGCTCGTAATATTAAACATCATTCATTGCGATAAGTCTTATTCAATACAGTACATTTTCAATACAGCGTTTTATTTCTAAGATCATGGTCTTGTCATATTCCATTGGCACAGTGAATCACAATCACAACAACGCAGTTTGCAATAGAACAAAACATGACAATACAACTTACTCATTCAAAACGATTTAACGCATCTCGTCGCAACCGATTTAGTATGGTGCTCGGTGCGCTACTTTGTGCACAGCTTTTTTTTAACAGCATGTGAAGATGATGACGAAAAACAAGTGACTTCTTCAGATCGTCTGATCATCCTTGCACATCGTGGTGCCATTCGAATATACTTGCTTTGTCACAGCTTAAAATTTCTATAAAATGCCAAGCACCCTGTTTGGCATTTTGCATTGGTTAAATCATTCGATAAAAATCTTAAAATACAAAACTCAGCAATCCTCGCTAAAAATCTATCAATCGATCTGTTATATTGGTTTTATTATTAATTTGAAAACATTGCGTTATGGACTTAGCGATTAACCACACTCTCGCCATTATCATTATTACTGTGATCATTTCCTTGCTTGCGTTTAATCAGCCTCGCGTCATGAATCGTCTGATTTTTTGGGGACCTGCGGTAGGTAAAGGACAATTTGACCGTTTAATTACCTATGGTTTTGTCCATGCCGATGGGTTTCATCTGTTATTTAACATGATTACGCTGTTTTTCTTTGGGCGAGTGCTTGAGCAATTTTATCGTCAATATGCCTTTGACATGGGCTTTGCATTGTTCTATCTCGGCGGTTTGATCGTGTCGATTTTGCCAAGTTATTTAAAACATAAAAATGATGTCAATTATTTTAGTTTGGGTGCAACGGGTGCGGTTTCAGCGATTCTTTTTGCCTTTATCTTATTTCAGCCGTGGAATTTGATTTTCGTATTTTTTATTCCTGTGCCTGCGATTATTTTTGCGATTCTATATGTTGCGTATAGCTTTTGGGCTGAGCGACGTGGTAACAATGGCATCAATCATAGTGCGCATCTTTGGGGTGCAGCTTATGGAATTATTTGTACGCTGATTTTAGAACCTCGTATTCTTGGGTTATTCGTGCAACGCCTATTAAACCCTAGTTTTTTCTAAATTCACAACTTAAATAAACATTGATTGATTAAGGAATAATTCATGCAAAGCCTCGTCCTCGATACTGAAACACATTCATTAAACGGCTTGCCGATCGAAGTCGCTTATGTGCCTGTACAGCTTGATTCGTCAGGAATACAGGTCTTTGAAGATCAGATCTATGATGAATATTTCAGCCTTGACGATGGCACGTCGATTCATTTGGCTTCGATGGCAGTGCATCATATTTTGCCTAATGATTTGATGGGTAAACCGAATTATCGTGAGTTCCGTTTACCTGAAGATACCATCTATATGATCGGGCATAATATCGACTATGACGTGTCTGCGGTGGCACGTTGTGGACAATCGGTAAAACATATCAAGCCGATCTGTACTTTAGCTTTGGCACGTTTCCTTTGGCCTGAGCTTGAAAGCCGTTCTTTAAGCACTTTGAGTTATTTTATCTCTGATGATTTAGAAGCAACACGTCAGCAATTACGCAATGCCCACAATGCCAAAACCGATGTCTTACTCACCACTGAACTACTGAAACGTATCGTGGCTGAGCTGAAAATCACTGACATGGAACAGCTCTATCAACAATCACAAATCGCACGTTTACCACAGTTTATGCCTTTTGGAAAATACAAAGGCACTGCACTCAAAGAAGTCCCGCTCGATTATGTGCAATGGTTATTGCGTCAGCAAGATATTGATCCGTATCTACGTAAAGCTTTAGAACAAATTTTTTAATAATCGTTGAACCCTGTAAAATAACAGCATAAGTATTGTCAAGGAGCGCAAAGATGCAATTTCGAATCGAAGCCATAGAAGTTGGCAATGCCCTACAAAACTATATTTGGATGCTCATCGACACCCATCACCATCAAGCTGTGGCAATCGACCCAACCCAAGCCGATTTAGTCTTAGATTATTGCGTAAAATATAATTTAGAACTTGCGCAGATTTGGATCACTCATAAACACAATGATCACATCGCAGGTCTACCTGAGCTAAAAGCCAAAACCAATGCGATTGTGTATGCACCCTTGGCGGAAAAAGAAGCGATTGGACAAGCAGATCATTGGCTTGAAGATGAAGCTGTCATTACATTTTCAGAGCTAAAAGTAGATGTCTTTAGCTCCGCAGGTCATACACTCGGATTGATCACCTATTTTATTGACGAGTTAGATGCGCTGTTTTGTAGCGACACCTTATTTTCACTGGGTTGTGGACGATTATTTGAAGGCACTTATGAACAAATGTATCATTCTTTAAATCGGTTAGCTGCCCTGCCACCACGCACGCTCGTCTATTGCACACATGAATATACCGAAAGTAATGGCAAATTTGCCATTACCATTGAACCTGAAAATATCGCCCTACAACAGCGCTATGCCGAAGTGAAAGCCTTGCGTGCTGAGGGGAAAATCACACTACCCTCGACGATTGAACTAGAGCTTGAAACCAATCCATTCCTGCGCTGTCAAAGTGTCGAAGAATTCAAAAAAATACGCCAATTAAAAGACCAATTTTAACGAATAGGCTTGACTTAACCCTAAGCTTTCTTCAAAATATGCCACTTGTTTACGGGCTGGTATTGCAGTATTGTCAAATGCACAATACACACGCATCAGGCCCGCCCCAAACTAACTAATTCAAGGAGTGCACGAGTGGCAAACTCTGCTCAAGCTAAAAAACGTGCTCGTCAAAATTTGAAAGCACGTAAACACAACGCAAGCTTGCGTTCTATGGTTCGTACTTATATCAAACGTGTAATCGCTGCGATTGCTGCTGGTGAACACGCTGCTGCTGCTGAAGCTTATAAAGCAGCTGTACCAGTGATCGACCGTATGGCTGATAAAGGCATCATCCATAAAAACAAAGCAGCTCGACATAAGAGCCGTTTGAATGCTCAAGTTAAAGCTTTGGCTGCTAACTAAGCATCTATAACTTCAATCGAAGTTATTTAATAAAAAAAGCCCATTTGGGCTTTTTTTAGCGCTATCCTTTTTAAAATTTAGCACTTTGAAAGCCTAAAGTGCTTTAGCTTAACTTGGGAGTTTACACTCAGCAATACAACGTACTTATTTCACTTTAAGAATTTATCAATAATAATTAAGCTTCAGTAAACTAGGAAAATATTCCATGTCACAAATCAAAATTTACGGTTTGGCAAGCACGCTACAAACACATAAAGCCAAACTCTCCGATGCGATTCATCAAGCGCTTGTCACTGCACTACAATATCCTGTAGAAAAGAAATTTCAGCGTTTCTTTGCCCTTGAGCGAGCAGATTTTATTTTTCCTGATGATCGTAGCAATGACTATCTTATCATCGAAATTTTGATGTTTGAGGGTCGCTCAACATCTGCAAAAAAATTACTGATTCAAACACTTTTTCAAAATATACAAAATCAATGTAATATCTCAACGCAAGATATTGAAATTACCATTATCGAAATACCAAAAGAGAATTGGGGAATTCGTGGACAGTTTGGTGATGAACTGGCTTTAAACTATAAAGTTGACGTGTAAAAGTCGAATACGCTTTCACTAATATTTTGTGTTTTAACTATTTTTCTAACTGTACTTTTAAATATTAGCTTTTAAATCACGAATGGCAACTTGATGTCGCTCGCCTCGCCACACCCAATTGAGCTGTGATGCTTCAAAGCTTGAGGTATTGTCAAACCAAACAAATACCCCTTCCATCATCTCAGGCCAATCCTTTTTCTGTACTTGGAAATGCCCTGAAATCACCGCAATAAATGCGGCTAATATCGTGTCGTGGCTGACGGCTAAGCTTAATGCACAGTGCTTCTGCGTAGGATTCGATTCACATTGGATCAGATGTGAATGAAAAAGCACTTCTAACACATCCAGAACACCACGAATCGGATGCTTCATTCCCGGTAATGTATTTTTGACAAAGCTATCAATGAAGCTCACCGCTCCTTTTTTACGGAAATGCGGTACAGCCAAATCAATGTCCACGACAAAACTACCAGGTTCGACCAGTAAAGATTCTTCAAATATTTCAATCTGATGAGTATTGTCTGAAAAGTGTCGATCTGCCCCTGCGATCATCAGCGTTGCTGTATCAATACAACGCTGTATCGGGCTACTGATACAGTTCACAATCTGACGCTGTGTTTGCTGGCTGAGATACTCACCCCACGCTTCTGCTAGCTCACGTCCTTCATCAGTGAGTTGTAGGTCATAACCCGCCAAGCCCTGCCCATTAACCAACTCACGGATCGAATGCCGTGTAAATAAAACAATTGGTGTGTCATGATCAGGCAATAATTCAACTGCACTAAACATACTTTTGGGTAAGGCGTGAAGTGTGTCCAACTGCCCCTCATAACGCTAAAACTAAAAAATGGATCGATGACTATATCATGATTCACATTATATCGTGTGCGTTTCATGTTTTATCCTTTTACTGAATATTCTATTAAATGACAAAAGCCAGTACGAATGTACTGGCTGTATGACAAATCACCCTAAGATGAATTTGCGTTTTAAATCGTTTCAAGCACCTGATTTAAAGTTGCACTAGGACGCATTACAGCTTTGGTTTTTTCAGGGTCAATCGCATAATAACCACCGATATCTGCATGCTTGCCCTGCACTTCGGCAAGTTCAGCTACAATTTTCTCTTCATTCTCAGCCAAGGCTTTTGCAAGTGGCGTAAATGTTGATTTGAGCTCTGCATCGTCATCTTGCGCTGCCAACGCTTCCGCCCAATATTTTGCGAGATAATAATGACTTCCACGGTTGTCAAGCTCACCTGTACGACGTGACGGCGATTTCTCATGATCAAGCAATAATCCCGTTGCATCATCTAATGTCTTAGCAAGTATGGTGGCTTTGGCATTGTCTTCTTTCATGCCCAACTCTTCCAGTGATACCGCAAGTGCTAAGAACTCACCCAAAGAATCCCAACGTAAGTGATTTTCTTCAACCAATTGCTGTACATGCTTCGGCGCAGATCCGCCCGCACCTGTTTCGTACATGCCACCACCTGCCATTAACGGCACAATAGATAGCATCTTCGCAGAAGTACCGAGCTCCATGATCGGGAACAAATCAGTGAGGTAATCACGCAAAATATTACCTGTTACAGAAATCGTATCTGCGCCACGAGCCACACGCTCGAGCGTATAACGCATGGCACGTACTTGCGACATGATCTGAATATCCAGCCCTTCCGTATCGTGTTCTTTTAGATAATTTTGGACTTTCTTAATCAATTCATTTTCATGCGGACGATAAGGATCAAGCCAGAAAATCGCAGGCATGCCTGAGTTGCGTGCACGATTTACCGCAAGTTTTACCCAGTCACGAATCGGCGCATCTTTGACTTGACACATGCGCCAAATATCGCCTTGCTCAACATTTTGAGAAAGTAATACTTCACCAGTGTCTAGGTCAGTAATATTTGCCACACCTGCTTGCGGCATCTCAAACGTCTTGTCGTGAGAGCCGTATTCTTCGGCTTTTTGTGCCATTAACCCGACGTTTGGTACTGTACCCATTGTGCGTGGATCGAAGTTGCCATTCCACTTACAGAAGTTGATCATCTCTTGATAGATACGTGCAAAAGTCGATTCAGGCATGACCGCTTTACAATCATACTGCTTACCATCGGCACCCCACATCTTACCGCCACCACGAATCATCGCAGGCATTGACGCATCGACGATGACATCATTTGGCGAGTGGAAGTTGGTAATACCTTTTGCAGAATCAACCATTGCCAATGCAGGACGATGCTCCTGACACGCATGGAGATCTTCAATAATTTCTTCACGTAAAGAAGTTGGTAAAGTTTCAATCTTCTCGTATAGCCCAGCCATACCATTGTTGACGTTGATACCAAGTTGATCGAACAACTTACCGTGTTTTTCAAAGGCTTCTTTATAGTAAATCTTGACACAGTGACCGAAGACAATCGGGTGTGACACTTTCATCATGGTTGCTTTAACGTGCAGAGAAAACAAAATCCCTGCTTGACGACAATCTTCGAGTTCTTCTTCGTAAAATTCACAAAGTGCTTTTTTACTCATAAACATCGAGTCAATCACTTCACCGTCTTGTAATGCTACTTTTGGTTTTAGGACGATATTTTCACCATTGGCGGTGATCAATTCCATTTTGACATGACGAGCACGGTCTAAAGTCATCGACTTTTCACCATGATAAAAATCACCTTCATCCATATGCGATACATGTGTTTGTGACCATTGCTTCCACTCGCCCATGGAATGTGGATGTTTTTTTGCATAATTTTTGACGGCAGTTGGCGCACGGCGATCTGAGTTCCCTTCACGTAACACTGGATTGACCGCAGAACCTAGACACTTACCATATTTCGCACGAATGGTTTTTTCTTCTTCAGTCGTTGGATTGTCTGGAAAATCAGGTAGTGCAAAACCTTTGGACTGAAGCTCTTTGATACATGCCTTGAGCTGTGATACAGAGGCGCTGATATTCGGCAACTTGATAATATTCGTTTCAGGGTCTTGAGTCAGACGACCAAGTTCTGCAAGATTGTCTGAAACTTTTTGTTCGTCTGTTAAAACGTCAGCGAATTCTGCCAATACACGTGCGGATACAGAAATATCACTTTTTACAATATCTACACCAGCAGGTTTGGTAAAGGTTTCAATGATTGGCAACAACGAGTATGTCGCCAGTAGCGGTGCCTCATCAGTTAATGTATAAATGATTGTTGACTTTCCACTGGACATATATAGCTCCTTTTTACTGGTATGTAATTAAGTCTGTAATACGTAGCATCAAGCTTGTGGCTCGGCTACATTTCGAATCAATATTTCTTGCACTTTTTTAAGCGTGTAAAGTATGCGTTGAGCGGTGTATTGCAGTCAATGCGATATGCGCTTTTTAGGTGAATAGTGTATATAAATCTGAGTGATGTTGCCTATTAGACCAATGGGCTAGATCATATTTCAACTGGATGTACAACAAATATGTCATGAATATTTTGTTACTTAAAGGACTTCAACACTTGCCACTTTTATACAGCTAAATTAACCTGATGATCTAAGAGATTGGGAGGTTAAGCAACTTTAAAATTTATGGTAACTTCCAAAATCACTATCTAAATAGTGTCGATCGTAATTTTGAAATCTAATAGCCTAAAGTAGAAAAGTAAAATGATAGAAAATAACTCAGAACTTATTAGGTTCAATCACAACTCAGTGAGCCTTTGTAATTTGCTTCAAAATATCGCAAATGAAACTTGGGAAAGAATCGGATTCGCTAGAACTAGAAAGGGTTTAAAAATATTCGAAACAACAATTACGCAAAATATTCTTTATGAATTCCACAAATATTGTGACCAAAATCCACACACGCCGATCAGAATGTTTGAGGCAATTAATGAGCCTCTTAATGGAAATGATATTGAACTAATAATTCAAACTAGCGGAGGATACGTTATAGCCCCTCTACAAGCTAAAATTATTTATAAAACTGACAATTACCCAGCAATGGATCATGGAAATCAAATCAATGACTTAATTACATACGCCAAAAATGTTGGAGGAGTTCCTTTATATCTGCTTTACAATCATTATTTAGATACATTTACTCATAATGGAAATTTATGTGGAATCAAGTTTTCAAAAGAACAATACGGTTGCTCCTTGGTAAGTGCATATTATCTACTAAACAAGTTTGCATTTAACAGATTTGATAAGAGTGGAAATCCCAAATGGACTATTCCAAACTTTATAGAATTGCATCCTGATATTGCAGTTCCTTGGTTTGTACTCGGATGTTGTAGATTTTCAAAAGCAAATACAGATTCAACTGTAAATTTGATCAACAATACGAAAGTTCATTCAGTCAGCTTAAAACACGAAATTCATACATATCAATATGAAGACTTAAATCTCGAACAAAATTGGAAGCCTTTAAATACAACAAGATTAAACTTAGAAAATGATCTCTCTAAAGAGAATAATTCTCAATACTTACCAAAATACCGAATTATTCTTTCTTTAAATGAAGAATAGAACTGCTAGGGTTTATCGTTTATTAATTAAAGTATTTACAAAACCTGAAATTACAGTCCAATCCCTCACATCACGCAAAGCAATAAACTGTCCATTCAGTAAACTTGTGCGCTGATTATAACGAAATGGTCGATGACTCAGATCAAACACTTCTCCACCAATGCTTTGTAACAAGCCTTGCCCTGCCGAAGTATCCCATTCACTGGTCGGATGAAAGCGTGGATAAAGATCAATTTCCCCTTCGATCATCATGCAAAACTTATACGCACTGCCAGCACTCACTTTGTGATAACTGATATTTTGCGATGTTAAATGCTCTAAAAATTCCTGATAGCGAGAACTGCGCTCAGGACGACGGCTCATGGCAATACGAAGTGATTTGTCAGTTTTTAAATCATTTTGCTTTATGTCATTTTTGTTTAAGTCATGTTGAAATTGAAAAAGTTCAATCTGACCTTGTGCATTCCATTGATAACGATATGGCAATTGTCTTTCTTGTTGATGCTTTTCAACAATGCTATTTTCAACAATATAGAGCTTCGACATCAGCGGTACTGCGATCGCAGAAATGACCGATTCACCATTTTTAATCAAACTCAGATTAATGGTAAATTCACCAGTTTGATCAATAAATTCTTTTGTCCCATCCAGCGGATCAAGCATCCAAAAGCGTTGCCATTGATGACGCTCATGATGCTCACCTTCTTCGGATAATAGTGGCAATTTCGGTGTGAGTTCCGCCAAAGCCTGACTGATAAAACGATGTGCTTTCAGGTCGGCTTGCGTCACAGGTGAATTATCCGATTTGCGTTCAATTTGAAATTGTCCACCACGTTGATAACGCTCATATTCCGCCACAATGATGGCACTTGCCTGCTGTAAAATACGGCTCAACTGTTGCAAATTCTGTGGCATCTGCTCTAATGCAGCTTTAGCAAACATACGCACCTCTCGATTTATCCATGACTACTGTAGCAAATCATTCAGCGCAAATCTCAAAACCGATCATCTTTTTTGATATGGATGGCACATTGTTGGATTTGGCATTTGATACCTATATATGGATGCAACTGGTGCCTGAGCGTTGGGCGGTTGAACATCACGCCTCGCTTGCGCAGGCAAAATCACAGCTTTATCAATATTATGTGCAATATCAAGGCAGTCTAAGTTGGTATTCATCCAAGTTTTGGCGACAGCATATCGGTGTCGATGCCTTTGCTGTACAGCAAGAAAATCGTCATCTCATTGCACCACGATTCGACTGTTTTGAACTGCTGGATGCACTACAAAATCTCGGCATAGAATGCTGGATTGTCAGTAATGCTGATCAAGTTACGCTCGATTTAAAACTTGAAAATGTGCCGATTCGCCCTTATTTCAAACAGGTGATTAGCAGTGAGTCGATTGGCTACGCCAAAGAAGATCAACGCTTTTGGCAGACCTTGCAACAGCGTTATCCATTTGATGTGTCGCAAGTAACCTTTATTGATGATAATTATGCAGTGCTCGATAGCGCAAAACAGTTTGGTATTGCACAGCTATTCAGTATTAGCGAGCCTGATTCGAGTACCACAAGAACGGAATTAAATCCGAATTATATGCATCTTGAACAGCTTACAGATTTGCTGAATTATTTAGATGATGATAAATCTAGCAACATATACGGTACATAATCGTTTAAACGATCATTTCAACACAAGGCATTTCAATCTAAGCACACATGAGTAAAAGCAACAGTAAAGAAATCGGTCGTGAAAATAGCGCATCCATTCAGACCGAATCCATGCGCATCGACAAATGGCTTTGGGCTGCACGATTCTTTAAAACCCGCTCACTTGCCAAAGCCGCCATAGAAGGTGGCAAGGTGCATCACGATGGCGATCGGGTCAAAGTCTCTAAAGAAGTCCGCATCGGCATGGAGCTGACCATTCAGCAAGGTTTCGACAAGAAAACCGTGCAAATTAAAGCCCTGTCTGCACAACGTGGCGGTGCACCGCAAGCACAGTTGCTCTATGATGAAACGGAAATGAGCGTAGCACGCCGTGAGTTACTGAGCTCACAGCGCAAATTGCACAATTTAGCTCGTCCTGAACATCGTCCAAGTAAGAAAGATCGCAGGCAAATCCATAAATTTAAAGAGAAAAACAATCAAGATTCGGTTGTGGATTGGCACAATGATGATGCTTATTAATGGTTAATTTTTAATGGAAATAATGATGAAAAATTACTAAAAATATTTAGGACAAGCGAGGATAAAAACAGGCGACAAAATACGACGTTTTGTATGAAATCGACACTCGATTTATCACTAAAATTCTGCCATGATACTGCCAACCAACGATCATTCGTTTTAGATAACTGTCATTAATTTTAAATAATTGACATTAAAATAATGATCTTGCGACGCAGACAAGGCATCCACTTTGGTTAAAAAGTTACAGTTCACAATATTGAGGTTATGAGATGGATGAGAATAAATCAAAAGCATTAGGCGCAGCACTAAGCCAGATTGAAAAGCAATTTGGTAAAAATACTGTGATGCGTTTGGGTGATAACACGGTACAAGCGGTCGAAGCGGTATCGACTGGCTCACTCACATTAGATATCGCTTTGGGTATTGGTGGTCTGCCGAAAGGTCGTATTATTGAGATTTATGGTCCTGAATCTTCAGGTAAAACCACGATGACTTTGCAAGCGATTGCAGAATGTCAAAAGAAAGGTGGCACTTGCGCATTCGTCGATGCAGAACATGCACTCGATCCTGAATATGCAAAAAAACTTGGCGTAGATATTGATAATCTCTTGGTTTCACAGCCTGACAATGGCGAGCAAGCACTTGAAATCGCTGATATGCTGGTGCGCTCTGGTGCGATCGACTTGATCGTTATCGACTCCGTTGCAGCATTGACACCAAAAGCCGAAATCGAAGGTGAAATGGGTGATTCACACATGGGCTTACAAGCTCGTTTGATGAGCCAAGCTCTACGTAAAATCACAGGTAATGCCAAACGCTCAAACTGTATGGTGATTTTCATTAACCAAATCCGTATGAAGATCGGCGTGATGTTCGGTAGCCCTGAAACCACAACTGGTGGTAATGCGCTGAAATTTTATGCTTCTGTACGTTTGGATATTCGTCGTATTGGTCAGGTCAAAGAAGGTGATGAGATCATTGGTAATGAAACCAAAGTCAAAGTCGTGAAGAATAAAATGGCGCCTCCATTTAAAGAAGCCATTTTCCAAATTCTGTACGGAAAAGGCACCAATATGCTTGGCGAAGTGATCGACCTTGCTGTGGCGCAAGACATCGTGCAAAAAGCAGGTGCATGGTACTCTTATCAAGGCGATAAGATCGGACAAGGTAAAAACAATACCATTCGCTATCTTGAAGAAAACCCACAAATCGCTGAGCAAATCGAAGGCATTATTCGTGAGCGTATGTTGGCAAAAGTGCCTGCTGTACCTGCACAACAAGCTGAAACTGAAGAAGATGCTGCTTTTGATTTAGAGCAATAAGTCTTTCTCTGTTTCAAATAAACATTTGAAAATAAAAATCCATGTCATCGTACATGGATTTTTTACATTAGACACTTAAACCCAGTTATCATAGAACAACTGTTCCTATTTGTAGAATAAAATGAACATCTCAAAATATATTCCGCTGATCGTACTCAGTTGTACTCTGTCTAGTGCGACCACTTTTGCAAAAACTTCACTCATCCAATCCTCACAAAATGATCAAAAGCAATGGGTTGGTCAAGTAGCACCGAGCTATAAACTCCAAGATCAAAATGGCAAATGGCATCAAAGCAAAGACACTCGTGGCAAATGGACGGTGCTGTATTTCTACCCAAAAGACAACACACCAGGGTGTACCGAAGAAGCCAAACAATTTAAAAACCTCTATCCTCAATTTCTAAAAGCCAATGCTGTAGTCATGGGTGTCAGTCTTGATGATGTGAAATCTCATCAGGCTTTTTCTGAAAAACTTGGATTGCCCTTCCCGATCTTAGCCGATCATCAACATCAACTTGCTGAGCAGTTTGGTATCGTCCGAAACTTTGGCATTACCAAAGTGGCAAAACGTGAAAGTTTCTTAATTGATACGCAAGGCACGATCGTCTATCACTACACGAGTGTAAACTCACAAACTCATGCAAAGCAAGTCTTAGATGACATTTTAAAATTTCAGAAGAAAAAATAAGTCGTAAAACACGCATCAAAAAGCCAGCAATTAGCTGGCTCTTTTATTCAAGTGATTTTTAAGTCAGAAAATTACATTTGCGATTGGATATAATTCTGCAAACCGATTTTCTCAATCAATCTCAATTGCTTCTCTAACCAATAAGTATGATCTTCTTCGGTATCAGACATCTGCTGACGAAGCATATCACGTGTTACGAAGTCACCTTTTTCTTCGCAAAGCTTTACGCCTTTCGCCAATTTCTCACGTACTTCATATTCCAGTGCAAGATCAGCTTTCAGACAGCTCACCACATCATCACCGACGTTGATGTCATGACGATCCATATTTGGCGTGCCTTCGAGGAACAATACACGGCGAATAATCGCATCAGCGTGAGTCGCTTCTTCTTCCATCTCGTGATTGATACGCTCAAAGATTTTGCTCAAGCCCCAATCTTCATACATACGAGAATGGATTAAATATTGATCACGAGCAGCAAGCTCACCGCCAATCAGCATATTTAAATAGTCAATGACTTCAGGATTACCTTGCATAACTCACCTCCAAACTTTTCTCCATTATGAATGATTATAAATTTAAATCAAGCCCAGTATCATCATAAGTATTTGATTTTAAATAATTAATAATGATAAACAAACGCATTTACACTTCATCTTGAAATTATTAAACGTAGAGCAATTCTTCATGTTGTTGAATTTTTGGTCATAATTTTTATAAACTATTATCAATAATTATTAGGTGTACTAAAAAATCATCATTGCCGTATTTATTCTTTTTTGTAAATTTGAATAAAAAAAATCGTGCCTGTGTTTGCAGGCACGACGTGATGAAAACCGTCAATGCGTAAAATCGTTATTTTTATAGCTAAAGCAAACGTCAGACCATTAAAGACCGAGTTTTGCTTTCCATTTATCAAGTAAAGCCACTGTATCCAAATCATTCGGGTGGAAGCGTGGGCGGAAGTATGCCAACATCTCACCTGCTAAACCTGTGATGATGCCTTTTGATGGGCTATAGGCATATTTATAGATCATTGTTAATTCTCTGAGATTCAGTTTCTTATCTGCTTTAAGTAGGCGCAAAGTAAACTGTGCTTGAGTGACTAAAATCATGCTCATCGCAATTACTAAGGCAACTGAGCGTAAGCCATATGACTTAATCCCTGTACCGAAGATACCTTGATACACATCATAAGCCACCTCTTTATGCTCATTTTCCTCGACTGCATGCCACATCCACATATAGCGCATAGTGTCATCTTTCATGAGTTCTTGAATATGTGGATTGGTCAATAGCTCCGACGCAATCGTTGCAGTGAAATGCTCAAGTGCAGTCGTTGCAGTGAGGTCAATCATCTCTTGCGTATAACCAAAAGGTTTCATGGCTTTGGCAAAAAGCTTACGACCAAACTGAATCACGCTATCAGTATTTTTCTCAAGTGTTGCCACATCATGACCAAACTTTTGCGCAGATGCGTTAAAGCCAACATGCTCATGAGTGTGCATTGCCTCTTGACCGATAAATGCACTGATTTCTTTTTGCAATTCTTTATTATCTTTGATAGCTGGGTGATAGCGGACTGCACGTACACTGTCGATGAACAGTTGCTCGCCCGCAGGGAACAACGCAGATAATGCAGTCATGAAGTGCGTCAAACCCGCAGACTCATTCATCCAATATTCTGGTACGTCGTCAAAGTTGAAGTTCATACGACGAACTGGGAATGACGCATCTGGGCGATTAGAGATTTGTACTTTTGCATTCATTTTTTCATCTCCACGAAATCGATAAAATTTGAAAATTGATGTCAATATTTCCGATTGTTAAATTTATTTTAGGAAATTCAATAATTATTGAGGAGTGTTATACAGGACAGAATAATATCAGATGGGGACAATCATGCACTTTTTTGCACAACCTACTAGAATTATTATTTCTACATAAAAAAAGCGCCCATTGGGCGCTTTTTTTAGATCACAGCAGTGACTTATGCAGTTACTTTCGCAACAACACCAGCACCTACTGTACGACCGCCTTCACGGATCGCAAAACGTAGACCTGGATCCATCGCAATCGGGTGGATCAATTCTACTGACATTTCTACGTTGTCACCTGGCATTACCATTTCAACGCCTTCTTTCAACTGGATCGCACCAGTGACGTCAGTTGTACGGAAATAGAATTGTGGACGGTAACCGTTAAGGAATGGAGTGTGACGACCACCTTCTTCTTTAGAAAGTACATATACTTCCGCATCGAATTTAGTGTGTGGCTTGATCGCGCCTGGCTTAGCCAATACTTGACCACGTTGTACGTCTTCACGTTTAGTACCACGTAGAAGTACACCACAGTTCTCGCCTGCACGACCTTCGTCAAGCAATTTACGGAACATTTCTACGCCAGTTACTGTTGTTGTCACTGTATCTTTGATACCAACGATTTCAACTTCTTCACCCACTTTAACGATACCAGATTCAACACGGCCTGTTACTACTGTACCACGACCAGAAATTGAGAATACATCTTCAATTGGCATCAAGAATGCTTTGTCGATTGCACGCTCCGGCTCTGGGATATAAGAGTCAAGTGCTTCAACCAATGCTAGTACAGCTGATTCGCCGTATTGACCAGCATCACCTTCAAGTGCTTTAAGCGCTGAACCACGGATGATTGGTGTGTCATCGCCTGGGAAGTCATAAGTAGAAAGAAGTTCACGTACTTCCATTTCTACTAATTCAAGCAATTCTTCATCATCAACAAGGTCACACTTGTTCAAGAATACAAGAATGTACGGTACACCAACCTGACGAGAAAGTAGGATGTGTTCACGTGTTTGTGGCATTGGACCATCAGTCGCAGCACATACAAGAATCGCACCGTCCATCTGAGCAGCACCAGTAATCATGTTTTT
>NZ_JAYROT010000027.1:0-14280 GCF_041911495.1 Acinetobacter sp. | reverse complement strand
TAAATTGACGGAAAATGTTTTGTAACTTTGACCAATGTTGATCATTTAGCATTGTGCGAGGCATAGCGAGTGTAAAATTGGGTTTGGCGATTTAATTTTACTATCTCGCTATTTTTTACAGCAAATGTCAACAGACCCTAAGCGCATACGAAATATTGTAGCTAATCAGATTTTTTACCAATTCGCAAAGTGACTGATAGAATAGCGACTGATTCTTTTTTAATTGTATGTTTTATGAATGCAGTCGTTATTGCAATTTTACTGATGTTCGCTTTGTCTTTGGCAAGGGTGTCAGTGGTATTTACCTTAGTGATTTCCGCCGTTGTTGGTGGATTGGTCGCAGGTTTAGGGATTTCAGATACGGTCAAAGCCTTTAATGAGGGCTTAGGTGGCGGTGCGGAAGTGGCACTATCTTATGCTGTATTAGGTGCATTTGCTTTAGCGCTATCAAAGTCTGGATTGCCAGATTTATTGGCGCATAAGCTGTTGGGTCTACTTGGACAAGAAGCGGAACACGCCAAAACTGCAAAATTAAAATACGTGCTTTTTTCGATTTTATTTGTCGCTGCAATCTTTTCACAGAACTTGATTCCAGTGCATATCGCCTTTATTCCTGTGATGATTCCACCTTTACTCAAAGTCATGAATCATCTCAATCTTGATCGCCGTGCAGTGGCTTGTGTGCTGACGATGGGCTTGGTAGGTACCTATATGTTACTTCCAGTCGGTTTTGGTGCGATCTTTTTAGAACAAATTTTGATGGGGAATATCAACGAAGTGGGTGCGAAATATAACCTACAGGTTGAGCGTTGGATGTTACCAGTCGGTATGGCGATTCCTGTTGCGGGGATGTTTTTAGGCATGTTCGTTGCGGTGTTTTTTAGCTATCGCAAACCACGTCAATATCAGATGCAAGCCGTAGCAAGTGTGCAAAAGATGGATTTGGAACAACCGCTCCAAACTGAAAAAAATGCAAATCTTGATCTCGCCGAAGAGCTAAAGCATGACGGGCAAAGTTTACAATCCGACGCCAAAGATGTCCCACAGATTGCCAAAAAAACCTTGCTGATGGCATGCCTTGCCGTTGTCTTGACGATCACTGTACAGCTATATGCTGGCTCAATGATTTTAGGCGGTTTGATCGGGTTTGCGGTGTTATCTGCGGCAGGTATTTTTAAATGGCAACAAGCCGATGATGTCTTCGTGCAAGGTATGCGGATGATGGCATTGGTCGGTTTTATCATGATTGCTGCGTCAGGGTTTGCCTCAGTGATGCAAGCGACTGGTCAAGTTGATAGCTTAATTCAAGGCGTGATGGCACAGCTTGGTGATCATAAAGCATTGGCAGCATTTTTGATGTTGTTGATCGGTCTATTCGTGACTTTAGGTATTGGTTCTTCATTTTCGACCGTGCCGATTTTGGCAGTGATCTATGTACCACTGTGCGCACAATTTGGCTTTTCACCATTGGCAACGGTTGCGTTGATCGGTACAGCAGCGGCACTCGGTGATGCAGGTTCTCCTGCGTCGGATTCGACCTTGGGTCCAACGGCAGGTTTAAATGCAGATGATCAGCACGATCATATTTGGGATACGGTCGTTCCGACATTTTTGCACTTCAATATTCCATTGATTATCTTTGGTTGGATCGCGGCGATGTATCTGTAAGGTACTGAAAACTTAAATAACTCGCGTTTGATGAAATTTGCAGTGTATGGCTTTGAAAAGGAAAATCATTTTTAGACAAGGTATTGAAGTGTATGCTTTTATGTCGGCATTAACCACTGCGTCTTACGCTACAGTCAAAGCAAAGCTTTGACTTTGCTCAGGTTCGACCTACTTTCCTTTCGGGGAAAGTAGGCAAAGCCATTTGTCAGTCGCAAACTCGGTCATATATCAAAATCAATCGAATACCTTGAAAAACTTCACTTTACTAAAGCTATGCTGACCTCGAACAGTGCGACTGACGCTCCAACTTGGCATGCAGTTTTTACTCATCATAAGCCGAACTCAGGTTATTTAACCTTATGATAAGCACCATCTGCATATACTCCAAACCCAAAACCACAGCTAGACGCATCGCCTTGATGTTGTTTGACCGTAATGAACTGCTCGCTCAGTGAATGATTGGAAAAATCTAAATCAATCTGACAATCCTCATAATGATACTCAGCGTGCGTATTGGTTTTTCCTGCGACTTTTTTGGGCATTTCAATTGTAAACTCGCCGAGATTTGGACCATAAATCAGCGCCAATAAACCCATTCTTAAACCATAAAATTGAATCGTATAATGATCGCCTTGATCAGACACTTCTAAACGATTCCACGCACCTTGACCTGCATATCGAACATATTCCCCTGCGATTTTTTCATCTGAATAAAGCTGTTTGGGAAGTTTTGATAAATTGTATTGACTCTTTTTATCCTCTGGACGTAGGGCGTACCATGCTTTTGCCCAAGCATATTGTCCTAGTTTGGTATGGGTTAAACCGACATTGTTATAAGCCGTTGCAAGATTCGTCTCAGTCAAGGTTTGCGCATTTTTTGCGAGATCATCTTGATTGAGTAAACAGAAATGGGTGTGCGCCGCTTGGTTTTCAAAAGCATCCAAAGCTTTCGAATAATTCTTCTGCTGATACAAGCGTGCGCCTTGCTGTTGATAAGTTGGCAGTTGTGCACAGGCTTTTCGAATCTCCGCATTGCGATCGGCATAACTATTCGTTGAAATCATCAATGCCATTCCTGCAAGCGCTGAAAAAGAGAGCAACCACTTGCAATTGGTTTGTCGGAGATTGCTTTTAAAGAAACGGTTTGCACTTGAATTGATCATTGAGTTTTGCCCAAGCGAATGGTTGATCATTAGTGTGCACTATAATCGCCCGAAAATTAGGGTCTGTTGACATTTCACAGATGCTTGCGACTACGGATGTTTTTTAGGCGATACTAGGCAGGAATGAGGAAGTTTAGTCATTCTAAATAACTCGTTCCTAACGACGTAGCGTCAAAAAACATCCTAGTCCCGAAGGGTTATCGCTAAAACTGCCATAAACTTCGTTATGAAACTTGGCAAGGGAGTGACCATTCCCTTCGTTTCATGCCTCTTTTCTGTGGTTTTAGCTGATAACGCAATGCATGGTTGAAATGTCAACAGACCCTAGTATGAGAATGTTTAACTGCGAGTCATTGTTGATATATAGATAACTGAAAAGTATTTAAGTTTTTGTTATTTAATATTTTTAAGTGATGAATTTATGATTTGGCATGAAACTTGTTTTAAGTTTTGTAGGAAAAAACGATGCGGAACTGGGTGAGGTTTCTACTGCATAAAAAATAAATTGATGATTTTAATGATCGATGATTTTGTAGCCCACCTACTGCACGACTTGCAGTAGGTGATTTTTTATCTAATGCTCAGAAAGCGATTATTTAGATTCTTTGCCGTCATTGCCTTTGATCACCATATACAATACAGCAAGAATCAACAGCCACGCACCGCCAAACGCACTGGCACAAAATGTCAAAATGCGATCGTATTTATCGAGATGCCAAAGGTTTTGGTGTAATGCCACCATGACAAATATCCATTGAGCCAATGCAAAAACGATCATCACCAAAGCGTGACGACGAACAGCAGGACGCATTGCCATAGCAGTACCTTCATATCGTGTGGGAGTGATGCATATTATGCCACTTTTGGCACGATTTTGGGTAGTTTTCAGTGTATCGCCACGTTCATTTACTTTTTAAATGGAAAAGCATATTTCACAATGCGCCCAAGCACTTGCCCAAACTGCTTGGCAAGACTGGCATTGTTGTAATTTAAACCATATTTTTTGCAGACGGCTTCAACCTTCGGCGCCATTTGGCGATAACGGCGTGCAGGAATATCAGGGAACAAATGATGTTCAATCTGATGACTAAGATGCCCAGAAAGGATATGAAAAGCTTCAGAACCTTTTAAATTGGATGAGCCACGAATTTGGCGCATATACCAATGTCCTTTTGACTCATTCAGCAAAACGGTTTTTGGGAAAACCTCAACATCTTTGGTGAAATGACCACAGAAGATGATGCTAAATGTCCAAATATTTCGCATGCCATTTGCGGTTAAATTGCCTAGAAATACAGGAATTGCACTTGGTCCTGCGATGAGTGGAAAAAATACATAGTCTTTAAACAGTTGCTTTGCAACTTTGTTTTGCACAGGTTTCCAATCATTCCAAAGTTGTTGTTTAGTTTTTTTACCAATGAGGAGCTTACCAATTTCAAGGTTTTGAATCGCAACGCCCCATTGAAAAAGTAGGCAAAATGGAATGCTGTACAAAGGTTGTAATAGATAGCCTGCCTTCCAGCGTTGTTCAGGGAATAAGCGCAGTAAGCCATAACCAATATCATCGTCCATGCCTTTGATATTGGTATAAGTATGATGTTTAAAATTATGCGTTTCACGCCAGTTGTCCGATGTGCCGACGGTGTCCCATTCATAGCGTTGACCATTCATATTGGGATCATTCATCCAGTCGTATTGACCGTGCATGACATTGTGCCCAACTTCCATATTTTCTAGGATTTTGGCAACAGACAATAAGCCTGTCCCAAGCAACCATGCAGGTGGAAACCAACCCGCAAATAGCAATGCTCGACCAACTACACTGCTATATCGCATCGTCGCAATCACACGACGGATATATTTAGCATCTTTCGCACCGAGATCGTCGAGTACCTCTTGTTTGATGGTATCAAGCTCTTTGGCAAAGCGATCTAACTCGCCAGAGGTCAATTCACGGTTTTTCGGATTTTTGATATATTCAATCTTTGCAGGCATGTTCATGATGCATTCCTCAAAATCATTTCAAAATTATCTTTATCGCAGTTCAATGCGCTTCATCTTCACTCGATGAGTCTGTTTTACAGCGCAAGTTTGATATCACTTTGTGCACTATTGACGCAGATGCGAATTAACTGATTGGCTTCATGATTAGTTTGTTTATTGGCAATATGCTGTGTGCTACCACTGACTTTGGGACATGCACATTTGTTACAAATTCCCATACGACAGCCGTGTTGTGGGCGGATGTTGTGTGCTTCTAAAGCAGTCAAAATCGACTGACCTTTTGGAATTTGCAGTTGTTTGTTCGAAAGACTGAGATGGATATTGATCAGTTCAATTTCTGATGAATCTGAATCCGTGATACTTGGCGTAGAAAAGTAAAAAGCCTCACCTTGAAATTGTTTAGCATCTGTACATAAGCTTTGCGCAGTTTCGACGAAACCCGAAGGACCACATGCGAATACAGCGCAGTCATGCAAATCCTGAATGGATTGTAGGTGAGTGGCGTTTAACCGTTTCAATGTCGTGTCATTGTTGTCTGTGTTGCTTTGTGTTTGTGTAGAATAGAAGTCAACATTGAACGAAGTATAGCGTTCTTGCCATTGTTTAAATGGTAAGATAAAAGCATGTTCACGTTGAGTTGACGCCCAATATTTCAATTGGATTCGATAGTCTTCTAGGCGGTTTTGCTTTTCAAGCGCATGTAATACGCTAAACGCAGGAGTGATACCGCTCCCTGCAACGAGCAAGACGAGTTTTTTACTTTGAAAATGCTCAAGTGCGACATCACCATAAGGTTCTCCAAAGCGTAAGTAATCGCCAATATTAGCTGTCTCACATAGCCAACTGCTGACCAAACCACCGTGTACATGTTTGACGTTCAAAGCAATATGTTGGCGATCAAGTTGCGTCAAACTATAACTACGCGCATAGCGGATACCATTGATCTCAACAAAGAGAGGGTGATGCTGACCAGCATTACCAAAATCCATTTGTCGATTGCATTTGATTTTCAGTTGATACATATCTTGTGCAATCTGATTGCGAGCAACAATTTGCCCACGTGCTTCAGTGCTCGACCAAAGCGGATTGATTTGTTGTAGCCAAAAGTCAGTTGCCGAGCGATCAAAAATGCTGGTAGAAAGCTGATGAAGCCAAGTACTCGATTTGGAAAGTGTCGTCATATTTAGAAAGATGAAAAACTGGATTTGTAATTATTATACACTTGTATATACATATGTATATATTTAATGGTTTTGATTTGTGTTTTACTGTAATTTAGCCATACTAGAAATTACTGTATTTAAGTATAAAGTGTTGAATAATTTGTGTTTATTTAGACTTTTTAACGTTCGAAAAGAGTTGTAAGTATTGCATCACTAAGATTGAGCAACTTGATTTGTTGCGACATATTTCATAAAAAATAAGCTTAGCGTTATACTAGGATTTTTATTGATTGAATTGCTTAGATGTCTTCGACGGTCGAGCAATGTTTGAGCGCATGAATCCAATTTCAACATCACTACAACATCATAAATCTGTCTCCGAATTGGATTCTCAGAAGCCTATTCTGCGTAGTCCTGGACGTAAGGCGTCAATTACACAAGAAGAGCTCTTCGATGCAACGCTGAATTTATTACGTTCTGGGCGCAGTATTGCTTCACTCAGTCTGCGTGAGATTGCACGAGAAGCAGGCATCGCACCAAATAGCTTTTATCGACATTTTCGTGATATTGATGAGCTTGCGATTGCCTTGATTGGTCGATCAGGTCAGGTTTTGCGTCAGATCATCAGACAAGCACGGCTCGAAGCACAAAAAGGCAAAAGTGTGGTGCAAAGCTCGGTAGATATTTTTGTCCATGAGCTAGATACCGATGAGGGGAATCTTAGACTATTGCTACGTGAAGGTTATACAGGTTCTGTATCCTATCGTCAGACGGTAGAACAGCAACTTCGTGATTTTGAACAAGAGTTGCAAGAAGATATCGTGCGATTAGAGAAGCATCATGATAATACGCTCAATTATCCTGATCTCGTTGCCAAAGCGATTACTCAGTTGGTATTCAATATGGGCGCAAAAGTGGTCGAACTACCGCCTGAAGAGCGTCAAGCGATCGCTGATCAAACAGTGATTATGATTCGAATTTTACTTATTGGTGCACGGAAAGTTTAAGGGTACTAATTTTTATCATTTGAGTTTTATGCCATTCAAAATCGTCATGTGATATGGCGATTTTCTATATCAATTCATTATTTTATTGCTGATTTTATTTCTAGAATTGACGCAGTGTAGTTGCAAATATCATCTTGAGTTTCATAACATTTCACTGTTAATCTGATCGAAAGTATCGAGTGTGTTGTATGCGAGTATTTCAACGAATTCATAAAAAATTAAACTGGTCGGTTAAACGCTATATGATGGTCATTGCATTGATTTTGCTGATCACGTATGTTGCATCAGCAATTTTCCAAACCTATAAGTCGATTCCCGAAGGTCTTAATTTTGCAGGGCAAACTCGTGCTAGTGAAGTGGAATTTTTGGCAGATCGTACCTTCGTCAATGCAAATGGACAGCATCAAAGTGAACAACAAATATTCGATGCGATGTTGACCTTGATTGATCAAGCGCAGACAACCATCGTACTCGATATGTTCTTATTTAATGCTGAGCTAGGTGAGTCGAAACTCAAACATCGTCCACTCACAGCACAGTTGACCAAAGCACTGATTGATAAAAAGAAACTCAACCCACGCATACAGATCGTCATGATCACCGACCCGATCAATACCGTATACGGCGGGGTGCGCCCTGAGCATTTGAGAGCGCTTGAAAATTCAGGAATTCAAGTGATCGTTACGGACTTGCGTCCGCTTCGTGCGTCGAATCCTGCGTGGTCGGGTCTATGGTATATGTGCTGTCAAAGTATTGGTAATAATACCGAAACAGGTTGGTTGCCAAATCCATTTGGTGAGCAAAAAATCACTTTGCGTAGTTATCTTGCACTTGCCAATTTCAAAGCAAATCACCGTAAAACCATGGTGGTCGATACCTTAAATGGTTGGAAAACTTTAATTTCTTCTGCAAATCCGCATGATGCAAGCTCAGCGCATAGCAATGTCGCCATGATCGTTCACGGCAAGATTGCTTCTGAGGTGTTAGCGACCGAAGCTACTGTTGCTAAGATATCAAAAGGCGATGTGCCTGCATTGATCATTGGTGAAAATCAAGCGAGTAGCGGTGCGCCTAAAGTACAACTACTCACCGAAGAACAGATTTATGATCATGTGCTCCAAGCCATCAATGCCACGGTTTCAGGGGAACAGCTTGATTTGATGATGTTTTATTTATCTGAGCGTCAGATCGTTAAAGCTTTGATTGCCGCTAAGCAACGTGGTGTTCAGGCCAACGTCCTACTCGATCCGAATAAAGATGCGTTTGGTATGCAAAAAAATGGTATTCCAAATCGTCAAGTGGCATGGGAGCTCCACAAAAATGACGTGCCTGTGCGTTGGTGTAATACGCAAGGCGAGCAATGTCACAGCAAACTATTAGTCATTACCAAACTGGATCAGTTAGAACAATATCAACAAAAACAGGTCATCCTCGGTTCTGCCAACTACACCGCTCGAAATCTCAAAAATTATAATCTAGAAACCAATGTCGCAGTCACAGGACAAGCGAGCTATCCTGCGATTGCCTCTGCACAGCAGTATTTTGATCAAGCTTGGAACAATCAAAATGGTCAGGTGATGAGTGTGGACTATGATGAATACAAAGATGAATCGTGGCTGAAATATTGGTTGTATCGTTTTATGGAGTGGTCTGGTCTATCGACGTTTTAAGCCTTTTTTCATGTTCTAGTGTTGTCTATTTTGACCTGAGTTCGATGAAGTGTGCGAAACATGATATTGAAAAGCATGACATTTTAGGCAAGGTCTTGCGGTTTATCCTCGTATTTCAGGATTAACCTTCGGTTCGAGTTACTTTTCTTTCGGGAAAAGTAACCAAAACCATTTGTCAGTCGCAAACTCGGTCATATACTAAAACTAATCCAATCCCTTGAAGAACGTCATTTTACGAAAGTCATCCTGCCCTCGAACAGTGCGACTGACGTTTCCACGAATCAGATAAATTTTATTCATCTTATATCGAACTGAGGTTCTTTCAAATCACCTTCTATTTTAAGTCTTCAAAGGCTTGATCGGCATCAGGTTGTTTTTGCCCTGAGAGTTTATCCAATTCGATATTGATCAAAGCGATTTCTTGTTTGGCTTGAGCTAGATATTCACGCACACTTTGTTCACTGTCGGTATGGCAGAGTAAATTTTCAGTTAGGTTTTTGATGTGCAATTGAATCTTTTTATGCTGTGTCGACATTGCCGTGTCATTTTCAGTGGCGATGGTTTTAAAGCGTTGCAATAGCTCCACCACTTCTGAGCTGACGTAAGCCTGTGCATCAGCTGCCATTTCTTCGATTTCACGTTGCTTCTGATATTGGCGATAGCGATAAAAAGCAAAAGCAACAAAAGCCAAAATAAGAAGAATAAATATAGTCATTGTGCTTTTCTCAATAGGTTGTTCTCATGCGGTGACAATGTTCTAACTCATTGTATTATGCGTAATTCGGCAAGGTTCGCCAAGCGTTTCATGTATGATTTAGATTAAACCCAATAATATTACGATCAATAGCAAGTAGGTAATTTTTAAGCACAAAAAAAAGCTACTGTCTTGGGGGGAACAATAGCTTAAAAGGGATCAAAACGAGCTTGTTTTTCTAGGGAATGAATGAACCGTAAATTAATTTACAGCTTTAATTCACAGTACGCATATTGTGATCATTACGCTGTTCGATTTTGGCTTGTTTTGGCATAAGTAACCAAAGCACCAAATACACCAAAATCCCAGGGAAGCCCGCACTCATCACCGAAACCAATACGAAGATGATGCGTAGTAGGTTTGCATTCCAACCAAAGCGTTCAGCAATACCACCCATCACGCCTGCGATCATGTTTTGTCCAGTCGAGCGATATAAACCTTGTTTTTGCATGATTGAAAAATTCTCCTCTAATAATGAAATGATTCAATTGCGATACTTTCTATATGTGGTTGCTCGAATGGTTTTCAATCTTTGCACAGCGAATTAATTGTTAAGGATTGTTATCATCACGTAGTTCGACGAACTACAGGCTTTACTTAATTGAGAAATATAAAGTCTTGCTCGGAGTCTTATGGTTTATAGTCATGTGGGCAGATCAACGACTTCGTCTTGCACTTCGATTGAAATATATTTCAACCTTGTTCAGGTTCGACCTACTTTTCTTTCGGGATGAGCCATGTATGGCGCAAGGACAAAACCATTTGTCAGTCGCAAACTCGGTCATGTTTCAAAATTTATCCAATACCTTGAAAAACGTGATTTTTCGAAAGCCACTTTGTCCTCGAACAATGCGACTGACGTTTCTACGAATCAGATGACTTCTACACATCTTATGCTGAGATTCGCTTAATTTAACTCACATGTCGTCCAAACAGTCCCAAGGCTTCTTCTGCGCTAAAGCGATAGGTCGTGTTACAGAATTGGCAATTCATTTCAATCGGATTTTGTTCCATCAAGGTTTCTTTGACTGCATCTTCACCGATCTGAACCAAGGCGTTAGCACAGCGCTCTTTGGAACAGGTACAGCCAAATTGCAGTGCTTCACTGTCAGGCAAGCGCACATCTTCTTCATTATAAAGACGATATAAAATCTCTTGCGCAGGCAGGTCGATCAATTCATCGGCTTTGATGGTATCGGTGAGCATGGTCAGGCGAGGCCACAGGTCGGTATCGACGGTTTCTTGCTCTTCTTCGGTACGCGGTAATAATTGAATTAACAATCCACCCGAAGTTTGCGTATTACTTGCTAAGGCGATACGAGTTGGAATCTGCGCAGACAAGTCATAATAGTGCATCAAGCACTGCGCTAAAGTGGCATGCTCAAGTGGCACGATACCTTGATAGCTATCGCCAAATTCAGGTTCGATATTGATAAAGAGTAATCCACCATGCAGATGATTGAGCACAGTGCTACTGTCTATGGCTTCACTAAAACGGGGATCATTATCAAACTCTGCCAAAGCTCGCAGGTCGCCAAGATGATTACACTCTGCCATTGCCCATTTTAGTGTGCCTGAGCTTTGGATTTGTAGGCTGAGTCGCCCTTTGATTTTTAAGGTGCTGGCAAGCAATGCACTGGCAACGAGCATTTCCCCAAGTAACACTTTGATCGCTTGCGGATATTCACGTTGTGCAAGGATGGTGTGTAAGGATTGTTCTAGGTGTACCACTTCGCCACGGACAGGACAGTCGTGTATATAAAAGCGTTGGCGGATGTCAGACATAATATTCTCCATTTCCTGCATTTTATGGTGGCGAACAAGCGAAATCTCAAGTGATTTGTGCTGAATTTACAGCCTACAAATACGAATCCTCACCGCATATCATGATGTGATGAATTTTCCTTAGATGAATCTTCCGGATGTTGGTGAGCCGAATCGTTTGATTCCTCATCATCATTGAGCGAGCCACTCATTTCATCTTTGATCGGTTGATGCTTTTCGATTTTCTGCATTTGTTCACGATGCACAAATTCATCATTTTCAAACAAATTTTGTAAATCTTGCATCATCGAATCATAGGCGGTACGCATTTTCTGCGGATTGACATTGTAGTTGGCTTGCTGTTGACGGATGAGCTTTTCATCATAGTGGGCAAAGTTCGCCACATGGTTTTTACTGCGTTCAGGTTCATAGCCTAGCGCATTGAGCATTTGTTCAGACATCGACAGGGCAGAATGCACACTTTCACGCCATACCTGATCAATGCCCAACTCACGCAGTTGATAGACGTGACGACGATCTCTTGCACGTGCTAACACGGTCAGACTCGGATGGTGCAAGCGTAGATGACGTGCGATATAGAGTGAATCCTCGACATCATCTACTGCAATGACAAAGAGCTTTGCGGTATCCACACCTGCGGACTGCAAAATCTCAGGCACGGTGGCATCACCATAATAAACATGCCCTCCAAAACGGCGCATAAAGTCGATGTGGTCGATATTATTATCAATGGCAGTAAATGGAATTTGATGTAAATGCGCAATACGGGTCAGAATCTGCCCGAAACGCCCAAAGCCTGCCACGATGATGTGTTGATCGTGTTTTGGTAATTCATCAAAGGCTTGCGGTGTGTCATTTTTGCTGAGAATTGGTTCGATCCAATGATCCATGATCCAGAAGAATATCGGCGTCAAGATCATCGACAAGGTCACGATCAAGGTCAACGGACTGGTCATGGCTTGACTAATCATGCCTTCGCTTGCAGCCACAGCAAACACCACAAATGCAAATTCACCGCCTTGTGATAGGGCAACACCAAGTCGCAAGCTATTCAGTGCAGAGCTTTTACGATATAGCGCAATGCCTGCCACACAGACGATTTTAATCATCATCAAAGCGAGCGTACCGAACACGATCAATAGCGGTTGTTCCACAATGACATGCAACGACACACCCATACCGACCGTCATAAAGAATAAACCGAGCAACAAGCCTTTGAACGGCTGAATGCTGGCTTCAAGTTCATGACGAAACTCGGAATCGGCAAGCAAAACCCCTGTTAAAAATGCACCGAGCGTGGTACTCAATCCGATCGCCTCCATCAATACCGCAACACCAAGCACGATAAATAATGCCACAGCGGTGAGTAACTCGGTGGCGGCACTTTTCGCCACAAAACGAAAAAATGGTCTAAGAATATAGCGACTAAATAAAAACAAGCCTGAAAATGACGCAATGACTGCTGCAAAATAAGCGATGCCATGATGCGCACCGCCCTGATTTTCAATAAAAATATTTCCCGCAAGCACAGGAATCAACGCCAGCAACACCATCGCCGCAATATCTTGAAAGAGCAAAATCGAAAAGGTCTGCTGACCATAGCTTGTGGCCAATTGATCACGATCTCGTAGGAGCTGTAATACAAATGCCGTCGATGACAATGCCAAAGCAAAGCCAATCACCACACTGGTATTGAACTCCCATGAAAAGACTAGCCAAATCGCCAAAGTCAGCACGATGCCACTGATCAGCATCTGCAAGCTACCCATCAGCAAGATCGACTGACGTAACTCCCACAGACGTTGAGGGCGAAACTCCAAGCCGATCAAAAACATCAGCATGATCACGCCATATTCCGCCAAGTGTGCGATCTGTTCGGTATCGTGCGCAATATTCAGCACACTTGGTCCAAGAATCGTGCCTGTGACCAAATAGCCTAAAACGGTTGGAATACCAAAACGCTTACCCAACGGCACAAGCAGTAGGGCAGCCGCCAAAAATATAATGATCTGAACCAGTGGGGTGATTTCCATGTAATGTATCTAAATCGTCGCAATCAATCTCTAAAGCAGTGTACAACGGAATGGCATGTTATGAGATGGAATATATGAATTTGCAAAAAACAAATCAAATAGCATGAATTCGTCCACTCTTAGTAAGTTAATTAATGGCTAAATGAATAGCTTGTATTTACAACACACCTTTTGCGAAATACAACTAATTTAAAGATTGATTAATTTATTGTTAAGCTATTGTGATACTTTAGCCAATCTAATCACTAACAAAGGATACATTGTGAAATATCGAAGCATACTTGGTGCATTCAATTTGGGCGAATTGATTTCCATAAGAATCCTCTTTCACTATTTATTCATACTCATAAGGGACGTTGGGGACGATAAAAATATAGACTGTTCTTAGACTTCCAAGAACAGTCTTTTTTGAATTATGGAGGACAAAGTGAAATATCAAGATTATATGATTGAATATTTTATGTGTATTTTAAGAGTTGAGCTCATGTATGAAAAGAATGTTGGAGCACCTCAGGATGGACCTATATGGCTGGTGAAGTTGATAGACTATCTTTTTAGTGAATACTCAAACTCACATGATGTATTGTATTTCATTGGACAAGAGTTTTCGTTGGCTAATGGCTTTGAAGACTTAAAACATCGTTTGCTAAGTGTGAACTTATATGCACTGCAAGAGGCAAACGATAAATGTCATTGGAAGACTCTAATTGAGTGAATGACTTATCTATTTGTTTTATTTATGATTGCATTGGAGTTTATTCATTTAACTCACATGCGGAGAGTAGTTCTCCACATATTGGGCAAATGGTGAAAATGTGGAAGATTTATTCTTATGGTTCTTGGCGGGTATGCTTGGAGAGGATTTACTTTCTGCAATCGCAGAAAAAAATAAGGAGTGTGTAAATAATTCTGTGTAAATGCAGATTTAAAAATACTTGGTTACACGCTCTTCAAAAATGATACTAAAGCGATTCATGGCAGCTTTCCAATTCTGAATAGGCATCGTCCATTTTTTGCTTGCTGCCATAATAGC
>NZ_JAYROT010000026.1:0-12576 GCF_041911495.1 Acinetobacter sp. | reverse complement strand
TGGTTTATCTTTGTGATAACCATAGACACGTAAATGCGGTTCTACACCTTCTTCAAAAATCTTGACCTCGACCGAGAAATCACCGTCACGGTATAAGCGTCCCCCATGAGGACCTTTTTCGTCGCCTGCTACAGTCACTTTTGCTTCGCTTGTTTCGCCGTGCCCAGTTGCCGACTGAGATGTATTGCCTGTTTTATACCAAGCAACAGCACATAGCACGATAAGTAAAGCGATCACACCTGAAGCAATCAATGTGTTTTTAGATTTATTCATAGCCTTATCCTTAATCTTGGTCTAAGTGAGAGACATAGTTTTTTTCAAGCGCTGCAATCTGATTTTGCAATGCCAACCACAAATCAAACCGACCAAGATGTTTTTCCAACCAAATTTGCTTAGTGCTATTAAATTCCAACAAAGAAATTTTTCCTGCCTGATAGCCTAGTTCGGCAATTCGCAAATGCTCATCTACAGCAGGTAATACCGTGCTGTCATATTGTTTGATTGCATCAATGAGATTTGAAATTTCAATCGACTTATTTTCTAGCTCAATTTGAGCGTTGCGATTTGCCCATGCAGATTGAGTTTCAGCATTGGCTTCAGTCGCTAGAGCTATAGCAATATTTCCTTTATTTCGATTGAATACAGGAAGTGGAATTGAGGTTGAAACTAAAAATACCTTGTCATTGGTTTCTTGATAATTTCGGACACCTACGCCAACAGTAATGTCGGGTACAGCTTCTTTTTTTGCCAATTCAAGCTGAGTTTTTGCTAACTGAGTTTTGAGAACATTTTCTTGTTCCAATAAACTCACACGATCAGCAAACTTAAAATCTAAAGGCACGTCAATTGCTTGGTTGGGCAAATTAGGAAGATATTTAGCACAAAGATTTTTTTGATATTGAATCTTCTTTAGCTCATTTTGATGACGTAAAGCTGATTCTGCGGATAAGGCTGAACTTAATTGTAGATCAGAGGGAATGACGCGTCCGTACTTTAACTTTTCAGTGAGTATATTGACTTGCCGTTTATACAATTTGCTTTCAGTTGAAAAGATTTCCGCACGTTGTGTTGCAACATACCAATTTGACAGGCAAGCTCTTAATTCAGCTTTAAGTTCTGCCTGACGTTTTACAATCTCGAACTGGTTATTGTTGCCCTGAATTCCAGCCAATTGTTTGCGCAACTTTAGCTTATTATTCAGGGGAATATCTTGAGAAAGCCCAATCATGGTCGAAGGACCATCGAGCTCTTGAAGGTCCGAATTACCTAAATTATCTAGCTCAAGATTGAAAGTAGGATTATTTAATCGCCCAGCGTATTGCTGATTAACAGCATACGCAGACTGTGATTGTTGCAAACTTTTGAGAATTGCATCGTTTGCGAATACCTGTTGTTGTAGTTGGGCATAATTTTGCTCTGCAAAAACTAATGTTGCCATGACTACCAAACCACAGGTAAGAAATATCTGATAAATTTTAGACATGACTATACCTATACAAAAAAATGAAAGATTATTTTTTGTATAGAAAAATCAATTTCTTAGGACGATAAGATTTTTAGAGTAGGTATAAGAATTGCGTAAGAGAAATATTCGTTTCCTAAAGTCAAATACTCGAATCTGTTGTTCAGATAACTTTAGGAATAGAAAAATAAATGCCGTAATAAAACTAAGAAGAAACACGGGGTCTAAAGCTAAGTCATCATCGGCGTGAACTGGTTTTACTGAATGGTGATATGGAGGTTCATCATAGCTTGTCCAATGATGAACTTTATTATCATCTACAGCGACTTTATCATCGTGTTCATGATGTTCTAACGACCATAGACTCAAATTTTCAGATTGTGCTGAAATGCTTAATTGATGTTGATGGTCTATATTTTTAGCAATAACTGGTGCCCATGAGTAAATACCCGTAGTTGTTAATGCAAACAAAAACAGGAAGAATACAATAATAAGTCGTAGAAACTTAGAATGAGCCATAATTTGATCTAATCTAATTGCAGATTGAGAATACTGAATAACCTATCAAAAGTAAACCTAAATGCTAGTTTGTATTTAAGAAAGATTCTCAAGCTTTAAATTTTTAGCAACCCATCCAAACTGAAATAATTCTGCGTCAAACGATCTCGGCTCATACTCCAAGCACGATTTGGTAGATAACAACCACTCAATGCAATTTTAGATTTGCCGTATTTGCCTTGGATCGCTTCATAGGCTTGCATGAGATTTTCGTTTTTCTCATGTTGACTATGGTCACTGAGCAGATCAAAAGTCATATTGGATTTCGGCGATAATGCGGAGAGATGTACACCACACTTTTTATAGGTCACACCTTCTTTATAAATTTTCTCAAGTAGCTTCATAGCTGTACTGACTAAAACCGTGACAACATCGGTTGGCTCTGAAAACTGATATGACGCTGATTTTCCGTAGTAAGGCTGATTCGCATCAAATGGATTTGATTGTACAAAAGCAATGATACAGCCACACACAGCGTCTTGTTTTCTCAAGCGTCCGATCGCATCTTGTACGTATCTACACATGGCTTCTTTGAGATGATTAAGTTCAGTGATTCTATTGCCAAAGGATCGACTGGCGACGATTTCTTTTCTTGGCGATGGTGCGTATTCTAGGTCAATGCAGGAGAAACCGTTTAGCTCCATCACAGTACGCTTTAATACCACTGAAAAATTATTTTGAATATGTTGAGGGCTGGCAAGCGCCAAATCCAAAACCGAATAAATCCCCATCGCATTCAGCTTTTTATTTTGTTGGCGACCAACGCCCCAAACTTCACCAACCTCAATTTCTGCAAACATTTGTTCTTTAATCAGTGGATCAAGTTCTAATAAGTTACATACCCCATGAAAACAACTATTCTTTTTGGCGATATGGTTTGCAAGTTTGGCTTCAGTTTTCGATGAGCCTATGCCAACACTAACAGGCAAGCCAATCCACTTAAGGATTTTATTTTTCATGTCAAAAGCATAATCACTCACATCATGTAGCTTGGTGTACTGTGTTAAGTCTAGGAAACATTCATCAATTGAATAAATTTCTTGATCATTAGGCGCAACATAGCTTGCGAGTATCGAATGAAAGCGTTTTGACATTTCCGCATACAGTGCATAGTTGCTGGAGAGGACTTTGACATCATGTTGTTGTACCACGTCTTTGATCTGAAATAGTGGTACACCCATTTTTATACCTAACGCCTTTGCTTCATTACTTCGAGCAACCGCACAACCATCGTTATTACTCAACACGATTACAGGGCGGTCGTTGAGCTTTGGATCGAATACACGTTCGCAACTGACATAGCAATTGTTAATGTCGATCAGTGCAAAAATACGATCACGCTTCATTATCTAAACTTCTTAATTACAGAAGTCACCACACCCCACAGCGTTGCCGTCTGACCTTCTTTAAAATGAATGTCAGGATAATCGGGATTATCCGCAGCGAGCCAAATTTCACTGCCTTTCATGACCAAGCGTTTTAGCGTGAAATCGTTGTCAATCAATACAAGTACAATATCATCGTGCTTGGGAGTCAGGCTTCGATCAACAATGACTTTATCGTTAAGATCAATGCCAGCATTCAGCAATGATAAGGATTCCACTTCGATAATAAAGGTCGCTACTGGATTTTTAATCAGGTACTCATTTAAGTCGATGGTTTTATCAATATAGTCTTGCGCAGGTGATGGAAAACCCGCAGCGACCTTTTGCATTGCTACTGGTATTGCAAGCCGTGTTTTCGCTTCCAGAGCAATGATCGAACTCACTTCATTGTTGATCTTAATTTTGGGTAAAGATAAATACCGCTTCACGTCTTCCGCTCGTGAGAGAGGGATGCGTATGACTTTTGACGGCTCATCATATTTTGTCTTACGACCTGCACCATCACGTTTGCCACCGTGCGTATTGGCTGATTGAGAGTCATCCGATTTGCTTTGTTTAGATTGTGCACTGTTAGATTGAGCCCTGTTAGATTGCGCAAGGTCATGTGGTTTCGGTTGAGTCATAAGCACACCATGATACTTTTGATTACGATATTTTGAATACGTTACATAATCAAAATTATAAACTGAATCGACAAACAAACAATATCCGCATGATAGCGAAATGCGATACACAAAGAATCTAGGCAAGCGCATCATCACGACACAATCTGTCTTGAAGCTTTTCTGATATCGCTCGGAAGGTTCGATTAACTGATGCAATGCGATGCTTTTATGTTTAGAATCAAGACATTCATAGAAGCTGATTGAAATGCGGATACTTCCTAAACATGACACAAGTGCAACTACAACAGTTACAAAAACAACTTTGGAATATCGCCAACGACTTACGTGGTAAGATGGGCGCAGATGAGTTCCGTGATTACATCCTCGGATTTATCTTCTTTAAATATCTTTCTGAAAAAGCCGTCAATTTCGCTGATGCCTTGCTTGCCGATGAAGGGGAGAATCTCCACTACGCAACGCTTGATGCCAGCAATGCTACCCATCAAGACTACATCGAAGCCATTCTAGAGAACGCCATCGCCGAAGTTGGCTATGCGCTCAAGCCTGATCAGCTCTTTCACAGCATTGCGCTACGTGCTCGCCAAGGTCAGTTTATCCTTGATGATTTGACCAATACCTTAAAAGCCATCGAACTCAGCACACTTGGTGCTGAGTCCGAAGATGATTTTGCGCACTTGTTTGAAGATTTAGACCTGAACTCGACCAAGCTCGGCAACAATGCAAATGACCGCAATGAGTTGGTCAGTAAAGTCATTAGCCACCTAGACAATATCGACTTTGATCTGAGCAATACCGAAGCTGACGTACTCGGTGATGCTTATGAATACCTGATTGGTGAGTTTGCTTCAGGTGCAGGTAAAAAAGCAGGGGAATTTTATACACCACAAACGGTATCGACTTTACTGGCGAAGATTGTCACGCAAGGCAAAACTCGTTTACGTTCGGTCTATGACCCGACCTGTGGGTCAGGTTCGTTGTTGCTACGGGTCAAGCGTGAAGTGAGCGACGTCGATATGATCTACGGTCAAGAGATGAATCGCACCACTTATAACTTGGCACGCATGAACATGATTTTGCATGATGTGCATTTTGCCAAGTTCGATATCAAGCAGGAAAATACTTTAACCCGTCCACAGCATTTAGATAAAAAGTTTGATGCGGTGGTGGCGAATCCGCCATTTTCTGCAAAATGGTCTGCCGATCCGTTATTTTTGCAGGATGAGCGTTTTTCTCGTTATGGCAAGCTTGCACCAAGCTCCAAAGCGGATATGGCTTTTGTACAGCACATGCTGTATCAACTGGATGACAATGGCACAATGGCAGTGGTGCTTCCACACGGCGTTTTATTCCGTGGTTCGAGTGAGGGCGTGATTCGTCAGTATTTGATTGAGCAGATGAACGTGGTGGATGCCATTATTGGCTTACCTGCCAATATTTTCTATGGTACGTCTATTCCGACCTGTATTTTGGTGCTGAAGAAAAACCGTGAGCATAAAGACAATATTTTGTTTATTGATGCCAGCAACGAGTTTGAGAAGCAGAAAAATCAAAACAAGTTATTGCCTGAGCATTTGGATAATATTATTGGCGCATTTGAAAACCGTCAAAATATTGAAAAGTATGCGCATGTGGCGACTTTGCAAGAAGTCAAAGAAAATGACTTTAACCTGAATATTCCGCGTTATGTCGATACTTTTGAAGCTGAGGATGAGATTGACCTTGATGCGATTGCTCAAGCTTTGCAGGCTTTGGAAGTGGAAAGTCTGAATACCGGTAAAGTGATCAGTGAATTTTGTGCTGAGCTTGGCATTGCTTCGCCCTTTTCGGAGGTCAAGTAATGGTGGATTTTTTAGATGATGATAGTCAAAATTTGATTATCTACAACACGGAAGATGGTCAAAGTAAGGTGTCGCTCTACGCTCGTGACGGCAACATTTTTATGAGTCAGGCACAGCTTGCAGAACTTTTTGACACCTCTGTACAAAATATAAGCAATCACATTCTAAATATATTGAACGAAAAGGAATTATTAGAAGATTCAGTTATCAAGGATTACTTGATAACTGCCACAGATGGCAAATCTTACAGCGTGCGCTTTTATGCCCTAGATATGATTTTGGCGATTGGTTTTCGTGTGCGCAGTATTCGTGGTACGCAATTTAGAAAATGGGCAAATACCCATCTCAAGCAATATCTTGTCAAAGGCTTTGTGGTGGATGCAGAGCGTTTAAAAAATCCTGATGGTCGCACAGACTATTTTGATGAACTACTTGAGAAAATCCGTGACATTCGTGCATCGGAGAAACGCTTTTATCAAAAAGTGCGGGATTTATTGGCATTGTCTACAGACTATGATTCGACGGATAAAGCCACACAGATGTTTTTTGCGGAAACCCAAAATAAGTTACTGTATGCCATCACCAAAATGACTGCCGCCGAACTGATTCTCTCCCGAGCGGATGCAGATAAGCCCAACATGGGACTGACCAGTTGGAAAGGTTCGATCGTGCGCAAGGGTGATATAACTATCGCCAAAAATTATTTAACTCATAATGAAGTTGATAGTTTAAATCGCTTAACGGTGATTTTCCTTGAAAGTGCGGAACTTCGTGTCAAAAGTCGTAAGGATTTAACACTGGGATTTTGGCAGAATAATATTGATCAGTTGTTGACCTTTAATGATTTTCAGATATTGCCGAATACGGGTGGGCGTAGTCATGCGCAGATGGAGAAACAAGCTAAGTTGATTTATGAAACCTTTGATCAAAAGCGTAAACTGCATGATGCCAAACAAGCTGATGCAGAAGACCTCGCCGAGCTGGTACAGCTAGAACAGCAAGTCAAACAGAATAAGGATAATCAAAAATGACTGTGCCAAAGTTAAGATTTAAAGAGTTTGATGAGGATTGGATGTTAACAACCCTTAATCAATTATCTACAAAAATCGGAGATGGAATCCACGCTACTCCTAAGTATGATGAAAGTGGGACAATTCCTTTTATTAATGGCAATAACTTGGTAAATGGTAGGATTGCTATTAATGAAAATACAAAGCGTATCAGTAGTGAGGAATTTCAAAAATACAATCAAATTTTATCTGACAGAACCTTATTTCTCTCTATCAATGGAACAATCGGAAATTTAGCATTTTATAAAAATGAAAAAGTTCTGTTAGGTAAAAGCGTCTGTTTTATCAATCTAAAAAATGATCTAGACAAGAAATTCATTTACTTATTATTACAGTCGCCACAACTGACGAAGACTTTAAATTCTGAACTGACAGGAACAACAATTAAAAACCTTTCATTAGCTACGGTTAGGAACTCAGAATTTTATTGTCCAATAAAAGCAGAACAAACCAAAATCGCCTCTTTCCTTTCCGCAGTCGATGAAAAGATTAGCCAACTCACCCAAAAACATGAGCTACTCAGCCAATATAAACAAGGCATGATGCAGAAGTTGTTTAGCCAGCAGATTCGTTTTAAAGCGGATGATGGTAGTGAGTTTGGGGAGTGGGAAAAAGTGAAGCTTGGAAGCTTGCTAATTAAGCATGACGAAAAAACAGAATTTAATAATCAATATCCAGTGCTTACTTCATCTAGACACGGTATTTACTTTCAAAAGGATTATTTTGCGGGGCAAGATGTAGCAAGTGCAGACACTACAGGATATAACGTTGTTCCATATGATTATTTTACTTATCGACACATGTCAGATGATTTAGTATTCAAATTCAATATTAATACAATTTGTCCTAAAGGTATTGTGAGTACTCTTTATCCTGTGTTTACAGTAAAAGACGAGCATTTAAATAAATATTTTTTGCAGACTATTTTAAATGAAGGACAAGAGTTTAAGAATTTTGCAATCATGCAAAAACAAGGTGGTTCAAGAACCTATATGTATTTCTCTAAATTATCAGAGCTGGTTTTAACAATCCCTTGTCTTGAAGAACAAACCAAAATCGCTAACTTCTTATCGAGTATCGACCAAAAAATTGAAGTCGTGGCACAGCAAATTGAACAAGCGAAACAGTGGAAAAAAGGCTTGTTGCAGCAGATGTTTGTGTAAATAGAAGGATTTTCATAATGGCTATTTTAGGTAAAGAGCTTATAACCGGTTTAAAGCAAATGGTTTCAAATCTGCCGAAGAGAGATTTGATGAGTTTTGTTGAGGTAATGAAGCGTACTGATAAAAATCTAAATGCTTCATCTAATATTTCAATTGAGACAGGCTGGTTTGGAGCTTGGATTACAGCATTCTCTCCACATGAGGTGGATGAAAATAATATAGATGCACACATGATCGTTTATCTAGAACGTGATTGGGATCAGTGGAAAATTGATTTGGTTGCTGAACATCCCAGTCGAAAGCACATATTGGAAGAAGCTTTTCGATTACATGAAGAAGAGCGTTATATAGCATCTATCCCATTATTTTTTTCTCAAGCAGATGGTATTTGTCAGGATAGGCTAAATGGGATTAGTTATTTTTCAGCATCTAGAGGAGAGCAAAAAGCTTATGAAAAAATAATAGAAATTTATCAAAAAATTGAAGGAGATAACATTAATAGCGTTAAATTTTTACTTGATACATTTCGTGCAGAGCAAAATCATAGCACAAAGACCATAATTAGTCGAAATTCAAAAAGGGTATCGGAATCAGAAAAATTTCCAAATCGTCATGGAATTTTACATGGAGATCCAAATCACTTGAATTATGGAACTAAAGTTAACAGTTTGAAAGCTTATTCTTTTTTACTTTATATTGATTTTATACTTTCAGAAATTCAAGAACAGCAGGCTAAAGATAGTAGATAATTATGACTCAAAGTGAATACCAACTTGAAAACGACTTGATCGACCAACTGGTGCAACTCGGTATGAAGCGTGTCAATGTCCACAATGAAGCACAGCTCCTCGCCAACCTCAAAAGTCAGATCGAACGTGCCAACGGTATTCCGCCTTTATCCGAGAACGAGTGGAAACAAGTCTGGAGCTATCTCAATAACGGCACGATATTTGAACGAGCCAAAAATCTGCGTAATAAATGCCCTGTCAGCTTTGACAATGGTACAAGTCGGCATATCGAGTTTTTATTTAGCGAGCACAGTAAAAATCATTTCCAAGTCAGCAATCAAATCACCATCGACCCACAAAACGGCAGTCAGCGCACCTATCGCTTTGATGTGACGATCTTGGTTAATGGTCTACCTTTGGTACAGATCGAACTGAAAAAACGTGGCATGGAAATCGCCGAAGCCTTTCATCAAGTGCATCGTTATAGCCGTGAAGCCTATAGCGCAGGCTTGGGCTTGTTTCAGTTTATTCAATTGTTCGTCATCAGCAACGGCGTGAATACACGCTACTACGCCAATGGCACCAATAATATTGCCTTTATTTTTCCGTGGACGGATTTTAGCAATACGCCGATCAATGAAATCGTGGATTTTGCCGAAGTATTTTTAAATCCTCAGCATCTCACAGACATGCTCAGCCAGTATATGGTACTGCTCGAAACCACACAGCAACTCATGGTACTGCGCCCTTATCAAATCTATGCAGTGCAGAAGATCGTTGAGCGAGTACAAACAAGTTCAGAGAATGGTTATATTTGGCATACCACAGGTTCAGGCAAAACCCTGACCTCGTTTAAAGCCAGTCAGATCATTATGCAAATGCCCGAGGTGGAAAAGGTACTGTTCGTGGTCGATCGCAACGATCTCGATACGCAGACCGCCAAAGAGTTTAACCACTTCAAGACTGATAGCGTGGATAGCACCACCAATACCAAAACACTGGTCAATCAACTCGATCAACAGCATGACAAGCTGATTGTCACCACACTGCAAAAGCTGAATCGTGCCATCAGCACCGATAAATATAGCGAACACATCAACTATCTTCGGGATAAAAAAGTCGTGTTTATCTTCGATGAATGTCATCGCAGTCAGTTTGGTGAAACCCATCGCAATATCAAAAAGTTCTTTCACAATGCGCAGATGTTTGGTTTTACAGGCACACCGATCTTTGATGACAATAGCCAAAGCCAAGCAGGATTAAAGCTCACTACGGATTATCTGTTTAACGAGCGACTGCATCAGTACGTCATTGTCGATGCGATCCGAGATAAAAACGTGCTTCAGTTCCAAATCGACTACCGAGGTAAATACACCGCCAAAGGCATGCAACAGTCGCTTGATGGTGTGGACGGTCAAGCGGATGATGTTGGGCAAGCTGATGAAGTGGAAAAAGTCGAAGGCATTGATATCAAAGAGCTGTATGACAATCCAAAACGACTAGAAATGATCGCTCGCTATATCGTGGATCATCACGATACCAAAACCAAGCAACGTGATTTCACTGCTATGTTTTGTGTGAGCTCAGTGGATACATTGATTAAGTATTATGAGCTATTCGAGCAAATCCAAGCCGAGAAACAGCAACACGATGAAGCGCAAGGCAAGCTGTTTAAACCGCTAACTATTGCCACAATTTTTTCCTATGCTGCCAATCAAGATGTTGAGCCGACAGCGGACAACTCAACACAAAATCAGTCAGGCATGCTTGATGAGGAAAATATCGACATTCCAACGCAGATCAATGTATCTAATCGGGATAAACTCGATCGCTATATAGCGCAGTACAATGCCAAGTTTCAAACCAACTATAACTCAGGCGAGCAGTTCTACCCTTATTACCGTGATATTGCTGATCGCGTTAAAAAGAAAGAAATCGACATTTTGCTAGTGGTGAATATGTTCCTCACAGGCTTTGACTCCAAGCCATTAAATACGCTGTATGTCGATAAAAACCTAAAATATCATGGCTTGATCCAAGCCTTTTCCCGTACCAACCGTGTTTTTAATGAAAATAAACCTTTTGGCAATATCGTCTGCTTCCGAAATCTCAAACGTGCAACTGACGAAGCACTGGCATTATTTTCCAACAAGCAAGCGAAAAGTATTGTATTGATCCGACCTTTCGCTGAGATCAAGCAAGATTATGAAAAGGCAGTGAATGCCTTAAAAGAAATTACACCAACAGAGCAGACCGTTGGACTACTGCAAACTGAAGATGAGCAACTGGAATTTATCAAAGCCTTCCGTGAAGTGATGCGATGCCATGCGCAGCTACAAACCTTTGTGGAGTACGATCAAGATCAGACTGGACTGGATAAACAACAATTCGCTAATTTTGCATCAAAATATAGCGACCTGTGCCGTGCGGTAAAAACCACTACGAAAAAAGACAAAGTGTCGGTACTGGATGATGTGGATTTTCAGCTTGAGCTACTGCATAGCGACCGTGTTAATGTTGGCTATATCATCCAACTGCTACAGATGGCAGTCGATAGCAAAGATGAACAACTACGCAAGCAATATGAAGCACAGGTGCTTGATCTAATTGGCAGTGAAGTCAGCCTGCATGACAAACAAGAGCTGATACAGAAATTCATTGATGACACCATGCCGAGATTGATCAATGGAGAAAAGGTTGAGGATGCCTTTGCCAAGTTTTGGGATGTGGAAAAAGAAAAAGCCTACCAAGCCTTATGTGAAAAAGAAAATCTCAATGTCTCTGAATTTGCAAAAATGATCAATGATTATCACTATACCAAACGCATTCCACGTAAAGATGAGCTGACCAAATTGCCCAACTATAAAATGAAGTTGAGCCAACGCAGTAGCATCCTCGATCAGTTGGTTGCGCAGACTCGTGCTTTTATCGAGAAGTTCTATATGGGGTGGTAGTGGATGTAATAGATTGCCGAAATGCTTATAGGTGATATACTTTGGACTGCTCCTGAGTTTAAATCCAAAGACACCAATTAAACTCGCTCTGAGGCTGGCTAAGGGTAAAATGATTTTCGATCGTATTTTAACTTTGCATCATTGATAAAGATGCTTGCATAAAATACTTGAAAACTAGATTTTTGAATCTTTCCAAGTAGCTAAGCTAATTTGATTTAGGCGCCATTTTTTTAAGGCGAGCGGCCTCTTTAAACTCGTGAAGCTTAATTTGTAGGCTGCTTTCTGTTGATGGGGAGTAATGTAGAATCGTGGTTAGATTTTCAAAATAGATGTGACCATTAAAGATATTGTTGCAGATTGAATCTACTAAAGTGTCCATCTCTAAATAAAATTCTACTAGGTACTTATATTTATAATACAAATTTCTATGATCTTTATGCTTGATTCCGACCTTATCTAGTAAAAACATAGCAGCATTTGTGCATGTCTTAAAAGATTCTAAATTATTAATCGTTTTGGTATCGGGAACTTCATATAGCGGAGGACCTTTATCCATGTCATCTTTAATATTCAATTCTTTAACTTTGACAATAAAAAAAGCACCAATATAAGATACACAATCAGAAACGTTGGAGAATATAATTGGAAGGTGGGCAGAGTAAAACTTGAAGTGCGACATAAACCACCTAATTAATTTAAAGGGTTTATGGAGTATATAAAATTGTCATACCATCATCTTAACTTTGAAGATCGTACTGCATTAATGCTTGAGTCAAGAAAAGAAGGCTTTTC
>NZ_JAYROT010000025.1:0-46500 GCF_041911495.1 Acinetobacter sp. | reverse complement strand
TAAACGATTTATTCAATGTGTTTGCTGTCGTGTTAAACACCTAGCCTCAATGACTTGTTCTATTTCGACGAGATGCGTTGTCCTTGTGTATCAATGATTTGTTCGCCATCTTCTTTTTGAAATGCACCAAGCTGTGGAAGCGGTAAGATATCCAGCACAACTTCTGACGGACGACATAGGCGTGTGCCTTTTGAGGTGATCACAAATGGGCGATTGATCAAAATAGGATGCGCCAACATAAAGTCTAACAATTGATCATCTGTCCAGTGGTCTTGTTCAAGTTGTAATTCTCGATAGGGATCAACATTTTGACGAATAGCATCACGAACATTGAGACCTGCATCACGGATCATATTGACCAATTGATCACGTGTAGGTGGATGAACGAGATATTCAATAATGTTTGGCTCAACACCAGTATTACGAATCAATGCCAACGTATTTCGTGAAGTGCCACAGGCAGGGTTGTGATAGATTGTCATGTTGTTGTGTGGATTCATGGTGATCACCTGTTCAATGTTGTGTGTAGTATATATGGAAAAGCATATATATTGGATGACAGATTTCTTACATTTTAAATTTTTATTGCAATTGATTTTTATCTTTAAAATTTCAGGATCAAAGCTTTCACTCAGAGAAATATTTCAGGAAGAAAAAAGCATATTTTGCAATTGAATTGCGTTTCACGACACTTAGAATATAAACCCAATCACCTTGTTTTTGGAAGAAAGATGTCAAGCTTAAAAATTCTCAAGAAAATCACACAAGGCAATAAAGATAATTATCGTGGACAATGTATTGAACAATTTCAGCCTTTAGCCAATGTACTCAGTCAAATTCAACCTGAAACAATGCACGGTGGTGCTGCGATTAGCGTCTATCATCAAGGTCAACCCATTGCCGAGCTATTTACAGGCGAAGCCAATCCTGACGAGCTGTGGGATGCACAGCATATGGCGCTGAGCTACTCTACAGGAAAAGCCGTTTTAGCCACTTTGACGCATATTTTGGTCAGCGAAGGCTTCTTGGAATATGACACACCAATTACACAATATTGGCCTGCATTTGCTCAAAATGGCAAAGAGAATATTACGCTTCGTCATGTACTTAGCCATCAAAGTGGTTTGTTTGACATCAGACATACTATCGACAATGCGCAAGTGATGTTAGATTGGCAAGCAATGCTTAGTGCCTTTGAAAAGGCCACACCACGCTTTGCACCCGGTACAGCGACGGCATATCAAGCGATGAGTTTTGGTTGGTTGATTGGTGGTGTCATTGAAAAGGTTATGCAAAAATCTTTAGCAGAAGTAATGCAACAGTATTTGGTTGAACCATTACAATTAGATGCGGCGTATTTTGGCGTACCTGATGCAGAATTACATCGAGTGGCTCGACCATTCAAAAAAGTGCAACCAGTAGAAACGAATGCATCATCAGTGCAAAAGCCACGCAAGTCTTTAAATAGTGAAGGGCGACGACCGCTGAGCTTTACCGAGCGAGTGATTAGCTTAAGTGGTATTAATCCTTATGATGCCGAAGATGCGCTTGTACCTCGGAGTATGGGTAAGTTTGACTTCTTTAGTGATGTAGGATTACAAGCAGTGATTCCATCGGCAAATGGCGTATTTAGCGCCAATAGCTTGGCTAAAATCTATGCCATGCTCGCCAATAAAGGTGTTTGGCAAGATCAGGTGATCATTAAACCTGAAATCTTTGAGCAACTGAGTACCATTCAAACCCATGCTCGTGATCGAGTGATGCCGATCCCGATGCATTGGCGATTGGGTTATCATCGTGTATTTACACTGGGTAAGCGTGTGCCAACTGCATTTGGTCATATTGGCTATAATGGTTCGGGTGCATGGTGTGATCCTACGCGTGAGCTATCTTTTGCCTATATTCATAATTTTAAATCAGGAAGCATCACAGGGGACTATCGTCTATGGTGGTTGACGCAGACCGCCTTACAATGCGCAGATGAGTTAAGACAAGGCAAAAAGTCTTGGTTTTAAAAGGCTTTAAGTTTTATTTTCACAGCGTTCCTTTTCCAGTTGATTAAAAATAAATTCGCCATTGATGATTTTAAATTGAAGATCGTCAATGTCATATTGTTTAAGCTAAGCCATTTTGTGATTGACGGTGTACATCATCAAAGCAACGGCGAATAGTGCAATCACACCACCAATAATTACCGATATAATTTAAACCGCAATGAATGCTCACCACAATACCCAGCAAAGCACCTCCGCCGATACCAATATTATAAAGTGAAGATAACAACGACATGGCAAGATCGGTCGCATCGGATGCAAATTTGAGTACAAAGGATTGCAAGACCAGTCCAAAACTCATGATACCAATCCCCCAAAACACGGTTACAACACTCAAGCCATAAACATTGTGGCTCATCGGCAAAAGCTCGCACAAGCAAAGCGCCAAGCATGCGTTTGAAAATACAGGGAAAATCTTCGGTAAACGTTGACTAAACTGACTAAATAAAATCGAGCCAACAATCCCTGCTGCACCATAAATTAATAAAAAGGTGGTGGTTTGCTCTGAGCTAAAGTGCACCACGTGCATGACAAATGGCTTGATATAGCTATACGCAGTAAACTGCGCCGTAATCACCAAAATGGTAATGACATAAATCAATACCAGTGCAGGGCGTTTCATTAGCATTGGCAGGCTTTTCATTGAGCCTGTTTTGACACTTGGGACATTCGGTAACGCACGAAATAGCACCAATGCAGTGATTCCCGCACAAATTCCGATCATTGCAAAAGTGTTACGCCAACTAAAATATTCACCGATCAATCGTCCTAATGGAATACCCAAAACCAGTGCAAGTACCGTTCCTGTGGAGAGTAAACCGAGTGCTTGAGTTTCTTTGCCAATCGGTGCGACATGCACAGCCAATGATGCAGTAATCGACCAAAAAATCGCATGTGACAATGCAATACCGATACGAGTAACAACCAAGACGCTAAAGCTCCTTGCAAAATATGACAGCACATGGCTGAGTACAAATAGCGGAAAAACACCAAGCAACAATTGCTTACGTTCCATATTCCGTATCAGTAGCATCAAGGGAATCGAAGTCAAAGACACAACCCACGCATAGATTGTCAGCATGATATCAGCGTGGCTGGTGCTCATCTGATAACTGGCAGCAATATCACTCAGTAACGCCACAGGCACAAACTCCGTGGTATTAAAAAATAAACGCTGCAAGCGCCAAAGCAATGACGCAAACCCAACTACCAGAAAGCGCAGGTTGCTCGGTCTGAACATAAGTATTCATAGGCGGATCACGCAATAAAATACAACAGGAAAAGTGGGAGATTTTCCGCGCATATTATGCTTATTTCATTATTCTGTAAAATAAAATTAGTAAAAACAATAGATTAATAGAAATAGTTGTTGATCGAGTTTGTTAAATTTGCTGATGAAATTTAGTATTGAAATGAATATATTTTGTACATAAATAATCACAGCAATTGTTTAATAAAATTGAATTTCTAACGATAAGGGGATCATTAAAATTGATATTAAAATGTTAATTGCTGATTGCTGTGAAATGACATCGGTTTCCCATTGATCGGATCAACAAAGCAAATACTTTTCGCCAAAAGCTGTAAAGGCTGACTAAAATCAGATTTATCAGTGTGTTTTATCTTTGGATAGAATTGATCATTTTTTAATGGCAAACCCAAAGCATTCATATGTACTCGGAGTTGATGCTGTTTACCTGTAATCGGTTTTAATTCATATTTTGCCCAGCCATTTTGCACTTCTAAAACATCAATCATGGTACAACTGTTTTCAAGTTTACCTTCAATAATTTGCATGGTATAAAAAGGCTCACCTTTTGTGAGATGTGCTTTAAATTCAAGTGGAAATTGAAGATGCTGATTAAAAGGTGCAATCGCATGATAGATTTTTTCAACTTGCCGATCGGCAAAAAGTTGTTGATAGAGATGACGTATTTCAGATTTTTTTGAGAATAAAATCAATCCCGCAGTTTCACGATCAAGGCGATGGATTGGGCTTAATTCAGGATTCTCAGTTTCGTATTTTAGCCGTGTAAGTAATGTTTGCTGTACATATTGACCTGTTGGACTCACGGTCAAAAAGTGTGGTTTATCCACCACCATGAAGTGTTCATTTTCAAATAATATTTCATGCGCAAAAGGTACTTCAACTTCATGTGCAAGCTCACGATAATAATAAATATGCTGTTCAGACTGATAGGGTGTATCCCTTGTTAAAACTTGATTCTGTGCATTAAATACTAACTGATTGTCAAAGCGCTTTGCCCATTCATCAGTAGAAATATGCGGAAAATGCTGACATAGAAAATCGAAGATGGTTTGAATATGAATATCTGTTTGACTTAATCTTGGTAAAAATACCTGACTTGCGCTGACGCCATCACGCATAGGTGGTTTGATATGATCAGATTTACTTTTCATGGAAGCGAATTAAATTGATGTGAAGCCTGATTGAGAGTATAGAGTTTAAAACATTATAAATTTTGGATACAGTTTTAAGTTATGTCGTTTTTTTAAGAATTAGTTTTACGGCGCAGTCATTTTCGGTTGATTTAAATCGTGCGAAGTCACTACTATTTTGATATTATCTATTCATCAATTTTCAGTGGGATAAAAAATGCTACAACATCTTACCAATGCAATGGTGCTTTTGATTGGACTTTTGCATGTTTATATCCTTGTTCTCGAAATGTTTTTGTGGGATAAACCAAAGGGCTTAAAAGCATTTGGTAATAGTTTGGAAAAGGCGCAACTCACCAAAGTTTTGGCGCAAAATCAAGGGCTTTGTAATGGCTTTCTCGCAGCAGGCTTATTTTGGTCATTATTGGCAACAGCACCATTTTCGACCCAATTGGCAAATTTCTTTTTAGCCTGCGTGGCGATCGCAGGTGTTTATGGTGCAGCAACCGCAAGTCGTAAGATATTATTTATTCAAACTGTACCTGCTGTGATTGCATTAATTTTGGTGAATCTCGCTTAGTATTTACAATTACATCTTTGATAGACGCAAAGATAGATGTGCAAACTCTGAACATGAATTTAGATACATGTATCACCTCAGTTGATGTTATGATTTATCTCCATTTGCACATCTCATAATGTTCTTTGCGATCTATGTCTATTTCCTTATCGACACCATTTTCTCAAGCACGATTTCACCTTCACAATGAAAGTGATTCACGAGGTCTTGCACAAGTTTTGGCTCGGCAGATAGCATCGGGCGTGGTGTTTCTGATCGGTGATTTGGGTGCAGGGAAAACCACATTGACTCGCTATTGGATTCAGGCTTTAGGGCATCAAGGTGCGGTGAAAAGCCCAACCTACACCTTAGTCGAGCCCTATCATCTCGCTTCGAAAAATATTTACCATTTTGACCTGTATCGTCTGCAAGATCCCTATGAATTAGAATTGATGGGCATCCGTGATTATCTCGATGAAAAAGACAGTTTGCTATTGATCGAATGGCCGAGCAAAGGTGAGGGTGTGCTTCGTGCACCCGATGCCACCATTGAGCTCATCACCCAAGATGATGAAATCCGACAAGTCACTATCCACGCTCCGCAGCAGATTATTGGTGCGATTAAGCACGATATGAAGACTCACGGCTTTAACGGTGATGCGGAATGACGGCAGAAGCAATACAGACCAGTATGCGTGAGCGTTCAACACGCCGTATTCAAACCCTCGATGCTGCACTTGCCAATCAAATCGCCGCAGGAGAAGTGATTGAGCGTCCAGCCTCGGTGGTCAAAGAGCTCCTTGAAAATGCCATCGATTCAGGAGCAACACGCCTGAGTATTCGTATTGAACAAGGTGGTACCACGCTGATCGAAATCATTGATAATGGTTTTGGCATTCATAGCGATGATTTACCGCTTGCAGTGATGCGCCACGCCACCAGTAAGGTGCGATCGGCTGATGAATTGTCTGCGATTCAAAGTCTAGGCTTTCGTGGCGAAGCATTGGCATCGATCGCAGCGGTTTCTCGTCTGAGCATTGCCAGTAGTCAAAGTGAGGATGGCATCGGCTATCAGATCGAAATTAACGGCGCAGCTTTGCAACAAGAGCAAGCTGAAGCGATTGCAATGAGTCGCGGCACGCATGTACGTGTGCGAGATTTATTTTTTAATGTGCCTGCACGGCGTAAATTTTTAAAGCGAATTTCTACCGAATATCAGCATATCGAAGAAATTGTACGGCGTATGGCGCTGACGCATTTTGATGTGCATTTTACTCTTGAGCATAATGATCAAATTCGTTTGAACCTGCCGATTGCCGATAGTGGTGAGCTACGTTATCAACGGGTGTTACAGCTACTTGGTCGTCAGTTTGCTGAAAATGCCTATTGGATTGATGCGCAAAGTGAAAACCTGCATATGTTGGGTTGGCTAGGTCATCCATCCGATGCACGTGGGCAGGCTGATTTGCAGTATATCTATGTGAATGGTCGCATCGTTAAAGATAAAACCATTAGTCACGCCTTGCGCATGGCATACGATGGGATTTTGCACGGTCATCAACATTCGGCTTATTTACTCTTTATTGAAATTGATCCACATGAAATTGATGTCAATGTGCATCCGACCAAGTATGAAATTCGCTTTCTGACGCAACGTGAAGTACATGAATTTGTACGTCATCATGCCAAGCAAGTCTTGTCGCAATTTCAAACGGCAAGTGCTGAGCTATCGTTAGCGATGAAACGTGATGATCGCTTTGCGCCCAATCAGCCACGTTATCAAGAAAATTTATCTTTGCATCAGCAGGCGCAAAATGAACAAAGTAACAATGCCACGTTAAATATACATTCACAATCAGCTCGACCACATCAGCATCAGCCACATATTAGCCAGCCACATCACTATAGCAGTCGTGTAAATAAAGATTATGTGGCAAATTCCGTCAGTAGTTATCTTGCGCCATTGCGCCAACAACAAGACAATGCGAGTATTTCAAATCCCGCTGAAAGCTCAGTAGAAAATCAAAGCCAAATGGATCAGGCGTCGAATCATCCAAGCTCGGATTACCAGACTACTCGTGATGAATATCCACTTGGCATTGCGATTGCACAATTACATGGTATCTATATTTTGGCGCAGAATATCGAAGGTTTGATTATTGTCGATATGCACGCTGCACATGAGCGGATTTTGTTACAACAAATGAAACAGGCGTGGGATCAACCGCAATATTGGCAATCACAACAATTACTGATTCCCAAAGTGGTGAAAATCACTGCAATGCAAGCCACTCGACTGGAGCAACTTCAAGATAAATTGTATCGACTAGGACTCGATGTTGACTTGTATGGTGATGATCAAGTTTTAGTGCGTGGCGTGCCTGCATTTTTGCAAAAAGCCAATCTTGATCGACTGATTCCAGAATTATTTAATGACCTTGATCCGAATGATAACGTGCAAGTATTAACCCAAAAACGAGATCATCTACTGGCAACCATGTCTTGTCATGGCGCTGTTCGAGCACATCGTCAGCTCAGTCTTGCTGAGATGAATGCGTTATTACGTCAGATGGAGCAGACTGAATTTGCCAGTCAGTGCAATCACGGACGTCCTACGTGGCGAGCTTTTCCGCTCGATCAACTGGATAAACTTTTTGCACGAGGCGAATAAGATGCAGAGTACGCTTCCAGTGGTCAATCTCATGGGGCCTACAGCCAGTGGCAAAACCGCATTGGCTTGTGCGCTGTATGATACAGGGCAGTTTGAAATTATTTCGGTAGATTCCGCACTGGTCTATCGTGACATGGATATCGGTACTGCCAAACCCAGCAAAGTCGAGCAGGCTCAATATCCACACCATTTGATTGATATTATTGATCCGACGCAGGTCTACTCGGCAGCAGAGTTCGTTGAAGATGCAGAGCGTTTAATCGACCAAATCCATGCAAAAGGGAAAATTCCACTGCTAGTTGGTGGAACGATGCTGTACTTTAAAAGCTTACTTGAAGGATTAGCGGACAATCTACCGAGTGCCGATGCCAATGTACGTGCAGAGATTGAAGCCGAAGCGAATCAACATGGTTGGGTGCATGTCTTTGAAGAATTACAACGTGTCGATCGAATCGCAGGGGAAAAGTTTAAAGTCAGTGATCGTCAGCGCATTATCCGTGCTTTAGAGGTCTATCGTTTGACAGGGCAGCCAATCACCAAGTTACAAGCTGAACAAGTTAAACGTGAACATTATAAATATCAATTTGAAAATTATGCTTTGGTGCCAGATCGTGCAGAATTACATCAACGCATTGCGCTTCGACTTGAGCAAATGTGGGATATCGGTTTTTTCAATGAGGTGAAGTCACTTATAGAAAAATATGATTTGAATCAAAGTACACCGTCGATGCGAAGCGTTGGTTATCGGCAAGCTTTAGAATATTTGCAACAAAGTGATACAAATCTCATTTCTTATGAAGAAATGCAGTTAAAAGCGCTGTATGCCACACGACAATTGGCTAAACGTCAATATACTTGGCTCAACTCGTTGCAAAAGCTCCATGATTTTCACAATTTTTATACTATTCCACAAGGACATAAGGACTTGATAAAGCGCTTTAGATAGCGCAAAATTTGCATATCACCTTTATTATAATTTTTTATGAAATACGAAGGTGAATTTTGCGCTGATATTTTAAATTTTATTTGGAGTAAAAAAATGTCTAAAGGTCAAACCTTACAAGATCCGTTCCTAAATTCTCTTCGTAAAGAACGTATTCCAGTTTCAATCTTCTTGGTGAATGGTATTAAGCTACAAGGTCATATTGAGTCATTTGATCAATATGTGGTTTTGCTTAAAAACACAGTAAGCCAAATGGTGTACAAGCACGCAATCTCAACAGTAGTCCCTGCACGTAATCCACGTCCAGCTGGCGCATCTGCTACAGGTACAAGCCAAGGTGGCTTTGGTGGCGCTCAAGGCGCAGGCTTTGGTGCGAGTCAAGGTGGCTTTGGTGGCGGTCAAGGCGGTGGCTTTGGTGGTCAAGGTGGCTTCGGTGGCGGTCAAGGCGGTCAAGGCGGTGGCTTTGGTGGTCAAGGTGGCTTCGGTGGCGGTCAAGGTGGTGGCTTTGGTGGTCAAGGTGGCTTCGGTGGCGGCCAAGGCGGTGGCTTTGGTGGTCAAGGTGGCTTCGGTGGCGGTCAAGGCGGTTTTGACAACGACCAACAAGACGGTGGTGAAGACGATTCAAACAACAATCGTTAATTCATAACACTGTAAAAAGCTAGGCATTGTCCTAGCTTTTTTTATGAAAAAATTTTATGAATTCGATTTTTTGCCTAGTTTCATTTCACAATTTGAATTGATTTAGACCTTGCTAAGCCATCAAAAAAATCATTAAGATAAATGATCTCTTAAGCTCCAAATTCAGGAGTAAAAATGCCCAAAATTTCGCAAGATCACAAACTTTTTATTTTTGATATTGATGGTACGCTTCACACTGATGGTGAGTTGGTAGATGGTGCCGTAGAGCTTTTACAACAATTACGTCAGTCGCAATACTTGATCCGCTTTATGACCAATACTACGACCAAGAGCCAGCAAATGCTTTTAGAGCAATTGCAAGGTTTGGGTATTGAGGCATCAAGTGAAGAGATTCTGAGTGCACCTGAAGCAAGTCGGACATTTTTACGCCAAGAACAAATATTGCTAGGTCGAAAAGTCAAAGTGTGGGCGGTTGTGAATGATCATATCAAAGATGATTTTAATGAGTTTGAGCATAGCAGTGAACGTCCTGATTTTGTAGTGATTGGTGATATTGGCGAGGCTTGGTCAATTGACTTATTGAATCAAATCTTTAGTTGTCTAAATCGTGGTGCAAAGCTCATTGCGCTGCATAAAAATAAGTTTTGGCAAACTCGGCAAGGTTTAAAAGTTGATATTGGATTATTTATTGCTGGCTTGGAATATGTGTCTGACCATACGGCATTGATTGTAGGCAAGCCAAACATCACTTTCTTTAAACAAGTACTCGCAAGTGCAAAATGTGATGCGCACCAAGCTGTTTTAATTGGTGATGACATTGATAGCGATATTGGTGGGGCACAGCGTTTGGATATATTCTCGATCTTGGTCAAAACTGGCAAATATCGTGAGGCATATCACGCTGAGTCTACAATTAAACCTGATTTAGTGATTGATAGTGTGGCTGATCTTTACCAATATTTAGAAAAGTAATTTTTCTACTGATATCAGGTGAAGTCATATCAAGTTTGAACTGCACATAAAAAATGCAGTCCAAAAGGGGAATGGACTGCAAAATAAGGTCATCTGCCTGGAGAACAGACTACCTAAAACAAGACTGATATGTTTCAATCAATCATGTTTAAGCTAAATAGACTGAGAGAAAATATTTAGCAGATTTAAGAAGATATTAAGCTTTTGCATCTCTCTATTTTATATATGGGGCTATTTGTGCAAATTTCAAGCTCTAAATGTGTGTTTTATAACAAATACGATGTAATGCGATTAAAATGTTGAATACGATGGAAATTATAGTTTTGGAAATATAATGAGTGATTTGCAAATAATTGATTTGGTTGAAGGCATAGGTAAGTCTGCGGTAAAAGGTGCACTAATAGTCACGCATTATACGGCGTGGCTTGCTGACGGGACAAAATTTGATTCATCGTATGATCGAGGGCAACCGTTCCAGTGTGTAATCGGCACAGGACGAGTGATCAAGGGTTGGGATCAAGGCATTCTAGGTATCGATACTGGTTCAGGAGTAATTGTTTCAGCGATGAAAGTTGGCGGAAAGCGTAAGTTGATTGTCCCTGCAGATTTGGCTTATGGTGAACGGCAAATGGGTAGATTGATTCCGCCAAACTCGGATTTAACTTTTGAAATCGAATTGTTTGAAGTATTAACACGTGACGATTAATCCGTTCATACTGAATATCTCTTTGTATAAATATCTCAATGTATAAATAGCTAAAGGAATACATGATGAAATCTCGTGCTGCTGTGGCATTCGGTGCTGGTGAATCATAACAAATTGTTGAAATTGATGTTGCTCCGCCCTAAGCAGGTGAGGTACTGATCAAAATCACGCATAGTGGCGTATGTCATACTGATGTCTTTACTTTATCAGGTGATGATCCTGAAGGTGTGTTTCTTGCAATACTTGGACATGAGGGATCAGGTATCTTGGTTGAAGATGCGATGAAAGGTGATATTCAGCTTACGCCGTTTGTTACGCATACCATGCCACTTGAGCAAATCAATGAAGCCTTTGACCTAATGCATGAGGGGAAATCGGTTCGTAGTGTGGTGCATTTTTCGGAATAAGTACGAAAGTGCTTGTCAAAGCGTCAAACTACGAGTAAGTTAAAGACAGTTTAGTTAGATGTGAAGTCTGAACACGAGATGTTAAAGCAACCGATGATTCATAACGCATATTTTTATTTTTGGCAGTTTAAATAATTGCCCGAATGCGTTTGGGCGTCGGTTGCCCAACAAGTTAATACCTGATCGGCAACCCCGATCAGGTTTTTTATGCGTGTTGCTCGGATTTAACAAGATTTTTTTTAAATGTTTTGGAGAGTGAAAGTGTATTTAGTCAGTGATTTTTATGCGAATAATTATTTAAAATTTGCAGGATTTAAATTTGAGCGATTTATGAGTTATTGGCTCTACAACGGCATTCATCATCATTCATCACATTCAAAGAGTACAACGTCATGTCAAACCTTAATGCGCAAATAAACGTTAAACAATTAGATACCGACTCTAAAGTTACATCGCAAAGTATAGCTTTACCTTCTCCTAACGCATTAAAGCAAAAATATGCTTTATCGCAAATTGCACAACAACAGATTTTACAACACCGCCAAGAGATTAAAAATATTTTAAATGGTGATGATTCACGCCTTTTGGTCATTGTTGGACCGTGTTCGATTCATGAACCGCAAGCAATCCTTGAATATGCTCAGCGTCTTAAAATTCTTGCTGAGCAGCATCAAAATTCCTTAAAAATCGTTATGCGCACTTACCTTGAAAAACCTCGTAGTACGGTAGGTTGGAAGGGTTATGTTTATGACCCAAGTCTAAAAGGGCAAAGTAGCCTGACTGAGGGTTTGCACCTGAGTCGTGAATTATTGGTAAAAATTGCTGAGATGAATTTACCGATGGCGACTGAAGTGCTGAATCCAATGTTGAGTCATTATTTTGATGATTTGTACAGTTGGGGTGCGATTGGTGCACGTACTAGTGAATCGCAAATCCATCGTGAGATCGCCAGCGATTTACCGTATGCGTTAGGCTTTAAAAATGGTACAGATGGAAATGTTGATATTGCGCTTGATGCGATGCAATCTGCGAGTAATCCGCATAAATTTCTCGGTTTAAATGATCAAGGGCAATCGGCACTCATTGAAAGTATTGGTAATGATAGCTTGCAAGTGATTTTACGAGGCAGTCAGTATGGTACAAATTATGACTTAGCATCCGTTCAAGCGGTGCAACAGCGTATGCAAAAACGCAATATGCACGGTGCAATCATCATTGATTGTAGTCATGGCAATAGTCAAAAAAATCCAGATTTGCAACCGCAAGTTTTAAAAACTATTGCTGAACAGCTTGCTGAATCACATGTCAAAGGCGTGATGATTGAAAGTCATCTGCAACATGGTAAACAGTCTATTGATGCAGAAGTGCTGCAATATGGCTGTTCGGTGACAGATGGTTGTATTGGTTGGGCTGAAACTGAATCTGCTTTGGCGGATTTGGCACTGCATGTAACGAAATGCCAAAATTCAAAAAATCAGATGAAAGATCAAACATTACAAGAGCTGATTCAAACGCAGAAATTGGAATGTGTTTAAATTGCTTGAGGGCAGTTTATACCGTTAACAGGCGCTCAATGAGCGCTTGATAATGAATCTGAATATCTTCTGCGAGAATGTCAAAAGTATTATCAAACTGCACCATTGGATAGCCTTCCTTCCAAAATGGAAAGGTGTCATTGAGGTCAGGTGTTACCACTGCATCTTCATGTAAGATGCTCTGTGAGATCAAAGATAAAATTTGTGCGGTATTTGCACCATCAATGCTGAGGTAATCAATGCCATGTTTTTTGAGCAGACGAATGCGATCTTTTTTAAAGCGGAGCTTGCGAGCTTGTCCTGCATGTAGATCAAAACGGATGCTAATCGCTTCGGCAAGACATTCTTCAAAACTGGTATTTAATTCCACCAATGCTTTTTTATAGCTATCTTGACGCTGTGATTTGTTACTGCGTTGCAAAAGTTGAGTCGAGGATTTTGTGAGATCCACCTGTTGTAATTTTTTCAGTTTTTCTTGTAATTCAGCAGATAGTGGTACAGATGGATTCAACATGAAAATATACTCAAAAAATTTCAGGCATTATAACTTGCATGTCGTAGAAATCTATTGCTAATTCTCGCCATAAAAAATGACCGCCTTTAGGCAGTCATTTTATACAATTAAACTAAGGGTTTTAAAAAAAGTTACACTTGTTGAATCCCAGCGACCAACCAATCTTCTTGGCTATTTTCAGTTTTCACAAAATGCCAAATCTCAGTAAATGGTTGCGGTAAGCTGTTTAGATCTTCACTCACTGTACCTGTAAAGCGTACACTGACTACATATTGACCATTTTCTGTGGCTTGCTCAACTACGTTGGCAGTCAAATTGCTAAATTCTGCAACGTCATGATTTTTGGCAATTTCTTGGTGCATTTGTTGATACATGTCAGTCGTAAAATATTTGCGAATTTCATCAATATTGCTACCACTATTCATTGCTTGAATATGGTTAAAGCGTTGACGTGCAAAACGTAAGAATGTCGCAGGCTCTGTGCCATCAGGCAGAGCATTGCCACTATTCATGGTTGCGCCAAATGCTGCACTTGGTGTAGCTTGGGTGTTTGTACCGCCACTCAAAGGCTGACCAAAAATATTGGTATTACCTGATGGAGTGTTTTGCTTTTGGAATGGGCTTTGAGTTGGTGCTGATTGTGTACGAGCTTGACCATTACCATGATTATTTGGTGCGTATGGATTAGCACTATTGCCTGCGAGTTGTTGCTTTTTTGCAGTGAACTTGCGGAATAAGAAGAAAGCAACGCCTGCGATCAACAGCAACCAAATCCAGCTAAAGCCACTTTTTTCTTCTTCCTGTTGCGTTGGGTTCGATTGGCGATCATCAGCCATCGCATTGGCTGCGACAGCACCCACTGCTGCACCTGCGACACCCGCAGCAACCATACCGCCCACATTCGAGCCACGACGTTGAGTCTGCGTATTTGCATTTTGTTGTGCATAGCTATTTTGGCTAGGGTTACTGTTATAACTTTGACTTGAGCTTTGACGTTTCATACCGTAGCTTTTTCCGCCACCTGCACGCTTTGCTTCAGCAATTGGTACAGCGAGAAAACTGGTGAGGAGAAGAGCGAGTACGGCACTTTGTGCTTTCTTTTGCATAAGATGCAATTTCCATATTAAAAAAAATCTGTTAGATGAATAATGCGGTAATTCTCACAAAATTCAAGTGAAAAGCTGTGACAAGACATTAAAAAATGCGTGTATTTAATGAAGCGTGAATTGTGCAAATTTGCGTTGCAATTTAGCTTTCATCAGCCAGTTGCATCGCTGAATCTAAGGCTTCATGCAATCGAGCAACTGAAATGACATTGAGTCCTTTAATCGCTTGCTGTGGTGCATTGCCACGAGGAACAATCACAGTTTTGAAGCCATGTTTTTGTGCTTCTTTTAAACGCTCTTGACCATTCGGTACAGGGCGAATTTCCCCTGATAAACCGACTTCACCAAACACAGCCAAATGCTGTGGTAAGGCTTTGCCACGTAAGCTTGATGCACAGGCAAGCAGTACTGCCAAGTCTGAACCAGTTTCGGTGATCTTTAAACCACCGACAATATTGACATACACATCTTGCCCAACCATCTGCACACCGCCATGACGGTGCATGACTGCCAATAACATAGACAAACGGTTTTGCTCTAAACCAAGTGCCACACGACGAGGCTGTCCATGCGCATCATCGACCAAAGCTTGTACCTCAACCAAGAGTGGACGTGTGCCTTCACGACTGACCATCACGATCGAACCCGGGATTGCTTCGTCATAACGGCTCAAGAAAATTGCCGATGGATTGGCGACTTCTTTTAAACCTTTATCAGTCATGCCAAAAACACCAAGCTCATTTACCGCACCAAAACGGTTTTTTACCGCACGGATCATGCGATAGCGTGAGTCGGACTGACCTTCAAAATACAATACGCAATCGACCATGTGTTCAAGTACACGAGGTCCTGCCAACGAACCTTCTTTAGTCACATGACCGACGATAAATAATGATGTACCTGTATGCTTGGCAAAACGAGTCAGAATCGCCGCCGACTCTCGAATCTGCGATACGCCACCTGGTGCGGATTGAATGGTTTCGGTAAATAGCGTTTGGATCGAATCCAGTACAGCCATCTGTGGGCGTTCTTGCACCAACACTTCACAGATACGTTCTACACAAGTTTCTGCCATGACTTTGAGTGAATTCATGGGTAAATCTAAACGCTTGGCACGCAAGGCGACTTGCGATAAAGATTCTTCACCTGTGATATAGAGTGCAGACTGTTGTCCTGCCATATAGGTTGCAGTTTGCAGGAGAATGGTGGATTTACCGATACCAGGATCACCGCCGATCAGTACCACAGAGCCAGTAACTAGACCGCCACCGAGTACACGGTCAAATTCACCGATACCTGTGGTGGTGCGTGATTCATGGCTGACTTGTACTTGATCGAGCGTGGTAACACTTGAGCTTTGTCCTGCATAGCCACCTGTTTTAATGCCTGATTTGCCACGATGTGCTGTGGTTGATTCGAGGGTGGTTTCGACTAAACTGTTCCACTCGCCACAATCAGAACATTGTCCTGCCCATTTTGGGTGATCGGTACCACAATGCTCACAGCGATAGACAGTTTTGGCTTTACTCATAAGAAAAATCAGTATTTATGGCGAATGAATTTATGTTGATTATAAGGAGAATTGATTAGGTTGCCAAAGTATAATTAGATGCTTTAAAGCTTAGAACGACAGTTTTTGTCGTTCTAAGGTAATAGCGTAAACCTGATTAGAGATTATTTAGATTAAGCTCATAATTTGGAAGTGTTTACCATCTTTCATTATGAAGTTATCAAAGTTTCTATCTACTGATATGTCATTGTTCACTTCAATTGATTCGATTTTACATTCTCCATCGAAATTCATCCCTTTACTTGTTTGGGTTTTTACGATTGGTCTGTCAATTTTCATAAAACCACGATTTATATTTCCATCAGAATCAATAATAAAAACTTCTTGAGTTTCATAAGTTTGAGTTTTGGTAACTTTCATAGAACTGCCTCTTTGTTAAAAAAATTAACTATAGCAAGGAAATTCATAAAACACGGGCAACTTGTTGACAGCTTAGACTGTACTAAATTATGTATGAAAAAAACCTGCTGAACGCATTCAACAAGTTTTTAATTTTTCAACTTCTAAAATATTGGCTTAATACAACTCACCAGACTTACGTTTTGCAATAAAGTCTTTGGTTTGTTTCACTACGATGCCCGATAACAACAACAGGGCGATCAAGTTTGGTGCAGCCATTAGACCATTGAATGTATCCGCCATCAGCCATACGAGATCAAGTGTCGCAACCGTACCAATAAAGATCGACGCAATATAGATCAAACGATATGGTAGAACGAACTTCTCACCGAGTAGGTAAGTCGCACATTTCTCACCGTAGTAGCACCAACCAAGAATGGTTGAGTAAGCGAAGAAGATAATACCGAAGGTCACAATCCAACCGCCCATACCCGGTAAGAGCTGATTAAAGGAATCCGTAGTCAATACCGCACCCGTTTTTTCCATAAAGCTACTGTCATTGATCATGAATGCCATCGTGAGCACCAAACCAGTGATGGTACATACGATGATTGTGTCAATGAATGTACCTGTCATCGAGACAAGACCTTGACGTACTGGGTGATCAGTTTTGGCAGCAGCAGCAGCGATTGGCGCAGAACCCATACCTGCTTCGTTCGAGAACACACCACGAGCCACACCGTAACGAATCACCGCACCAATCGCACCGCCTGCAACCGCCTGACCAGTAAACGCATCGCTAAAGATGAGTTTAAATGCAGGAATGATTAGCTCTGCGTGCATAAAGATAATGACTAGGCCACCAAGTACATAGATGATCGCCATGAAAGGAACGATAAATGTTGATGCTTTAGCAATCGACTTAATCCCGCCCAAGATTACCAATGCAGAAAGAATGGTAATCACCACACCGACGATCCAAGTTTCTATGCCCATGCTGTTTTCTACAGCGAGCGCAACCGTATTGGACTGTACAGAACTACCGATACCGAACGATGCAAGTGTTCCGAATAAGGCAAAAAGAATCGCAAGCCATTTCCATTTTAGACCACGTTCGATGTAATACATCGGACCGCCTGACATTTCGCCTTTTTCGTTTTGCACACGGAATTTTACCGCCAATACACCTTCGGCATATTTGGTTGCCATACCGAACAAAGCAGTGAGCCACATCCAAAAAACCGCGCCTGGTCCACCGAGTGCACAAGCTGTTGCAACACCTGCAATATTACCAGTACCAATGGTTGCAGCCAGTGCAGTCATCAATGCGCCAAATTGAGAAATATCACCTTTAGCTGATTTTGCACGTTCATGCTTACCGAATACTTGCTTGAATGCGAGTGGTAATAATCGAATTTGTAGAAACAATAAACGCAGTGTGAGATATATACCTGTCCCGACCAACAGCATCAGCATTGGTGGACCCCAAACGAAGTCACTTAAGACTTTGAACAAGCTTTGTAATTCTTCCATAAGATGCTTCTTTTTGCTCTGAAAACCGATTTAGCATATTGAGTTATTTGTTGACAAGCAAGTGACATGCCATAACTTTTGTTTGAAGTGCTCAAATTTTCGAAAAAAAGACATGGGTTTTTCTATTTTTTAGTCAGTTTGTTGTTCGGCAAGCAGATGCTAAATCACGCTATATTTATCAGGTATTTTCAAGCTATACTTTGGGCAATAATTTTTTTAGCGATTTAAATGATGCAATTGATCAAAATCAGTTTAATTTCATTGGTTTCAGCATTGATGGTCAGTCAATTGACTGCATGCGGTCAATCTGGACAGCTCATGTTGCCATCTAGTCCAAACATGGATAAGCGTTCGAACTATATTTTGTATAAACAAAACAAATTAGATGCAGAAAATTCGCAAGCGCAGTCTGCTAACGCTGAACAAGATGCAACAGATCAGACCAAAAAGTAATTTACTTTGAGTGATGATAAACATTGAAGTTAATTTTTTGAAAATATTGTATTTTAAGGATTTTTAAATGAGTTTTACCCGTCAAGCTGGTGTGCTTTTTGCCGAGCAATGTTCACTGGAAGATTTGGCAAGCCAATATGCGACACCGCTTTATGTCTACTCAAAAGCTGCTTTGACTAAACATTATCAGGCTTTGGATGAGGCTTTTGGTTTTATTGATCATCAGATTTGCTTTGCGGTGAAATCCAATTCCAATATTGCAGTGCTTAATGTCTTGGCAAAACTCGGCGCAGGCTTTGATATCGTCACAGGCGGTGAACTTGCTCGTGTCTTGGTGGCTGGCGGTGATCCTACAAAAATCGTGTTCTCGGGATTGGGTAAATCCGAAGCGGATATTGAAAAAGCTTTAGAGGTTGGCATTGCGTGCTTTAATGTTGAATCTTATGCAGAGCTTGATCGTATCCAAAAAGTCGCTTCACGTGTGGGTAAAAAAGCACCAGTTTCTCTACGTGTCAATCCTGATGTCGATGCCAATACCCATCCGTATATCTCGACAGGACTGAAAGAAAATAAATTCGGTATTCCAAGTGATAGCGTCTATGCAACTTATCAATATGCGGCGAGTTTGTCGCATCTAAATATTGTAGGTATTGACTGTCATATCGGTTCTCAGCTTACGGAAACACAGCCATTTGTTGATGCGCTTGATCGTATCATTGAGATGATTACGCAGCTCAAAACACTTGGGATCAATATCGAACATATTGATATCGGTGGCGGTTTGGGTGTCGTCTATAAAGATGAAACGCCACCAAGCTTTGCGGAATATGCCAATGCGATGCGTCCAAAACTGGAACAGCTTGGGCTAAAAGTTTATATGGAGCCAGGGCGCAGTATTAGTGCCAATGCAGGCGTGTTGCTGACTAAAGTTGATTTGCTCAAACCAACCAATCACCGCAACTTTGCCATTGTCGATGCAGCGATGAATGATTTAATTCGTCCGTCATTGTATGAAGCATGGATGAACATTGAATCCGTGACACCACATAAGAGTGTAGAAAGCAAGTCGTGGGATATCGTTGGGGCAATCTGCGAAACAGGTGATTTTCTTGGGAAAGATCGTGCGCTTGCTTTGCAAGAAAATGATATTTTGGCTGTGCAAGGTGCGGGAGCGTATGGCTTTGTGATGAGTTCGAATTACAATAGTCGTGGGCGTGCAGCAGAAGTAATAGTCGATGGTGATCAATCCTATTTGGTTCGTGAGCGTGAAAGCATCGAATCATTATGGGCGAATGAACGTCTTTTACCTGAACAAGTCACTAAATCTGATATTTAAGCAAAGTCAAAGGAGTAATGCATGATTTTACAATACACCAAAATGCATGGTCTAGGTAATGACTTTGTGGTGATTGATTTGGTGCGTCAACGTGCTTATTTGGACGCCGTGACGATTCAGCGCATGGCAGATCGTCATTTTGGGATTGGTTTTGATCAATTGCTGATCGTTGAGCCACCAGAAGACCCAACAGCGGATTTTAAATATCGTATTTTTAATTGTGATGGTTCAGAAGTACAGCAATGTGGTAATGGTGTACGTTGTTTTGCTCGCTTTGTCTATGAACAGCAACTGACCTATAAAACCAAAATCCGTGTACAAACCAAATCAGGCATTGTCGAGCCTGAACTGGGTGCGAATGGTTGGGTGCGAGTGAATATGGGGCAGCCTAAGTTCTTACCTGTACAAATCCCATTCCAAGCAGAAAAAGCCCAAGATCTCTATTCACTCCAACTGAAAGATGCCGAGCTTGAAATTGATGTGGTGAATATGGGCAATCCGCATGCAGTGACTTTGGTGGATGATGTGTTGACCGCAGATGTCGCAAAGATTGGGCCACAAGTTGAGTCACATGAGCGTTTTCCAGAGCGAGTTAATGCAGGCTTCTTACAAGTGATTTCTCGTAATAAAGCACGTTTACGTGTTTATGAGCGTGGCGTTGGCGAAACCCTTGCATGTGGTACTGGTGCATGTGCAGCAGTGGTGAGCGGTATTCGTCGTGGTTTGCTCGATAATCATGTCGATATCGAACTGGCAGGTGGTATGCTCAATATCGCATGGACTGAAGGTGAGCCGGTATGGATGACTGGACCAACAGCGACTGTCTATGAAGGGCGTTTTAATCTTCGTTATTTTCAAAGTTGATCTTTAAGATTAGGTATAATTTCTGAAAGTTGTAAAAACGAATCATTGAATGGATAAAAGTTAAAGACATATGATGACTCAAACATCTAATCATCATTCGCATAAAGACTATCTTTATGCGTGGTTAGATGTGTTATCCGTTCAACAACATTCCCCAAATACCATCGAAGCCTATCATCGTGATGTATACAGCTTTCTGCACTATTGCCTTGAACAGCAAATTCAGATTCAAGACGTGGAATTATCTGATCTACGGCAATATTTAAGCTTTTGCGTAGAGCAAAAGAACTGGTCGAATCAAAGCATGCAACGTGCTTTATCAGCGATTCGCCAGTTTATGCAGTGGTTACAAAATCAAGGCGTGCATGACAATGCACATATTCAAGATTTTAAAATCAAACGTCAGCCTCGACCACTGCCAGGCATGTTATCACCTGAAAACATTCAACAGCTGCTTGATCAACCTGCTCCAAGTACAGAGAATCAACAATGGCTGTGGGCTCGTGATAAGGCGATGCTCGAACTACTTTACTCGAGTGGCTTGCGTCTACAAGAGTTGGTTGAATTAAAGCTGAATGATATTGCATGGTCAGAGCAATTGATTCGAGTGATAGGTAAGGGCAACAAAACCCGGGTGATTCCTTTTGGGCAAAAAGCCGAACAGGCTTTAAAACAATGGTTGACTATACGATTGCAAAAGCCAGTCGATCATCATTTTGTCTTTATCTCACAGAATGGTCAGCAAATTTCTGATCGTCAGGTGCAAAATCGAGTCAAACAACAAGCGCAACGTGCAGGACTGAGTGCTGATTTGCATCCGCATTTATTACGACATTGTTTTGCTAGTCATATGCTTTCGGCAAGTGGCGATCTGCGTGCAGTGCAGGAGATGCTCGGGCATAGCAATCTCAGTACCACACAAGTCTACACCCATTTAGATTTTGCGCATTTAGCAAAGATTTATGATCAGTCGCATCCGAGAGCGAAAAAATAGGTCATTAAATGAAATAAAATGGCTAAATAATCATCATTCGCAACTTGGTGTTGTGACGCTTTGGTCATGCTATGTTTATGAATTTTAGTCAAAAACTTTATTTATAAAAGTGATAGATATAAGTTCTTTAGTTATATTTAAGGCTTTAATTTTTTTCGTTTTAAATTTAAATTTTCTTGCATAGCTGATTGTATTTAAAGGTAATTATATTTAAGCAATGACATTTTCCACCATTCAAAATGGACAATCAAAAATACAAGCAGATCGGACAATTGGTATTTGCGACCCAAATTATTCACATTAGGCAATAATATTTAGCCAAGCTGATCCATTATCATGCCGTCAAAATGGTCAATTGGGTGATGTTTTTTACGACTTTTTACATCAACGCCTTGATTGTGACTTGACCGTGACACCCAATGCAATGCAAGATAAGGCACGATAATTTTAAGCAAAGTTGTTTGCAGTGCAAAAAGCACTATTGTTAGACACTTTATAAACTCTCATCTGAAAGAGCCGAGGAATTACATGAAGGCACTTGTTGCTGTAAAACGTGTGGTAGATGCCAACGTGAAAGTACGCGTAAAAGCGGACAATAGCGGTGTTGATTTGACCAATGTAAAAATGTCAATCAACCCATTCTGTGAAATCGCTGTTGAAGAAGCAGTACGCTTGAAAGAAAAAGGTACAGTTTCTGAAATCGTTGTGGTTTCAATCGGTCCTAAAGAAGCGCAAGAGCAAATCCGTTCAGCAATGGCACTTGGTGCAGACCGTGGTATCTTGGTAGAAACTGCTGATGACATTGGTGCTTTAGAAGTTGCAAAAACATTGAAAGCAATCGTTGAAGCTGAAAAGCCTGAATTGATTCTTTTGGGTAAACAAGCGATTGATGACGACTCTAACCAAGTTGGTCAGATGCTTGGCGCATTGCTTGGCGCAGGTCAAGGTACTTTCGCTTCAGAAGTGAAAGTTGACGGCGGTAAAGTACAAGTAACTCGTGAAATCGACGGTGGTCTACAAACTGTTGAATTGCAACTTCCTGCAATCATCACGACTGACTTGCGTTTGAACGAGCCACGTTATGCTGCATTGCCTAACATCATGAAAGCTCGTAAAAAACCGCTTGAAACTAAATCTCTTACAGATTACGGCGTAACTGCGGGTACAAACCTTAAAACTGTTAAGGTTGAACCACCTGCAGAGCGTAAAGCTGGCGTACAAGTGAAGTCTGTTGACGAGCTTGTAGAAAAATTGAAAAACGAAGCAAAAGTAATCTAATACAGAGGGATAAAAAATCATGAGTATTTTAGTTCTTGCTGATCACAATAACGAAACACTTAACGGTGCGACTTTAAACGTTGTTGCTGCAGCTCAAAAAATCGGTGATGATATCACTGTATTGGTCGCAGGTTCTGGTGCGCAAGCGGTTGCTGATGCAGCTGCTAAAGTTGCTGGCGTAAGCAAAGTATTGCTTGCTGACAACGCTGCATATGCAAACCAATTGGCTGAAAACGTAGCAGCTTTGGTTGCTGACGTGGCTAAAGGTGGCTACAAACACGTTCTTGCTGCTTCTACGACGACTGGTAAAAACATTTTGCCACGTGTCGCTGCACTTTTAGACGTAAGCATGATCACTGACATCATCGCTGTAGAATCTGCTACGACATTCAAACGTCCAATCTACGCAGGTAATGCGATCGCAACTGTTGAATCTTCTGAATCAATCGTTGTGGGTACAGTTCGTGGTACAGCATTTGATGCTGTAGCGGCAGAAGGTGGTTCAGCGGCTGTTGAAGCGGTAAGTGATGCAAAAGATGCAGGTATTTCTAAGTTTGTATCTGAAGAAATCGTGAAACTTGACCGTCCAGAATTGACTGCTGCACGTATCGTTGTATCAGGCGGTCGTGGTGTAGGTTCTGGTGAAAACTATCACAAAGTCCTTGACCCATTAGCTGATAAGCTTGGTGCAGCACAAGGTGCATCTCGTGCAGCAGTAGATGCTGGCTTTGTACCAAACGACTTCCAAGTTGGTCAAACTGGTAAAATCGTTGCTCCTGACCTATATATGGCGATCGGTATCTCTGGTGCGATTCAGCACTTGGCGGGTATGAAAGACTCTAAAGTGATCGTTGCGATCAACAAAGATGAAGAAGCGCCAATTAACGGTGTTGCAGACTACTGGTTAGTTGCAGACTTGAATACAGCAGTACCTGAGTTAGTTTCTAAACTTTAATGTTTAACTAACTCAACGTCTGTTGTAAAAACGCTCTAAGGAAACTTGGGGCGTTTTTTTATATTTGATGTGCTTAATTTAAATTGCGATTTAAACAGTGATTTAAAAATGTAAATTACGCTTTGAATATCCAAGATGAAAATTAGGATGTTTACAATAATGTCATTTCAAGCATATTTCTTAAAACTGTCACAATACAACAAATGTGCAAATCAGTAATTGTATGACGTGCTGAATACATTGGATGATTCAAAGCTTCATCAACTTCAACCAAATTTCTTTGATAGCATCATCAAGACGGCAAATCATAATTGGGTTGGTGATACGCTTTGGCTTGGTCGTATAGATGGCAATCAGCCTGCAGAATATCAACTCGATAGCGTGGTTTTTCATGATATTCGAAACTTAACTAAAGCGAGAGTACAACTCGATCAAGAAATTATTAAATACATCGAAAAATTAACGGAACAAGACATTCTCGGAAAAGTCACATATTGACGCTGGGGGGAGATGATGGAAGAAAATTTGTATGATGTATTGGCACATCTGTTTAATCATCAAACACACCACCGTGGTCAGTTGCATAGCATGGTATTTGCCATCACAGAACAGTCCGTTGCTTGAGATCTGATCATTTTTCAACGCATCAAATAATAAAAACGACTTAATTTTTTGACCCACTTCTCAAAGCCATTCTAAATTGATAATTCGATAAAATTACATTGTTTTGACTTCGTATATAGTGTTTACAGGGCTTTACAGAGTCCATAAGGATATATACATACACAAGGGTGATTTCGTGATGAAGAAGATATTTCAAACATTAATTGTATCGTCAACGCTCATGATGAGTGCAATGGCTACGTTTGCAGCGAGTCCAATTGTAGGTTACTGGAAAAGTATTGATGACCGTACAGGCGAGCCACTATCTTTAATAGAAATCAAGCAAGAGAAAGATGGAACGTATTCTGGAACGATTATCCATCGTTATCCGAATCAAGGTGGGCATACCTTAACGACTTGTGCAAAGTGCCCAGAACCATTTAAAGATAAGCCATTAGTAGGTTTGAAGATTTTGACTGGCTTCACTGAGCTTGCGAAAAAGCCTGGCTACTATGTCAATGGTAAGGTTGTTGATGCGAAAAGCGGTGGTGTGTACAAAGGTAAAGCTAACGTGAGTAAAAATGGTCGCCGTCTAAATATGCGTGGCTATGTTGGCGTATCTTTACTTGGTCGCTCAAATGTTTGGGTGCGTAGTGATAGTGCAACAACTTAATACTAGCGTTCTTACATAAGTAATCTTTGTATGAATTAGAGCCAAACAATATAATATTGTTTGGCTTTTTTATTATGCGATTTGATATTTTATAAATGTTCCACGCAGATTTTATAATAGATTTTCTTTGAATTTATCTGTGCAAAAATGAACAATAAAAGTCGGCTTTTTTTCGGTAAATTTGGCATTTTATGCTATACTTACAAGGTTGATTTTTAGCTCACATAATATATTTTTAAGTGCTTATATTTAAGTCATTTTTTGCTTCAAATCTGATTTTAAAAATAGCTCAAAACTGATAGCAAGGAGATTGCATGAGCGTATCGGAAATTCGCCCGATTGCGATTGAGGATGAACTCAAAAATTCCTATCTCGATTATGCAATGAGTGTCATTGTTTCACGTGCTTTACCTGATGTACGTGATGGCTTAAAACCTGTACATCGTCGTGTGCTCTATGCCATGCATGAGCTCGGGAATGACTATAACAAAGCCTACAAAAAATCTGCCCGTGTGGTCGGTGATGTGATCGGTAAATATCACCCACATGGTGATATTGCTGTATACGACACGATTGTACGTATGGCGCAACCATTTAGCTTGCGTTATCTGTTGGTTGATGGTCAGGGGAACTTTGGTTCGGTCGATGGCGATAGTGCTGCGGCAATGCGTTATACCGAAGTGCGTATGACCAAGCTCACCCATGAGCTACTTGCTGATCTTGAAAAAGACACAGTCGATTGGGTAGATAACTACGACGGCTCTGAGCGTATTCCAGATGTTTTGCCGACACGTATTCCCAATCTATTGGTGAATGGTACCACAGGTATTGCAGTGGGTATGGCGACCAATATGGCGCCACACAATCTGACCGAAGTCATCCACGCCTGTCTTGCATACGTAGATGATGCGAATATTCCGATTGAAGGCTTGATGCAGCATATCTCAGGCCCAGACTTTCCAACAGGTGGTACGATCTATGGTCGCTCAGGGATCATTGATGCATACCGTACGGGTAAAGGGCGTGTGCATATTCGTGGTAAATATCACGTTGAAACCAATGATAAAAATGATCGTCAAACCATCGTCTTTACCGAAATTCCATATCAAGTCAATAAAGCAAAAGTCATTGAGCGCATAGCTGAGTTAGTCAAAGAGAAAAAACTCGAGGGTATATCAGAGCTTCGTGACGAATCCGATAAAGATGGTATGCGGATTGCGATTGATCTCAAGCGTGGCGAAAACGCTGAAATCGTGGTCAATAATCTGTTCTTGCATACACAATTGCAAAGCTCTTTTAGCATCAACATGGTGTGTCTAGATAATGGTCAGCCGAAGTTGATGAATCTAAAAGATATCGTTGCAGCGTTTATCCGCCATCGTCAAGAAGTCGTAACTCGTCGCACCATGTATGAGCTACGCAAGGCACGTGAGCGTGGTCATATTTTAGAAGGTTTGACGGTTGCTCTTGCAAATATTGATGAGATCATCGAAACCATCAAGACCTCTGCAAATCCTGCGGAAGCTCGTGAACGCTTACTTGCCAATGAGTGGCAAGCAGGTGGCGTGATTGCTTTACTTGAGAAAGCAGGTTCAGTATCAGTGCGTCCTGAAGTGATCGAAGGTGAAGATCCATCTCGTCCATTTGGCTTGGATAATCTCAACTATCGACTTTCTCCTGCACAGGTTGGGGCGATTTTAGAATTGCGTTTGCATCGTTTAACTGGTCTTGAACAAGACAAGTTGCATGCAGAATATAGTGAAATTTTGAGTCAAATTGCAGAGCTTACAGCGATTCTTAATGACTTTAATTTGCTCATGAATGTGATTCGTGAAGAGTTAAGCGCAGTATTGCAACAATATGGTGATGAGCGTCGTACCGATATTATCGAATCAGGTGTGGACTTCTGCCGTGAAGATTTGATTCCTGAAGAGCAAGTCGTGCTCACCGTTTCACAAACGGGTTATGCCAAGACTCAACCACTTTCTGACTATGAAGCACAGCGTCGTGGTGGTCGTGGTAAGTCTTCTGCGAGCATGAAAGAGGATGATTATATTCATCATCTGATCGTGACTTCCAACCACGCAACCGTGTTGTTCTTTACTACACGTGGTAAGGTTTATCGTCTGAAAGCATTTGAAGTACCAATTGCTTCTCGTGGTGCAAAAGGTCGTCCAATGGTGAATTTGTTGCCGTTAGAGGGTAATGAAAATATTACGGCGATTCTGCCAATCCGAGAGTTTGCGGAAAATCAATATATCTTTATGGCGACTGCCTCGGGAACGGTGAAGCGTGTCACGTTAGAGCAGTTTAGTAATATTCGTGCCAATGGTCTACGTGCTATTGAGCTGAGCGATGATGATACTTTGATTGGCGTGGCGATCACTGACGGCGAACAGCAAATCATGTTGTTTAGCAATGAAGGTAAGGCGATTCGCTTTGCTGAAGGTGATGTGCGTGCGATGGGACGTACCGCAAAAGGTGTACGTGGTATGCGAGTGAATTTCGCAGGTAGTACGCTGGATGAAGATAACGCTGATTTAGCTAGTGAAGATGCTGATGATGCAGACGATGATAGCACTGCAAATAGCCGTATCGTATCCTTAGTCGTTGTGCCTGAAACAGGTGAAGTGCTGTGTGCATGTGCGAATGGCTATGGTAAACGTACGGCAGTTGGTGAATTCCCAACGAAGAAGCGTGGCGGTAAAGGTTTGATCGCAATCAAGACCAGTGAGCGAAATGGTGAATTGGTCGGTGCGGTTGCGATTGATGAACACAAAGAGCTACTACTCATCTCTGATGGTGGAACATTGGTGCGTACACGTGCGCATGAGATTGCGACTACTGGTCGTAATGCACAAGGTGTTCGTTTAATCCGTCTAGGTCAGGACGAAACGCTGGTTGGCTTGGAAGCATTAGAAGATTTATCTGAAGATGATGACGAGCTATTGGATAGTGTAGAGGATGCAGACAATGCTGAAACGACTGCTGATGCTCAAGGTGAGTCAACTGAACAAAATGCTTCTGATGATCTAGCGACGGATAACGATCAGGAATAATTTCCCCAATATCCGTTGCTTAAGAGATTTGCTGAACAGCATTTAAAACAGATAATATGAAAAAGACATCTACGGATGTCTTTTTTAATGTTGGATCCAATAAGCGCATTATTCTGCTAACGATTTAAACGATGGTAATTTGAAGTCGAGCATATATGAAAAAAGTGAGATGGCGACTGACTTGCACAGCATAATACATAGCTTTCGCCTGTAACCTTTCTATTTGGAAACTACCATCTCTGAGGAAGAATATAAATTATGAGCGCATTAAAAATCAACAATCAAGCCCTGATTGATCGGCTTGTGCCACATTTACTCACACTAGAGCCAAGATCTTTCTAAGCCATCTATGTGATGGGACACGTTGTTCATCGTTTTAGCACTTTTGAACTCTCTTTCTAAGCCATCTATGTGATGGGACACAAAAAAACATAACTAATCACACCCACCTACATTTTCTAAGCCATCTATGTGATGGGACACGTCAAAGAGCAAACGCCTGAAATCTGCATAGATTTCTAAGCCATCTATGTGATGGGACACTTTGTTGGAAACTATACTGAAAACAACGTAATTTTCTAAGCCATCTATGTGATGGGACACTCACCTGTGTTGATTGTTTGAAAGGGTTAAATTTTCTAAGCCATCTATGTGATGGGACACATGAAAGCTATCGGTATTCCGCCAGCGGTTGATTTCTAAGCCATCTATGTGATGGGACACTTTTTTGCATGGGCTTGTTTGTGCGAGTTCTTTTTCTAAGCCATCTATGTGATGGGACACTCAAGCAAGATTCAGATTCGCTGTGAAATCTCTTTCTAAGCCATCTATGTTATGGGACACGAAGCCTGCTTGAGTAAGTCGCTGTATCAATTTTTCTAAGCCATCTATGTGATGGGACACTCTTTCACGATGTCACGGATAGCAGACTTTGCTTTCTAAGCCATCTATGTGATGGGACACTTGCCTCAAATTGGCAATGTCCGATTTAGATTTTTCTAAGCCATCTATGTGATGGGACACATGAAGGACGGTTATTGCATTTAAGCACAAAATTTCTAAGCCATCTATGTGATGGGACACACTGCTCTAAATAAAATAAAAATTCTTCGACATTTCTAAGCCATCTATGTGATGGGACACGGTAGTTACCCGAAGCTAGGGCGAACCCTAGCTTTCTAAGCCATCTATGTGATGGGACACTGAGTCAATTGCTTGATGAAGAAAACAGTGGCTTTCTAAGCCATCTATGTGATGGGACACAGCAAAGCACTTGCTCCGTGAATCCCTTTCAATTTCTAAGCCATCTATGTGATGGGACACGTTGAAAAGCCCCTGATTACCTAGCCGTGTCGTTTCTAAGCCATCTATGTGATGGGACACTCTTTAAGGACTTTAAACTTGCTTGTGGTGGTTTTCTAAGCCATCTATGTGATGGGACACATGAAAAAGCAATGATCCGTTCTGATATTGCTTTTCTAAGCCATCTATGTGATGGGACACTTTCCACACACCATAACCACTTTTGAATGATTTTTCTAAGCCATCTATGTGATGGGACACACCTCATCAACAAACAAAAGCCGAAAGGCAAATTTCTAAGCCATCTATGTGATGGGACACTCTAAGCTACCAATTGTCCTTTTGATCATATTTTTCTAAGCCATCTATGTGATGGGACACAAGCAACTAAAGCACCTGCACCAACTGCAACATTTCTAAGCCATCTATGTGATGGGACACTTAGAATCTCTTTAAAGATTTAAATTATTCGTTTTCTAAGCCATCTATGTGATGGGACACGAAGCGTAGGCATCACGTTCAACTGCGCAGACTTTCTAAGCCATCTATGTGATGGGACACCATCTAGTGCATTGTGTTCTGTGCCTTCGAATTTTCTAAGCCATCTATGTGATGGGACACATTCATGATGTTGAAGAGTGGCGCGCAATCAATTTCTAAGCCATCTATGTGATGGGACACTCAGTTTTACAGTTAAAATACCCGATGTGGAATTTCTAAGCCATCTATGTGATGGGACACAGAATATCGAGAGATGCGGATCAATTTGCTGTTTTCTAAGCCATCTATGTGATGGGACACGAGCGTTGCATGGGTCATGTGCGGCTTTGTAATTTCTAAGCCATCTATGTGATGGGACACGATTTGATTGATAGCATCTTTGTTAGCATCGTTTTCTAAGCCATCTATGTGATGGGACACACTGATCCACAGCAGCATCCACAACATCACCTTTTCTAAGCCATCTATGTGATGGGACACTATAAAATTATCACAAAAAAATAAGCTATAACAGTGCTTTAACCCTAAAAAGTATGAAATACCCAAAGTTTTTAGCACATGTTATAACTCATTGATTTTATTAAGCTGTTAAAGAGTCGAAAAAATATTGGGTCAAAACTCGGGAACAGTTGAATTTTGACTTAGTCCATAAGTTCCAAATTTCCCGAGATGCTCAGCTTCTACATTTTGCTTAGAAATGTACAAGTTAAACTCATGTTTCGGCTGATTTATATCACTGCTACTTTGACTTTTTAACTGGATAAAAGGCTCACCACGTTTTCGCTCCGTAAATTGTTCAAAATACTTTGCAGATTCTTCCACAGAAATATTACGTCGCTTTGCTTGGTGCAATATACGAGTCTGTTTATTTTTGAGGGCGCGAATACGGCTGTAGTTTGCATAACCAGTAATTTTGTCCTGTGGTACTTCTCTAGGTCGTGTGACATGCACATAGTCTTCGAGTCGATCTAACCATTTTTGCAAATTAAGCTGTTCAAGTTGTGCTGGACTATTGGCAAAGATGCGGATTTTACTACCCAAGTGTCCAAGCTGTTTTTGGTCGTGCAGACGATACTGCGGAAAAGATACGCCGTAGGTGATCTGTTCTGTATCGTCCTTTTGCTCGACAAAGGCGAGATGGAGTTGGGTGTAAAGTTTTGACCAAATGAAATATAAGGGGATTTCCGCCTGTTCAATGATGGTGATTTCTTGGTAAAAGTTCATAATTACTCCTTACCACTTTCACCAAACACTCCACCACGAATTAATACGCTCATGACGTAATGTTGTTGTTCAACTTCAGGTGCTTCGGCTTTGAGTACCCATTTATCAAAAAGGCTATAAAAATCCATTTTTTGCTTCTGTTGGCGAAATGCAGTACCCATTGTGGTCACGGCACCATAAGGCTCAATGGCAATTGGAAATTGATTTTCTTCAAAACCTGGATACCAAGTATCAATCGTGCGAATGGCATTGCCAATTTTTTGTGAATGCATGCCTGCTTTATCATTGATTTTATACAGCTCTTTGCTTTTGGTTTTGCCAGTATCAAGCACTAATTCTTGAGAAGGGTAAACCTCTTGACCATAGCCCATGATAGCTTTGGCTTCGACATATAAAATGACAAATGCTTTATCAGTTAACCCTTGTTCAATCAGATCGGCAAGTGCTGTTAATTGTTCATTTATGTAATCAAAGTTTTTTAGGGCAATGGCTTTAGCATCATCAAATTGCATGACTTTTTGCTCACCATCCACTTTACATTTCACGGTCACGCTAATATTTTCAGCGCCGACACGGTTGCGCCACAACCAACGTGCATTGGCGATATTGGTCGCATAGCGTTTCGCCAGTTCACTCACGCCGTGATCTGATAGATAGGCTTGTACAGTTTGTTCCAATGCCTTTTGATATTCACGGTCGTTACAGACATTCGGTTTGCCAGTAAAAGGCAAAACCTTGCAACTCCATGATGCGATTAAGGTGTCGCAGTCTTGATGTAGTGCTGCTGCATCGACTTTTTGTAGATTGGCTTTTTCGATTTCTGCATCGAGTTTGGCTGGGTCGTTAGCAAGCGCATTTTTGAGTCGATTACTGATTGTTCCTCGGACAGATTTTTCTGAAATAGTCACAGGCAGAATTTGTTTTTTATCATCATCGCTACTAGTTTGTGAGAAAAATGCATCTGAAATATCTAAGTTGCGCTCAAATGCCAAAACGCTTGCTGTTTTTAGATTACTCATGTTATTGCTCCATGTATTGGTTTGTTTACAAAATTATGATTGGGTTTGTTGTACCGAAAATACGGTACTGTGGTTGGTTGGTATCGTTTATACAAATTCAAAAGGATCACTTTGGCGTACCAAATACAGTGATTTTTCAGCATCATGTTCGTATCGCCAAAATGCGGTAGAGATTTGATCGTTGACTTTAAGGTGATATGGATACAGCCATTTTCCTAAGCCATAGATGGCTTCAACATATTGACTTGGATATTCTGGATTTCGTACATTTTGCATGACACCAGCATCAAAGCATTCTGAAATACCCTGATAGCCAATAGGCATCGGCACCAGCCAGCCGTAGCCTGTTTTGGCAGAAGTTGCTGACCATTTCACGTCGCCATTTTCTGTGGCTTCGGGAATATGATGAATGGTACAGACATCAAGTAATGCATCTAAAGCCGAGGCATCTGGATGTTTGTCTTGGAACGTTTCAATGATTTGAGCGAATTCATCTTGTGCGTCCATCAAAACAAACGCAGGCATGAGTGATGGAATCACATCATCGAGCTGATGACTTTGAAAAAATTCAACGGGCTTGTATTTTGATAGCCCATGCACACTACCACCTGCGATGCGTTGTTGCTGAATCCATTGGGTAGTTTGATTGACCAATAAAAGTCTTTGTTCATCACTCAGATGTGCCGTACCAAGCACTTCAACCACAAAAGACATGGTGAGGTGACATTTTCCTTCCTCGATGATGGAAGCTGTCTTACCATCTTTTTTGATCGGGTTGCGTGTTTGGTTAAAGGTGTAGTTACTATATTTGCTTGGGCGATAAATTTGTGGCTGACAGTCGTGGCAAGCGAGTAGGACACCACCTAGTGAAAATCCTTTAAATGCCTCGTGTACCTGTAACTTGCGAGACATGGCATGGAATGCACCTAAAAAACCCGTAATCGCAGGGAAACCGTAGGTGATCGGACTGGAGATACTATTTGCACCTGTAATCTGTACTTGGCGAAATAGTAAATAGCCAACGGTTTGTGTTAACTCGTTTTGATGTTGTTGGTCTTGCATTAGAAAATCCCTCGACCTTCACGTTCGTATTGTTTTTTCATGGCTTCGATTTCACGCTTCCACTCTTTGTGCTCTGGATAAGCAATATCCGAAGATTGTTTAGGAAATTCAGCTTTAAGCAAAGCATTTAACCAATCGGCAAAGTGATTGATAATGATTTCGTGCCAGTCTTCTTTTGTTTGTCCAAGCGCAAATTCTTCTTCATCGGGTAGGGCAGGACGCTTTGGGTCAAGCCAGTATTTGTAAGGCATATCGAGTGCAAAATCTTTTGACCAACCCGCAGGTAATCTGGTGCGGATGCTGTGTACCAATCCGAATAAGATGTGCAAAACATTATCAATTGCTTCTTTACGTGTATTACGGATATCGACATTTTTGTTGGTACTTTTCACTACAGAAAAAATATCTTGAATTGCTTCTCGTGCTGGATAAATCAGTGCATTGTTATCAAAAATCGAACGCTTAAACTTAGACAACCTAAAATTAAAATCCCGTCCGATCATCGGTGGTAGTGAAGGTAATAAATAATTGCGTCCACCTTGCTTACTCATCAGTTGACTGACATTTTGTGGTTTTGTTCCACCGAGTTGCACAGTCGCCAAATTAAGCATACTGACATAAGGTCTTTGCTCAGCATTTTTTTTAAAACGGTTTTCTAATGCAGACTTGTTTTCATCAGAGTAGCGTAATTGATTGATTCGCTGATAAGTTTCAAAGGTCAGCACAGAAGGATAAAGCGGAACAATGGCAATGTATTTTAAATCATCAATATTTGAGCAATCGTAAGAATTTGTCACCCATAGGGTCTGCTTATTACGCTCGTGGCTACTCGGCTGATCAATGCTATTCTGCAATGCATCTTTAAAAACTGCATGATAAATTTTTGCTTGCTGATGATCATTTGATAATGAATCAATAAAATCACTATTGTCACTCAATACTAAATCACGAATCTTGATACCGTCACTCACCTGAAAATCAAAAAAAGCAGCTAAGGGTAGGGCTGCTGCATTACCATTGGCATCCAAATATTCACTCTGAATAGAATGTGTGCCGACGATCGGTGTCGGTAATTCGTGGTTAGATTTAAAAGTAACATTATCGCCTTTGGCATCAGGGTGAACGCCCTTGCTAATGTGTGTGCCAAAGTTGAGCTGTTTTGCCATACGATTGACCGCATCATCTAGCCAAGCGTCACGTTGATATTTTTCTTTGATTTCAGCAATTTTAAGCGTTAATTCAGCAAACTTTTCTGCATCGCCGTCTTCTTGCGCTTTGGTGAGTTGCTTTTGTTCAGTTTCCGACTTTTTCTCAACCTGACTGTGTAAAAAGTCGAGAACGGCCGATTTTGCTTGTTGTGAAGCGACATCTTTCACCTTGATAAACTCCTCGATTGAATATTATTCAAATAAACACATCCAATGTATTGGCAAGCAAACAATCATTTATTTGATTGTTTGCTTTCAACCTTATTTTTTGTCTCTAGGAGGGCATGGATCATTTCCATGACTATCAGAGTTTGAAATTTTTCCATCTTTGTTATGGATGATAAATTCCGTTTGTTGATTTCTGCTCACTTGACGACCATAGTCAACAGCATCCGACTTTCTCTCAAAATGCCCGCTTGAACGTTCTGCACCATTTCGTTTTACATCCCATCCTCCATCAGGGTTGGGTACTACATGATGTTCATCTCGACTCATATCAATCACCTTTAAGTATGAAATTTAGAAAATTCCATTCAATGGAATAGCTTCATTAAATATCATATTGATAAATTAATCAACCATACTACTCTCATTTTTAATATTATAATTGTTATTAAATATTTCATTAGAGATAGACTAAATACATCATTGGCTTTAGGATTGCTTTTACTACCTCATTGGTAGCTTAGAAAATACTACTCTCAGTATTGATGTTCCCCACCGCACAGGTGGCTTTGTTAAAAGGCATGAGGTCAGACTTCATGCCTTTCTCCTTAGTGTAAAAACTCATTGCCTGATAAATCCTAAATATTCACTAAACAACCAGCCACGACTATTTTGCGTATCTATACGATCCAAGGATACGCTGGCATAACGGATCGCCAAGCTATTGATGCTGTATTCAGGTTCGTGCTGTTGTATGTTCAGCAAGGCTTGTTCAAGTGTCGTATTTAGCCACGGGCTGATCTGCGGATGTTCAAAATCAAAGTCAAGATTTTTAAAAGATTGATTTTGAGGTGTAGAGTCTTTGAGTGTATTGGCATAGACATCTTCGGCATAGTAAGCATCAAAACCAATCGGACTTTCTTCATTCGGGATGACTAACCAATCCTCTTGTGAAAAACCAGCGTGATCCCGAAAAGGGCTGAGTTGTTGCAGATGCGTGTTGGCTCGGTGTGATGCGCTATGGTCTTGCCAGTAGGCGTTGACATAGTTGGTTTGGGCATTATTCATGACATTCGCCATGACACGATGCTCAAGCTCGGCAAGACTTTGAATGGTAGTTTGCGTATTACTTTTGAAGTTTTTATCTTTAGAAATACGTGGCTGTGCATCGACTTTTTGCAATTGAGCTTCGCTGACTAAATCACATAAATCATAGCTATGCGGTTTTAATTTAAGTGTTTCAAAACCTGGACGTACAAAGACAGGCATTTTTTGCGATTTGCCTTGGTTGCGTAAATGCCGAATGTTGTATTGCATGAGCAGAATATTGGTGTGCGTGGCAATTTTTTCAGGACGATGTCGCCAAACACGTCCTGCAAGTTGGATGATTGAACGCATCGAGCTTGGTTCAACAATCGCCCAATCATAGTCATGATCCCGACCAACTTCCGCTACAGGTGTTGCTAAAACGATAAATAGGTGATTTTTTACATTGCTTTTGGCTAAAGCATTTTGAATTTCAGAATGTAAAAAGAGTTGGTTTGGCTGTGATGAGGAGCGTTTCAAGATACGGTCAAGACGGTTTTCCAGATCATTACGAAGCACTAATAACTGTTTGGAATGATAACAAGCCAGATGAATATGTGTATCTGTTGGAATATTTGATTGAGCAAAAAGTTGTAAGGCAATCTGTGTCAGTTGGCTGATATTGGCGATACGCAGCAAGCCGATGCTGACACGCTTGGTAGAAACCTCATCGACCTGATGATGATGCTCATGCAGTTGCATCGCACCTTGTATGATGGATTGACCCAGTTCAGCATAAAATTGGGCTTGTTTCTCATGATGATATTTTGCTGTAATTGCAAAAATTTCTGCTTGGCGACGAACAGGCTGTACTTTTAAAAATTGGATACGTTTGGCAATAAACTTTTCATGTGCTTCGTTAAATGTACTTATCTCTGCACATTGTACGCTCATCATGGCTTTTTCTTGTTCATCAAACCATGCACAAACGACATTTGGTGAGGCTTTATTTTGACTCTGATTAAATAACTTCCGACCTGCAAGATAGGCTTGATATAGACCTGCGATCAAGTCAGGTGTCAGTGTGGCGGAGGAGAGCAATACCCGAGAACCAAATACACCTGCCAAGTGAACTAGCCGAGCCAGTGCAGGCAAATCATTTTGGTCAAAATCATCAGGCTCATCTAAAATCAAATCACTGCTGAGCAATCGCAACATTGGCGCAATGAATTTCCCACCACGCTTACACTCACTGGCTTGGATGATGTGATCAACCGTGCAAGTGACAATCGGTGAAAATAGCAAACATCGTGCTTTGGTATCAGTTAATATCGTATCGATATTCAGCTCGCTATAATCTTGATAGTCGATGCTTGAATCGAGCCATTCTTCGATAAGCTCCTCACTGGATTCACTACCAAAAACAGGTGAAATATTTTGTGATGATTCAGCCTCGTTTTTAATGCTGATATTTTGTTTATCTTTTTGGTTGTATTCAAAAAGATTTTTATTGGCTGTACCACCAACGAGTATCGCAAGCTGTTCATCATTCAGATTTAAATCTTGGCGAAAACTTTGCCCAGTCTGTAAAGTGAGTACACGTAGCCCTAATGCAATAGTGAATCTTGCACCAACTTTTGGGTCTGCTAGTCCGTACATAATGCGTGCATTGCCGATGGTTTTACCGCAACCTGTTGACGCCATATTAACGCCAAAAAATCCATCGGTTTGGGTGGCTTGTTGTAATGATTTTGCCAGCTTATAGGCATGATTTTGCCATGCAAATCGTTCAATCGATGTATTTTTCTCAAGCGGTCTGTGCTTTTCAAGTGTTGGCATTTGTGAGGCAATGCTCGGTAAATGGCGAGCAAATTTGGCAGTAAACGTGGCAACGCCGATCAGGTGTTCATCTAATGGTTGCTTAATTTCTCGTGTTATTTTATCTGTATTGGCTGACAGTGTTTTAAAATCCTCAGCGCCCTCAACACGACGACTGTCCGTATCAGCTAGGCTAGAATAATTGTGATCACCAATCATCAATGAAAGTCTGGAGAGATAAAGTAAAAAAGTATCTTGTATAGACTTTTGTTGCTCGGTGGCTTCTTGGCTAAGCTTTATTAAGTTAATATCTGCCAACGCTTTATTTGACCAGCGTTTAATATGCTTTTGCCATACTTTACTAAAAACAACCAGTTGCTTGAATTGCCAAAAATTTTGGCATGTTTTTGCCTGAGTCTTATCCTCTATAGTCCGTGGATTTTTTACCCAAAAATCTACAGGTCTAAGTTGTTTGTAAAATCCATTCAAGGTGTTATTGATTGCAAAACGTTCATTTTTAAGACGAATAATTTCACTTGGCTTATAAAATGTTTCGTGTATTGGAGGTAGGCGATGATGTGTCACGATCAGCCAAGCCACCCATTGTGCAAGTGGTGGCAAAGTTGCGATGTTGGTTTTATCGGGATTGCATTGTTTAAATCTTTGCGAAATATCGTTCTCGGATAACCATTGTTCAATATTGATCAGACGATTTAACCAAGCCTTATCGTTGGGACAATCCGCAATCAGAAGTTCAAACAGCTTGAGTGAAATCCATTCATGCCGATAGGGATCGCCTATAAACGAACTTGAGGTCAATTTATTTTGAAAACCAATCGTTGATTTGCCCTGGTCATGCAGCAGTGCCGCAAGCGTGGCTATGATTTGAATGCTAGAAGCATATTGCCAATTATTTTCCCATTCATTTTGCAAAATTTTTCGTTTGGTAGAGTTCACAGGCACGACACCTTCACTGTTAAATTTACTGCGATTACCCACCACCCATAGCAACTCACTAAGCCGTCGTCCACGGATCCAGTGACAGGACACGGCAGTATTTTTCGTGGCACTCTGGCGGAGCAGTTTTTTCAGCGCAAGCAAGCCATCTTCGGTAATCACGGTCTGCCATGTATTATCACCAATCCGATCGGCAAAGGCACCGAGTACACGTCGAGTCCGAGCTAAGGCTTTCTTTTCACATTGGCTAATCAAGGTCACGATCATCAGTCATGCACCTCGTTAGAGAATGTGTTGAGCGATTGCATTTTGACTTGATCAAACATAAAGTCTAAGCATTTATGCTCTGTGAATTTTTGTAGGATCTGTTGGCGGAATTCTTGTTCTTTCATGCCTTCTTTGGCACAGAGAAAGGCGTAGGGGAGCACCACGGCATCTTTGACCAAATCCGCCACATCAAAGACCAATGCGCCACGGCGAGTTTTGCCGTGCATCACTGCGAAGCCATGCGGAATACCGAGCACCCACAGTGTGGTTGCAGCGAGTCCATACGCAAGATAATTGCCATGATTGAGAAAGTCGTTGGCAAGGTCGCCTTGTTCGGGATTACGCTCAAAGGACATTTGGCAACGTGTGGCGGCGATTTTATAGAGTTGTTTGGTGGTCTGTGCTTCGGCAAGCAGTAAATCAGCCACTTTAGTCATGCGTGGAATTTTGTTACGGTAGCCTTGCAAGGCATTTTGAATGTCTTGATCATCCAGATGAAAGCCTTCGGCACGTAGATCACGATCTTTCGACCAAACTTGTTCGATGTAATTCAATCGAGCATGTTGGAAGGCTTTGGCGACTTCAAGTCGTTTCGCTTCATCGAACCAAAACGATAACCAGCCTTGCACATATTCGGTTGGGCGATATTCACTTTGTGGGGTAAGCCACTCAATCTCTGCGCCTGAGAATAATGGCGTTCCGCCACCACCGCAGAAGCCGACCAAGACACCTGCACTACATAGCATACGCATCGCCGCATTGGTGATCGAAGTGCCTGTACCAAGCAAAATCACCGTGGTATTGGCGATGGGAATATTCCAATATTGATTTTGATTTTTTTCTTCGGTGAGATAGAGCACACGACCGTCTTTTTGCATGACACGGCAGTATTCGAGGTAGTACAGATTGGCACGTTTGGAGTGCAGAATGGCTTTTAAGTCGCTTGGATTGAGTTGTTCCATCTTATTCCAGTTTTAATCTTTGATACTCAAATTTTTGATACCTAAATTTTCGATTTTGTTCATATATTGCATTTGATATTGATACTAGCCGAATAGACTGCCTGAAGAAAGTGGCAAAAATTCATTAACGACATGCTGTGTCGTTTTATTTTTTCAGAAACGAGAACGGTTTGTGACCGATCAGAAATTTGCAAATTCATACTGCAATGGTATAACTAACGCATTAAAAAATACTGACAATGACTGGAGTTAAAAAATGAGTGTTGCTTTTGTGACGTGTGATCTCTTGGATGATAATGAAGATAAAGACTTACAAGTGGTTTATCCCTCGATAGATGGCAAATTTTTCCGTAGCTTTGGTGCACGCAAAACCTTTGGCGGTCAAGTGGTTACGGTGAAATGCTTTGAAGACAATTCACGGGTCAAAGAGCTGTTGGCAACGGACGGCACTGGCAAAGTGTTAGTTGTTGATGGTGGTGCGTCGATGCGCTGTGCGTTGATGGGCGACATGATCGCAGAGTCAGCGGTGAAAAATCACTGGAATGGCGTAATTATTTACGGCTGTGTGCGTGATGTTGATGCGATTGCTGAGTTGGATTTAGGTGTGCAGGCATTGGCATGTATTCCGCAAAAAAGTACCCGTAAAGGCGTGGGTGAAACAGGTTTAACTTTATCATTTGGCGGTGTGACGATTGCCCAAGATGATTATATCTATGCGGATAATAATGGTATTGTGGTTGCCAAAGAAGCACTGATTTAACACACTCAATTGTATAAAGCATGGATTAAATAGGTCTAAATTGTCATGACAAATCACACTGGAAAACGCCATCGGACTAAGGTTTATCAAGCCTTAGCATCGACTTTTGTGACTTTACCTCGGGGTGTGATGGGCACAGCTTTTCCTAAGCAACCTGAGAAGCCATTAAAGCTCTATGAGTTTGAAGCATGCTCATATTGCCGTCGTGTGCGTGATGTGATTACACAACTCAACTTAGATGTGGAAATCTATCCATGTCCGAAAAATGGCACACGTTTTCGACCAATCGTACAGACTTTAGGCGGAAAGGCACAGTTTCCATTTTTGATTGATGAGAATACTGGCGATCAATTGTATGAATCCAAAGCGATTATTGCGCATTTATTTACCCATTATAGTCACAAGGGTAAAGTGCCTTTGAGTTATCATTTGCTTCCACCTGTATCCTTGGTTGGTGGTATCGCTGTTGCAGTGAATAGCTTTGATGGCATGACGGCAAATGAGAATAATGTCAATTGTAAAGCGCCTGAGCAGTTGTTAGAATTGTGGAGCTTTGAAGCCAGTCCATTTTCACGAATTGTCCGTGCCAAGCTAACTGAGCTTGAGATTCCCTATAAATTGCATAACGTGCCGAAAGAGCGTTGGCAAGATCAAGGGCCAGCCAATGCACGACTGAAACCGGGTAAATATGTACCACTTGCTGATGGCAAGCGTGCTCGTGAAATCACAAAAATGCAAGGCAAAATGCAAGTGCCATTTTTGATTGATCCCAATACAGGTGTGGAGATGTTTGAATCTCGGCAGATTGTTAAATATTTGGACAAGCAATACGGTTAATTTACTTTCGAATAATCATGAAGACAGCCTTGAGCGATATGTTTAAGGCTGTTTTTTTGCTTAAAACATTTCTGATTAAATCAATTGTGCCAGTTTTAAGATTTCTGCACGGAGGAATTGATGTCGTGGGTTGTGCGCTAAATCCTGATACCAATACATGCCAATATCGATTTTGGGTAACGCAATCGGTAGCTCATGCAGGTGAATGCTGTCGGCATAATGCAGGTTTTGTAAAATTAACTTGGGAATAGTCAACATCGCCTCAGGATGCTGTGCCAAGACTTGCAATGCGGTGGAATAGTGCTGACAGCGCAGTAGAATCTGCCGTGAAATTTGCTGACGATTCAGATCAATATCTTCGACCAATTGCCCAGTGCGCCGTGAGGATACGCCGATATGTGGTGCATTGAGATAGATGCTTTTATTGACATTTTTTTGCTGACTACACACCACAAAATGATCTTCAATCAAAGATTGATAATGAATATTGCTTGGACAATGTTGCTTCAGATCAATGACAAAATCCGCTTGCTGAATGCTGAGATCACTAAACATGGTTTTGCGATCGAGTTTGGCGCTCAAGAATTGAATGTTTAAATCTAGACTGTGGAAATGGGCGAGCAACTTCGGAAAGATGATCGGTTCAATTTCATCATGTACAGCAATTTTTAAGCTGTGAATTGCTTTGGGATCGAAACTATTTTGTGAAGTGGCAATGCTTTGAATGGTCAATAATGCCTGTTTGATTGGTGTATAGATTTGCTCAGCAAATGGCGTTGCCAGCATCTTGTGTCCAGCTCGGATAAATAATTCATCACCAAGCTGTTGCCGTAGACGTTGCAGGGCATGACTGACCGCAGATTGACTGATACACAGAATTAGTGCTGCCTTAGAAATACTTTTTTGCTCAAAAATGGCGATAAACAAAGGATATAAATTAATATCAACACGATGAAACTGGCTAATGTCTAGATTGTCATTTGCTTCTAGGTTATTAGAGTCGCTGGGTTGTTCTCGGTCGTTTAGATCATCGCTATGAATTTTATTCATAATCTTTGTGTCACTTAAATCATTTAATTCATAATAATAATTTGCGTATGCTATGGCAATAGATAATACAAATACGCAAAGGATTTCCACCATGTATGAGCTCTCTGATCGCGCCAAAGACTATATCCAACGTACAGAACAATTTATCAAAGATGAAATCGAGCCAGTCGAGGCAGATTTTTGGCATGAGGTGCATCGTCTAAATGTCGATGGTGATTGGACGAAATGGCAGTGGCCAGCGATGCTTGAAACCTTAAAAGCCAAAGCCAAAGCCGCAGGACTGTGGAATATGTTCTTGCCTGGTGCAACATTAGGTGCAGGACTGTCGGTACAGGAATATGCACACATTGCTGAGCGTACAGGACGCAGTTTGATTGCGCCAACCGTATTTAACTGTAATGCGCCTGACACGGGCAATATGGAAGTGCTTTGGCGTTACGGCAGTGAAGCACAACAGGAACAATGGCTCAAACCTTTACTTGCAGGGGAGATTCGTTCGGTATTCTGTATGACTGAGCCTGATGTAGCATCGAGTGATGCCACCAATATGCAAGCTACTGCGGTGGTTGAGGGTGATGAAATTGTACTGAACGGTCGCAAATGGTGGTCGTCAGGTTTGGGTGATCCAAATGCCAAGGTCATCATTTTTATGGCGCATACCCCTGATGAATCCAAAGATCGCCATCATCAACACTCCATGGTCTTGGTGCCAGTGAATACACAAGGCGTGAAGATCGAACGCATGTTGCCTGTGTTTGGCGACTACGATGCACCGCATGGTCATGGCGAAGTAAGTTTTGATAATGTGCGTGTGCCTGTGGCGAATTTTATTGGCGGTGCAGGGCAAGGTTTTGAGATTGCGCAAGGTCGTCTAGGACCAGGACGTATTCATCACTGCATGCGTTGTATCGGTGCGGCGGAAAAGTCTTTGGAGCTGATGATTGATCGTGGTATGTCACGTAAAGCCTTTGGTAAAGAATTATTAAAGTTGGGTGGTAATCTAGAGCGTGTTGCAGAAGCTCGAGTTGCGATTGATCAAGCTCGCTTGTTGACCTTATATGCAGCCTATAAGATGGATAAAATGGGCAATATGGCAGCCCTGACAGAAATCTCTGCGATCAAAGTGGTTGCGCCAACAGTCCTACAAAATGTGGTGGATATGGCGATTCAAATTCATGGCGGTGAAGGCGTATCCAAAGATACACCGCTGACAGCGTTTTACGCACAGGCACGTGCATTACGTCTTGCCGATGGACCAGATGAGGTGCATAAAGGTATGATTGCCAAATTGGAATTGATGAAACGAGCCTATGCGTCTCGACGCTAAACAATGTAAATTGTTGATGTAAATGGCGAATTGAAAAAGCGCATAATTGAAAAATAAAGCAGTTGATAAAGGATAATTTCATGGCAATCATCGATATTGGTGGCAATGTCCGAAACGGTGAAGAACTTGATATACAAGCAGTAGAATCATGGCTTAAAAATCAACAGGTTGATTTGCAAGGTCAAGTGCAAGTCACACAATATTCTGGCGGTGCATCCAACTGGACCTATCGCCTAAAATATGACAATGTGGATTTGATTCTACGTCGCCCACCAAAAGGCACCAAAGCCAAATCGGCGCATGATATGGCACGTGAATATCATGTGCAAAATAATCTCAAACCGTTCTATCCTGTACTGCCTGAGATGGTGGCGCTGTGTCAGGATGAATCGGTGATTGGCTGTGATTTCTATGTGATGAAGCGCATCGAGGGCATTATTCCTCGAGCCAATTTGCCCAAAGAAATTGATTACACTGAAGCTGATGTGCGCCAACTTTGCATCAATGTTCTGGATAAATTGATAGAACTGCACCAAGTGCCGTATCAAGGCACTGTCTTAGAGCAACTGGGCAAAGGTGATGGCTATTGTCGTCGTCAAGTCGAAGGTTGGGACAAGCGTTATGCCAAAGCCCGCACTAAGAATGTTCCGTCGTTTAATTATGTACGTAAATGGTTACTGGCAAATATTCCTGCCGATACCAAAACCTGCGTGATTCATAATGATTGGCGTTTTGATAATGTCATTCTTGACCCACAACAGCCGACCGAAGTGATTGGTGTGTTGGACTGGGAAATGGCAACACTTGGCGATCCGCTGATGGATTTGGGTTCGGCATTGGCGTATTGGGTGGAAGACAGCGACAACAAAATCTTTAAAGCGACACGTCGTCAGCCAACCAATCGCAAAGGCATGTTTACTCGTCAGCAAGTGGTGGATTACTATCTGCAACAAACGGGATTAACGCCTGAAAATTGGGCATTTTACGAAGTGTTTGGTTTGTTCCGCTTGGCGGGGATTGCACAGCAGATCTATTATCGCTATTACCACAAACAAACTGATAATCCAGCTTTTAAAAATCTATGGATTGTCATCAATGCGATACATTTTCGTGCTTTAAAATTGATCGCTAAACAAAAAATGTCGAATCATCCGATTGGAAAGCAAATTTTACAGCGAATTGGTTAATAGTCAGAAAATATGAAGAGCAGAAAGTAATGACCACGATTTATTTGATTCGGCATGGACAAGCCTCATTTGGTGCAGCCAATTATGACCAGCTCTCAAATAAGGGCGAGCAACAAGCCACTTTGCTTGGGCAGTATCTTGCCAAAATTTTAAAAGAACCGCCTTATGTCTATGCAGGCACGATGCAACGCCATCAACAGACTGCTCAGCTTGCCTTAGCAGAAAGTTTCCCTGAGCTTGCGGTGAATAGTGATCAAGTTTGGAATGAATTTCACCATCAGCAAGTCTTTGCCAAATTTGATGATCGTTTCAACAAACCTGATGAGCTGAAACTGGCGATTTTACAAGAGAAAAATCCGCGGGCGTATCTGGCAAGCATCTTTGATCAAGCGATTGATCGCTGGATTGGCAATGAATTTGATCATGAATATGATGAGTCTTGGACGGCATTTTCCACTCGGGTAAATGGGGCATTTGATGCCTTATGTGCGGATTTGGCAGAGCAACAACCTCGTTATGCGGTGGTGTTTAGCTCAGGCGGGGTGATTTCCACCATTGTTGGTCATCTACTTGGACTGGATGCGAAAAGCATTTTTCAGCTGAATTGGTCGATTGCCAATACCTCGATCACTACCATTCGCTTAAAAGGTATTGATCGACAGCTGCTCAGCCTAAATGAACACCACTTTATCAAGGCTGAAAATGCAGATTTACTGACGTGGATTTAACTGAATATTTTACAGAAAATCATTGAAATTAAAGGATCTAATCATGGCAAAAACAATTTTAATCACAGGTGCAAGCTCAGGACTTGGCGCAGGGATGGCACGTGAGTTTGCCAAAAAAGGCTACAACCTTGCGATCTGCGCACGCCGTCAAGAACGCCTAGATGCACTGAAACTAGAGCTGGAAAGTCAATTTGGCATTCAGGTCATCGCTAAAACCTTAGATGTCACGCACTATGATGATGTCTTTACCGTATTTAAAGCCTTTCATTCTGAGTTTGGACGTATTGATCGCATCATCGTCAATGCGGGTGTGGGTGAAGGTCGTCGTATTGGTAAGGGCAACTTTGCCATTAACCGTGCTACAGCAGAAACCAACTTTATCTCCGCACTTGCGCAGTGCGAAGCTGCTGTAGAAATTTTCCGTGCGCAAAATGCAGGGCATTTGGTGGTAATTTCTTCGATGAGTGCGGTGCGTGGCTTGCCGAAACATTTGTCGACCTATGCAGCAAGTAAGGCTGCAGTTGCGCACCTTGCCGAAGGAATTCGTGCCGAACTGATTGATACACCGATCAAAGTATCGACCATTTTCCCAGGCTATATTCGTACTGAGCTGAATGAAGGGGCGAAAAAATTACCTTTTGAAGTGGATGAAAAAACAGGCTGTAAAATCTTGGTGAAAACCATCGAAAGTGAACCAGTCAAAGCCTATGTACCAAAATGGCCGTGGTTGCCACTTGGTTTGGCAATGAAAGTCTTGCCACTGCGTATCGTGAACAAGTTAAGTTAGATCAATTACTAGGGTCTGTTGACATTTCAACCATGCATTGCGTTATAGGCTAAAATCACATAAACGAGGCATGAAACGCAGAGAATGGTCACTCCCTTGTCAAGTTTCATAACGAAGTTTATGGCAATTTTAGCCATAACCCTTCGGGAC